>CASDZV010000028.1 GCA_949285905.1 uncultured Spirochaetales bacterium | reverse complement strand
GTCCTCCATCGTTATGCGTCTTATGCAGTCATTCGTCTCCGCAGCTGTCAATTCTGCCATTTCTCCTCCTCCGGAGCTCAATGGCTCCTGTAAGGTATACGCAATAAACCCTCTGTTCGGTCAAACTTTGCGGAGAAAAAGGTGTGGATTATAATACAAAAGCATGGATCAGATTGGAACGATTGATTATACATCACAAAAATCCAGAATCTTCATAGCATGCAATGCTCTCATTTTCCTGATTTCCGGTCTGATTGCTGTTTTCAGCTGTGCCATGACAGAAAAGAGCAATATTGGCTTAGTTGGCATTCTGCTCTATGCCATCATATACACCGTATTGCATGAAGCCGTGCATGCACTATTCATCTGGATTTTCTCTGGAAGAAAAATCAGAATCTCATTCAGTTTCCCGATTATATCAATAGGAAGCGATGCTCTTTTCAGCAGGAAACAATTCATTGTCATCGCGCTCTCCCCGTCTGTGATTCTCGGCATCGTTCTCTTGTTTCTTCTGCTTATTTCTGGAGATGAGTACAATCTGCTTTTCACTGTGCTTCTGATTCTCGATACAGCAGGTTCTGGTGGCGATTTCTTTCAGGTTCTGTCTGCAATGAAATTTCCTGCCTCTGCGCTATTCAGGGATGACTCTGCTCAGACTGCTGTATTGAGTGCTTCCTGATTCATCCACGCTTCTGTTCTTACACTCACATTCTCCTGCAGGTTTCTGAAGAAAAACTGATAATCATATAGATGATAGACACCGTCAGGGAATAAGCTGCTGCTGTAGTCCTCAGGAACAATATCTACAGCTTTGAGAGTACCTCGTTCATCATCTATATATGCTCCAGTGAGATTACTCACCTCGCTTGTGACAGTACCTGAATAATCAGTGAAGCAAGCGCCCTTGTTCATTGATTTATCTGCTTTCGTACTGTCCGTCTTCCAGTTCAGTGGATTTATAGCAGCTGTTTCTGTTCCTGCTGGGACAATGATTGAATCATCCACCCCAGGGGCCTCTGTATTGAAGGAGACAATGACACCTGTATCATCCCCACCTGTTGCCATCTTCAGATGAGGATACTGCCACAGATCCTCTTCTGTGACCTTCCAGCCAATGATGTAAGCTGCGACAAGTCTTTCCTGAAGATCGGAATCCTGGAAAAGATTCTCAAGAAGCAACAAAGCAAGCTGTGCACCTTGGGAGAATCCTGCAAGAATGAAAGGACGGCCGTTATTATAATTCTCAAGGTAATAGATGAACGCGTCTTCAACATCACTGTAAGCAATCTCCAGATGCTCTCCATCCTCTGCAACACGCTCGGCATAGACAGGAAACGTCATCTGCCTGTAAAACGGTGCGTACATCACTGCTGCATCCTCATATATTCCCCTCTCCATATTGAGAGCACCCACGAAAGAGGCCTTTGTCTCCTCGTCAGATAAAGACATATTAAGCCTTCCATCCTCCCCCATATCCACAGTGGGACAGATAAGGAAGAGGTCGGCCTCCTGGTTTTTCCCGATTCCTAGATATGCCCAGCTGGATGGATTTGAATAATCCGGTGCTTCTGCCATCGTCTGGCATGAGACGAAAAGAGCAGCAACGAACAAAAAGCACAATATATTCCTTGTTATTTTTCTCACTTCAGATACCATTCCTCCAATCTATCATCAAATCATACTTCCAGTCACTGTTGTACAGCTTTAATCATTCTGCTATATTCCGAGCATTATGGAAAACAAGGTACCGGAGAACCCTTTAAAAAACCGGAAAGGTGATTTCACACCGCTTGTCGTTGTGACAGCCATTCTGGTCACGCTTTACCTCATTGCCAATCTCATGGCAGTCAAGATCATTACAATCGGATCTTTGTCGCTCTTTGATGCGGGAACAATCACATTTCCATTTGCTTATATGCTTGGTGATGTGCTTGCGGAAGTCTGGGGTTATAAGACAGCAAAGAAAATCATAATCCTGACATTCATCTGCAATGCCCTTCTAGTAATCTTCACATCAATCGGTGTCGTATTGCCCTATCCTGAATACATGGAAGATGTGCAAAACGCTTATGCAACAATTTACACATATGTGCCGAGAATTGTCGTCGCATCCCTTATTTCCTTTCTTCTTGGAGAGCTCGCCAATGCGAAAGTGCTTGTATGGATGAAGAATAAACAGAGGGATGGCAAAAGACTGTGGATGAGAACCATCGGATCATCGTGCGTAGGCTATCTATTTGACACAGTCTTCTTTGTGCTTATCGCATTCACAGGGACTGCCCCGATGAAAGACATTTTCTCAATGATAGCTGTCCAATATGCTGCAAAGCTTGTTATTGAAGCCATTGCAGGCACACCGCTTGCATATGCCGCAATAGGATACCTTAAGAGGAGATACCCATGAGTGAACTTGTGAGATACAGCGAGATTACCAAGGGTCTGAAACGTGAATTCCTGCTTCTGCAAGGCACTGGCTGCCGCTGGCGAAAGTGCACATTCTGCGACTACTATCAGGACATATCTACAGATCCATATAGCGTAAATGAACCTGTCCTGAAAGCCGTAACAGGCAAGTACGGAGTCCTCGATATCATCAATTCAGGCTCAGCGATGGAGTTTGATGACAAGACAATCAGGCTTATCGCAGACACAGTCAGAGACAGGAACATCAGCGACCTCTGGTTTGAAGCACATTGGATGTACAGAGAAAAGCTGGAAGCATTCAGTGCACACTTTCCATGCCGCGTGCATTACCGCACAGGTGTCGAATCTTTCAATCCCGAGCTGAGGGAAAGATGGAAAAAAGGCATCGGAAAGGATGTGACACCTCAGATGATCCGGCAGTATTTCGAAGGAGTATGCCTTCTCGCCGGAATGGAAGGACAGACAGAGGATGATATCATATCCTCAGTAAATACCGCAGAAACGCTATTCTCATACTACTCTGTGAATCTCTTCTGTCCAAATTCATCAAAAGAAAAAGGAAACCCTGAACTGGCAAAGTTTTTCATCGAAGAACTTGCTCCTGAGATAGCAAAAAGCACTAAAGCTGAAGTGCTGATCGAAAACACTGATCTGGGCGTTGGCTGAGGTAAGCAGAATTGACAGATACAGCACATCGATGGTAATTTTCTATCTGGCTGTTCCTTTGTGGAATAGCCTTAATATTATTTGGAAAAGAGGTTTCAGGATGCCTTCAGACAATAACGCAAATGGTGCAGTCATCCCTGAGAATGGGAAGAAGAACGGCAAGAACAAGAAAAAACACAGCAGATCAATCGGCTGGATAATCGGTGTTGTCGTACTGATTCTCATCTCCGTAACATTCATTCTTCCGACAACTGTCTTCAGCACAGGCAATGGACAGAGCATCACATTCGGAAGCTATAATGGTGATGATATCAAGCTCGAGCTTGTCTATGACAATTATTTCTATAATCAGCTGTATTCACTCTCACAGACTTATGGAATGAATCAGCAGAATATGATGCAGCTCTATGCGCAGGCATTCTACCAGACAGTATTCCAGACAGCACTCACCCAGATGGCTGATGAAGCCGATATCAGCGTATCGGACAGAATGCTCAGCCAGGGTATTGTAAACAGCGGTCTCTACCGCGATGAGAACGGCAAATTCGATATGGATGCATATAATGCCGCCTCCCAGATGGACAAAGACGCTCTGAAGAATCAGCTTGAAGGCATGATTCCGGCACAGGTTGTCTATCAGGACATGACATCTGTGAAGTCATCCAATGCAGAGCACAGCTTTGTAACAGCACTCAACAGCAATGCAAAGTCTTTCCAGTACATCACCGTTGATTACGACACATACCCTGATGAGGAAGCTGCTCTTTATGCAGCAGAAAACCCTGCTCCATTCATGACAAGAGACCTTTCCGTCATCACAGTTGCAACAGAGGCTGAAGCTGATGACCTTATCTCATCCATTGCAAATGGTGAGACAACATTCGAAGAGGCAGCTGCAGCAAGTTCCACAGATACATACAAGAGCGAAAATGGAAAGATGGGCACAGTCGCATTCAACGACCTTGAGACTATGCTGATGGCAGAAGATGATGCAACAGCAGTCTTTGAGACAGTCACTGGCGAGATGACAGCTCCAGTACAGGGATACTCCGGATGGATGATTTTCCGCGCTGACAGCGATGCAGCCGCAGCAGATACAGCAGATGCGTCTGTCCTTTCCGATATCAAGAGATATATCTCTGTCAACGACAGCGAGACAATGAGCGCTTTTGTAGAAGCCAAGGCAGATGAGATTTATGCAGCCGCTGCAGAAGACTTTGACGCCGCAACAGCTGAGTACAACCTTACTGTAACGGACGTAAACCCATCATCTTACAACCCTGCACAGTCATCATTCATCAATGGTCTGGCAGGCAATGATCCTGAAGGACTTCTGTACAATGCTGCTACAGCTGATACAGCATTCCAGGAAGAGCTTTACCGCGCAGCTGACAACACAGTTCTCGGACCAGTTTCCGCCGGATCGAGTTACATCATCGTACGCCCTGTAGCAGGTGGCATACCAAATGCTAACTGGACAAACTATCTCGACATGATGTATATCGCAAGCTCCGGTACCCTTGCTGCACAGGATCTCGAATCCAGCATCCTCTCTTCCGATGCTTTCGAAGACAATTTCATCACAACATTCCTTACAGATGTGATGAACATCTCAGCTCAGTGAGCTGACTATAGCTTCATGAAGCCACAGTATCTGAAAAGGTCTGTGGCTTTTTTCGTCATCAGCAACGAGACTGATACTTCACTTTCCTGCTATAATCAGATTAATGAAAACCGCCACTGCTGGAAACATCAATGAATATATGCGGAAAACCGGAACTCTCCGCGGTGCTGATATCTACACATTCCTTGATCCAGAGAAAAAGCTTCTAGTGAGCACAATCTTTGCGGATCTCGGTATTGCAGGATTGCATTCAATCACCATATTTGATGCTTTACTTGAAAAAGTTTCATCACATCACAACCTCAAATACAAATCTGAGAAAGTGTCAAAACTTAGCGCATCGTATGCAGATGACAGCAGTCTCACCTACTATGACAGCGAAATGACAATCTCCATGCTAAAACGAAGCGGCCAGAGAATACTATTGATCACTGCACCCAAAATACTGCTTCCATCAGGAGAAACTGGTTTTAAGGCAGATATAACAATACACGATGATGCGTTACAGCCATTTGTCTTCTCGTCCCAGGAAGAAGATGGAAAGAGTCTTGCGTACACAGCAAAATACATGGGCATGCCTTCAGAAGGGACACTGTTCATAGGTGATAGAATACTTAAAACCGGAGCAGATTCTGCCACATCTTTTACATGGATGAGAGGAACTACACAGAAAAGCATCAATCTTACAGAGATAAACGCAATGGGAAATGGCTGGGCAGTCTCATTATCAGCAGCCGACTCAAGACGCAATATAGCCTCGATTGGCGGACATCTCATCCAGCTTGGAAAATGCACTGTGACAGAAACAGATAATGGCTATCATATTGAAGAAGAGAGCGGAAGACTTACAATGGATACAGAAACTGTCAATGTACTACGCTACAGGGAGAATCTGAGACCGCTCAGAGGTGAAGGAAGCGAGATACATTCTTTCTTCAGAGGATTCATCAGCCTTGGCGAAGAAATAATCAATCTCGAAAGCGGCTATGGCTCTGTGAGAAAAGCACAGGGCAAGAGACAGACTTTCAGATCATGAGGATAGTCTTATGAAACGCAATGAATTCTTCAGAATACTGCTTCTTGGTCTCCTTCTGGCCACTGGTATAACATTCATATGGAACTATAAAACAACATTGCCATGGCTTGAAAGTGTACTTTCTTCAGCGCTCGCCCCAGTGCTTGGAGGTATATTCATAGGCTTTGTGATGAATCTTCCAGCAACATTTCTCGAGCGGCATCTGAAAAGATGCAAAAACCATTTCATAAAACTTCACAGCAGAGGCGTTTCGCTGCTGCTGACAATGATACTTCTTCTTTTGTTCATTGCCATTGTTTTCACAATTGTCCTTCCATCCCTCATAAACGCTATATCACTCTTTGTCGATTCGCTGAGGGACTTTGCTGAAAGCAGCAATATATGGAACAAAGTGGATGTCTCGTCCATACCGGTGATAAAGACATTCTTTGACGGGGCAGATTCAGGTATTCTGACACTGGCAGATGCAATCGAGCAGAAGATTGATGAATTCACCCCCTCGATAATATCCTATACGCTATCAACACTTCTGCAGATGGTTTCATCTTTCATCGTATTCTGTGTCTCTTTTGTATTCGCTGTTTATTTCATCGCTAACAAGGAAAGACTGCAGAGACACATCACAAAGCTGCTTGCACTTTTTATCAGGAAGGAAAAACTGGAATATCTGAAGCATGCGGCCTCTATCAGCTGCATAGCTTTTTCCAGATTCATCACAGCCCAGGTTACTGAGGCACTTATCATTGGCGCACTCTGTTTCGGAGGAATGCTTGTGCTAGGATTTCCATACGCGCTGACTGTTGCAATCCTCACATGTGTTATGGCTCTGATTCCTATCTATGGCGCAATCATAGGTGCCCTGATTGGAGCCTTCATGATTGCTGTAGTCGAACCATGGAAAGGATTGCTTTTCCTTGTATTCATCATTGTCCTGCAGCAAGCTGAAGGCAATCTGATATACCCACGCGTTGTAGGAACCACAACAGGAGTGCCTTCAGTTTATGTCTTCATGGCAGTTACTATAGGTGGTGCTTTATTTGGAATTCCTGGAATGCTGCTAGCTGTCCCTATATTCTCAATTGCTTTCACATTACTGAAAGAACTTTCAGACAATAAAAACAATTCATTACAATAAAAGAATTTATCTTTTTGGTGTAAAATGAATATCAAATCTATTGACAGAAAAGTGGATAAGGTGTAGATTCTTGCATGTTCGAAAGAACATATTCTCCTGTAGCTCAGTCGGTAGAGCAGGTGGCTGTTAACCACCCTGTCGGGGGTTCAAATCCCTCCGGGGGAGCTAGGCGCAACTTCTTGTATGAAAAGGAGTTGCGCTTTGTTTTTTATAGTGCTGTTACCAGATTGTAACCAATTGAAAATTTGGAAACTGTATCAGTTGATACACTTCTTTACGCTTTGCTACATCCAGTTTTATTGCAAAATCGCGGAAAATTGCAGGCAGGAGGAAATATGAAATTCCGCATGCCATGCACATTCTATACGAGAAAAAACAGCAAGGGCCGGAAGATCTGGTATTTCCGCGTTTGGGATGACAGACGGCATATCCGTGTCGCAAGGACCACCGGCTGTACCTCATTCGAGAAGGCAAAGAAGTATGCCTATGAGTTCATGGCCGATCCTGAGAAGATGAATGACATGCTTCATATCGAAAAGCCGAAGGTCCTGACATTCAAGGAGTATGCAAAGGACTGGTGGATCTGGGACAAATGCCCATATGTGCTTGCAAGGAGGAACCGAGGGACAGAGAAGCATCCAGGCATCAAGAAGAGCTATGCTGGGAACTGCCGTATGTGGACAACGAGCAGGCTCATCCCCTTCTTCGGAAAATACACGATGGATTCCATCACTCCAGAGCTTATCGAGAAGTTCTTCGGCCTCCTGAAGAACAAGTACAAACTGAGTCCGAAGACAACCAACAATGTGAGATCTGTATTGATGATCATGTTCAAGGAAGCTGTCATCCGTGGAATTATCGAGAAGAATCCAGTCGAACGGACTCTTCAGCGTACCGTGGAAAGGAAGAAGACAGGCCGCCTCTCTGAAGAGGAAGCCATGAGGATCCTCGACAGGGATATGATCGACTTCTACTGGAATGGTGACTGGATTGCCTATGGCGCGAGCTATCTTGCTTCTCAGTCAGGCTTGAGGATCGGGGAGATCCTTGCCCTGAAGGTGGACTATCTTCATCCAACGTATATTTTCGTTTCGAAGAACTATAGCAGGCAGTATGGCGAGGATACGACGAAGAACTCAGAAGACAAAATCATACCGATCACACAGGAGACAAGGGAGCTGCTGCTTTATCTCTATTCGATGAACCACACAGGAACCAGCTACATATTCGCCTCCTCTACAGGCACTCCGGTAGCTGAGGAGCGAGTGCGGGATAAGCTATATGCTGCGATGGAGAAGATCGGGATCTCCGAAGAAGAACGGATAGAAAGAAATATCAAATTCCGTTCCTGGAGAAATTTCTTCATTACACGCTGCCAGAAGCTGGGTGTAAGCCCTTCAATGATACGGGCAATCACAGGCCATCTGACAGCATCCATGACTGATCACTATACGAACTACAGACCTGAAGAACTCAGTTTCGTAGCCGATATAGAAAGCCGTTTCCTCACTGGAGATTTTTCTCCTGAAGATAATGAGAATGCAGAGGCTGCCTGTGGCTGACAATCTGTTCTATGCGGGGAACAAGAAAGCCGCAGCTGAGTATCTGAAAAGAATCAAGGGGACATATATCAGGAATCTGTCGGATGGAACAACAGCCAGGATCAGTTCAACCAGCATTGGCAAGCTGCTCAGCAACAAGGCCTTGTCAAAATCGCTTGCCAATGGCTTCTCGATACCTGAACATGATACGGCTGCGGCCAACATTGCAAGGCTCTTCAGAGAGGCTGTCTGCATGGTCACAAGACCCGACCGGAAAGGCAGTCCTGATATTGTTGCCATACACATCTACCAGGTTAGGATCCAGTTCAAAGAAAAGGCTGGAATCGCAGAAATTATTGCAGATTAAATGGCGTCAGAGACTGAACTATGAAGTGTCAAGCAAATGGTTGGCTGGAATATTATATATATACCGTTTATCGCGTAAATACAAAAGCGGCTAGCTCATTAAGTCAAGAGACATCATTTAACCAAAGTTGCTATTCATGGAACTTGATATTTCCAAAGTTGAATGTTTGCTGCAAAATTGACATTTTAAGGTTCTGATGGTAGTTTAATTATAGGGTCTGACGCTCGAATCGCCTCTTCGGAGAGTGGTTCATCAATGAGGTCAGACTTATTTTTTATCCCAATCAATTCTATCGTATATAGTGTATTGCCCTCGATATTACTCATCTTCATCATTATCTGAGCCCATCCGCGTTTACCTGAGGGGCTAAATTCAATAGATGTTTCATAATATCTGATTGTTACATCAGCATTGCCTTTTCTATCAGGTCTCTCAATGATCATATGGCTATATTCATAAAGAACAACTACATTTGCAGCTGCAGTACTATGTTCTTGTGGAGAGAACCCATTCTTTAATGACTTCTCACGTGCTTTGTTTGATATCATCTTATTGCGGCCAACAGAGCCGTATCTTGCGATTGTACCATCTGAGATGTTCTTTATACTCTCTCCTTGATGTTGCTTCAGATAATACGTAGCTTGTTCATTATTAGCCGCATAAACTGTCTTTACCATTTTTCCTAGCATAATTGATTTTGCTGGCAATTTTAAGAGATGAAGAATCCAATTTCATGCCGCTAAACTACCGTTTGTATGTATAATTACAGATATGAAAATCAAAGGCAGAGATGAAATAGTACAGAAGGCGACTGAAATCATCGCATTCTCAGGCATCGATAAGCTGACAATGCAGACACTAGGAAAAGAACTAGGACTGAACAAGGCTTCACTTTATCATTGGTTTTCATCAAAGGATGAGATTCTCGAAGCAGTCTTCACAGAGGGTCACAGGGCACTGATGGCAAAAGGGTTTCGCCTCAATCTGGAAGGAGATGCAGAGACTGTGCTTCAGCGTGCGGCTGCTGAATGGACTGAGATATTCTCAGATGAAGCGCTCTTCCCTTATCTCAGAACTGTCTTCGCACTCAGATACTCTGATGAAAGAGCAGAGGAAGAAGCAAGAGCGCTGGAGCTGATGATCAAGAGCCAGATTGATGTGATAATAAACGCGCTGGGGTATCAGAATGCGTTCCTGTCATCGCTTTTCACAGCACTCCTTCTCCAGCACCTTGAGTCAGTGCTGGAGGGAAACGAAGAGGATTTCAGAAAAGATGCTTCCTCTTTTGCTGCTCTTCTCACATCGACTCAAGATAAGGCACACCGATAAGATCAAAACCATTCTTCATCACGGTTCTCAGCGCCTTGATCAGTGAAAGACGCGTTACAGAGAGCTCCTTTGTCCCTGCTTTGAGAATCTGATTATCATGATAATAATGGCTGAATGTCTTCGCATTATCATACAGATACGAGGCAATGATAGAAGGATCATAGCTAAGAGCTGCTTTACGGACTGTATCCGGGAATGATTCAATTGCTTTCAGAAGCGTCTTCTCATCATCATTCACGAGAAGTTTTCCATCAGCTTCCACTCCTTCATATTCGCCATTCTCCTCCTCTGCCTTTCTGAGGATCGAAGAAATACGCGCACATGTATACTGCAGATAGGGACCGGTATTCCCATTGAACGAAATAGACTTCTTCGGATCAAAAATCATGTCATGCTGTGGCTGGACCTGGAGAAGATAGTAGTTAAGCGCGCCAAGCGCAATCTTACGGGCAGTCTCAGCAACATCCCCAACAGCCTCTTCCCTGCCCTTTGCTTCTATCTCGCCTTTTGCAAGCTCAGTGAGTTCCGCAAGAAGATCATCGGCATCGACAACTGTCCCTTCCCTGCTTTTCATCTTTCCTTCAGGAAGATTCACCATGCCATATGAAAGATGATGCAGCTCCTCTGCCCACTTGTATCCAAGAAGCGAAAGCACATAGAAAAGTACCTTGAAATGATAGTTCTGCTCTGAAGCGACAACGTAAATCAGGGAATCAAACGGCCAGTCCTCATGACGCTTAACAGCTGTCCCGATATCCTGCGTCATATAAAGCGTGGTGCCATCACGGCGCAGAAGGACTTTCTTATCAAGAGAGATGGGGGATAGATCGACCTGAACAGATCCATCCTCCTCCTTCTTGAAGACTCCCATATCAAGACCTTTCATCACTTCGCTTCTGCCAAGTTTATAAGTATCACTCTCGTAATAGAGCTTGTCGAAAGAGATTCCCATATTCCTGTAGCTCTCACTAAGTCCGTCCAGAGTCCACTTGTTCATCTTCTCCCAGAGATCTCTTACCTCTTTGTCCCCATCTTCCCAGAGTTTGAGCATCTTCTGAGCTTCTGTATCAGGATCGATGAATGAAGGATCGTTCACTCTGCCGCTGTTCGCTGCCTTAGCCTCCTCTGCTTCCTTCTCCCACTGAGCAAAGCGCACATAGTAGCGGCCGACAAAATGGTCCCCTTTCTCTCCTGTCGTTTCTGGTGTCTCGCCATTGCCAAACATCTTATACGCAAGCATCGACTTGCAGATATGAACGCCACGGTTATTGATGAGATTGACTTTCAACACCTCAGCACCAGCAGCTTTCAGGAGATGGGATACAGACTCTCCGAGAGAGTCATTCCTCATATGTCCAAGATGCAGTGGCTTGTTCGTATTCGGGCACGAGAACTCCACCATGATGCGTTTCCCTGCAAGATCATTCACATAACCATAGCTGTCACCAGCTTTCTCCACCTGTGAGAGAATCTCATCAGAGAGCGACGGGATATCAAAGCGGATGTTGAGATAAGGGCCCGCAATAAGAATCTCCCCTTCCGGGTGTGTTTTTTCTGCAAGAGACGCCATGACATCCTTCGCAATAAGAGCAGGTGCCTTCCCTGCAAGCTTTGCATACGGGAACATCGGGAATGCTGCATCGCCCATTTCGCTTTTCGGTGGCACTCCGATTGTGAGCTCTGGGATTGTCTCAGTCCCAAGATAGTTTCTGAGCTCTGCCTCTATCGCATTCTTCCATTCAATTTTAAGTTCATTAAGCATAATCACCTCATCAAATCCTGAGCGTCACTTCTCCAGAAGAGAGCGTCTCTGTGCTGCCGTCTGAATACCTTACCACAAGGCCGGCCTTATCATCCACATCCAAAGCAACAGCATCGCGTCCGATACCATTTTTTATCACTGTGATCTCTGAGCCGAGGATAAAACAGCGGGAGCGGTATTCATCAATAAAATCCTCATCAAGGACAGAGAGTATCTCATCTGTAATTCTCGCAGCAAGCTCTGAGCGGGTTACAGGAGAGTTCCCTTCCGGATAGAGATAGATAAGCTTGTCTTTAAGTTCATCAGGAACTTTCTCATCCCCCTTCTGAAGATTAACACCAATGCCTATGATAGCTTTATCCAGACCCCCTTCTTCCATATTCACAAGCCCTTCTGTGAGGATACCTACAGCTTTTCTCCCGTGGATGTAGATATCATTGACCCATTTGATTGCGCACTCCAGCCCTGTAAGAGCTTCAATTGAGCGGCTTACAGCAAGAGAGGCTGCTGTCGTGAGCATATCTGGATTGGGAATGGACGTACCTGGAAGCGCAATGGAAAGATATACCCCGCCTTCAGGGGAGAAAAAGCTTCGGCCAAGTCTTCCACGGCCTCTCTCCTGTCTGGAAGCGACAACTGCGAATGGAACAGAGGTGCCTCTGTTCACCAGATTCTTTGCTTCGGTCATTGTGCTTTCACATACAGGGAAATAAAAAGCGGGAATATTGAATACATGTTCAAGAATCTGCTGTGACAGCACATCGCTTTTCTCCAGCTTGTAGCCATCTGATCTCGAAACAGAAATCTTATAACCATCAGCAGCAAGTGCTGAGGCTCCTTTTGAAATGGCCATCCTTGAACACCCTATTCTGTCAGCAAGCTCTGTTCCCGAAAGAGGGGAAGCAGAGTGCAGCAGATTAGACAAGAGCTCATCCTTCACATTCATATTACGGGATTTTAATTAATTAGCTGATTAAGAGCTAGCTCTCAGCAGAATCCTTTGTCTTCCAGTTCTTCATAAGGGTAAAGAAATCTGTCTTCTGCAGCAGCATCTGCTTTTTCTTCACCTCTTCATTCAGGACTTCCTTATTCACATACGGTTTCCACTTCTCTATGACGTTCTTTCCAGCAATACGTCTGATAGACATAGCTTTTGTATAGAAGCGGTCAGCGCCATCGCACAGCGATCGGTCCTCAATGACCGAAAGACGCTTCGGAAACTGTATGGCAAGCGCACGGGTCGTTATGATTTTATAACCGAGCAGGAAACAGCGCACTCCGAAATCCATAGCCTGATAGAACTCACCGGAAATCATTGTGTCATAGGATCTGAGGCGCTGGAACAATGCTCTGTCATAAAGCCCAAGCTCCATCACCGGATAGAGATTCTCATCCTCTTCGTCACTGTCTATTGACGGGGTGAATGACAAAGGATCGACCTGACGGCCATTGATATATGGAGCACGGAGCGTAGGCAGCACTTCCAGAGAGGAGGAAATCATCACAGGTGTGATGAGCGCAGGATGATTCTTCTCCGCCATTGCCTGCATAAGACGTTCGCCATCGAATGCGATAAGCGAAGCATCTGTCCTGACAACGAGAAAGTATGTGGCATAGCACTCGTCTGCAAACGCATTGATATATTCACCTGTCGTTGCAGCCTGCTTGAAGATGATGAAATTGACATCAGGAAACATTGACTGCCAGTCTTCTTCTTCGATTCTGCCCTGGAGTGTGATGACATAAAGCGAATTCGACATGTTCGCTGTATACCACTTCAGCGTCTCAACAAGCTCCTCCTTGCTCGAAAGATCAAGAATGCCTATGGACAGCTGTTCCTGTCTGTATAGCGATGATATTCTGATGCCAACATCCTGGCGCTGATGCATTACTCTGTAATTAGACACTTTCTGTAAAGACCAGATCCTCCGGACGGAAGATCACATCCTTCCTCCCTTTACCTAAAACAGATTCGATTTCAGAGCTCTTGTGTCCCTGAAGCTTCTCTATCTCTGTGCTATCGAAATAAGGTACAGCTTTTGCAAAGACACAGCCTTCTGTATCCATTATAGCGGCAACCTCACCTTTTCCAAAGACACCCTCTATCCCCCTAACACCGGAAGGCAGAAGGCTTTTATGGGCAAAAAGTGCGCGCTTGGCACCTTCATCAACGACAATAGTGCCACGTGGCGGGGTATTTATAATCCACCTCTCCCTCTGCGAGAGCCTCTCTTCCGGAAGAATGTATGATCCGATTTCCTCTCCCCTCACAATCCTGATAAGCACATTCTTCTCATAGCCAGAAGCGATGACAGTACCGCAGCCACCCTTCTGGGCAATTTCTGCAGCAAGAAGCTTTGTCTTCATTCCTCCTGTTGCGAACGCGGATCCTGCTCCTTTAGCATATGACATAATCTGAGGCGTTATCTCAGGGATTGTATGTATCAGCACAGCGTTTTCATCTGTACGGGGATTGCCGGTATAAAGCCCATCTATGTCCGTAAGCAGGACAAGAAGATCCGCATCAATCTTGGAAGCGACCAGCGCACTCATTCTGTCATTGTCGCCAAAGACATCCTTGAGTTCAGACGTTGAGACAACGTCATTTTCATTGAAAATCGGAGTGACTCCCATCGCAAGAAGCATGGAAACTGAGGAGCGGAGATTATTGTAGCTTTTCCGGTTATTGAGAATTGAGCGCGTTATAAGAACCTGAGCGCACAGAAGATTATGGCGCTGGAATTCCTCTCTGTAAGCACTCATAAGAAGAGGCTGTCCTATCGCGGCACATGCCTGCTTCATGGCGACATACACGACGGGACTTGTATGTCCCAGCGCTTTTGCTCCCAGCCCTACAGCGCCGGAAGAGACAAGAATGACCTGATGGCCCATCTCTTTCAGCGCTGAGATCTGATCGACAATCGCACTGATTCTATCCATATCAACACCGCTCTCAGATGAGAGCAGGTTTGTTCCGGCCTTCACGACTATACGCTTCACTGAAGAGAAATCGCGCATCACATCAGCTCCTTGTGCTTAAACCTCTTACCTGCAGGACCTGTGTAATCAGCGACAATCTCGCCATGCCCTTCAAGAAGCCACTTCGTTGTCATCAGACCATCCAGTCCAACCGGACCACGGGCATGTATTTTAGATGTCGAGATACCGACTTCTGCCCCCAGCCCGAACCTGAAACCATCAGCAAAACGTGTCGACACATTGCAGAATACATCAGCACTATCCACTCTGCTGAAGAACATGTCCCTGTTCTCTGCAGAGCGTGTAACGATAGCATCTGTGTGATGGGAACCATGCGCTGCGATATGATCAATAGCTTCATCGATACTGTCAACAACTTTCAGCGCACACTCAAGTGCAAGATACTCTGTGTGGTAATCATCCTCAGTCGCAGCCACTGCATCTGGCACGTAACGCAGAGTCTCCGCATCTCCATGCATTATGACACCTTTCTCTCTGAAAGAAGCAGCAAGAAGAGGGAGGAAAGAAGGTGCGGCATCCTTGTGGACAAGAAAAGTCTCTGCTGCATTACAGGCCGCAGGATACTGTGTCTTGCTGTCAACACAAAGCTGTACAGCCATATCCAGATCAGCTGAGGCATCGACAAACACGGAGCAGATACCATCAGAGTGCCCAATCACTGGAATATGTGTATGATCCATCACATAGCGCACAAAACGGTTGGACCCGCGCGGAATGACAAGATCGATATCCTTTTCCAGTGTCAGAAGTATATCAACATCCTCATGGCTTTCGATACCAAGTATCCAGCCGGCATTTACGATATCCTCAGTAGCTTCCTTTATTATTCTGACCAGTGTACGATTCGAGCACTCTGCTTCACTGCCGCCCTTGAGAACCACAGCATTGCCTGAACGGAGACAAAGCCCTGCAATCTGGACAAGAGCATCCGGGCGCGCTTCGAAGATCATGGCAATGACACCAATCGGGAATGTGACCTTCTTCAGCACAAAGCCCTCATCGAGCTCCCTCATCTCCCTGATTCTCCCGACAGGATCAGGAAGGGAT
The DNA here is from genome assembly GCA_949285905.1 of uncultured Spirochaetales bacterium. Lineage (GTDB taxonomy): Bacteria > Spirochaetota > Spirochaetia > Sphaerochaetales > Sphaerochaetaceae > Ornithospirochaeta. Next base: position 4,414 of record CASDZV010000028.1, on the reverse strand, counting down.
GAAAGCTCTTCCAGTCCCTTCACTGCAGACTGTATTTTATCATCAGAGAACTTCAGACGATGAAGAAGAGAATCTGAAATACCCTTCTCATCAGCACGCCTGATATCCTCATTATTTGCGCTTATAATCTCATCTTTATGTGAGATCAGAGCAGAAGCCATGCTCATGAGAGCACGTTTTCTGATCTCATCACTTGTAACTGAAAGCGCGGCTGCTCCACGCCTCAATGCTTTGACTTCTTTCTCAAGTACAGACATAGTTCCAGCATGCCTCATAATGCCATTTGATTCAACAGCGACAAGAGAGCTTCGAGAACACCACCGGCGATGGCTCTGGCCTTATCAGAGACAGTGAGATGATCCGCTTCCTCTCCTCTCGGATCGATATCTGCAATCTTGAAATTCTGAGGGACGGAAATACCATCATGCAGCAATCCTCTCAGCTTCCCATCGATAGGTGCCTCGACAGGAGTTTCTCCGATATATGCTATCGTATCGCCCTTGCTGACAATGTCCCCAATATTCTTCACACCTCTGAAAACACCAGGAACATGGGAATGGATCACACGCTCTTCTGCATACCCCGCAATATTTCCGGGAATACCGGAATTAGGTATTGCGCAACCATTGTAAATAACAGAACCAAGTGTATGACCGCGTTTTGTCTCAATGACTGCATCTGCATCCACACCAGCCTCAAATCCGGGCCCGAGAGCAATGACAACAGGGGCCATTCCCCGTTTTGTTCCAAGATTCTTCTTTGCAATAATCGCATCAACAAGAGCGACAGGCTGAAAACGCTCAAGAATTGAAAGGGATGGATCAATCACAACAGGGACAGAACCTTCATCCAGGGCCTGCCTTATATCTGAATCATTATTGGAAAGCACAGCACGAACACCTTCAACAGTCATCTCCCCATCATATACAGCTTCAGCAAATGATACAGTCCTGCGAATGACAGTGGGTTCAGCAGTTTCCAGTGCGATGACTTTGCAGCCTGCTTTGAAAAGCCTGATAATGGTACCCGTTGCAAGGTCCCCCGCGCCCCTCACAACAACGAGCTTCTCCTGCCAGAGACGGTTGCTGATACCGCTGCGATGATTGAAAACAGCCATCACCTCCGCGGCTACTGAGACAGCTATCTCCTCAGGCGTCTCCTCTCCAATGTCAAGTCCGATTGGAAAATACAGACGGGAATCGTAGTCTGTTTTATAGCTTCTGGAAGCGAGAAGACCGACATAGAATGCCCTGGTGCCGAGAGCCACTGGAACAAGTCCCGCACCTGCTTTTCCTGCTATAACGACAGCTGTTTTATCATCAATCATTTCTGAAAGAAGCATTTCCGCATCAATCTGGAGTTCAAGAACCTTCACGCTCCAGCCAAGCTGTTTCATAAGAAAGGCGACAGCGCTCCCTACATGCCCGGAACCGATGACAATCACACGCTTCGGAGAGAATGGAACATCAATATAGATATCGACAGTATTTTCTGTAGAACCATTGGTTATTGAAACGCTTCTGCCTCTTCCCTCTTTCAAAGCTTCACGGGCATGGTAAACAGCTGCGTGTTCAACACTACCTCCACCGACAGTTCCGAACGTACGCCCGTCCTCTGCGACAAACATTCTCCCGTTTTTCCGGGGAACAATGCCTTTCGCGCCTGTAATCGTTACAGTAGCAAAAGGAATGCCCTGCTCCTCAAGAGATGCAGCTTCAGCATATAATCCCATAAATCTTATCCTCCAGTTCCGATGCAGCGAAAACAGCCGTATGCGCCGGATACTTCAGCGTCTTCAGCATCTCAAACAGCGAAGCATCGGCATTCTCTGCCCCGTTGAATACAATCGCATTGTCAGTGCAAAAGGCTTTTGCAAGGCCTTCAGGATCATCGAGATACCACTGAAGATAATCAGAATCAACAACCATGTCCCTTTCTTCTCCGAATGTGACAGAGTATGCTTTCTCCCCTATTCCCCAGAGCCCCATCACAGCAATGACAGCAGTAGTCAGCGGATGAATGACAGGATCGCGCTCGGTATGTATCTTAAGAGGAAGTCCACGGGATCCGTCTGCTTCAGAAATAATCACATCATATCGTTCCGCCAGAGCCGAAAGCACTTCACTGCGTGGTGCTATCCACTTCTTCATGTCAAGTGTATGTCGCTCTGCATAAAAGACAACTTCCCCCTTTTGCGGCACATGGACAAGAACAGTCTCGTCCGAGAAGATTCTGTCAGCCTTGTAATCATGCAGGTACGGAGAAGCGACCTTGGTGGTGGTTGTCAGCAATACAGAAACACCTTCTTCTTTAAGCGCTGCTGCGACAAGAGAGAGAAGCGTGGTCTTTCCGCCTCCGCCTGTTATGGATATAAAGCCCTTCCTTTCTGGAATGAGCGCATCAATTAATGACTCTGATAATCTCACACTGCGATTATAACCTTGATTTGCTTTATTCTCCAATGTAGACTACAGCTCAATGATTGATGAAGAAACACGGAATAAAGTACTGAAGAGGACAGCATTCCTGGGAATCGTTTCGAACGCTGCCATAGCTGTTGTCAAAGTCCTGATAGGTCTCGTATCAGGCTCGGTTGCCATCATGTCTGATGCTGCTAACAATGCATCCGACATGCTCTCATCCCTTGTCACGATAATGGGCTTCAATATCGCAAAAAGGAAACCGACACATACCCACCCTCTGGGATTTGGCAGAATGGAATATATATCAGCACTCTTCGTTGCATTCATCGTTCTCTTCACTGGAGGTGCATTCCTGAGCACATCAATTGATAAGATACAGAACCCAAGCCCTGTCACTGTATCGCTTCCAATGCTCTTCATTCTTCTCCTTACTATTGCAGTAAAGCTCGGACTATGGCGAATCAATGCAAAAAATGGCAGGAAAATTGAAAGTGAGGCACTCTCAGCGTCAGGTACAGATGCACTATCAGATGCGCTGGCAACATCTGTGACAATCATCGCAGCAATCATCTCGCTCTTCTCATCATTCCCGATTGATGGCTGGGCGGGCATTATTGTCTCCATCTTCATTCTCTACGCTGGTGTCAGCAGTGTTGTCGATACAGTATCCGCAATTGTCGGTGAGCGGCCATCAAAAGCCACAGTGCAGGAAATAAGGAAAATCATCCAGACGCACCCTCCTCTTTCAGGAGGCTATGACATCCAGATTCACACCTATGGACCTTCAAGAATGATAGGCACATGCAACGTCGAGGTACCATCGGATGCAAAAGGCGAAGAAATCTTCGACGCAATGACAGATGCACAGGTTGAAATCATGGACAAGATGGGTATTTATTTCACATTCGGTATGTATGCAGTGAATTCTGACAATCCTGTCGTCATACTTATGAAGAAAGAAGTGCTGAAAGTCATGAAGGCCGTATCTCCAGCTGTAATCTCCCTCCATGCATTCCATGTTCATATGGAAGATTCAAGAGTGCATTTCGATGTGGTTGTCGATTTCTCATTGACAGACTATGCATCTTTCCGCAAGGAGGCCACAAAAGCGCTCAGCGATGCATTCCCGACCTACACATTCCAGTTCAATATTGATCCCGATTACGCCTGAGACATTCTCAAGGCGTTTTGCACATGGACCATTTCAGATCTCAATGAACAGCAATTGAGTAATCTCTCCCTGATTCTGCAGAAGTCACCACATTTTACGGTGAATGGTATCGAGAAAAACGATATTTGTTAAAATCGCAAAGCCCAGACATTGACTTCTGTGTAGCTGTAAAAACTATCTGCAGACAGCGCTCTGGCTGTTCCTGAGCAGAATAGGCAGTAACACATGCGGCCTCGGAAAATACAACCTTATCAATAACCGCACTTATTGTATTAAAAGTCATGACAGCACTTTGAGCTAGAACCGAAATCTTCACGAAACGTGATGAAGCAGCATCTGTTCAAGCTTCTGGTTAACAGACTGAATTCCACTAACCGCCTGCTATACATTCGCAGATGTCTGAATTGCTATATTATTTGCCATTCATTGCCCTTTCAGGCAGAAAAACTAAAAAAACAAAGCAAGAATCGGAATAAGAACTGCTGCAGTGGCACAACCAATCACGAAAAACAGGCCAATCTTGCCGCCAAGCTCAAAATCAGCTCTCCAACTCATACTTACATGTTATTTCAGTTTCCTGCTCCCGTCAAATCATGACCTGTGGATGGTAGAACCTATCAAGCGGCTCAAGCATATCCACCACCTCGACAAGCTTCTCTGGTTTCAACCTTACTCTCCGGGAGTCTCCGTCTTCTAAGCGAAGCGAAAGATGGAGAGGAATGGTGGAAGAAACATCGGGTATGATAAGATTGCAATATGGAGAAATGGCTGGATGAAGAATGCGAGTTTGAAGTTGAAGTTACAGAGCATCTGAGAGGAG
>CASDZV010000027.1 GCA_949285905.1 uncultured Spirochaetales bacterium | reverse complement strand
TCCGATTTTGCTTGATACTGGAAAAGAAGGCTGCTGCATACTATTGTCCGGATTGTGGCCATGTGATTGCCTTCTACAAGACGAAGTGAACTTTGCCGCATTCATCCTGCAGGACAAGCCTGGTAGGTTTTCTGGCGGTATGTCTTATAAAATTCTCTTTGAGGAAACTTACAGGCTGGTTCTGTAAGATGAATCAAAGACTGGCAAGGGGCGAATGCCCCAGGCCAGGTGTGCAGATAATCTTCGGTAAGGCTCCTCTGCACTGGAGTAGCGAGGCATCTCTCCTCGCGGTCCTTCGCCAATGTTATCCGGCGGTTTCGTGTACACAGCACTGTCCCTGCCTGTCAGGACTGTTTAACCATGTACCGCAGAGTGGCGGACTAGGACGACATCCGCCGGTGCCTATGCATTCGCCGGTAACGTAGTTCAGAGACTGAAAGCCTCGTCACTAAGGCTAGTCAAGCAAGGCTCTTGCAAGCCTACGGATTTATCCCGTCAGATTCTTGACCCACAATATCATTCAAAGGAATATCAGTTGCACAAACAGGGTCGAATTGAATTTTAATTCTTCACATTACAAAGAATTATATCAGACAACACTATTCCAACTCTATAGCTTCCGCTTCCTTGATCCATGCATCAGATGAGGCATCGGATGGCATCCTCCAATCAGAACGCGGAGAGAGTGTCACAGTACCCACCTTGGGCCCATCTGGAAGACAGCTTCGCTTGAACTGCTGCTGGAAGAATCTTCTGACAAATACAACAAGCCATTTCTTGATGAATGTCGGCGAATAATCACTGCGGAAAGAGTCACAGGCTATTCTGAAGATCTTATGAGGAGGGAAGCCGAATCGGACCATATAGTAGAGAAAGAAATCATGAAGCTCATATGGACCTACGATGTCCTCTGTCACCTGTGATATCTGCCCATCTTTTGCAGGCAGCAGCTCAGGAGATACAGGAGTTGCAAGGATATCATAGAGGATGAGGGAGGATTCATTAGACATAGTGTCCGCAATATGGCGTACAAGATAACGCACGAGCGTCTTTGGAATTGATGAGTTAACACCATACATGCTCATATGATCGCCATTATATGTAGCCCATCCCAGTGCAAGTTCGGAAAGGTCCCCTGTACCGATTACAATACCACCTGTCTTATTGGCACTGTCCATCAGAACCTGTGTTCTTTCTCTTGCCTGGCAGTTCTCATATGTGACTGAAAGATCATCCACGCTCTGCCCGATATCCTCGAAGTGCTGCAGAACACTCTTTGTGATGTCGACTGTCTGGAATGTTACTCCAAGAGAATCGGCAAGCTTCTCAGCATTGGAGCGAGTGCGTTCTGTTGTGCCGAAGCATGGCATTGTTATTGCAATGATATCCTTCCTGTCGCGCTTGAGGAGGTCAAAGGCTCTCACTGTGACAAGCAATGCAAGTGTGGAATCAAGGCCACCGGAAAGACCAATAACAGCCTTGGCAGCGTGTGATGCTGAAAGTCTTTTCTTCAGACCATAAGCCTGGAGTGTGAGAATCATCTCGCACCTAGAGTTTCTCTCGCTCTCATCAGAAGGGACGAAAGGATGCGGGCTGAACACTCTTGTTAGTTTCGTCTCCTCCTCACGGAAAGAAACCGCAATATGCTCATAGTCAGATGAAACTGATGGGAATGTATTCATCTTCTGCCGTTCAGCAGCAAGACGGTCAGTATCCAGCTCTGTGATGGTGAGTTCATTGCTGTGGAACATTGAGGAAGCGAGCACAGAGCCATTCTCTGCTATGATATTACTACCAGTGAAGACCATATCAGTAGTACTCTCACCATCTGCAGCATCAGCATAGATATACCCTGCTACAAGACGGGCAGACACAGATGATATGAGATTCCTGCGATACTCAGCCTTCCCTATCACTTCATCAGATGCAGAGAGATTCACAATGACAGTCGCTCCATTGAGAGCAAGGCCAACAGAAGGAGACTCAGGCACCCACAAGTCCTCACAGATCTCGCACCCAATCGACAACGTTGAAGGCACAGAAGCTTCGAAGATGACTTTGCTGCCAAAAACAACCTCAGAGCCAAATAGCCCGACCATTTCATTCTTATCAGGAGATGGGGTAAACCATCGAGTCTCATAGAACTCGTTATAAGAAGGCAGATTACGCTTCGGAATGATTGCAAGCACCTTCCCTCTGTTGATGACAGCTGCTGTATTGTACAGTTTTCCTCGCAAAAGGAATGGATAGCCGACGAATATAAGCGCATCGGAGGAAACTGAATCTTTTACAATGGACAGAAGCGCGTCATCAGCACTCTGCTGCAGTCTCTTCTGGAAAAAGAGATCACCACATGTATAACCTGTAATGGAAAGCTCCGGAAAAACAAGAACTTTCACGCCCTGGCTCTCAGCCTTCCTTATAAGATCTACTATCTTGCCGGCATTATAAGATGGATCAGCAACTCTTAATTCAGGAGATGCTGCCGCGACTTTTACAAACCCTTCTTTCATAGCTGCATCATACCTGTATGAATAAAGTCAGTCAAAGACCCGTGACACACTTCCAGTCTGCTATCTCTCTTGTCTCAGAGGAGAAGCTGACTCCGACATGACGCATTGCCATACCAGGCTTCATCATGTGCAGATATTTCCTGCCGTATCCCTTCTCCTTTATCTGCTTCAGCGCCTCTTCCGCACTCCTGTCAACCTTCAGCTCAAAGATCCATATGCCATGATCCGTGATCACTGCCTCATCGCTTCTTCCTCCTGCTTCCCGGTCCTCGCTTATCGAATAGATACCAGTCATCACGAAAATGGAGTGGAAAATCCCATGATAGAACGCTTTCCTGTCCCGCCCGGGCATATCATACGGAAAGGCTGCGAAGTATTCCTCCATCATCTTCCTGACAGCCTCCTCATCCCCTCTGTCGCATGATTCCCTGAAACGCTTCGCCCATATCTCTATCTCATACCTCTCCTTTCCTGAGAACTGTTCAATGAGATTGGATGTGAAGCTGTATCCGATCTCATCATTAGGATACCCTAGCTCTATGACAGGATCATCCATCCCCTTTATCGTCAGATATCCCGCATAATACAGCAGCGCAAGCACATCGCTTCTCCGGAGTGTCCCGTCTGCTATCCGGGAAATGTCGAAGCTGTAGAACGATGACTCTGAGATGCCCGCACTGCCGCCAAGAAGCGATGAGAGATCCACTCTCATTGCCAGCTTCACCGCGAATGACGGCACCGCTGTCTGGTCCCAATAGTATGAGAAGCGGCACCCGGACGTGAAGAAGAAGCCTATCGATACAAGGTTGTACACACTCTCATCAGAGTATGGCGAGAACCTGTATCCGTCATAAAATGACCTTATCCTCGAAAGGAAGGCATCCCTTGAGATCTCCGTATGGGATGAAAGATACTCATCAATCCCCTCTCCGAAGTATTCCCCAAGCTCTGATTCAGTATAGCCAAATGCCGGAGTGAACTCAGGAAGCATTGAGATATCTGCAAGATTGTTCAGTGCTGAGAAAACTGACAGATTCGCAAGCTTCACAATTCCTGTCATGAAGAAGAAGCGGATCTTATCGCTTCTGTTCTTGATAGTCGCGTAAAATGAATTCATGATGAGTCTTACATCTGGAATAATCTCCTCATTGTTGAGAAGCGATGTAATCGGAGAATCATACTCATCAATGATGATTACAAGATGTCCGTATCGTCTGTAAATCTCATCAATAGCTTTCTGAACCATTGTCGAAGGAGAAGTCTCCCCAGAATCATATCGAACACCATATTGTTCCACAGCAGTTGTTATCTTGTACCGGAATGATGAAAGGAATCCATCAAGCGTAAGATCAAACATGTTGTTGAAATCGAAATACAGGACAGGATACTTTTCAACCTTTAACTCCAGGAGTCTCCGTCTTCTAAGCGAAGCGAAAGATGGAGAGGAATGGTGGAAGAAACATCGGGTATGATAAGATTGCAATATGGAGAAATGGCTGGATGAAGAATGCGAGTTTGAAGTTGAAGTTACAGAGCATCTGAGAGGAG
>CASDZV010000026.1 GCA_949285905.1 uncultured Spirochaetales bacterium | reverse complement strand
CTGTCCATGATCTGCACGGTCTTGAGCTCGATGAAGCGGGCTCCCACCAGATAGGACGTTATGATGTTCTGGGCAAGCTGCGTATGCGGGCCGGCCGCGGGGCCGAGCGCCGTGGTGGCCACCTGGCCGAAGACCTTCACCTGGTCGCGTCGCTCGTCCTTGTAGAAGCAGGATGCAGGAATCGAAAAGACGGAGCCCTGGCGGCCAAGCTCCCCGAACACCCGGTCAAGCAGATTCCCGAAGGGAACGCTTCTCATTCTGTCAGACATAGACTCTCCTAAGATGTGGTCTTACAGTTCAATTCTATACCACTATGGGGAGAAGTCAACAGGAATTGCAACAATCTGCAACAAGCACAGCAGGCTGTATAACTTGCACAACTCCTTATATTACAACAGTTTATGCAATATGATGCCTTCGGAAGAGACATGGATGTCCAGGATTGTCCCGGCACACCCATCTTCAGCGGGGATACTGTTGAATTCCCTGTCACTGGTCGCCTGGAAGTACAGATGGTCCTTGTCGGCAACTACATGACGGATGAGTTCGGACTTCCCCACCCTTCTTCGCCCATAGACGGCAATGGACCAGAATCCATCTCCAGCGATGATCCTCTCGAGTTTCTCTACTTCCCGTTCCCTTGCCACGTGCAGTCAATTTGCCAATTCCAAGATTGTCAATTTACGAATTAGCATCATGTCCTACCCGTTTTGGATTTCCCAAGTATTACACTTTAGATTCTCAGACGATTCTACTTTAGATTTTCAAGCAACTTGCATACAGATCATCTCCGGTGATGAGAACGGCCTGATCCGTATTCTCCTCGAAGCCCGAAGAAGAGATCATCCCGAAACGGGTGACGGCAAGGCCGCCTGCTGCCATCGCCTTCCGCTTCTCTTCCTGGACAAGGGAAAGCGGAGCCTTGTTCTCCAGGAACTTGCACTCGTAGATCTCATACCCTTCTGATGTCTGTAGTGCGACGTCGAATTCACCACTGCGTCTGCTGTCCTTGTCGTCATACCAGTATGTACCGATTCTCAATACATCAGGCCGCTTTCCATTCTGCGAGAGAATCGAGAACCATGATCGGGCGATTTCCTCGAACCGGTAGCTGACATAAGTGACAAGAGATGGCCTGATGCGGCTGTCGAAATAGGACCTGCCGCCGACTGTCATGTAATCATCCGCTTCGAGGAGATAGGCAAAATAGAAACGCAACGGATTGCTTGCAATCTCGTAGAATGTATTCTTCCTGCCGATGTCGTTGATCGGCCTTCTCTTGACGATGAGATCCGCCTTCTGCATGGATTCGAGCGTCCTCGAGAGCTGGTTGCGGGACTTCTCATCACTCATATGAGACTCTATCTCGCTGTATCGCCTCTTTCCGTTGCCTATGATCGAAAGCACCGTGAAGGCATCCGGGATGGACCTGACCTCCGCATCAAGAACGTTCTTCACGTATGTACGGGCGTTTCCCGTCTCGCTGACGAAGAGGTCGATGATGTTGTCCTCCACGCTCCTTTCCGAATCGATCAGACTATTCAGAAAAGGCACACCACCGAAGACACTGTACAGCATGATGCGCTCACGAATGCCTGCGTGCGGATAGAAGGCGGAACATTCAAGATAGTCCATCTCCTTCAGATGGATCTCCTTGGTGAATCTTTCGAAAAGCGGATTGTCTGCATCCATCAGCGCCTTCATCATCCTTATAGAGGATCCGCAGAACACGATGGATACGTTATCTCCCCTTGAATCGACGATGTCGCGGAAGATTGAATCGACGTAGTCGTTGTCGTTTCTTCTCTTGAGGTCCTGGTATTCATCCAATGCGATCGTGAACTTCTCGGGACGTTTGGAGATGAAGTCGAAAAGCTGCTCGAACGAGCTGAATGACAATGGTGCAAGGCCAATCGCCTCCAGCACTCTTGCAGAAAGCATGGTAGCATTATCTGAAAGAGACATCGGCTTACAGGTGTAGAGTATCTTCGCTCCATCCAGATCCTTCATCGCCTGTCTCAGAAGCCAGGTCTTGCCGAGCCTTCTTCTTCCATACAGGAGAATCGCAGCATGTCCTGATTCCAATTGGGATTTCAGAATCCCGAGTTCCTTCTTTCGGCCTATGAATTCCATTGTCCAGTCTCCAGCTTACCTACATATTTGTTGCCAACAATTTTGTTGGTAACATAATTGTATGTTGATCTCGACGAATCGGCAAGGTGTTTTTCATCCCATCTCAATCGGAATTCAGCTTATTATCAATCGCTTTCAATCGCTTCATGGTAAATGCTATTTCCTTACAGATAAAGCAAATACTGTTTGCAAGTCACCTCATGAGAAGCCCTTTTCAATCGCTTTTCAATCGCTCGTCAATCGCTTTTTCACCTATCTTTGCAATATCCATAAATGCCTTGATTTCAGGAATTCCTGCTTGATAGGCTGATGTCCCATTATTGAGCTCATATCTGGTTGAAACACTGGAACCGTTCTTCATTATCAGGCCTCTATCAATCAACTTGTTCAAAACCCTTCTGAGCATATCACGTTTATATTTTGGCATTGCTTCCATCAGATTCTATATAGTGACCGCACATCCAGCTTTCGCAATGTACCGGAACACTTCCTTTTCCCTGGCATCTAGATCTGGATACTCTGCGATGTCCATCTTCCAGATAGTAAGTTCAGTAGTCATCAGATTTGTATCTATCTGAGGAGCACGAACCTTGTTGTCGCTCGTCACCTTGAAGATTCTGCTTCCACCCATTCCCTGGCGTTCTTAAAGGTACAACATCCTGAAGCATTTCAAGATGATCTCATTCCTGAGCTCTGATGTGTCATCATGAGATGAAGAACGACATGTCAGTTCCAGTTTTAAGTCACACCTCTTTTGAGGGCAATTCTGCCAAGACTTGCCTCGCTTATTTACATTTGGATGACTTACGCTATGTGACCGACGGCTTGAACGCTTTTCTCAAATAAAGTATCCTGGAGCCGCAAATCTGCTGGAGGGTGACCACTGTGATAAACTTTCTGGATATCTTTGCTGGAGCGGGTGGGCTGTCAGAAGGTTTTGTACGTGCAGGGTATTCCCCAATCTGTCATATTGAGATGGATGCTGCAGCCTGCAATACGTTACGCACTAGAGCTGCATATCACTACTTATTGCAAAATGGCAAGTCGAACATCTATAAGAAGTATCTGATAGGTGAGATTTCTAGAGTAGAGCTATATTCTTCTGTTCCGAAAGAAGTTATTGATTCTGTCATTCAGGAGGAAATATCGGACTCATCGCTCCAAGGGATATTCAAACAGATTGAAGCTTATGGCAAGAATGTGGACCTGATTATAGGAGGTCCACCATGTCAGGCTTACTCTTTAGCTGGCCGTAGTAGAGATCCAAACAGGATGGTGGGGGACAAAAGAAACTATTTATACATATTGTACGCTGAGTTTCTTGAGAGATTTAAGCCCAAATACTTTGTTTTTGAAAATGTTATTGGACTTCTTTCTGCAAAAGACGAAGATGGAGAACTCCATCTGTCAAAAATGAGGTCACTGTTCAAACAAAAAGGTTATGAAACAGAGCTCAGGGTGCTTGATTCCAGTCAGTATGGAGTCCTTCAGAAGAGAAAGAGAGTCATCATCATTGGGAAGAAAGGTAACGAAACAGGTTTCTATCCTGAAATTGAGATTAATCAGAACAAATATACTGTTGCTGACGTTTTAAGGGATTTACCATCAATCCACTCTGGAGAAGGCACATATTATGGCGTCAAAGAAAGATGCCAGCCAAGCAGGTATCTAATCGACTCACAAATACATTCGGAAAAGTTCCCAATCACTTTTCATTGCGCCCGGCCGAATAACAGCAGGGATTTAAAAATATATAGTCTGGCAGTCGAAAACTGGAATAAAAAACATACGAGATTGAAGTACTCGGCAGTTCCAAGTGAGTTGAGGACACACAAGAACTCAGCGGCATTTTCCGACAGGTTCAAGGTCGTTGCCGGAGATATGCCCTACTCTCAAACTGTGGTAGCACATATTTCTAAAGATGGACATTATTATATCCATCCGGACAAGAACCAGAACCGTTCATTGACACCAAGGGAGGCTGCAAGATTGCAGACATTTCCCGATGATTATTTCTTTGAATCTATCTCAGGCAAGCCTTCTCGTACTTTTGCATACAAGCAGATAGGAAATGCAGTACCCGTTGTTCTGGCAGAAAAAGTGGCAGAAGCAATGAAACCGTTGTTTGATGAAGACTGAGACACCCTATCCCAAATAACCTTTGGAGCGGGCTCTTTCAAGTACTTCAAGGATTCTGACACACTGCTTGTCAGAAGGGAATTTTCCTCTTTCCATCAGGAGTGCTGCCTGTATAAAGCTGTTTTCTTCTGGAGAAAGAACATTTGCAATCTTGTTCCATTCCTGAAGTTTCCGGAATCCTTTCACGCCATAATTATAGACTTCAATCATCGCATTGTCTTTCTGGGCATTCTTGAGTTCTCTTCTTGCATCAGCTTGGGCTGTTTTTGCATTTGCGATAGTATCAAGTTCAGCAAGGAAATCCTTGGAAATCTCAATAGAGGTTGTCTTGAACAATTCCCAGCATTTCTCCCTCTTTGCCCATTCTGTTACGTTGACAATTGGTCTGCTTGGATCATTCAAATATTCATATGCAGCATCAACAAGACTAGCAAGCTGATTATCCATAGCAAGAGATACCGTCTGATTTTTCCAGATCATTCCCAAATCAATTGTATATCCAGCAAGATTCGAATTTGATGCAATTTCAAACAGCAAACGAGAAATAGCATATTCGACCACATTGGCTTTATAGTCATATTTCTTTCCAGCTGCGTATCTGTATGCTGCTTTATACATCAACTGGATTGCGACCACATTTCGGAAAAACTCTTCGTTGAAAAAAGAGTCAGATGTTTCCCATTTCTTGAGTCCAAAATCCATGAATTTCTTGAAGGACTTTTCTCCACCAAGGCTTGCATGTTCGGGATGCATATTCATAATATTCACGATTATGCCGAACTGAGTTTTTGTAATAAGCTGGTCTTTTGGATGTGAAGCCAGAAATCTGTCCCGATCCCGTTTACCAAGCTTGTATGTCTCCTGGGCATACTGTCCACGTGCTCTTTCATAATACCAGAATGTGCTGCTTGCCCTTCCAGCAACCGCAGGTGCGGCAATGGACCTTGATATTTTCTCAAGACGCATGTGTAACGGATGGTTGGACCACATATCCGTATCTTTGACAGCGTTCTGTGAGTTAGTGTATTTGGAAATATTCGGAATTAGTTCCTGGGCTTTCGCCTGATCTTGAACAACAGAAAGCTTCATCTGTACAACAATTTCATTTATTTTGTTTTCTGAGTTTTCTTTCTTGTCGTTCAGCAGACAAGCAGCCAAAGATGCTGTCGTCTGCCCCCCATTTACAATTTGAAAATCCGTAATGCTGGTTATATAGCCGATCCCATTATCTGTGGTTGTCTCAACTTTTGCAGCAGTTCCAGAAATCCCATTGTTGTAAGTGAAGAAGTTTTCCGGTTCAGTAAGAATGGTTCGTCTTATTCCACTGTTAACCTTTCCTCGCAACTGAAGAAATGATCTGACATTTCCTTCCAAAAGTCGGCCTGTGTACCTGTTATACAGATCAGCAAGAGTTCTTCCTGGAATGGTACACAGGTAAGCAGTGTAATCTTGAGTTTTGTTTGCAAGAATACATGGAAGACCTTTATGATCAGGTGTAAACTTTGTCAAATCTATTGTAATTGGCTCTCTTCCATTCTCAGAGTTGTCTACCTGATACAGTCTGTTGATATCCCAGATAAAATGTTCAACCTCACGAGACCCTATTTTGCTTTCTGATATGGAGTTTACAGACAGTGCCAGAGGCCGGTCAGTAATAAGGTAAATCCGGTACTTTGAAAACTCTGAATATTCATTCTTTATTGAAGATGCCAGCTGATAACCACCAGAACTTTCTTCGCCTTCATCCAATATGTAATCAACATTCTCAAGGTATCCTTCTACCCGTTTGTAAAACCGCATGATATCAGAGGTCGTGATGGGAGTGGTGTCGCCAGAATAGTCTGCAATAAATAAAACAATTGATGAAGAAAGCGTATCTGTACAATACCCGTCAAGCTGGATGTTCCTTTTGTTTTTTCCTTCTCCCTCAAAATGAAGATAATTGATGTCATCTTGTATTTCACCCGCATTCAGAAGGCGGTCAGAGACATAATTGATAAAGGATTCTCTTTCTGAAATTCCATTCTGAACAGAATCTATTGCTATAATCTGTCTCAGATTATCCAGGTATTCTGTAATTGTCTCCATATTCCCCAACCTTTTGCTAATCTATCTTGCAAGTATTCAGCCCAGCCAGACTAAGATTGTATTTTAGAGAAACAACAGCACTTGGAACAGAGCTTCTTCTTATCACTGGAGATATGGCATCTATTGCATATCGCTGTGTCGAGGAGAGCCTTACAACATAGTTTCCAGTCTCATATTCCGGCTTATCATAATACCCCAGATTGGAAAATAGGAAGTTGTCAAACGTATAGGATTCTTGTCTGCTTAGCTGGACTTTGATTTCATCAATAAGGCTCTTGACTGTTATTTTCTCAGGATCTGCAGGAACCGTTGCATCCAGAGCGAAGATGACAATCTCTCCGGCTCCAAACTGCTCAGAATCCAGTTGTTCAATTGAAGAGATAAGGACTGTATCGCTTCCACTGGTGACAGTCTTGATTTCATACCATATCTTTTCTGTCCTGAAATCTTGGTCTGCTCCAATAGGTCCTTTCCAATATCCGAGAGCTGATTTTGCACCAAACTCTGGCATCAGGAAGTCTCTCAAGAAAAGCAGTTCGCCAATCAGTCCACGGATTGTTTCAACAGACAACAACCCTGTCCGATTTATTTTCAACAGCCTCTGCCATTGGCTGTAACGGAGAACTATGGCTTCAAATGGGTTGCCCTCATTCGATTGTCTGCTGACAAAGGAAATCATGTTGTCCGCAAAACTGAAGAAAAGAGTCTGATAGTCGACATCAAGCAGATCAAAGCAGAGAATAGTCTGATTTTCTTCCTTCCGTATCAGATCCACAGCCATTGTTGAAGTATTTGTCAATTCTGCAAACAGATCCTCAGGGAACGCTGAATTGACACGGAAAAGGAGAGAATCTTGGTCTTTTTCATTTTTACCAAGGAAGATTTCATAAAGAGGGCCTGATTCCACCAGTTTATAGCGGTTGAAAACAAGATGGACAGAATTACTACTCATCTACTTCCTCCTCTTTGTCGTCTGTCGAGAAATCCTCATCGGCCTCAATCAGCTCGTTACGTTTTGTTGAATTCATCGTGTAGATATATTCGATTGCTTTCTCTCCGACAGCACAAGGGAAGCCCATTCCAATTGCAACGTAAGGTTTCGTACCAGCAACTTCAACAACCTTTTCAAGAGCAGGAACTTTATCCGGTTCCTCTCTCCTCGTCTTATCTCCAATTATCAATTCAACAGGATAAATGACAAGTAGAGGGTTTCGCTTGATACCAGGAGCAAACAGATCTGCCTGAGACAGGTTCTTGTTCTGTTTTGTTTTCACATCTGACTCAATTTCATCATACTCCACTTTTGTAAGCCCCAGACCATACATTTCTGTATCGCCCACCCTACTGTTTTTTCCCGAAATTACATATGAATAATCAGAAATGCGGAAGTTTCTCCGGACATTTTGAATCTTCCTTCCTCTAAAATTCCAGACTTCTGCACCTTCACCTGTTGCTATTGCGACATCCCAGTTTCTTAGAGCTTCAGAAGAACTGATGTAACTGGTAATAAGGTCTTTATCAATGACAGTCTGATCACCTGACAGCTTGATATCAGCTAAATAGGCCGTAACCTTTTCCACAGGAACATTTTTTATTAAAGGTGTGGATGGTCTGTGAAGGCCTTCAGTCGAAGAGAACCCACCATTCCAGTCAAGAATATCATTAATGAAAGCGTCTGTCCTCTCTCGGACTCTGTCGTTGAATGACTCACTTTTCTTAAGATATGGCGTTTCGATGATCTTACCGGAGAATGTTATCTTCCTAGATACCTTCTCAGCGTTTCTCATCTTGTTTTTTGCTGTGACATACAGGGCTGTACTATCAGATCTAACCCAGAGTCCAAATTCCTTGGGCGTTTTTCCCTGGTTGCTCATTCTTACCAGATCGTCTTTCAACTCTCGAGTGGCAAGAGTGATTTCCCTATACCAGTCTCGAGAGGTGTTATTCATCCAGATCTGGCAGACGTCGGCATAATGGTCACGATATCCAAACCATCTTCCCATTTGCATAAGTGTGTCATACATCTTTGAGTTTCTGTAATAGTAGCTGACACACAAACCCTCAAGAGTAAGTCCTCTGGAAAGGCTGAATCCACCAACTGCGATGACTCGGAGACCAGTTTCCTCATAATCAGAATAACTGAGATTCTTCTGAGCATTATCCTTGTTTACCGCCCTGACAACGATGGGGGTTGTCGCACGATACAGAGAATGGACAATTTCATCCCAGCTGAAAGTCTTCTCTTCTCCCGCATTAGCGTTTTTGGTTGAATCGAAGTGTTTGTCGAAAACCTGTTTGATGTATGCCAGCTCACTATTGTTCAGGGGGTTCTTTGACAAACTGTAATTCTCAATGGCTCTCTGATATGTCTTTACAAAACTCTCTACTGCCTCTTGGATATTGTTCTGAACTTTAATAAAGCGGCTGATATTTATTAACATGGATCTGTGAGTGGTTTCCATATGTCTCAGGTCTAAGATTGCATTTGCAATGAAGAATGAGCAGATTGCTTCTTTCAAAGGTTCTGGAAGAGGCCCGACTGATGCTCCATTTTTATGCTTTTCAGGCAGGAATGCATTCTCCTTCTTATCATCAATCGTTTTCACCATGAATGAACATCTACCTTGTTCGTCAAAAATCTCTTCTGGCCCGATATAGTTGGAAGGTTTTTTCAACACATAGATGAAATCCTGCGGAAACAAGTCTGCATTGAGCATCTCATCATCCGTATCAGGTTTGATGAAAATATTCGCGTAGGGAGTTGCAGTGAATCCGACATAGTTTGACTTGGTGAAAAGGCTCAACAAATCCCTAATGCATTTGTTGATTATTGTCGGATTGGTGTCATCCTTGTTGGTGTTGATTGATGCATTATCAGCTTCATCATCAATCAAAAGCAGAGGAAAGTCTATTTTTCCTCCAGCAACGACATTGTTTCTTTTCGTAAACCATTGATGAAGCTTTGTAAGCACACTTTTGTTTTTCTTGACGACAAGAATCATCGGGCCATTGATTGCCTGTAGATTACTGACCACATTGTTTGCCAATCTGGAATTGAAGTCTTCCTCTGTCGATGTAAGACATGTAGTAGGTGCTTGGTCATTGGTTATGAACTTGCCGACACCAATCGGTTCAGAGGCCTGCATGTTTTTTACCATTGCAGCGCTGTCACTGCCTATAAAACCTTCGTCGATACGGCCCTGAGTCTGCTGCCTGAGTTTTTCGATAACTCCGGTCAACAAAATGATGACCTTGTATCCTGCATCTGCTGCTTTGTTTATCAGTGCAATATATGTACCTGTTTTTCCAGACTGGACGTCACCCAAAACCAGACCCCTACGCATGAAGCCAATACCTTTTGACAAGGTTGGGTTGCCGAGCAAGTCCATAATATCATCAGTTGAAGAATCAATTGAGTCCACTACAGGCTGACTGTAATGTTTCTGGAAAAACAGATAATCCCTGTATCTCTTCCAGTAAGTGTTCTGTTCATTTTGTGCCTTTGCGTTGAGATACCATGGCTTGTGGTTCTTTTCGACAAGGCAAGCCCGTGGCCTTTTATCAACATTCACTTCAATGTTGTGTTTGATGTCTTTTATCAGGTCAGATCTTTCTTCTTCCGTCAGGTTATAGTTCAAACCAGGCATTCGTGAAAAAAAGTCTACATACGTTTCAATCTGCTGTTCGTTCAGTGGCAGCCCACCATTATCACGATAAACGCATATCACCTGCGTAAAGATCTTATCCTGAACATCATTCATGGCAATACTCCTCTCTTATTCTTGCAATCACGTCTTTGTGTCCATTCAGGTAGTCAAGTCTCTCCAGACAGTTTAAGGCTACCGTGGTGTTAGTTCCGAGCGACATCAAGGCATCGACATAGTCTATACCGTTTTTGAAAAGAACATCCTGATCTGTCTCCTTCCCAATTGTTTCTTCCTTCGCCTGACGAATGTAGACATCTCCATACGGGAATGTATCTTCAACCATGGAAAGAAGAGCTTCAAGCCGTCTCTGGTTTTCATCATCAAGTTCTTCCACCAGCGCCTTGTACAACGGTAGTTCTCTGTTTATGGAGTAGCGAAAAACCTTGTCTCTCCCCTCGACCGTCTCCCAAACATGAAATAGATTGTCTTTTATCTTTCTTCCACGATATTTGAAGACTCGTTCACTTGTACCGACAGCACGCAACACAATGTCTTTCAGTTTTGGCTTTATTGCATCAGGCAGGGCTGCAGTGGATTTCTTGATATCGATATTCCACATAGAATCCATTGAGTTTGGAATATCCACCCGTACTCTGGCCAGTTTATGCAGTTCGCTGGCTTTTATCAGGCGCATCCAAGTTCCCCACACAATCAGACGTTTGTTTCTATAAATGTAGAACCCCTGATTATGTCTGATATCATTGAAATCAGAGAACATTTTTTGTTCTTTTTTTGAAAGCTTGCTAGCGTATGGCAAGATGAAAGGTTTTACCAAGATGTATTCATCACCAATCTTTATTTTCTCTTCTTCCAGTCGCTGGGTCGCAGAATTGGAGAGCAGATACGGATCAATGGCCTCAACCGGATTTCCGTTCATGCTAATTCGAATTCGTCTTGCATCACCGTGTGAATCCAAGAATCTGTGAAATACCAAGCTTATATGATTTCGAGCAGAACTTATTTTCTCATCGAAAACTCTCTGGATATCGTCTGTTTCACATTCAAGGCGATCAAAATCTTCCCAGATTACGATTGTCCCAGAATCAGAAGTGGCAAGTTCTGAAATGAATTTGTTGTCTTTCAGATCCTCTTGTGAGAAGAGTTCGATTGTCCAGTCGTCGTCATTATAAACGCGGCCAAGATTCCAGCATGCACCATTAATTTCATTGCTGCATTTTGAGATTAGTGTGAGTTTCCGGCATTGCGAGAGGGAAGCCATTTTCAGGCCTAGGCCAAAACGGCCAAGATCATCTTCAGACCTCTCTTCTCCAAAACTCTTACTACCATAGCGCATGGCCTGTTTCAATTCCTCCGCATTCATTCCTGTACCATCATCAATAATCGCAACATACTGTGGGGTATTGGAATCAAAAAGAATGCTTATCGTAGATGCAGCTTTTGAGATGCTGTTGTCAATTATATCGGCAATGGCCGACTCAAATGAGTATCCAACGGATCTAGTTGACTCAACAAGATGCTTTGCACACGGAATGAGTCGTTCTGTTGTCATCAAATCCCTCTCTTATCTCAGAACTATACAACCGAAATGATTAAAAACTATTTTATAGCTCAAAGAGCATATAGGCTACACAATCTCTACCAGCCAAAAGTAAGGTTCACCCTTACTTTCCATGTTATCAGCCTATTCTTTGTGGATATATGTGTTCATGTTGAGATATACCGGCCTCTGGTTCTCGAAAACTTCCGTAACACCGATTAGGATGAACTACCTTCTACCTACATACAATTAATGCCATCGTAATTGCCAAATTGCGATATTTCAACGCATACAACCTCGCAATCATCTCGGCAATAATCGTGATGCTCCACACAATGGAAACGAAAGGAGTGGCTGGAATCCAGTTTTCCGTATCGCTCAGTCCTCTGGTATCAGGAACTCCTCCTTCAGGAAGTCCAGATCCAGCTCCGGGTACAGCGGGTATGCGGCTAGCAGGGCATGGACGCTGCTTCTGGCCTCATCCATGACCTCCTTGGGGGCCTTGGCCTTGTTGCGGCTAGGCTGACCTGCCTTCTCCCCCTTGGTGAGGATTGCAGGACGGGCGTTCTTCAGAACCATGGCGATGATGGATGCAATCTCCTTCATCTCCTTCTCGCCCATTCCAAGGGTCGTGAGAGCAGGAGTACCCAGCCTTAGACCCGAGGTGTACCAGGGACCGTTCTTGTCGAAAGGCAGCGCGTTTCTGTTGAGGGTTATTCCGCACTCCCTCATCAGGCTCTCTGCCTGACGGCCGTTGAGACCGAATGGGGAGACATCCAGGAGCATGAGGTGGTTGTCGGTGCCTCCGGTGAGGATCACACAGCCCTCCTCCCTCAGAGCCAATGCAAGGTCCTGGGCGTTCTCGACGATGCGCCTTGCGTACTTCCTGAACTCGGGCTTCAGCGCCTCGATGAAACACAGGGCCTTGGCGGCGATGACATGGCCAAGAGGACCTCCGATGACCAGAGGACAGCCCTTGTCCACCGATTCGCGGAACTCCTCCTTGCAAAGGACCAGACCGCCACGCGGACCGCGCAGCGTCTTGTGCGTGGTCGTGGTCACGACATCCGCCCACTGGACGGGGTCGTATTCATCCGTGAAGACCTTGCCTGCGACAAGACCGGCGAAATGGGCCATGTCCACCATGAAGACGGCACCGTTGTCGTGT
>CASDZV010000025.1 GCA_949285905.1 uncultured Spirochaetales bacterium | reverse complement strand
T
Organism: uncultured Spirochaetales bacterium; assembly: GCA_949285905.1. Classification (GTDB taxonomy): domain Bacteria; phylum Spirochaetota; class Spirochaetia; order Sphaerochaetales; family Sphaerochaetaceae; genus Ornithospirochaeta. Next base: position 76,931 of record CASDZV010000025.1, on the reverse strand, counting down.
GCGGTAGACAGAGCCATCTGGAATTGCTGTGGCCGTTTCCTCTCCAGTCTCAGGATTCCTGGTATCATACCGCTCTTCTGCGGCAATCTCTGGGGAAGCATTGACCATTCCTTCCCTCTTGCCGAAGATTGCTTCTCTCTGTGCCTGTGCATTGTTATGTATCGTTGTGCGAGCTGAATCAAAATCCTCTTTCGAAACGTTCTCTGGCCTGCGATTCTCAGTCCTCTCAAAGAAAACCTCTGCTGATGGAGATCTGTTCGCCTCACGTCTGAGGTCAAAGGCAAGCTGTCTGTTATTTATCATCGTGCCGGGGATGCCTACCCCGCCATAAATAAGACCAACAAGCGTGCTTTCAAGCCCTGTACGGAAAAACTCTACCGCAGTTTCTTTTGCTGAAACATCAGGTTCAAGGCCTATAGATTTCTGATAGCCTGCCGTGAGTATTGTATCTGCAAGATATCCAGGTGCTTCCTGGAGGAATCCCTCATCGAGACCTCCTGCAAGCCAGTCAAGGCCGGCATACGCAACATTCTCCAGCGTACCCTGAACACCTTTATCTGTCAGGACTTTTGTTGCTAGATTGCTGAGTCCGAGTCTTCTTGTGAATGTGCCTGATAATGCAGAGCTGGCTCTTGATGTAATGCCATCAAACATCTGCTCCATGAAACCTATCACACCACCATAAAGCCCGGCGAATATGGAAGCAGTCTCAGGATTCCCCTGCAGCATATTGCCTTCCTCATCTGTCAGGTGCATGAGGTTCCAGAACATATCGGCTTCCGAAAGCTCCCTGGACCTATTGAAGCCAACGACAGCACCTCCGAACTTCGCTGCAAGTAAAGCAGAGAATCCGACAGCGGCACCTGCAATTGGATTGATTGCCATAACGGATGCAACCATAGGAGCCATTGCAACAGTCAGGCTGACTGACATAAGGCCTGATTTCGTTCCGATATCCGAAGTGTACCCGAATGAGCTGAGCACATCACGCTTCACCATATCCCATCCGTTCTTAGGTATTCCACCGCCTTTCGCATTGATATCTACCTCCAGGGCAAATATACGTTCCTCAAGAGCCAATGCCTCAGGGTCGTTCCGGCCTTTCTCATTCACAAGGTCCATCCACGACCCTTTAAGATCCAGAGAATCTTGTGATTCAAAGGAGGCATCTATAAGTTGAGGAAGGGTTGCATCACTAGCTTTATATTCCGTGCCCGTAAAGTATTCAGCTATCGCATCCAGGTTATTGTACACATCGATAACAGGAAGGCCAGAGCGCTTGGAGAGCGAGACAGAAGCCACATATCGCCCTGCAGTATCCACAGGATCCGCAGAAGCCAAAACCATCCTCTCGAATGTCTTCTGCTCTTCTTCATTCAGCCTGTACTTATCACCGAACCAAAGTGAGAATATATTGCTTACAGTATCTATATCCTGCTGCATTATCCCGCGGTAGGGGGCTTGCTGGTTCCCTGCAGAAGGCAGTGTTCCAGCTCTCTCCTGCATAGGCTCAGGCTTTGCAGCAGAGGGGAATTCAATACCCATACTTTCTACGGTGTCTTCTTCTTTTCTCTCCGGCTGTAACAGATTTAAATTCTTCCTAAGATTCTCAGCAGGATCTGTTCCCTTGTAACCAGAACTCATCTGATACATATCGCCTTGAAGTGCTCCATACTGTGGCATTACTGATTGTCCCCCTTATTCTCTCTTTCCATCCTGCCGATATCACTTGCAAACATCTGCCAGAACTGCTGCAGTTCCGGATTGTCTTTAACAAGATTGATTGCATCTGTCTTCGTGTAATTCGGCAGACTGAATATTGCAGGGTCTATTGATATGCCGGTGACCTGCCTGCCGCGTCCGGTCATCTCATATACTGGCTTCACATAGTTCCCGATGGTATTCTCATCAAGCCATGCAGTCTGGGATGGTGCACTTGGGCTTTCCTGAATATTCACGGGGAAAACGTCCCCTGATTTGCTGAATGTCGCAAAAGTTATCCATGTATTGCCATCCATTGTCTCCTGTATCTCCTGGCCCCTTATACGGAAGATACGCCCACCAGCAAACATCACAGGAGATGCGATTGCCGTGTTCCCGCTATCAGTCACCTCCGGCATGGAATGGATATCCGTCTTCGTGATATGCGTTCCGCTGCTATTGAGCGCAGGCACAAGAAGCGATTCGAATACGTCCACCCTTCTTCTGAAATCCTCCTGAGCCTCAATAGAAAGGAACCTGTACTCAGGGAATGCCTCAATCTCTCCGGAAGCAAGATAACGTGAAACAAAACCAACTGTGTTGCCATTCTCATCCTGAAGACCTACAGCCTCATATCCAGCGGAATGGTCGAGATAGATATAATTCGTCTCATTTGCCTCAACAATGGCATTGTTGGTATCAACTGCTGCAGTGACAGCTTTCTTCATTGTCACTCCAGGCTCATCAAGAAGAGGAATATCGCTTATGCCATCACTTCCAAGCACCTCGTTCTGCAGTATGAACGCCTGTACTGTCTGATTAGCAAAGTTGTAGATATCCTCAGGCGTACCAACAGCCTTTGTGCCATACTGGAAAATTGCATCGGCAATAGCGCCATTCGTCTGGGTTATGACCTTATTGAGTGCTGCAAGCTCTTCCGGCCTTCTCTTACTCGTCTGTGACTGGATAAGCCCTTCTGCAACCATCAGGCTGGAAACCGTACTTTTTATGTCGCTCTGCATTGCTGTCGGGATATATCCCATAACCTTATCCATCGCAACAGCCTGCGCGGCGATTATACTCTCATCAGTTTCCGGAAGGCCTATCTCTTTTCTTGCTGCAATGGTCCTGTCAGTAACGGCTTGAAGATATTCTTCGCCCGTATAAGCTCCAGATGAAAAGAGGTCCCAGTCATTATCAAGTCCGGTCTTATAGCCTGTAAGAGTCTCTTTATCTGCTTTCTGAATCGTCTCTGTTGTCGTATTCAAAGCTGTTGCAGCGTTCTCTTCTATCTCTTGAATTTTTGCTTTGTATTGGGAAATTGCAGAAGCCTTCTCCTCTGGCAGTCCATAGAACCATGAATCGGCACCACCGCTCTCAAGGTATTCAAGAGTTTTCGTATATGCACTATAGCCTTCTCCTGCATCCATCTGAAGCTGATTAGAGACCATGGCCTGCACTGCAGTGCGCTGTTCGCTTCTTGCAGTTTCAATCATACCTAAACGCACATCATCAGGAAGCCCCATGGTACGAGCTATATTGTTTATTTCCTCATAAATCTGATATGGTGTTGAGCCCATGTCAGAAAAAGCCTCAGCCATCAGATTTCCAGCTTCATCTGTATATGAGCCTTTCATCTGGCTGTATGAGGTCTGAGCCATTGCGTATATGGAGTTTCTTTCCTGGGGTTTCAGGAATGATTGTTCCTGGAGATATCTGTCAACGTCAGCAAGCCCGCTTGTCCTGGCTATCTCTACAGCCCTATCCTGGACACCGAGATATCGTACACTGCTAAGATAATCAATAGCGTGTGCCTTCTTTGTGGCCGCATCCCAGTCTGTTCTCCCCTGGATATTGGCTATACCGGTATATGTGATATCAAGAGAGGGGTCCTTTTCATGCTCTACCCATTTCTGTGCATCTTCAACAATCGCGGCTTCCTGCATCATAGAGAAATTGTTCTCATAATTCGCATAGGCCTTCTCAAATGCACTGGCCTGCATTGAATTGACTTTCTGCCAGTAGAAAGCATCAAGCTGGGCATGCATCTCACTCTTAACAGAGGACATGTAATTTAAGTTATCTATCCATTCACCTGCAGTCCTATACCATTCCTGGAAAGAATCCGAGACTTTAAATCCCATGCCCGGAAGGCCTGCAGAAGCGTCAGAATCCGTCAGAGGGATAACACCTGCTGCAATCTCCGTGCCTGGCTCTATCTCAACGAAACCGGATGATCCATCAAGGACAGAAGCATCAGCTATTCCATTGCCTTCTGTCTGCAGTTCAAGAAGATCAATGTTTCCATCAGATACCTGTGACTTGTAAATAGAATCGACCAGAGAGGTAGCTCCTCTGGTCAGATAGCTTGAAAAGATGTTGAATACAGCTTGAGAATCTACCTGATTACCACGTGCATCTTCCGTTTTAACACGCTCCGGCGTCATATCATACTTTGCCCTGGCGTGCATGTTCCTGGCAGAGATATTATCCTGGATAGATTGACGATAAGTATTCACTGCATTGCTGATTCCGTTTCCTGAAGGCATTATCGCCATACTCAGACCTCCCAGAGCTTCTTGGCTCTTTCATCGGCATATTTCTGCGGGTCACCGTAAATAATTGTTCCGCCGCCGTTCCATCTTTCTTCCCGAACATCGGAGAGAGCTCTTTCCATATCCTCGTCAGTAACGCCCCCATACTGGGCATACAGGTCATCAAGCCCATCCCAAGTAGTAAGATCATCTCCATAGCCGGTATTCGTCTCATATTTATTCATGCTTTCGATGATGTCTTTTGCATTGGTTATGGTTTCGAGAGCGCTCTGCTGAAGCTCCTTAATACTGTCCTGTGCATTCTCTATAGCAGACTGAAGCATTTCGCTTGCCTGGCCATATCTGTCTACTATCACCTGGCTCTGATAAGCGGATTCCTTCATCTGGTCTCGATAATTCTGATATACGAGTTTTGCCGAATCCACTGCCGTATTGAGCTTCGCGATATTGTTCTTCACTGTCTGCCTGCTGGAGAGCATCATCTGCGCAAATGTCCCTATAGAAGCTCCGGACTTGCCATAAATCGAGGTTCCTTCCGCTTTCTGGTCAAAGACCATATCATCCCCTACAAAGGTTCTGATTGCTGCTCTTGTCCTCTTTGCAGCACTATTGAATGAGCCTACAACAGAGCCTGTGGCGGAGGCATAGACATTCGCAACAGCCTCTTGGCCCCGTGCTGTTACATACTGCTCAAATCCTGAGCGTATCATTGAATCAAGCTCAAGAGCTGATGAATCCCTGTATGCGGCAAGATCTGCTTCGGCATTCGATATGTTCTGCTGATTGATCCGATCCTGCATGAGGAGTGTATTGTCCGAATCCCCCGTACCGGCAAGCATCTGGCGGTAATCCTCTAAGAAATCATCTGCAAGTACCTTGTCATGATTGAGGTCCTCTAGCTCCCAGCGGTTTGTGATGATGGAATTCTGGTTCAGCTGAATATTGCCTGCTATTGTATTCAGCGTCTCCTGATAACTTCCGAGAAGCTCAGCATTATTCAGGTAGTTGTCCCATTTCTTTTCATTTTTCTTGAAAATGCTTTCTGTATATCCAAGCGAAAAGATATTTGCAGCAGCTCTGACCCATCCATCCACTTCATATGGATCATTTACCTTACCGCTTATCTGCGGGCCTTTTGTGATTATAAGCGAAGACATTTCAGACCTCCGCAATTGAATGATCGATGATGAGAGCACAGATACTGAGAGGATATGGGTCCTCCGAGAACACCACTACACGATCATCGGTGGTGTTAGTGCTCTTGTATGATGAGCTTCTGTCCCCAGTGAAGAGCTCTTCCAATTCGCCGTATCTGAATTCGCCATAGCGCCTATAAAGGATGGTTCTTGCTTCATGCGAGAGGGCCTCTCGGTCGAATGCTCCGGACACAGTTGATGGCCTCATAGTTACCCTGCCACCCAGCGAGCGAAAAAGCCTGAACGTGACGTCCATGATGACTCTCATAGCGCTCTGTGATGTGCCATTTGCAGGAAGTTCCGAGCGCAGCGTGCCTATCACACTCATATACTTCAGGCCTGCGGTTATCACTGCAGACTCAGAGGCCTGCTGCAGAAAGCGGCTATCCAGGGTTATGTATCCATTCTCATCAGCAGTTTCTGTGAGGGAAGCTGAATAGCGGATGCCGGAGGTTTCATCCGCAATGGATTCAACCATCTCAATATCACGCACGGCAAGCTCAGGAAGACATATTCTGTTCTGCTCATCGATATCCGGGGAGATTGTATAGCAGTCAAGAAATGGAACGCTGTACGCAGAGGCTCCTGGAACCATCTCCAGTGTCTCTATAGTCAGCTTGCCAGCTCTGCTCATTACCAGGAAGAGAGTGGAATATCTGCTGATATCAGATTCCATAGATTCTATCCAGAGAGGATGATCGCTACCGGAGAATGTCATCAGAGACCAAGCAATCATACCGACAGAGGCATCGAATGAGCAGGCAAGGAGCTGCCCGTCATTCGTAAGAACCCAAACAACAGCGGGGCTTCCCTCAGTTATGCAGATTGTCCTGATACCTGCTTTGAGATAATCAGCAACAGGAGTGCTTATATCAGTTCCCGTATATGAGCTGTACTGGAGGCTGTAGTTCATGCACATGAGACTATGGCCACCAACGCCAGCGAAGAAGACATAGCTGTTATAGGCAACAGCTTTATCACCTGCCGCACCAAGCGCTACTGCCTGCGTAAGAGAGAATGTGCTGAGGCCATCTGTGACGGTTGCTGATATCGCAGCGCCTCCTGTGTACTGGTAAATAGACATGCCAGCTCCGACAAGAAAAGCCTGATGGGAAAGCGCCCAGCGTATCCTGGTTCCATACATATCAGAGGACTGATAGGCAACCGCACAGTCTGCAGCTGTTATCTCCTGCTCTTCCACAGCTCCCGTCTCAAGCTTGTATGCGGCCCATTCCTCCAAGGTGAAATCATTGTATCTGTATGTACCAGTGGAAGCCTCCATGGTACGTGAGCCCCATATCATCAACGGGTCATTGTCTGTGGACATCAGCCACCATCTACCACCGTAGAAAAGCTGTTCAGAAGGGTAATTGCCCTCGCTATCGAATGTTTTCGCAACAGTCCATGTATCTCCATCGGATACGCTTGATGGTTTCGCGACAGACTGAACAAAGGAGATATCCGCAGGTGCTGAAAGCGTCAGAAGACCTCCTGCCTCAGCGGGGTCCTGGATTGTTATCTTCGCTGGCTTGTGTTTTCTGTGGACGATATAAAGCTCGCCCATATTTGAGACTACGGAAAGCTCTTTCAGCTCAGAAGCAAGGTATGTTGTCGCAATCTCGTTGCTTGCTGGTTTGCCATCCCTGCTGATGAGACGAGCTCCCTTATCCCAGCATTCAAGCATGTATATCGCGTCTTCACTCTTCCAGTATCGGAAGAAGACAGAATCAGCAGATTTTGCCATGGTTCCGAACTTCGTCCCATACCGTCTGTAGACACAGCTGGCGTCAAAGAGGACATTCTCTGCGATGGAAAGTCCTGCCCCATATGCCGAAGAGCCTACAGCACCTTCCTGTATCGGAGAAAGGAGCCCTCCGATGAAGCTGTTCTGGATTGTTCTGTATGAGGTTGCCATATCAGAAGTCCTCCGCAGCTGTATCAGTCCAGAAGCTTGTCGACCTGTCTTCCTGGTACCGTTCGGCAACTGTCAGCGATATCGTAGTGCTCAGCTGGTTCTGGTACTCGTTCTTGAGAGCTGTGGCAAGATTGTCATCATGGGCTATCGGGGAAGCTAGAAGGGATGCAAGGCGGAATGTGACAAGAGACCTTGCATAAGGCGGCATATCCTCCGGTGTCTCTGGAAGCTTTACATACTTCACTATCACACCGCAGGCATTTGTGCATATGCAGCCTTCTGAAAGCTCCCACTGCATATGCTCGGGGATCGTAGTGACCTTCAGGATCTTCGCAGCATTCACGGGTCTGGCATAGCGATAAGCATAGAGTGGATGCTTCTCATCAAGCCTTGGAACCTCCTCGGTGACAGCAATGCTCATGAAATCAAGCGTTGAATAGACATCCTCCACTGCTGTGGGAAGAAGCGTGTTTATGTAATTCGCCTCGGTTGTTCCATCCTGCATTTTCTGCAAGAGGTGTGATGAGACCATTGAAAGCGCCGCGTTCGCAAGATTGAGCCATTCCTTACCGTATTCCATTATCTTCCTTCGCTGAAGCCGTCCTCCCTCGAAGAGAAGACGGCGATGTGTGTTCGAATTATCTGCGGAGTATCCGCTTCATTTGATGACTTCTGCAGGCCTCAGCTTGCAGACTTACCACCCATTTCAATAGTGGCTGTGACCTTTCCAGTGCCTGTTCCTCCTGCTCTGAGATAGCGTGCGCATGAGAGTGGCAGCTCCAGCTCTACCCTATCTCCGTCAGCCATAGATGCGATTGCCGGATAGTCCTTGATTGATGTCGTCGGATTATCACTTGCTCCCGAATAAAGGGAGATTTTCGCATTCGTGACTGCGCCTTCAGCAATGATTACCAGAACACATGGGAGAAGATTTGACAGATCCTCCTTCTCGACCTTGAAGTCGATTCCGTTGGCACTGTAGCCAGCTGTGGAAGATCCCAGTGTGATTGTTCCGAATCTAAGAATTGCGTCTTCCATTTCCGTCTCCTTATGAAACCTTCGTCTCTTCAGAGCCAATAGCGTCCATTGTCATGATCGGGAGCTGAAGGAACTGTGTGACAGGTCCATAGTTCTCGATCTCGACAGTGCGGACGTTCGAAGCTTTATCGAGCGTAAGGATCTCAATGAGTGATTTCACATCCGTGTTGCAGTACATGAAGCCTGTTCTGCCTCTTGACGGAAGCTTGTTCTTGATCTTGATGATCATTGAGAGGAGTTTTGACGCATCTGTCGACTCAGTATCGATGTTCGCGATTCTCCAGAGAGAGTTCTCCGTACGAACAGAGAGACCGAACATGATTTTGTAATCACGCTCGAACGCCCAGTACTTTCCGGAGCCATCCTGTGCATCTACCTTGACCCGGCCCATGTCAACGCTGGAGATACCAGGGGTTGAGTGCTTCGCATAGAGAAGCCTTGTTCCCGTATTGCCCCATTCGATGATGTAGGCCGATGAGAGATTCGCAGATCCACCGAAATCCTTGACGTTCGGATTGGACGCCTTGTTCCTTCTGGCCATAATGCCAGTGTAGCCTGCAGCATCCTTCGGTGTTCCTTCCAGAAGCAGCTTGTTCCATGAATTGGAGAAGCCCGCAAGGTTCATAGCGTCCTCGCTGTTCCTGACCGCATCCAGATCATCAACTCCGTCAAAAATGCGGATATCGACATACGATGCTCCCTCAAAAGAGATTACCGGATCCGACACCTTGTCTGTCTTCGATGAGATATCCGGAATTCCTCCGTTGATTCTCGTTACCTTTCCTTCCCCGAGCTGAATGGCCCTGAGCGTCTCATTGTAGAAACCCTTGTTGGCCGGCGCTACAGCAGCTGTCCTCAGAAGATCATTCTGCTGCATGAGCTCACCGAGAAGGACCTCTGGATTCTCATAGCCTGCCCTGCGATAGGCCTCCATGAGATTCATCTTGTCCGTTGAAAAGGTTGCCATTCTGCCTTTTCCTCCTTATGAGATATCTGCATTCCGCCGCTATCCATAAGCCGGTGGGTACGGTCCGCCATGAGCTCTCTTCTTCCATCCGGTTTCCCCATGAGGTAGGAAACATTGTAAATGCCGTGATCAGACGACCACGGCAAAATTGAACCACAGATTATCGGAGTTGTCGCGTTGCGGCGTTATGCTCCGAAATTATGCCCTTTTTTGAAGTCTTCCCACTGCTCGCCGGTAGGGAAAAGCGGTGACTCTGGTTCTTTATCCTCATCCTCGTTTCCGGCTTGTGAGCCATCGCCATTGTGTTCTTTTTCCTCTTTCTCTTTCTCGTCTTCCTGTTCGGGTTCTTTGATAAGATCCTCAAACAGCTCATCAAGCATTCCTGCCATGTCTATGTCTCCTTTATCTTCTGGATTCCTTGAATTCCTTCCAGTCTCTGGATTCGTTTGCATTCTGCCTGCCCTGTGGTTTGGTGCCCATGGCAAGTCCTGTTCCCTTCGCTGTCACAGTACCGCCATGCTTCTTTGCATAAGCGGAAATGGCTTTTATCAACTGAGGATTACCCGCAAGGCGGGATGTATTGATTATCTCCTCGAGCCCTGTTTCCTTCAGGAACGACTCGTAGCGCGATATATCCTCTGCCGCCGCATTCTTCCTGTCGATGTCAGCAGGGAACTCATCCCTGTAAAGCGCTGCGACTCGTTCGCTCTGATGCTCAAGGCTGTTCCGGATTTCAATCTTCTCATGAATCTCATTCGCCTTATTCACAGAAGCAATCATCTCTCCGATTGCCTCTCCCTGCCGCATAGTGAGAAGCATGCGCCTGCAGCCTTTGCGGATGGCTTCTACAAGCTCTGGTTGTTTCTTGCTCACATCTGCAAGAGCGTTCATCTTATACCCCGCTGGCTCATCAGGCACGCCAAGCTTCCTGGCAAACTCGGCAGCACCTTCCTTGTCACCTTTCTCGGGAACGATGATAGCCCTATCCATTCCCTTGAGCTTCTCATTTGCCTCGATAAGAGCATCCGTCAGCTCATCAAGCTTCTGATACTTGTAGAGCGCTTTATAAGACTCGCTCTTTGCCTTTGTCTCTGGGAGCTGGGCAAAATATCCTGGCGCCTGAGGCTCTTCAGGTTCCTCGGGTTTTTCTGGATTGTCTTGCGTATCTTCTGGTGGGGTGTCGCCTTCTGGTGTGCCGCCCGATGAGCCTTCGCCACCAGCGCCACCACCATCTTCCTCGAGAATTATGAAACGCCATTTCCATCTGAGAGTGTCAAATATCATTCGTTATCCTCCTCGTCTGCTTGTTTTGACTTCATTGTCATTGCCAGATTGATTGAATACGCAATTCCTTCCATATAGATTCCGACTCCTCCGGAATTCAGAAGCCCAAGCCTGGATAGAATCGTATTAGCAACCGCAAAGCACTCCGGCTTTATGCTTTCCGGCGTATTCGAGAAGAATCCGAGCTGTGCAAGGATATCAGCAAGAACCAGCTTGCCATCATCTGTGCTGAATATTCTGCTGTATGCTTCTATGACCTCGGATGCCGAAATCTTCCCTTCAGCATTCATTCTCTATCACCTCCTGAGTGTCAGTCCTGCAAACCGGTTGCTTCCCTGGCCTGCTGAACTATTCTCTCCGCCTACGGCCTGCTGATTCCGCTCCGCATTGGAAAGAGCTGAGAGAGTCCTAGCATCAGCATCCTGCTGGGCTATGTCCTGTTCCTTCTTCAGTGCAGCGGCTTTTGCTTCCGCTGAAGCACTCTGTATCTTCTCAACATCTTCCCTGCTCCGGATAATCTTCATGTCCGCATCCGTCTTATCCCTGACTGTCTCAAAGTATTCCTGGAGATCTATGAATGGCAGCAGCTGGTCAGGATTCATCTGAATGAATGGCAGAATCATGTTCATTGCCTGCTGTGTCGGCTGAAGCTCCTGCTGTTGCTGCAGCCTGTAGAGCGTAGACACCATCTTGATTCTGATTTCTGCGCCGATTTCATTTGCAGCATCGCCTGTGAAAAGCCCTTCATCCTGCATAACTCCATAAATCCAGAGAACTATCGGAGAAAAGAACTCATCAAGAAGACTGTCGAGGAAATCTGACATCATCAGCACCTGCTCGTTCTGAAGCCCCTGTGCAAGCGTTGCAGTGTTCACATTGCCCTGATACTGGCTGAGCATGAGGAAGAAATCGACGTAGTACACCTGCTTTGCTATGGCTCTCATCTCTGCTCTGAGCTCATTGGTCCATGAAACATCCTGGACAAGCTGCATAGGTACTATATCCTGTCCTGCAGGAACATCTACAAATCCGCCTGGACGGATATTCGCAGTGAAGCCCGGAGTTTTCTTAAGCGGAGGATTCGTCATGAGCTGTGAAGCATTGAGCTGGTCCTTCATCATTCTCTGGAGGTTCTTGGAATTCGTTGCAAGGGTCTCTCCTGGATATTCTGTGCCATATGCGTCTCCATCCGGAGCTTCCCCGAAAGAGACAGCGACAAAGCGCCTTCTGTCCGTTCCTGACTGATAGCATGGCTGGTCCTGGTCCTTCTCCCATGCCATCTCGAGCCATTCTGTCTCGGGGAAACCCTCTTCCTTGTTGAGTCCGAAAGCCTCTCTTCTGCAGTAAAGCTCTATGAACTGGTACGCCTTGGTGCAGTCCTTCTCATTCCGGATAGTAGATGAGAGCTTGTCTTCCCCATACATAGCGACAGCTTCGCTCCTTGTAAGCCAGGAGACATGGAAAAGGATATCAATCTCATCTGTGATATGGTCTCTCATGAGGTAGCAATCACCAAGCGAAAGAGTCTTGAATAGAAACCTATGTTTCTCTGGCTCATAGCCCAGGAGCATTGTCGCAATCCCGAAATCGCCATAGTTTTTGAAGAATGTCTTCGTGGTTTTGTAGAAGCGAGTAGAGGCAAGCATCTGGCGCATCTGTGCAGTTCTCTGCTGGAGGATATAGCGAATCCTCGTGTCCGCTGAATACTCCGGGTCCACTGCCTCCAGCCCGAAGAATGGAGACTGCGAAGAGCATGTATAGCTCTTGAGCCCTCGAGCAAATGTCTCTGAGTAGACTTTGATGGTCTTATCAAAAAGCTTGCTCTGGTCAAGGAGCTTCCTATCCGATGGGGCTGTATCGGTGTCGAGACTGATTCCTCGCGGTGATATCCAGTGCTGGATTTCCTTCCAGTCCGTCTCGTATTTGGTCCTGATATTCTTCAGGGCCTTGAATGCGGAGTTTATCTCATTGAATCTTTCGCTTGTCATGACTCTTCCAAGATTAAAGCCTTATCAGCACTCTGTCGCGTTGCGGCGTTATGGCATGTTTTTCAGAGATCAGAATACGGGTCAATGCTGTATGAGCTCCTGCCAAAGCCATATGGCTGTATACCTCCAAGACCTCTTGTCTCCTGTGGCAATATCAGCCTTGAATCCATGTGCATGACATACCAGCATGCCTGGATGATCATCGTCACGAAGTCATCATGGATATCGTCTGTGAGGTTCTCGTACTTCACGTTGTGTGTCTTCTCATTCACCTTGCCGACGAATGCCTGAAGCTGCTGAAAGCACTCATCGCGGAAGTCGATATTCTCGGCAAAGCGGATTCTGCCCTGCTGGAAGATGACCTGCGCGGCTGAGATCATATCGACCTTCGGCACCTTGTATCCGGATACTGCTCCGAATTTCTGAGAGAACTGCGCGCGGTTCTGCTCAACAGATGCAGTCTCCCCTGATGTGAATATGATCTTCACCGGCTCAAGGCCGAGGGATGTGTAGATGTCATACACAGCCTCGCCTATTCCTGTGCCATCAATCAGAAGAGAGCAGTTATCGCCGAATGAGAGAGACTCCATCATCTCCTTTGTGTATTCCCCGAGCTCCATATACGAGAGTCTCCGCTTGTCCAGGAAGCCCACATCCAGGAATGTCGTCACGCGTCTCCTTCCATCTCCGCTGTCGAAATACTCCGGAGCGATTGTAAAAGCGCCCGATGTCGTAGCGTCCTGCTTCTTACCGATATCCTGCGAAAGGATATGTCTTGTGAATGGTGTGTATATCTGGTCTGCCATATGCGTTCTCCTCAGAAATACTTTCCGCCAACTACCTTCTTCAGCCTGATGGCCTCAGGTGCTGGCATGATGGTTGAAGAATCTCCTGCAAGATCAAGCTCTGCAGGATAGACATCAGGGAAGAATGCCCTGTCGAGATCCGCGCGTCTGAAGACAGCATCATTGCGGTCCACAAACTCCCCCAGGAACTCCTGCTGGTAGATGAGAGTGCCCTGCTGCCTTAGTATCTCAACCTGCTGCTCATAGCTCTTGTGCTGAGGGCTGTATCCTCCGTAAATCCCCTGCTCTGCACGTAGCTTCGCAAACCGCTCCTCAGGTATCGCTTCAAAAAGCTTTGTCGGGAATCTCTCATCAACGCTCCACGGCGCTCTTATCTCGAACTTCTCGTAAACCCCACTGTTTGCCCAGCAGTCATAGAAGAACCCCTGCTTGCCGAACGGAGTCGAGATGAGTATCAGTTCGAAATCCTCTGGTGAAGCTGTCTGCATAGGAAGGACTGCGGATGAGTAGACCGTATCAGGTACACGGCTTGCCTCATCTACGAGGATTATGTCAGGTGCCGAGTATCCACGTGCGGCCTTGTCCGTTGCTGTGACGACAACGATTCTTGACTTGTTCGAGAGTGTCACTTCGAATGCGCTGTTCTTCACAAGCGTCGGATATGAAGGATCCTTTGACATGAGCTCCTTTATCTTCAGCATGTCCTCGTTTGCCTGTGCTCTGGTCGGGGCAATGACCAGGGAAAGAGACTTCGATTTGTACTTAGCCTTGTGAGCAGGGATAACAGAGACGATTGTCGATTTCCCGGACTGGCGTGCACCATCGATGATCTTGAACTTCGCATGTGATTCCAGGACTGCAGTCTGCCATGCATACGGATAGAAGCCGCATGAGATGGCATAAGATGAGCGAGAGAGCCCTCTTTGCAGATCTCTGAATGAAAACAGCAGTCCAGGAGGTACAGCCATGGCGATTCCTTAATCCTCCTCAGGGATAGCAGCATGAGGAAGCGCATTCTCTTCTTCCTGTGACAGTGCCCTGATAAGCGCCTCCATTGCATCGGGATATGGTCTCAGCGCTACCTGTATCGTCTGCATGAGCTCCTCAAGTCCTGCCCTGTATGAATCGTCAGCGTCCTTCTGGATGAGGGTGTCCCTGGCATCGATGAGAAGCTGGAGATTCTTTCCCATGACTTCCATTGCCTTCAGGAGGACAACACGCTGGTCGGCTTTATGGGTCTCAAGACGTATGCCAATCTTCTCCGTGCCTACGAAATGCTCGTCTATGACGTCCTGCAGATTACGCTTAACCCTGGAACGGAGCATCTTTCCCCTGTCGGTGATGCTGGTGACTGTGTATATGACGTTTATCTCGTCAGCTCTCGGGTCCATGGCGAATACATTCTGGTCCTCGGGGTCCACAGCCCATTTCTCGAGTCCCTCAAGCATCTTGTCGACTCTGACAATGTTCTGGGTTATTGCTGCAAGAAGCCCATCTGTGTCCCTGAAGGCTGTGAGTCTCATAATCTCTGGCAGTACCTGCTTGCGATATCTTTCGACAGCTTTACGATCTCTGAGTCCGTAGCGCTCAGCTATCTTCTCGTCAGAGTACATGCCAGAGGCAATGTCGCGGATTATCAGCTGCTTGTTCGGATGATGGTCGATTGTGTATCTGCTCATAGCCAGTTGACTCCCTGCCACTTCCTGCAGCGTGAAATGAGCTCATTGAGCGCTCTTCTGTCAGCTGTGCTATCCGGTACTCTGGTCCCAAGCGCTCCAGCGAATCTCAGCTCATAGTCGCCTCGCCTGTAAACAATCCTTACCTTGACCTGCTTCCCCCTGCAGGTCCATGAATAGCTGTCAACGCTTATGGCTGCATGAGTGTTGGCTTCCTCTGCAGCCCTTACTGGTGTCTCGTAGATGTTCCGTTCCATGTACGCGTAATGCCTCCTGGTATACCAATGGTCACGAAAAAGAGGAAATGCCATACAGCGCGCTATTCACACGCCAAGCATTTCCCCTGTTCTGTCATCTTGCACTTCAGGAAGATACCTCTTGCTCTCCTCATCAAAGGAAAGCACATATGAGTACGGGCAGTAAGACGGGATATCCAGAGTCACGGATTCCGGAGTCGTATAGAGTTCCTTTCCGGAAGCTATCAGGTACTTCACTGTCTGGTATGAGATGTGAAGATCCTTTGCGCATTCTGAAACCGAGTCATAGCTCCTTACGAGCCTTCCATCCCTGTAAAGGTCTACAGGAACCTGCGGAGCTATCATCTGCCTAGGTGCTTTTATCACTGCCATTCTCTTATCCCTTCTTCCTTCTTTTTCCCTTCGCTGAAGATGTGTTTTTTTCTTACTTACGAATTACCAGTATCTGGAGAATAATATTTATTATATATTCCCCCTGATTCTGGTAATATGAAATCTCTCTTAACGCGCGCGAGAGCGAGCTAGCTCTCCCATATCCCCTGGGCAAGGCCATTCAGCATTTTCTCGACTTGTGCCTTTGCCTCTTCGATACCCATAGAAACCGGTATTCCCCATTTCCTGATGGTCTCGCCTCCGATCATGAGCGATATGACTATCGTCTCTGAATGAGCTACAATCATCGCTCTGACCGGGAGTTCTCCCGGGATTCTCAGCGTGAAGTTCGTAGAGCTTCCCTTATTCCACCTCATGTTTTCATTCCCTCCTTTCTCTTATCGGTTCCTACCAGGTGGTAAGCCTCTGCGCCATCCCCTGACAGCCTGGAGTATGATGACTGCCCCAGAAGCCTCATTGCCTCATCCTTTCCGCAGTTCCCGAGAACGATTGTCTGCCAGCACCACTCATAGCGGTAGTCGATGAGGTACGTGAGAAGCATCCAGTCAGCCTCTGTGCCCTTGATCTTGTCGATTTCATCGATGAAGAGGTGCTCGGATTTCCCATACACCTCGCGGATATAGCGATACCAGTCACCATCTATTGCCTTGACCTCGGACAAGAGCTCTGCACCCTTGATGATCTGGACCGAGCATGATGGGTTCTGCTGCTTCCAGTACCTTGCCAAAGCCCATGCAAGCCTGGTCTTTCCGATTCCGTTTCCGCCGACGACAACCCCGCTCTGACCGTTCTTCAGGCTTTCAATGAACGGAGCGTGGAAGTCCTTCTGGAGGTCTGCGTCCTTGTACCTGAAAGGAACAGACTCCTCAAACAGCTTCAGCTTGATCCGGAGCTCGTCATTCTTCCTGTCGACCTCCTCCACCTTCAGCTCCTCGACATTCCGTCCGAGAAGGGAGGCAACGCGCTCAGCGCCTGTCTTGAGCTTCTCGAAATCCGAGATGGAGAAATCATCCAGGGAGATTCCCTTTGCCTTGCATTCCCTTGCCACCATCGTCTGCCAGAATGGCGATAGCGTGCTGTAGAACTGCCTGATCATAGCGAGACCTCCTTCATCGAATGGCTGTCATACGAGCCATCGTAGTCGCGGGGCTTGTCTCTTGAGCCTCCGCTGTCTTTCCTGCTCTTCTCATCGATGGACCAGTTCATGGCCTTTGCATGCCAATCCCTCACAGGGATACCTGCAGCATCAATCCATCCCCTGGACTGGTATGTATAGAAGAATCTCTCGGGATCTCCTGAAAGGAGATTTCCCCTGAAATATGCTTTCACTTCATCGAGAACTGGCGGTGATATGCTGGTTGCCATCTGGTTGCCAGGCGAGGGGGTTTCTCTTTTAGACGAGCTCTCTATAAGAGAGCGAGTCTTTTCTCTTTCCCTATCCTTACCTAACCTAACCTGTGGCAACCGTTGGTTGTCAGATGGTTGCCGTTCGGTTGCCATTGTGTCTACCACTTGGTTGTCGTCCGGTTGACACTTGGTTGCCAACTGGTTGTCAGACGGTTCTCCATTGGTAGTCAGTTGGTTGTCAATCTCTCTGCCTTCCTCATGATCTTCTGTAACCATTGGTTGCCGTGCGCATCTCGCGTACATACCGTTAATTACAGTCAGTTCATTGAATTCCTTCTGGAAGCTTGTGGGAGTGTATCTATCCTTGCGGATTGTATTGTTCACTCTCCAGTGGGTTATAACGACTACTCCGCTTTCAAAGGAAATGAGAAAGCCTGCATTGATAAGGGCGTCGAGATCCTTCTGTGATGCACCGACCAGCCTCATGACCTTCTTCGGTGTTATGAAGCCGTCATCGTCTGCCCTCATAGTTAGATGGAAGTACAGGAACTGCGCTCCCTGGCTCATATCCAGGAAGCGGTCATCATCTATAAGGCTTATAGATACCATTCTTCTCTCAGCCATCAATCGCCATCCTTCTTCCCGTCGTGGAGATACGCATACTTCGGGCACCATGATGGGACACGCGCATGTCCTATCTGCTCTTCCCTGAATGCACAGGTGATTCTGTGTACATCCTTGTAGAGAACCGATGAGATTACATGACGACAACTTGTGCAACGCGTCGGTTCTTTGAATTCAAACACCATCACGATGCCTCCTTGAAAGATTCATTGACGATATTCAACCAATGGTTTAATATCCTGTTAGGTAGAAAATGATACGAACGTTCAAAGACAAGGAAAGCGAGTTGGTTTATCAGGGGTATGCCCCTCGACGGTTGCCTTCTGACATAGCAAGAAGAGCTTTGCACAAGCTCATTGCCATCAACGAGGCAGAAACGCTTTCTGACCTGAGAATCCCGCCAAGCAACAGGCTTGAACAGCTGAAGGGAAACAGGAATGGACAATTCTCGATAAGAATCAACGATCAGTTCCGTATCTGTTTCTCCTGGAAGGACGGCAATGCCTACGATGTCGAAATCGTTGACTACCATTGAGGAGGTGAACATATGAACGATACTTACAAGATAGATCTCGGGACATTCGGTGATTACCTCAACGAGGAATGGATTGAACCTCTCAATCTCTCTGCTTACAGGCTTGCCAAGGACCTCGGCATATCCGCTACCGCTCTCAGCAAGATCCTCCAGGGCAAGAACAAGATGAGCGACGACGTATGCTGGAGACTCGCAAGATATTTCGGCATGAGCCCGAACTTCTTTGTCAGAGTCCAGGCTGATTTCTCCAGACGCAACAAGGAAGAACAGTTTATCTCTGAGACCAAGAACCTGCCTGTTTACAAATGGGTATAGGGTCATTCTTCCTCCTTGATAACAATCTCAAATTCTTCCCCGATATGGGCCGTGTAATACTCCAGCTTGTCGCCGTATCTGCCTTTGCGTGGACGGATGGTGGTAAACAATCCAAAATCTCCTAAAAAGAGCAGCAGGACATAATCCCCAGGGTTGAGCTGGTAGTATCCTATCGCATACTGGGTGTCATACCTGAGAAACTCCTTCGGCGTGGAGTCGTCTATGCGATACGGGATAGCCGCTATCAGGATTGCTCTGCGACCTGCTTCGCGGAGCTTCTCATAGTTATGCGAGAATTTAATCTTCAGCATGTTTCTCCTTCTCCGAAATCAGCAATCCACATCCGCTCACATCCTTCTGGCTTCTCCGGATGGTAGACCGTACTGTAGAATCTCACGGCTCCCATCGGGCTGATTGTCACATCTGCCAGATAGATATCAGCTGGTGGCTCTGTCGTTTTTGCCTTCTTCATCGCAGCTTTCGCAAAGTGCCTTGAATCAGTAAAGTCATCATACGAAGCAAGGCAGAAGCGACCATCAGTTGTCATACGGATCATGTCTCCTCTGATACCTGCTGATCATCAATTCCTGCAATTCTCCTGAGCACCGCAAGAGTGTCGAGGCAGTCAGCAGTAGATCTATGCTCCTGGCTGTCCCCTATCCCATGGTCCTTCTTTGCCTCGATGAGCTTGTACCATTTCCTGAATCTCCCGGAAGCAAAAGCCGAGAGCTCCATGGCATCGAACCAGCATATGCTTGCCGCTGCAGGACCCTGGCTTGCCATCAGAAGCTCGTTAGTGAGCCACTGGCGGTCAAACGGAGCATTCCATGCGATGACCTGCTTCCCGCTGAGGATATTTACTATCTCTGTCACCTTCTGAAAGAAGAAAGGAGCAGTCTCAAGCATCTCGTCTGTTATCCCTGTGAGTTCTGGTATCTTCTCTGGAAGAGGCATTCCCGGATTGAAAAGGGAATGGAATACGATATTCCCATCAAGGTCTATGATAGAGAGCTCAATCACTCTCACATCTCCCTGGAGTCCTGTCGTCTCAGTATCCAGGATATACACACCGTCAAAACCGAAGAGCTTCCGGATATCTTCCCTGTACTGCTCTGCTTTCTTTTTCCCCGGATATGCGTCAGCTGTGACTGGTTTCCATGCTTTATTGCCAGCGAATAGGATCATTGCCCTGCCTCCTCTTCCCATGAGACTCTCACTACAAGCTTCGGCATATCGCTGTAATAGCGGCAGATCTGTGCTTTGGTCACTTCCTTGTCATCTCTCCACACAACGCCATTGCATGCGTCGAGAACAGCTTTCATGACGTTATCTAGGTCAGGCTTGCGGAGAGGAAGAATCTCTCCTCTGTAGGCCATCTCTTTTTTCTTCTTAGACATCGATTCCGGTACTTTTACATAGCAATCAATAGCAACCGATATTCCTTTAAGAGAAGAATCAATAAGAGAATCATCCATTGCAGCTCTCATTGCTTCTGAAGCATAGAGCTGTATGTTATGCTTGTTTGCCTTGTCCTCAGGGCTGTCGTAAATGGAAGCATATCCCCCTCTTATCGTTGTCCTTGGTCGTCCCTGTCCTCGGACCTCGCCGGGGACAATGAAAGAAAAACTTCTAGTCATGGTCAAAGAAATCCTCCATATCATCATCGTCAGAGAACGATTCAGGACCACGCTGAGAGCTCTCGATTATTTCCCCCTCATCGTTCACGTTCGGCTCTCCGTCCCATACGCTGTCTGGAACATCCGGGACTGCTATCTCTGCTTCTTTCTTCTCTGGTACCTGAGCTTCTTCAGGTTTCTTAGCCTGCTGCACTTCCGCAGCGCTCTTCTTTGCTGCAGTCTTCTTGTTGACTTCCACTACAGGTTTCTCAGCTACAGCATTCTCCCCGATAGGCTTTGCATCACGGTCGAAGAAGTCCTCAACCTTAGCAATACCATCTCTCAGAGATGTACCTATATTCATGAGATCAATGAACTGCGTCGCTGTGATGGCATTCATATGACGCTGTATCCTGGCTTCTATCATTACCCTGCTCACGCCATACTTCGAGAATGACTGCACAAGTTCCTCTATTCTCTTCGGCGTGATATTCACGTTCTTCTCAAGAGTCTCTCTGCAGGTCTTAACAGCGAACTCAACAAGATCACCAGGGATGAGCGCAAGGATGCACGCTCTCTCACGACGGGAAGCGTTGTTGGCAATGGTCTCATAGATATCCCTTGGATCTGTGAGTCTTGTCCTGCCGGTCTTCGTCTGCCTCACATGCTCTACATCAAATGTGCGTTCCTGAATTGTGTTTGTCTCCATGTCATACGCATATGCCCTGACGCGGGAGAAGTCAGAATTCGAATCGATGACCTCGAATCCCGACTTTGCGTTGCCGTATGAATTGATGAGCGCCTCTGCAAGCCTGATGGACGGACCTGAGATATCCGTGCCGCCGCGGGCATACTGATAGAGTGCGTGGGTTGCAAGCTGCTTCCGGGAGCATGCCGCCTCCACCTTCCTCGTCACCTCAGCCATATCACGGGGGAACATCTTTGCAAGCATGATCTGGCCCTGTATCGTAGCTACTTCCCTGGCTACGGCAGGAGACATACCTCCGAAACCAGGAATAATCTGTGCCGGCTCTGGCTGCTGAACAGCTACTCCATTATTGAGCTTTGATACCGGTCTTGAATCTGGATCGTATGCCATTCTATTTCTCCTCCTTTTTGATTTCCGAAAGTGCAAAACGAAGATTTGCATTCTCGGTTCTTAACGCTTTGTTCTCTTTGCGAAGGGCTTCCCCGTCCTCTTGTGCGAGACATCTACAGTCAATGCGATTGCTCTCAACAAAGTCATTCCAGCCTTCCAAGAAGTCTTGGAAATCGTCGTCATCCAGCCTTGAGAGGATAGCTATCGCCGCAGCAATCATCATTGCATTCTTGCAGTTGGCTTCGAGCCTTATCGCTCCGCCGATATCGACTGCATACAAGCATCCTTTTGGGATATCACTCTTCCCTGCCTCGAACATATTGCCAATCCTGAACATCTCAGCATGCCTCCTTTGACGGTTTCATAATCTTTATTCCAAGTTTGGACATTATTTCTTTCAGTAAATGCATCTTGTACCTAGGGAATACCAGGACTGCAGGAATGTGCATAAGCTCTTTCTGTGCCTTGTCTTCCGGCTCAATCGGGATATCAAAGAAAATACGTTCAGCCACAGGCATCACATACGGAATATCTGACGGTTTATGATACTCTGGTTCCGGAGCAGTAGGACTATCAGAAGGTGCAGCCTCAATCCTCGCTGCTTCTTCTGCTTCCTTTGCCTTCTGGGCTCTGATATCCTCGAGAGCCTTCTTCTTCTGAAGAGCGGAGGCAAGAGAGCCAGTGCAATAATACTCGTCAAGGCATGGTGCAATATCATCTCCTGCAGCTGTTTCGATTGCCCCTATATCGCGTGACACTGCCACGATACCTTCTCTTATCTCCTGCTCTGTCTTCACACGGCTTGTAGAAACGAGGAACCATGCCGGCTTCACGAACCATGCCATAACATCATCGCGCCAGAAGACCTTCCCCATCTTGTTCCCACCGATATCCTGGGCAGACTGCTTGATGAATGAAATAATTTCTTCCTCGCGCTTCTGCTTGGCTGCAGCTTCGATTTCCTTGATTTGTCTATCGATGCCCGCTATGGCTTCATCAAGAGAAGCAACTGCTGTCTTGTACATTGACTCGAACTGAGTGTACGGCTCCATGATGATAGCCTTGGCTTTCTTTCTCTCATCCTCCAGTGCAGACTTGAGCTTTCTGAGAGAAGCAAGGTCCTTCTTTGCGAACTTCACCTGGTCATCTGTGACAACCTGTCCGATATATGGCTCGGTTACTGCATTCACCCATGCTTCAAGATCTGCGATATTCGAAGCTATGCTGCCTGCTGCAGGCTTTACGACTAAATCAAACTGATCACTCATATAGCAACCCTCCTTGGTGGCCTTTTTCTTGCGAGAATGCATTTATTCCAGAACGTCTCCTCTTCCTCTTCGAGAAGCCTGATATCTTCCTGGACTGCTCTGGATCTGCGGTCGACTATCCGGTAGAAAGTCCTTATTTCCGGGAAGCCCTGGTCTTCATCCCTGAATGGCTCTCTTTTGAGCCGCGCGGCGAATATGACGAAATCCCAGCCTGTAACAGATAGCTGGTGAAGTCCCTGGACGTAATAATGAGGAGGAATATAATTCTCGGTGCCATCCCATGAATAAAGATGCTGCTGCTTAGTCCAGCCTCCGGTCTTACCCTCATATATACCTCTGGCAGCGACAGGGAATCCCCAGGGATTCATAGAGCTTGTGACAGTAAGCTCGCCATCAAGCGTTGCTCCCATAAAGGGACGAGCCTTTGAGACAAGAATGTCATACTGATGGTACTCAATGGAGAAATAAGGGACATCCAGCATGAACGCCTCACGGGCTACCGGTTCCATCTTTATCCCGTACTGGACATATGGCTTTCCTGAGATATCCTCAGCCGGGAATATTCCAGTCTTCTCATCATAGAGCTCTGCTGCACTCTTCCATGGAGATGATCCATCGACAGAAGCACTGTCGCTTGCCTGAAGATGCCTGTTTCTTTCCAGAAGCCAGTCCTCACGGCTATCGAAGGACATACGTACAAATGCCTCAGCCATTGCAGTCCTCCTGAAAATCGATAAACTCCCGGTCAATAATCGTCCAGTTCCGCAGCCTCTCCTTTTCAAGCTTTCTCTCAATGCGTGGTAGAACGAACATTGCAGCGGAGAGTGACAATGCAATAAGCATGAATGAAATAAGCTCTGGTATCCTTGCCTCCATCTTTTCTCCTTTGCTATACTTCAGTTGAAAATCGTTTTGATGAGGGGTATAGCACCCTCCAAGTAGACAGCTCCTGTTTCCAGCAGGAGCTGTGCTATTTCCTGCTCTAGCCTTTCAGTCCGGCTCGACATCCTCTATTGCCTGCGCTGTTTTCCTATACAGCGTCTGGCTTCATTTCTGAGATGCTCCTGCCACATCCTGTATCTCTCTTCCTTCGGTATAGCCCGCCATTCGAGATACTCGTTCATATCCCATCTGCATGTACCTGTCGGATATCCTGATTCACCGAACCGGGGTAGGAGATACCGCTCGCGGCCACCGCGCCTGAGCTGGGATTCGGCACAGCCTTCCATCTTCGCAATATGCTTGATAGTGGCGACAGGCTTGCCTTCGGTGATAACAAGCAGACGGAAAGAATCCTTAATCAGCTGGATTTCTTTCATCAGTTCTTCGTCATGTACTTCTATCTGCATGTCTGTTCCTCCTAAAAAGCGGCCGTTTCGGGACAGAGGTGGCCAGCCTCCAGAAGAGCGCTGATCAGAGCAGTGCGCTGTCCCTGATATCGCCGGCACAGTGGCCAAACTGGGTGCCGGAAGATACGGATTCCTTGGAGGCGGAATCTGAATTCCTTAGTTCGCGTTTAACGAGTAATCCTAGCCAACCTGCATAAGTCATACCCATCTTTCTGGCTATCTCCTTAGATGAAGCTCTTTCTTCAGGTGTGATCTGAACAGCAAGCATCAATGCATCCTTCATGGTTATTCAAATACCTCGCTTTTATGTAGAACTACTAAACGATAGCCTGATAGTAGTAGTAGTAGTAGTAAAAGTCAAGGTATTTTTTAAGTATTTGTACTATCATTTTCTAAATGCAGTTATACTTTGCTCATGTTTACGGTACAGGAATTCTGGAACAATATTGATCAGATCAATCCTTACAGGTCTCTAGGTGAGTTAGCTAAGGCTAGCGGCATAGATTACCACAGGCTCACACAGCAGAGATCAAGAGGGTTCATGCCAAAACCTGAGGATCTGCTTCGTCTTTCCAAGGCTACCAGAAAGACTATCGAGTCTCTTCTTACCGGGATATCTGAGAAAGCTTTTTACTCAGAAAGAACAGAGAAAATTGCCAATAGATGTGAATACACTGCTACCGAGACACAGCTATTCATGGTGGAACAGATACTTGGTCTTCCGACTGAATATGTAGTTACGAAAAAAGGAAACGAGAGAAGAGCCAGTGGCAGTATTGCCTAATGGCGTGATGCTGTACGTAGGGAGATGATGGGAAATTTTGTTATTATAGCTATTGTTATTCTTGGCATGGCATTTGCTCTTCATGAAATATCAGAAGCCTATATAGAAAAAAGAAAGAAAAACGAGGAACAATCGATTAATACAACAAGGGATATTCCAATAAATCCTGAGGATGAAAAGCCTTCTCATCAAAAACCATTTCAGATGAATACACAACAGGATACTACCTCTGCATCTGATGTTAAACTACTTGAATATGGCAGAAGGGCAGGATTGGCAATTGCCAATCAATTGACAGAGGATATGTCATTGCAGAAAGCGATAGCATCTGAAGTTTCAATGATGTTTTATGTACTGCAAGATGCATATCAAGCAGCAATTGGTGTCCAATATGAAAGAAGAAAAAGCAATTTAAATATACTGTTTGCTGTGTACTGGAAAAGCTTCAATGATGCCTTTGGTTTTTCCGTAGAAGAAGCTGGAAGCTATTTTGATGAACGGCAAAAAGTCTTTACCACTTATGCAAGAGAAAAACCAGGGTTCTCTGAGAAATTTTTGGCTGACTCTGAAAAATATCTTATGGAATTAATTTCATGGATGATTTCAGAACACAAGCCATCACATTATGTCCCAAGTTCAATCTCTGGTAATAACGTTCAACCTATCTGCATTGATTTGGTACTTAAATACACAGTTCTTCAAGCAATAAGAAAAATTACAGGAGAGAGGATGTCAGATTTTTTACTGCTCGTAGCTAATACTACCTATTAGAAGCAACACTGTTACCAAATTGTTACCGAATCATAAATACATAGGCATTGCAGAGGATGAAAGTCCATGCAATATTTACAAAGGAAATCAGGTTTTTTGATTTATAGCGTGTATGGAAATCGCCGCTCTGGGGATTACTACTAAATGATTATCGAATAAATAGTTGGTCCAACTGCTTGGCAATTTAAAGAAGCCACAACAGGAGAATGCCACCAGGAATGTCACAAAATTCTTGGTGTTTTTGTTTCCTCACAATAAATACTGACGGCAGAGCCCCGTAGTATATTCTCATCTTTTATAAGCCCCCACCCAGAGTGAAATCCTCAGCTTTCAAGGGCACAGTCCCATACGCTTTCTTGAATGGAAATAGTAAGGCACTTCAAACAAAAGCATCATGCTCCACCCTATTGCACAGGCATATGCGATTCCATGGATACCATAAAGAGGCACGAGAATGAAAGTGAAGATGACTCTGAACGATGTCTGTATGAATGTACAAAGAAGCGTCACCTTCATATTCCCCATTCCCCTGAAAAAGCCTTGTATTCCATTGGTAAAAGCAGGAAAGATGTAGAAGAATGCCATTGTGGAAAGATATTTATGACCTTCCGTGATGACTGTAACGGCCTCATCACCACTGACGAAAAGAGACATGATTAGTTTATTGAAGATGAAGACAACAGTGCCAATGACAATGAAATAGAAGAACTCCAGCAAAAGCCCTTTGCGAAAACCATCCCTCACCCTATTCATGTTCTTCGCGCCTCTGTTCTGCGCGCAGAACGTCGTCATTGCATGACTGATGGACTGTTCTGGAGTAAAAGCAAAATCATCAACACGTGTAACTGCATTATATGCTGCTATTACTGCAACCCCAAGCGTATTGACAGAACTCTGGATCAGCAGTTTTCCAACAGGCTGGCACGCCTGTTGAAGTGCAGTGACCGAACCATAAGATAATGTGGTCTTCAGAAGAGAACGATCAATTGAAAAACCATTGAATGATAAAAGAGGAATCCTTTTCTCAATATAAACGAAACAAAGCAGCGCTGATACAGCCTGTGCTACAATTGTCGTCACAGCTGAACATATTATACCGAAGCCAAGAAGTCCTATGAGAACAAGGTCAAGCACACAGTTAAGCACAGAAGAAGCCGCAAGGAATTTCAGTGGAGTCTTGGAATCACCAACGCTTTTCATAGCTTGCGAGAGCGCATTGTAAAAACAGGTGAACGGCAATCCGATGAAGATGATCCGAAGGTACTGCACTGTCATATCCAGCACCTCAGATGGCACATTCAGGACACGTAGCAGAGGTTGAGCGAAAAAGATACCGAGCAAAGCCGCAGAAACAGAGAACACAAGACCTGATCCAAGCAGTGTCGATAATTCTTTTGAAAGCATCTTGTAGTCCTTCGCTCCGAAGAAAGAACTCATGATGACGCCTGCTCCGATAGCAAGTCCCGAGATGCCGAGAATAAGGATATTCATCACAGGCCCTGCCATACCAGTAGCTGCCAGTGCCTCAGGACCAATGAACCGACCTGCTATTATCGAATCCACAGCATTGTATGCAAGCTGGAATAGGCTTCCAAGAACAAGAGGAACAGCATAATTCACAAGCTCCTTCATTATGCTGCCTTTTGTCATATCCGTACTTGCCATGATGTGAATTATAGCATTGAATTACAGCATGGATAAAACAATCAGCGTCATTTATGGCCGCGATATAACAAAAATGACAACGGCATTGCTGGAAGCATATTCCGTTTCAAGGAAAATATCCTCAGAAGATGCAAGCATTGTCATAAAACCAAATCTGGTTACACTTTCTGATCCAGATCATGGAGCGACAACACACACAGAGATTGTCGAAGCAGTGATTTGCTATCTTCGGTCGCATAGCTTCAGGAATATAACAGTTGCAGAAGGTTCTTGGGTCGGAGCTTCGACAGAAACCTGCTTCAATGCACTGGGGTATTACCGCCTTCGTGACAAATACGGCATCAGAGTTCTGGATACAAAGAAAGACAAGTTCAGGAAAGTCATATCCCACGGTATTGAAATGGAAATTTCAGAAACATGCCTTGAGGCAGAATACTTCATCAACCTTCCAGTCCTCAAAGGCCACTGCCAGACAGTAATGACACATGCCATGAAAAATCTCAAAGGCTGTCTTTCTGACAAATCAAAGAGGGACTTCCACCGCATGGGACTGGACAGGCCTATTGCTGCGCTGAATGCCGTACTTCATACAGACCTTACAATATCCGACAGCATCTGTGGCGATCTCGATTTTGAAGAAGGTGGCAATCCTGTTGAAACAGACAGGATGATGGCTGCTGAGAACCCATTCCTCCTCGATTGCTATTCAGCCAGGCTGATGGGATACAGGCCAGAAGATATCGGATACATAAAAGAGGCCATAGATATCGGATTGCTGGATTCTTTCGACATGGAAATAAAAGAGCTGTCAAAGCCAGTTGTCTCGACTTCGAAACCAACAGGGGCTGTAAGGCGTCTCTCTGAGCATACAGCACCTGCCGATGCATGCTCAGCCTGCTATGCTTCCCTCATCCGCGCTCTGAAACGCCTTGAGGAAGAAGGTTCCTTGAATACTCTGAAAGGAAAAATCGCAATTGGACAAGGATACAGAGGAAAAGAGACGGATTTGGGCGTTGGGGCATGCTGCAGCAAGGCAAGACTCCATGCACCAGGCTGTCCACCATCATCTGATGCAATTTACGAAATGATAAGGAAACTGAAATGAACATCGTACGCGAAGCGACAGAAGATGACATCAAAGCAATAACCGGAATCTACAGATATTATGTGAAAGAGACTGCCATCTCATTCGAATATGAGGCTCCGGATGAAAATGAGATGAGAAGCAGGCTGAAAGAATACTCTGGACGCTATCCATTCCTTGTAATTGAAGAGGGGGGCACAGTGAAAGGATATGCATATGCCCACCCATTCTCATACCGCGCCGCTTATTACAGAAGTGCGGAAATAACAGTATATCTCGACAGGCACTCGACAGGGAAAGGATATGGGACACAGCTTTACAGAGAACTGGAAAAACGACTGAAGGATAGAGGTATCACGAATTTATATGCCATAATCATGTATCCAGGATACGGCAGTGTGAATTTTCACGAAAAGAATGGCTATAAAATAGTTGGAAAACTCACAGACTGTGGAGAGAAATTCGGGAGACTCTGGTCCGTCGTCTATATGGAGAAAATCATATGATACTGGACAGCCACTTTCACATCCTCTCCATGGCACGGCGTGGCGCTGCCACTCTTCCAGAGGATCTTGTTGGCATAGATGTTGCAACTGATGCAGGTGACACAGAAGAACGCCTCTCCCTCCTGCCTCTGTCACAGACAATCTTCTTCTCGGTAGGATCAGGGCCATGGGTACTCAATAACAATGAATACATATCACCAGAAAACGAGAGAGAAAAACTTCTGAAAGACATAAGTCTATTTGGCTGCGATGCCATTGGAGAATGCGGTTTTGATAACCACTGGGGATATGGCACAAAAGACATGCAAAGAGAACTGTTTATGATGCAAGTGGAACTGGCTTCTGACCTTGACAGACCTATAATCATCCATACACGCGATGCAGACAGGGAAATATCTGAAGCGATGATGTCCTCATCTTTCAGGTGCAGCGGCGTCATGCACTGCTTCTCGTCGGATATCACTCTGATGAAAAAGGCACTGGATAAAGGACTATTTATTTCATTTGCGGGCAATGTCACATACAAGGCAAATACGTCAATACAGGAAGCAGCAAGGACAGTTCCGCAGGACCGGATTCTCTACGAAACAGATGCACCATACCTTGCCCCTGTCCCGTTCAGAGGAAAGCCATCTGATCCTCTTCACACAGAGTATACTCTGGATTTCATCGCAGCGCTGAGAAATGAAGACAGGGAAATGCTTAAGGAGAAGGTGAAAGAGAACTTATTCTCGCTTTTACATCGCGACAAGACAGTACGAAAGCTCAGCCCTTCCGGCTAAAAGATTCTCCACTGTCTTATTCCAGTCAATGGAAACAGCCTCATCCACTGCAGTAGTCTCCATCGCTGCTGCATCCCGGATGTCCATCACCACAGGCCAGCTGTGCGCAGATCTGAGGATCTCAACAGAGGAAGATGGAGTGAGAGCGAAAACTATCCCGGCTCCAGCAATCTCCTTCCTGACTGTCTCGATATTAGCTCCGGAAATGCGTCCTGTATATGTGACACTCCTCACATTGCCATCAATTGAGGAAAGGTAATCAGCTACTTCACGTCCATAGACAGATGACTCTTCATAAAGCAGCGCAATCTCTGTATCGCGGAGAGCCTGTTCCCACATCCGTCCATTGTCTATTGCAAGCACAGCCTCAACTGTCTCTCCATCCTCAGCTTCTCTTCCGAAGAGATACGCAGGAACACCAGGCGGAACTGCGGCATCTGGCGAGACAATGACAAGATCCGCACCTATGGGATTCCCTGTAAGTCTGTACCTCAGTGCTGATGGCCCCGGGAGTTCATACCCAGAAGGGAAAAGATCCGATCTGATGAAAGCAACAGAAGGTCTCAGAAAATAAAAGAGCAACGCACCCGCAACAATGAGGGAGGCAAGGATTATCAAAAGGACGATGCTCTTTTTCTTGGTCATACTGCAAGGATACCCAGCAATGGACTGTGAATCAACAATACAGCTTTTCGCTGTTGACCGCATTCGGCGCTATGCGATAGTCTTATTCTAGCTAAGGAGGCAGATCAATGATCAGCTACAAGGAAGTAGGACTTGTCAATTCACGCGACATGTTCGCAAAGGCAATGAAGGGGCACTATGCTGTCGGAGCCTATAACTTCAATAATATGGAACAGATGCAGGCAATCATCGCAGCCTGTGTAGAGACAAAAGCACCAGTTATTCTCCAGGTATCAAAAGGTGCCAGAGATTATGCCAACATCAATATTCTCCGCAATATGGCACGTGGTGGCGTTGAATATGCACACGAGCTCGGCTGTGATATCCCAATTGTTCTCCACCTTGACCATGGCGATTCATTCCAGACAGCAAAAGACTGCATCGACAATGGTTTCTCATCTGTCATGATTGATGGATCCCATCTTCCATATGAGGAAAATGTCGCTCTTACAAAGAAAGTCGTCGACTACGCTCATGAGCATGATGTTACTGTAGAAGGAGAGCTTGGAGTACTTGCAGGTATCGAAGATGAAGTCTCTTCTGCAGTCTCACATTACACAAGACCAGAGGAAGTTGTAGACTTCTCAACACGTACAGGCGTTGACTCCCTTGCAATCTCCATCGGAACAAGCCATGGCGCATACAAGTTCACGCCGGAACAGTGCACAAGGAATGCAGATGGTATACTCATTCCTCCTCCGCTAAGATTCGACATCCTTGCGGAAATCGAGAAGGAGCTTCCAGGTTTCCCGATTGTTCTCCATGGTTCTTCATCCGTTCCACAGGAATACGTGAAGATCATCAACGAGCATGGCGGAAAGCTTGCTGACAGCGTCGGCATTCCAGAGGAACAGCTCAGGGAAGCTGCAAAGTCAGCAGTCTGCAAGATCAACATCGATTCAGATGGCCGTCTTGCTATGACAGCTATGATCAGGAAAATCTTCGATGAGAAGCCTGCAGAATTCGATCCGAGAAAATACCTCGGACCAGCTCGCGAAGAGCTCAAGAAGATGTATATGCATAAGAACATTGATGTTCTTGGCAGCGCAGGACATGCACTTGACTGAAACAATTGGGGCAGATATTTCTCTGCCTCATTTCTTTCCCCTCTCGACAGAGGGCATCATAATATGATATAAAAATATGGTGTGACCATGTGTCACGCCATTTCTTCATGAGAATAGGTCAGATATCTGTACTATAAGGAGTTCAGTTGGCTACCAGGGAGCTTAGAATTAATCGCCAGATAAGAGCACATCAGGTGCTTGTTATCGATGAGAACGGCGTACAGAGGGGTGTGATGAGCGTCCCAGAAGCATGTCGCTTAGCAGATGAAGCAGGGATGGATCTTGTAGAGGTCTCCCCGAATGCAAATCCTCCGGTATGTAAGATACTCGACTTCGGCAGATACCGCTATGAAATGGAGAAGAAGTCCAGAGAAGCAAAGAAAAATCAGACTGTTGTGAAGATTAAAGAAATCAGAATGCAGCCAAAGATTGAAAAGCATGATCTGGAGACAAAGAGCAAAGCCATTGCAGAATTCCTGCAGCAGGGAAACAAGGTGAAAGTCTCTATCCGCTTCCGCGGAAGAGAGCTTGCACACCCAGAACTGGGGAAGGTTGTGCTGGATAAAATTCTCGATGCTCTCACAGAGCTCGGAGTGCAGTATAATCTTGACAAAGGCGCTCTCATGGAAGGCAAGATGATGAGTATGACAGTCTCTCCTTCCAAAGGAAAGTAAACAATCTCCGTATGGAGATGATATATCGCAGCTTCAGGGGTTCTTGTTCCCTGCGGCGCGCATAAGTGAGGTAGGTAAATAAAATGCCTAAGATGAAAACAAGAAAGTCAGCGTCCAAACGCTACAAGGTGACAGGATCTGGCAAGGTGGTCTACAAGAAGATGGGACTCCGCCATATTCTCACAAAGAAGAGCTCTAAGAGAAAGATGAATCTCCGCCATCCAGGAGTTCTTTCTGATGTCGAACAGAAGAGAGCAAAGTCTATGCTCCCTTATGCAAACTAAGGAGTGTGAGAAATGCCAAGAGCAGTTGATGGAACCAGGCGTTCGGATAGAAGGAAGAAGATTCTCAATCAGGCCAAAGGCTATTGGGGAAGAAGAAGCACCAATCACCGCATTGCTAAAGATGCTGTTGCAAAAGCTGGACAGTATGCATACCGCGGAAGAAAGGAAAAGAAGAGAGATTTCAGAAAGCTCTGGATTGCCAGAATTTCTGCAGCTGTACAGGCTGAAGGCCTTAACTATTCGCAGTTCATGCACGGCCTCAAGCTGATGAACAGCACTCTTAACAGAAAAGCTCTTTCCAATATGGCTATTGAGGACAAGGCTGCATTTGCAGCACTCGTGGCAGAGGTGAAGAAGGCACTCGCCTAAGGAGGTTATATGACCACGATCGAAAGCAGCAGGTTATTGCTAATGAGAGTACAGAAGGCTGTCGGGCTTATCAGGCACCTTCGCGATGAGAACAAGGAACTCCAGGCAAGGTTCACACTTGTTGAGAACCACAACAAGGAGCTTCAGGATCTTTACGACAAGCTCAGCACAGACCAGGCTGCTATCGACGAGGCCATTGCCTCAGCTCTCGAAGAGCTCGATACATCCCTTGGCGAGCTTGGCGGTTTCGAGGATTTCGGAACGCTCGACTCAGAGGAGCTTTCAGAAGCAGAAGACTTCTCTGCAGGACTCGAAACAGAGGATATCGAGACATTCGAAGACGAAGACCTCTGATAGTCTTCATTCCTTACGAGGAGGCAGCAATGCCTCCTTTCTTATTGATTGAACAAATCATATTAAGTATCTTTGTTCTGTGAAGGAAATATTAAGAGAGCTATACCTGATTCCAGTTTATCTGTACAAAGCACTTATCAGTCCATTCACAGGACCTTGCTGCCGTTATACACCCTCATGTTCAATTTACATGATGCAAGCAGTGAAGAAACATGGAATCATCAAAGGCACTATTATGGGAACAGCACGGCTTCTGCGGTGCAGGCCAAGTTTTATGGGAGGACCAGATCCTGTTCCGGACATCTGGTCATGGGAAAGAATAAAATCTGACTGGAAAGCTTACAGAAAACCTAAATCAGTCGCAGATTGAGTGGACAAAAGAGAACAGCACCTGCATAGCCTGCTCATTGTATCCCCCCTCAGGGATGATCAGATCAGCATACTCCTTCATAGGTTCAATGAAATTGAAATGCCCTGGACGTACGACCTTGGTGTACTGCTCAATGACGCTCTCCACAGTTCTGCCCCGCTCCTTGATATCACGCTGCAGACGACGGATGAAACGGATATCTGCAGGCGTATCTACATAGAGCTTGAGATCCAGAATGTTCCGTATACGCTCGTCATAGAAAATCATAAGACCATCAATGATGATGAGCTTCTTGGGCTCGACACGGACAAATTCATCTTTCCGTCTGTGATGAACAAAATCATACTGGGGCATCATGCATGCTCTGCCATTCTTCAGATCAGTGAGATTCTCAAGCATCAGATCCATATCAAAGGCATCGGGATGATCGAAATTGTAGGCAGTGATATTCTCATTATTGATGAAAGGCGCACTCTTATAGTAATTATCCTGAGATAGCACGATAGACTCTGTGTGAGCCTCCTTGATTCTCCTGACAACAGTGCTCTTTCCCGAACCTGAACCACCTGTTATTCCAATCAGCCTGACGTCCATCATTCATCCTCATCTGTCTTCAGAACCGCAAGGAACGCACTCTGTGGTATCTCGACATTGCCGACCATCTTCATACGTTTCTTGCCTTCCTTCTGCTTCTCAAGCAGCTTGCGCTTACGTGATATATCGCCACCATAACACTTGGCTGTTACATCCTTACGATATGCAGAGACTGTCTCACGCGAAATAATCTGCCCGCCAATTGCAGCCTGGATAGCAATCTTGAACTGCTGCCTGGGTATCTCTTTCTTCAGACGCTCACAGACAACCCGTCCACGGGATTGCGCATTGCCTTTGTATACAAGCTGAGAAAGCGCGTCGACACTATCACCATTGACAAGAATATCGAGACGGACAAGCTCTGTCTGCTTGTAACCTATGACGGAATAATCAAACGAAGCATATCCGCGGGATATGGATTTGAGTCTGTCATAGAAATCAAAAAGAACTTCTGCAAGAGGCATCTCATAAATGAGCTCCACGCGCTTCTCATCGAGATAGTTCATACCTGTCTGCACCCCTCTCTTTTCCAGACAAAGCGTGATGATAGGTCCGACATACTGTGTTGGCGTGATGATATCTGCCGCAATATATGGCTCTTCAGCAAAATCAATGCGTGTAACGTCAGGATACTCAAGAGGATTGTCAATTTCCTCAGTTTCACCATTTTTCATATGGACAATGTACCGTACAGATGGAGATGTGAAGACAATTGAAAGATCAAATTCGCGCTCAATTCTCTCCTGTACGACCTCAAGATGCAGCATACCAAGGAAGCCACAGCGGAAACCAAACCCGAGCGCCGCAGAATTGTCCTTTTCGTAGACAAGGGAGGCGTCATTAAGCTTGAGACGGTCTATGGCTTCCTGTAGTTCTTCATAGTCATTGCTATCAACCGGATAGATTGAAGAGAATACAACAGGCTTTACTTCCTTGAAACCGGCCATAGGCTCATCTGCCGGATTATCCACAAGAGTGACTGTATCGCCGACGCGGATATCAGAAATTGTCTTGATTCCAGCAATGAAATAACCCACATCCCCTGCTGAGAGCTGCTGTTTTGAGACAAGCTGCAGCTGGAAGATACCAGTATCCTCAGTTTTATACTCCGCGCCTGAGTGCATGAAACGGATCATATCTCCCGGCCTGAGCGTGCCTGTGAAAAGCCTGCAATGGACGATGACACCCCTGTATGGATCATAATGGGAATCGAAGATAAGCGCTTTCAGCGGATCCTCTGGCTTTCCTTCCGGAGGAGGGATAAGATTGACAATTGCTTCATAGAGTGTATCAACACCCTCTCCAGTCTTCGCAGAAACAAAACATGTCGTATCTGGATCCAGACCAAGGTCATGATCAATCTGATGAAGGCATGCAGGAATATCTGCAGAAGGAAGATCAATCTTATTTATAACTGGGATAATCTCCAGATTGTGCTCCATCGCGAGATAAAGATTTGCAAGAGTCTGAGCTTCAACACCCTGGGATGCATCAATTAACAGCAAAGCACCCTCACATGAGGAGATGGCCCGAGATACCTCATATGTGAAATCAACATGGCCCGGAGTATCTACAAGATTAAGTTCATACTCCTCGCCGTTCTTGGCAGTATATGGCACTGTAACGGCCTGGCTTTTTATAGTAATCCCTCTTTCCCGCTCAATATCCATATTGTCAAGAATCTGCGTCTGCTGGGGACCGCGGGACGTGACAAGGCGGGCACGCTCTATAAAACGGTCCGCCAGTGTTGATTTACCATGATCAATGTGTGCGATAATACAGAAGTTTCTCTTATGTTTCGTATCTGTCATACAAGATCCGTTGTATGTTCTGCAGGTGGGAAACCGAACATCTCCCTGATTTCCTTATCATCGAGAGTCTCTTTCTCCACCAATGCTTCCGTCAGCTTGTCAAGCTGGTCCTTATGCTCTGTCAGAATCGTACGTGTCTCATCCATGCACCTGTCAAGAATCTTGTGAAGCTCCTGATCGATGCGCCTTGCAGTCTCTTCAGAATAATCCTTGTGCTGCGTGATCTCACGACCAAGGAAGAGCGGCTCATCATCATTTGCAAGTGAAATGAATCCCAGGTCTGACATACCCCACTCTGTAACCATCCGTCTGGCCATCTCTGTTGCCTGCTTAATATCGTTGGAAGTTCCTGTTGTAGTCTCTCCGTAAATGATATCTTCAGCGACATAGCCACCCATGCAGATTTTGATGCGGTCCTCAAGATAGGATCTGTTCTTTGTATAGGAATCCTTCTCCGGGAGACTCATCGTGAGCCCAAGTGCCCTTCCGTGCGGAATGATAGTGACCTTATGAAGCGGATCAACACTTTTGAGGTAATAGTGAAGAAGCGTATGTCCAGCTTCGTGGTAAGCCGTGGCTTTCTTCTCCTCATCAGTCATATACACAGATTCCCTTGCAACGCCAAGGAGTATCTTATCCCTGGCTTTTTCGAAGTCATCCATTCCTACTGTTGTACGGTTCTCTCTTGCGGCAAAGAGTGCAGCTTCATTCACAAGGTTCGCAAGATCTGCACCAGATGAACCTGGTGTTGCACGTGCAATACGCGGAAGATCCACTTCAGGAGATACCTGTACTTTCCTGACATGTATACGGAGAATATCCAAACGCTCCTGAACATCTGGAAGCGACACTACAACCTGTCTGTCAAAACGCCCGGGACGAAGAAGCGCTGGATCAAGAACATCAGGTCTGTTTGTAGCAGCCATGACAATAACACCAGGGTCTGATGAGAAACCATCCATTTCCACGAGCATCTGGTTAAGAGTCTGTTCTCTCTCATCGTGTCCGCCACCAAGGCCTGAACCTCTGGAACGGCCTACTGCATCAAGCTCATCAATGAATATGATACATGGCGCATTCTTCCTTGCTTCTGAGAAAAGATCGCGCACACGAGCAGCGCCCATACCGACAAACATCTCTACAAAATCTGAACCTGATGTATGGAGGAAGGAAACACCAGCCTCTCCGGCAACGGCTCTTGCAAGGAGCGTCTTACCAGTTCCAGGAGGGCCTACCAGAAGAACACCGCGCGGAATACGTGCTCCGATTTTCACGAAACGGTCTGGATGGCGAAGGAAGTCAACAACTTCCTGAAGTTCGTTCTTAGCCTCTTTCTGACCTGCTACATCGGCAAATGTGACTTTTTTATCGTTCTTGCCATACATCTGTGCATGGCTCTTGCCGAAATTGGACATCATTCTGTTTCCACCAGCAGCACCAGTCTGCCTCATGATCATGACTATCATGACAATGAATATGACCCACGGAAGCAGCTGGATGAGAATGTACCAGAATGGCGTAGGCTGCACAGCTCCGGAAACTTCGATGCCGTTCTCTTTCAGTGTCTGCATTAGCGCGTCGTCATAGTACGGAATTCTGCAGGTAGCTTCTGCGCCATTGACGAGCGTATAATTGATGACGCTCTGCTCCACTATGGCAGCAGACCGCACACTGCCATTCTCGGCATATGAGAGGAATGCTGAATATGATGTCTCAGTACGCTGGACGCTTGAGGCATCGCTCATGAAAACATATGCAAATGAGATAATCAGCAGAATAAGGGCAAACAAAGCAATACGGCTGCGTTTGGCACTTCCTTTCAGGTCATGCTTCCCGCCATTGTTGTCACTACCCCAGTATTTGTACTGATCGTATATGTTCTTCTTCGGTTTATCCCCAGTTTTCTTATCCTCCTGGGGCTTGCCGCCTTTATCATCCGGTTCATTGGAATGAGGTGTCTCAGGACCATTTTCCGGCCTTATGCTCTCATTCTCCTTGTTATCTTTATCGTCCATAGGATTCATCTTTCTGAATATAACTTTATTCCATTTCAATAGCAAGGGCAGTGCCGTTGCAGGATGGGGAAAGGAAGCGTGCAGACAGGCGGTCTCTCCCTCCGAGGAAGCGTGCAAAAAGCGCCACGATTCCGTCTCTGTCCTCAAGGACAGCTGCATATGGAAGACGCATTGCCTTCAGGAGATTGGAAACCTTCCTCTCTCCGTCTCTGAGCTCGATCCGGTCCCCTTCCCTTACACTCCTCAGAACAGCTGGACGGGAGAGAAGTGATAAATCAACAGTGAGCGTAAGATCATCAGGTATTACTTTCTTCAAGACAATACGCCCAGCATTCAGAGGCAGTGTATTGAAAACAACTGCGAAGTCCTCCTGGGGAGGATAGATATTTATTCTCCCAGCACTGAAATAAAAGTACAGTCCATGGCATTCAAGCTGTCCTTTTCCTTCCTTTGCTTTTGTGTATATCTCATCCAGCGTCTTTCTTGAGACACGTTCCGGAACATCATAGAAATTGAATATACGATACAGGCAGCTCTCCCGCTGGAAAGGAAGAGCAGAAAGGAAGGCCTCAGTATCCACGCTGGTAAAAAATCCTGCACGATATGGAATATCCTGAAAACGTTTGCGGAACATGAAGACGTTCTCCGCTATACGGGAAATGCGTGCACGCTCTTCCTCTGACAGAAGAGGAAGAAGATGCTGCCTGATGTTATTCCTGAGATAACTTGTATCGCTATTTGTGGAATCCACAGAGTATTCAAGCCCCGATGCTGAAAGGAAATGCATAATCTCTTTCTTCGATACTTTCAACATGGGTCTATACACCAACCCATCGCACACAGCGATTGCTTGATATGCATAGAATGGAGAAGATGAGATAATCCTCATCAGTACAGTCTCAACCTGGTCTTCTCTGTGATGAGCTGTAAGGATATAGTCAGCGCCTTTTTCTCTGGCAGCTGCCAGGAGAGAATCATACCTAAGCTGACGCGCTGCAGCCTCTACCCCAATATTCCTTGCCCTGGCAAGAGAGCTTACTTCTCCTTCAGAAAGATTCACAACAGATAATGGAATACCAAGTGCCCTGGCATTTTTACTGTTAAGCTCCATCTCCTTCTCAAGCTCGGCACGAGGACGCAATGCATGATTGACATACACGGCCTCTGTACGGTCCTTTGCAATCAATGAAAGGACAGCCAGCAGGAAAAGCGAATCAGAACCACCGGAGAAAGCAAGGAGGAGCTTGCCTTCGGGGATATGGACAGAATCAGGAATTAGCGCTCTGCACGACTCGTTCAAAGCTTTCCCCTCTGTATAAACTGAGAACCGCTTCTGCAGCCTTCTCTTCAGCCTCATCAACAAGTTTTCTGTCCTCATCACTGTAACGGCTGAGAACATGGTCAATGACACTGACTCCTTCTTCAGGCCTGCCGGTTCCGATATAGACTCTGATGAAATCGGGACCGATAGCAGCAATCATGGATTTCAGCCCATTGTGTCCTGCGCTGCCTCCACCTCGCCTGATACGTATTTTACCAGGAGGCAGATCCATCTGGTCGACAATGACGACAATAGGACTATCC
Source organism: uncultured Spirochaetales bacterium (assembly GCA_949285905.1). Lineage (GTDB taxonomy): Bacteria > Spirochaetota > Spirochaetia > Sphaerochaetales > Sphaerochaetaceae > Ornithospirochaeta. The sequence continues at coordinate 37,604 of CASDZV010000025.1, read as the reverse complement.
TGCTGAATGCACGCAGCGGCAACATCACCGGAAGCATTCATATATGTCAGAGGCTCAATCAGCACAAGTGAACCTGAAACAGCTTTCTTATAAAGACAGAAGCAGCGCTTCCGGAGCTTTATGTCCATCTGCGCTGCTATCTTCTCGACTGTCTCGAACCCGGCATTATGCCGTGTCCCCTTGTACTTCGCCCCGGGATTGCCCAGACCGAATACAATCATTATTTGTTCTCTGTTGCAGCAGGGGCTGCATCTGCAGTTGCAGCATCATCTGCAGCTGTCTCGTCTGCAGCAGGAGCCTCTTCCTTGACCATTCTGACAGAAGCGATTGTCGCATCCTTCTCTTCGAAGATTCTGACTCCCTCTGGAAGCTGCAGATTCTCGATGCGGAATGTCTCATTGATTTCAAGAGCAGAGACATCTGCCTTGATAACCTCTGGGAGATCCTTTGGAAGACACTCGATTTCAACTTCATGGATAACCTGGTCAAGAACACCACCCTGGCGGCATCCGACTGGATTACCCTCGAGTTCAATACGAACATGTGTGCGGACTGTATGGCCTGCTGTGATCTCAAAGAAATCAATGTGATGGATACAGCGGCGGAGGAGATCCTCCTGATAGGTCTTCACGAATACATTGTGGTTCCCTTCACCCTCAACATTGAGTGTGATAAGCGTCGATTCGCTGAAACCTGACTTCTTCATCTCAAACTCATGTGCATTCACGATGACGTGAAGCGGAGCTGACTTACCATAAACGACTGCAGGAATCTCTCCATTCCTCAGAAGTCTTCTTGAACCTGCTGAACCGAAATCAGAGGTTCTGAGCTTAGCACTGAGTGCTTTCTTCTCTTCGCTCATATTCTTCTCCTTATACTCTCATCGGTTATACCGATTACCATAAAGTGCCGAAGCACGCTCATAGACTATATATTAAGCGGAATATTTTCTGCAAGGCCTAAGATTTCATATACTGGGAAGGAAGGACTCGAACCTTCGAATGCCGGTATCAAAAACCAGTGCCTTAACCGCTTGGCTACTTCCCAATGACTGTGAAGTAAACTAGCAGAAAGAGAGTATCACTGCAAGTCCGGATTGTTATAGCGGTCGAGAATAGCCTTCTGGAGCTTTTCCCTGAATGCTGTATTAATCGGGTGCGCTATATCCTTGTACGTTCCATCTGGAGATGATTTTGACGGCATAGCGATAAAAAGTCCGTTCTGCGATTCAATCACTTTGATATTATGTACAGCAAATTCATCATCAAATGCTACAGTGACATAAGCACGAAGCTTGTCATTCCCTTCTACTTTCCTGATTCTGATATCAGTAATTTCCATTCTACCTCAATCCCCGGCATATAGCCTTTTATGCCTTCATTATATGATATACGCCGAAACAATAGCACATTTTTCCAGATTGTCAAACTTGTGAGCTTCGTCATCTGGAAAGATTGAGAACCAGGCAGAACCAGATCCTGTCAATGATACATATGCACCATCAGCTGTAAACACTGACGGGAAAACATCCTTGTGCGTAAGCAATGAGACAAGCTCGAAATCATTAGGAAATAATTCTCTTGTCGGAAATGCCCGGATTTCACTCAAATGTCTTTGTTTTCTGGGGATTTTATCTAGTTCCGCATATGCCTTTGCTGTGTCTATCCCCTCCTCTCCTATGCGGATGTAAATCCGTTTTCCATGTGGGACATAACACTCTGAAACAGATTCCCCTCTGCCTTTTACAAGCGCTCCAGAATAACCAGAGACAAAAAACGGGACATCGGACCCGACAGAGACAGAGAGCTCAGCTAAGCGTTTTTTATCAATCGGAAAGCCAAATTGACAGTTAAGATACGTCAGCACTGCAGCGGCATCTGAAGAACCTCCCCCCAGCCCTGCCATAACTGGTATATGCTTTTCGACTCTCAAGGAAAGCGCAAACGGAAAACCTGTTATCTCATAGAAGAATCTGGCAGCTTTCTCCATCAGGTCCGTAGCGGAAGCGGGAAGATAGCTGTCATTGCCCTTGATAGAGACAGAAAAAGAGCTGCTCTGCTCAATTTCCGCCTCAATTGTATCCGATAGCGAGATTCGGGCCATTATCGTCTCGATATCATGATAGCCATCTGCTCTTCTATCTCCTACGATAAGCCCGATATTAACCTTGGCCTCCGCATTAAGTTTCATCTGCGATTCTCCTGAATGCTTCCAGAGCTTCTCCTGAATCCCAGAATGCCATTGATGAGGAATTCCGTGGTGACGGATGCGGGAAATAGAGAGCATCTATTCCAGCATTCCTCAGCTTCTTCTCTGCGTAATGACCTAGTGCGATACAGACAGAAGGCTCAATCGTCTCAAGAAGTCTCTCAAGATACTTAAAGCAGATGCTGTCAATGGCTTTTCTGTCAGTTTTCCCAAGCTCGTCCGGTGTGATATTCCTTTTCCCGGCAATGAAAGCAAGCGGACAGAATGAGAAGACGGTGGCTTTTGAGAAGAAGTCGTCAGGACTGCCATACCCAGCTGCCATTTTCCAGAATTTCCGTCCGGATACTTCATGACGCTTCACATTCATCCCATCAACTCTCTTTCCCTCGGGATTTACCAGAGGCTCATCAACAGGACCATCTATTCCCAGATAATTCCTGACAGCATCGACCTCCCCGAATGGCACACCAGTCTGCATCATTCCGTATGGTCCTGGATTCATGCCAAGAAAAAGAATATGTGGTCTGTACCGAAGCGAGAGTTCGATGAATTTCCTGTAATTTTCCCATGCGTAAACCAATGGATTCATCACAAAGCCATCAAATGACCAGCTTACAGCTTCCAGCTCGCCGGAAAGCTCTTTTGATAATGTTAGCACTTCCAGAATTCTATCCACTCCTCCAGTGTAGTCAAAAGCCTTCTTTTTGCATATTCTTTAGGCATGGGTACAATCAGGGGAATCATCCTGGATAAAGATGGGACACTCTTCGACTATGGCGAAGTGTGGGGTCCTGTATTATCTGAAGCTATCGAAAAAGGTATGAAGAAGCTGAGAGTCCCAGATGAGAAGAGGGAGCAGTGCATCGATGATTTCTGCCATACTGTCGGCGTTGACAGGGAAGGAAGAACATATCCCGATGGCATAATTTTCAGCCATGACAAGCTTTTCCGCGCAACGCTCAGGATACTCGGCCTCACATTCCGATATCATCTGAGTCCATGGATGGTGTGGAAAATTGTAAAAAGAATTCTCACACACGAAGATCTGAGGTTACGTGAGCATCTTGCCGGAATGGACTTCACGGATGTATGCAGAACTGTAAAAGCCCTTGCTGAGCGTGGCTATATCCTCGGCATTGTCACAACTGATACTGAGAATTCAACTTCGCTCTTTCTCTCCCGTATGGGGATTGCAGAGTATATCTCCTTTCTCCGCACAAAGGATTCAGAAACCCATCCTAAACCAAATCCGGAAGCTATCAGGGAGTTCTGCAAGGAGTATAATCTCGAAAGCAGCGAGGTTGCGGTAATCGGAGACACAGTAGTCGATATGGAATTCGGAGTTCTTGGGAAGGTGGGTTACAAGGTTGCTGTGCTCACCGGTTCCGGAGACAAGGAAAGACTGACTGAAGAGGCCGATGTGGTCTATCCATCTCTTAAAGATATCATCTCAGATCCTATTTTATTCCCATGATTCATTTTGCCATTTGCGCAAATTCGTTCAACTATGTATAGTTAATCCTGACTAGTAAGGGTAATTTTTCGAAAGGAAGGATAATCTATGCACTCATGGGACGAACTTGAGGAACTGAGACAGAAAAAGATAGTAAAAGGCGAATGGCCAACCATCCCGGAGCTCTTCGAGATAGCACTTAGCCGCTTTCCAGAGCGTCCATGCTTCACTGTATTCGAACCGGACAGGAAGGATCTGAGCTATAAAGAAGCATATAAGAAAATCATGCAGGGAGCCGCACTCCTCAAGGAGAGCGGAATCAGGAAGGGAGACAGGATTCTTGTCAATGGCAAGAACAGCCCGGATTGGGCAATTGCATATTTTGCAGTACTTGCGGCAGGTGCTGTTGTCGTTCCTATTGACAACCAGATGCATACTGATCGCTGCATGAGACTTGCCGCATATGCCAAAGTGAAATTCGCTATCTGCGACTTCGACGTGCTTGAGAAGATGAAAGGGATTGGGGGCGAATGGTATGATTCGCTGCTTGGCAAAGCGATGCTGAAAGGCAGGAGCGAGGAATACCCGAAGTTCACAGATCTCAGTATCGAGCCACTGGAGAAGAAAGTTGATGTAAGTGAATACGATGATGCAGCCATCCTTTTCACATCTGGTACCACAGGTAATGAGAAAGGCGCCGTTCTCTCTCACAGGAACATCACATCAAATGTCTATCAGGCCGCAAATGGCATGGGGGTAACAGAAGAAGATGTGCTTTATGCACTTCTGCCTCTGCATCACAGCTACTGCTGCACTGCGGTGCTTCTCGAAACAGTAAAGCATGGCGCAGACTGCATCTTCGGGCACGGCATCATCGTTTCCAGAATGATTGCAGATATGAAGCAGGGAAAGGTCACGATATTCATGGGAATCCCTCTTCTTTACAATAAAGTCATTGCAGGAATCTTCAAGCAGGTCAAATCAAAAGGTGCTCTAACCTATGCACTTGTGAAGACTCTGATGACAATAAACGGCTGGTGCAAGAAATCCTTCGGCAAGACACCATTCAAAGCATTCTTCGACAAGAACATCACATCGAAAGTCGGTCTGGACAACTCAAGGATTCTCATCTGCGGTGCCGGTCCTCTTTCCCCGAAGGTATTCAAGCAGTACCAGCAGCTGGGACTCAACTTCCTTCAGGGCTATGGACTGACAGAAACCGCACCTATCCTCACACTCAACCCTCCTGAGCATTTCAAGGTTGATTCTGTTGGAAAAGTCCTGTCTTTTGTCGATATGATCATCGCAGACAAGGATGCTGACGGCATCGGTGAAATCAGAGTAAAAGGACCGAACATCACTCGCGGTTACCTCGACGATGAGGAGAACACAAAAGCGCTCTTTGACGAAAATGGCTATCTCAAGACAGGCGACCTCGGTTACCTTGATAGCGAGAACTATCTTTACCTCAAGGGCAGAGCAAAGAACATTATAGTCACGGAGGGAGGCAAGAATGTCTTCCCTGAGGAGATTGAGGACATGTTCCAGCTCTACCAGCAGGTTGATCAGATTCTCATCAGAGGTTTCCAGATGAAAAAGGATGTGCCTTGTGAGTGCATCGAAGCTGTCATCTATCCATCTGAGGAGTACTACAAAGAGAAGAACCTCTCGAAAGAAGAGCTTCAGAAAGAGATGGAAACCATTGTCTCGGAAGTCAATAGAAATCTTGTCGGATACAAGAAGATTGAGAAAGTAACGCTTGTAGATAAGCCGATGGAGATGACAACCACGAAAAAGATCAAGAGAAATCTTGTCAAATGATCTGGCCACCTTCGGGTGGCTTTTTTGATATAATCATAGCAATGACAACACTGATTAAAAACGCAACCATCATCCCGATGACGGAAAGGGACTTGTTTTTCAGAGGAAACATCCTCATCGAGGATGGGATAATCAAAGGAATTGGCGAAGGAACGGAAAGAGCGGATGAGATAATCGATGCAGGAAACATGATTGCTCTGCCATCATTTGCAGATGCGCATACACACCTGGCGATGACTCTCATGCGGAACTACAAGGATACATCAGAGAATCTTCAGTCCTGGCTTGCAGAGATTTTCCCTATCGAAGACAAGCTGAATGATGAGGATATCTACCAGGCCTCGAGACTTGGACTTGCCGAATTGATTGAATCCGGGTGCACAGTCTTTGCAGATATGTATTTCCACGCGTGGAACACCGTAAAAGCTGTCAAGGAAGCCGGTGTCCGTGCTGTAATCGGACAGACATTCATGAATGACGAGAATGATGCAGAATACAGAATCAGCGAACTTGCACCTCGCATTCTTGAAGAAATCGGAGATGATAGCCGAATCCGTCTGGATGCTGCTGTGCATGCAATCTATACATCCACTCCTGGTTGCTATGAAAGGGCCACTGAATGGGTAAAGGAGCGAGGAGCAAGACTTCATACACATCTTTCGGAGACGAGGAAAGAGGTCGACGACTGTCTCTCTGCATACGGAAAGACACCGGCACAGCTCCTTGAAAGTCTCGGCGTATTCTCTGTACCAACCTACATAGCGCATGGCGTCCACATTACAGAAGATGAGATGGAAATACTGAAAGACAATAATGTCTCTGTAGTGCACAATCCTTCATCGAACATGAAGCTTGCATCTGGTATAGCCCCTGTCAGGGAATTCATGAAGAAGGGAATCAATGTAGCGCTTGGAACCGATGGGGCTTCATCGAACAATAACCTGTCAATGATGAAGGAGATGAACATCACTGCCCTTCTCCATACAGTTGCCAATATGACACCATCTGCTGTGAAGCCATATGACATACTGGAAATGGCTACCATCAACGGAGCCCGGGCTCTCGGACTTGAAGACAGGATAGGAACAATTGAATGCGGCAAAGAGGCTGACATTGTTCTCATAAACACAGATGATGTGAATATGACTCCTGTAAACGATCCATTCTCTGCCCTGATCTTCTCTGCAGACAGGAAGAATGTAGACACAGTATTCTGCCAGGGCAGGAAACTGCTTGAGCATGGTAATCTGCTGACTATCGATAAATCAGAAGCAATTGCAAAAACAAACGAGCAATGGGAAGACATACTCAGGAGATAGAGGGAAATGGAAGAGGATTTCAGAGCATTGGAATTTGTTGGAGGTGCACTCAGGCTGATTGACCAGAGGCAGCTTCCAGAAAAGCTTGTTTACATAAACTGCCGCAGTGCTGGAGATGTAGCGAATGCTATCAGGACAATGATTGTCAGAGGTGCGCCTGCCATCGGCGGAGCTGCGGGTTATGGTGTCTATCTTGCGCTTCTTGAAGCAGATGACAGCACAGAACGTTTCAATGCACTGTGCCAGACAATCCGGAGCGCCCGTCCGACTGCTGTCAATCTGATGTGGGCTGTGGACAGAGTCCGAAAGAGAGCTGAAGAGACAGGCTATGACAGGAATGAAGTGCTGAAGGAAGCAGATTCCATTGTCCTTGAAGACAAGGCAATGAACAGGAGAATCGGGGAAATCGGGGCTGATGTTCTCCGCAAAGGAGATACAATTCTCACTCATTGCAATGCGGGAGCACTGGCAACATGCGGTTGGGGGACAGCTCTTGGAGTAATCAAGGAAGCACACTACAGAGGCATGGGAATCAAAGTCTATGCAGATGAGACAAGACCTCTTCTGCAGGGCGCTCGGCTGACTGCATGGGAACTTGTAAGAGCAGGTATTCCCGTTACGCTCATTCCCGACAGCGCGGCAGCAACTCTCATCAGAGATGGGAAAATCGATGCAATCATACTCGGTGCTGACAGAATCACAGCAAATGGAGACGTAGCCAACAAACTCGGCACATTCATGCTATCTGTCATCGCTAAAACATATGGTGTACCTTTCTACTCAGTTGCCCCCACATCGACAATCGACTTTGGAATGAAGTCCGGAAAGGATATACCGATTGAAGAAAGGGATGGAGATGAAGTGAGACGGCCAGGTGGCATACTGATGGCACCCGAAAGTGTAGATGTCTACAATCCAGCATTCGATGTCACTCCTCATGAGAATATAACAGGAATCATCACAGAGCGCGGTATCATATATCCTCCGTTCGACAAGAACATCGAAAGAATAAGGTGTGGCGAGACAATATGAATGCCACTATCACAACTGAGGGGACGGCACGGGTGGTATTCCCTGCTGAAAGCGCACTCATCACTATCCGCATTGATGTCACAGAAGACTGGTCAGGATCTGCTCTTCAGCGTGTATCTGTAAAGGCTGCAGATGTACAGACACTTCTTGAAAAGCACTCACTGCCTCCAAAGTACATCGACACATCAGGTATTGTGATGAAAGCAGATGGAGGAATCACAGCAACTGCTCTAATGCATATCACTGTGCCAAAAATGGATGATCTCAGCAGCGTCTTCACATTGCTGACATCCATCAGCGGAATCGAGATTGCAAGTACAGAACTCTCATCTGCAAAATCAGACGAGTATCTTGGAGAAGCGCTCAGGGCGGCATACTCAGCTGCGGAGGGAAAAGCCAGGAATCTGGCAGAAGCATCATCCTCACGCATCACAGCACTGCTGTCAATTGCAGAAAGGGAGACTTCTATTTCGCCCTTAGCGGATGAGCTCAAACTGGAAGCGAAGGCTGAGATACAAACTGTTTTCAGTATCTCTTAAACTATAGTTTGATAACTATAAATTTTAATTTGACTATAAACAGAATATACAGTAGCATGCGCCTATACAGGAGGGTTGCATGTACGCGCCTGAAGTAATGCATTTCATTGATGCATTGACATCACACAGCGGATTAACCGGGACAGATGTTTCATCTGGAGAAGCTCTTAGAATGCTGGATGAACTCTACAAGCTTCTCGCACCTGTCCTGCCGATGGGGAGTGACAGCAACAAACGCATCTGGATCTGGGCAGACAGGGGATGTGCAGATGACAACTGGGATTATGAGGAGTGGAGAATTTCAGGCGAATGTGACACCCGGAAAGATTTCGAAGAGCTCTTTCATGAATTGTATCCCTACGATAGATACTGGTTCCCTCTTGAAATCATGGAATACCATGGATTCAGAGGAGTCTTGTTACGCTATCGCTGTATCCTGCAGCATGATTCAGGAAATCCGTCACCATTATACAGGAAGAGGTACTTAGAAAGCATGGATGAAGACATGCTCACTTTCCTGCTGGAGGCGGCGGAAAGAAGTATGCATCTGATCAAAGACGGGACTTACAGAGCATTCATAGAAGAGAACCTTCCACTTATCAACAGAAGCGGTGCCATTCCAAGCAAAATCTTTCATGAAGTATATCCAGAAGCAAAAAGGAATCTGCTTAAAGGCCTGAAAGCTGATGAAATCAAAGCATTTGAGTCTATTGTCAGCAGTGGACTATATACCGAAGACACAGTCGGAAGAATCCCAGAAATGACTTCCGGCCTTTACTTTTCCGCAGTTGAAGCAAGCTATTCTGAGCTGGGAGGAAAATACGACAAAGACATTCCGATTAAAGAACGTTACAAGAGGATGACTTTCTCTTATGGCGAATCACTTGTCGCACTGAATGACTCCGATCCCGCAGCTTTTGAAAAGTGGTACCACGAATGGCACGATGGCCACCTCTGGGAAATTGTCCCGGGTGGAAGCTTTTCCAGCGTGTCGCTCTCCGTACACAGAGATGATTATGGCTGGTACTTCTCCGTAAATGGTGTGGCAAGTCTGATGGAGATAGTACGCATCTTCCTTGCTGTATACCGAATGGGATTGCCTGTCTGTTTATACAAACCTGAAAGAATTCTCGACTCGCTATATGAAAGAGACAGGATATATATCACCCCTGATGGCATTCCTCCACATGGAGACAGCACTGTAAATGGAGAATATATGCTTCATTCCATAAATCTCAGCCCCGAAGATATACAGAATGGAAAACTCATAAAAAACATCGACTGGTACCCGTTGGAGTTTCCAAAGTTCAAGAAGGAGGAGTCATGAGCTACGATTGCACAATCATTGATAACAATGGAATGCCTTGCATTGTCAACACAGCACCTGCAGGCGGAATTATCCAGATTGCAGGACCAAAGGAAGCGTATTTGAACATCACATACAACTATAGCGGAATTATCAACAGCGTACTCAGCGGTGGCATTTCCGGCCTGAACGGGAAAAAGTGGATGAGACAATCAAGCCAATACGGGAAGCTGTCACCAAGCTTGGAGATGACAGAGATCCCGATTACTGGAAAGCAACTGAAGGCAATGCGAAAGCTGCCCTCCAGGGATTGTTGGTTCTTGCCATACAGTGCCCTAGAGGAATCTGGGAGATTCTTTAAGCTCCAAGTCTCTCCTTGCTGCAATTCTTCAGAGGAGGAAGCAGAGACTCCACAGCCTCCCGGAAAGTCGAGACATATCTGAGTTTGATTGCGGGAAGCATAGATGATGGCACACTCTCAACATCTTTCCTGTTCCCCACCGGGAGCACGACCATCTCCGCGCCCTGCTCTGCCACTCCTGTGATTTTTGCAATCACACTGCCTATAGGCAGAATATTGCCTTTCAGCGACACAGCCCCTGTAATAGCAACGGTCTTTGGAATCATCACACCAGTGAGATCCGAGAGAATGGCAAGTGCGGTTGCAAGGGAAGCGGAGTCACCACGCTTGCAGAAACTGTAAGTGTAATTGACAGTCACCGCCTCGAGTTCTTTGCCAAGATACTTCTCAGCATAGCTCGCAGCAAGGTCATATGCGATATTCGCGCTCTCAAGCATCACCTGCTCCACAAGCCCAGTAACCTTCACTTCATGAAGTGGAGAATGCACGTTTCTTGCTTCCACGGGAAGAATGTATCCCCTCCCATCTGCAACCCCGATACCGCTTACCACACCTGGACTATATAAAAAATCCTCAACAAGACTTGGCAATCTATCTCTGGAAAGTATTTTTCTGACATCTGCTTCATTTATTCTTATCTCCCCTTTCCGCTTTGCAAGCTGAAGCTGTGCTTTGCTGGCAAAAACACCCTCAACAGCCTGCCTGAGCGGCCGGACAGATGTGCTCATGCCATAACAGCCATAGACAAGAGTTCTCATGGCAACCTGTGAGAACCTGAGCGGACAGAGCGCATCCTCATTCATCTCATCGATAATCCTCTTAGCAATCCCCATCATTGCCTCGAAGTCGTAGCGTTCCATCTGGAAGATTGTCAGTCTGTCCAGAAGAGGCTCCGGAATACCTTCCAATGTGTTTGCGGTGAAGATGAACCATCCGTTCGAGATATCAACAGGAACCATCATGAAAGCATCGACAAACACCCGGGCACGTTCATTCTGCAGCATATCAAGGAAAGCGCTGTCAGCTCTGGAATGAGTGTTGCTCGTTCCGATTTTATCAAGCTCATCGAAAATGATTACCGGACTGAGAGAACCTGCCTGCAGGAAAGCTTTAAGTATAAGACCGAATGTGCAGGCTCTCCATGACTGGTCAACACCGGAAAGCTCGAAAGCCGCATCCTTACCAGAAAGACTGATTACAGCATGCCCCCTTTCAGGGAAAGCTGAAGCAAGGCTCACTGCAAGACTTGTCTTTCCGCACCCTGGTTCCCCGACAAGAAGAATAGGACGCGGGTTTCTGTTATTTGTCACACTTGAAGCAATCTCATCAAGAAGAAATGCCTTAAGACTTTCCATTCCCACATGGGTTTTATTCATTGCTTTCCTTCCTCGTGCAATGTCTTCTTCCTTAAAACGATGGACTTTCATATAAAGAAGCTTCAGAAGCGCAGCCTTCCTTTTCTCAATCATCCTGTCCTCTGCGCTATCACTGCCGTCCGTCATAGAACCATCCCAGGATGAACGTATCTGCTTCCTTGTCTCCTCACTCATTGGGCAATCATCGGAATCAAGACGGCGGAGAATTCTGTCGTCGATAGAATCATCATCAATTTCTTCATCATTATCTGCTGTTATCAAATCAAGGATTCTGCCCTTCAGAGCAGAAACTTCATCCTCGCTCATTCCTGCCCTGAATGAGAGAATCAGCGCCTCAAGCACTTTTTCATTGAACATAAGACTTACCCCTCTGGCATTAACCGATGGTCGAAATCAGAAAACAAAACCTGAAACCGTTAAGAAAAAAGGATCACTTAATAGAAATAGATGATAGAATATTCCAGCCTGAAATGGCTGCCGTCAGCTTAAGTTCTCTTTGCATGGAAACACTCCTTTTCCAGAGACAAGCGACATGGAATATTGACAATATCCCAGATTTTAAGAAACGTAATATATATTTATTGCACAAATTTATATTTTTTGTCAATATATAAGTTTTAAAATAATAACAATCAAGTATAAATTTGTTAATATTCTATATTAATGTCAATATTCAGGAATCAACATACCTCTTAATTGATCTTCTTACAGCGAAGATAATCCCTAAATGCAGAAACATATACTGCAAAACTACGGAAAAAATATCTGAGAGGGAACTTGCATCGGTCAAAATTCAAAGCAGGCTGCCCCCAAGCAGCCTGCATGTGCACGTTCAGATTTCTCTGGACTTTTCTCATACCGCTGTTACATACACGGTATCGGCTGTCTTCGCAACCTCGTACCCGCTATACTCCCCGGCCTCTGTTTCAGAGGTCACAGGAGGAGCTGGCACACACAGGGTAATAGTCAGAGTTGCGGTCCCAAGGACCTTCTGACTCCATAAAGGGCACAACAAGGTTGCAAGGAAAAGCAGTACACACACAAACCGCTTTTTCATAACCCTTTCTGTTTCCGCCATGCACCCACCCCTTAGACATTAGAAACATTCCTCCATCTAAAGAGACCTGCAAGGAACCCAGAGCAGAAATTACACTCGTAAGCCGCGCACATCACCTTATGCACTATAGCTGAATATAATGATTAAATTGAAAAAAGATAATAGTGAAAGATACTCCGCTCAGAAGATTTTCGATAATATCGCAAGAATCAGAAGCAGGGCGACGTTAAGAACGAGGAAGAATACCATGTACTTACCCTTCTCGCCACGGCCTCTCTGGTAATAGAACTTCAGGGAAATGAGCGAAGCAAGAGACGCAACAGGTGTCCCCAAACCTCCGATATCAGTGCCTATCAGCACTCCTTCAAAGTCTGATGCGAACGGAGAAAGAAGTATTGCTGCAGGAACATTGCTTATAATCTGCGAAACCAGAGCCGAAGTTGCTACAGGATGCTCTGCCATAGGCACTGCAATCAGATTTCTGACAGCTTCAATTGCCCTCATATTCTCACTGAATATGAAGAAGCAGACAAAAGTAAGGAGAAGGATATAATCAATACGGCGAAGTATCTTCCTGTCAAAGACAAGCAGGTAAAGAAATTCAAGGACAAACAACAGCTGCCAGCTCAGCACCCTGAATACCGAAAGCATCGCTAGGATGAGAAACAGGATGTAAACGGAAGCAAGTTTATCAACAGCCTTCTTCTCCACCCCGATATCATCTACGCGCTCCTTTCTGGAAAGGAAAATCACAAAACAGATAGCGATAAGAATTGCTGAAGCAGCTGAATATGGCAATATGGCAGAGAAGAAAGAAGCAGCATCCACTGAAAAATATGATGTGATGAATAGATTCTGAGGATTTCCCACAGGAGTGGTCATTGAGCCAAGATTTGCAGCAATTGTCTCCAGGACAACCAGCTTTATGATATACCACTCATCCGCCCCTTCTCTGTCGAGAATCATCATTGTGAATGGGACGAACATAAGAAGCGCGACATCATTTGTGAAGAACATCGACGAGAAGAATACAATCGAGAGCATGAGGAGCGACAAACGCCGTGTATTACCAGAGTGGTGCAGCATCGCAGAAGCCGCCGCATCAAAAAGTCCTGTTGTTTTTAAGCCTTCTGAGACTCCCATCAATGAAAACAGGAGAGCAAGTGTCCTGAAATCTATAGCCTCTGCCCATGAGGCAGAAGGAGGATTAAAGAAAGCTGAGATAACGGCTGCAGCCAATGCAATCACGAATACAATTTCTCTTTTGATAAAAGCCCTCATAGCTAAGACAGATAATATCCATCACACTCTTCCTATGCAATCACGGAGGTATTATCATTGAGGGCATGATACATGTAGGAAACGACTGGCAGCCACTCTTTGATGAGGAGCAGAGGAAACCCTATTACCTCGCTCTCCGCGCATTTCTTAAAAATGAATATGCAACACGTGTTGTTTACCCTCCGATGAATGAGATTTTCAACGCATTCCGTCTTACAAGCTTTGCCGACACAAAGGTCATCATTGTCGGGCAGGATCCATACCATGAGGAGGGTCAGGCCATGGGACTATCATTTTCCGTGCATGAAAACATTCAGGAGCCTCCATCACTTCAGAACATCCATCAGGAGATTATCAACGAGGGAGTGGAACAAGGACCATGGTCGCATGATCTGACACGCTGGGCTGAACAAGGCGTCCTGCTTCTGAACAGTACGCTTACAGTCGAGGCACACAAAGCAGCCTCTCATGCAGGCAAAGGCTGGGAAATCTTCACAGACAATGCCATTCAGGCGCTGGGAAGAGATGAGCGTCCAAAAGTCTTCATGCTATGGGGAAGCTATGCACGAAGCAAGAAAGTGCTTATAGAAAGCAAAGCACATCTGATACTCGAATCCGCGCATCCAAGCCCGTTGAGTGCTTATCGTGGATTTTTCGGGAACGGCCATTTCAAAGCATGCAATGATTTTCTGAGATCCACCGGGCAGAAAATCATCATCTGGTGAGTTTGCATAGCATATTCCTTCTGCTATTATCATAGGTAATTCGGAGACAGCCCTGTGGATATTCTAAAACAGCTGAAGGATGTGATTATTTCAGTACTGCCAATCGGCATTGTTGCTTCTGTGCTCTCCATAGCAACCGGCGTTATGGACGGTACCGAATTCTGCCGCTTTATGCTTTCATGTCTTCTGGTAATCATCGGACTGACGCTGTTTTTAACAGGTGTTGAGGTAGGAATCACTCCAATCGGAGGACATATCGGGTCCTCTCTCACAAAAAGCCGATCGCTCCTGATAATGCTTGGAGCGGCTCTGCTTCTTGGTGTTATCATCACGATTCCTGAGCCCGATGTGCAGGTACTGGCAACAGAGGTGAACCAGGTAAATCCATCAATACCTGTAAAAACACTTACCTATGCCATTGCAGCTGGTGTCGGATTATTCTTTGCAATCTCATTAGCACGCACAGTCCTCAACTGGCCGATGAAGATCATCATCGCAATCAGTTATTCGTTCATATTCCTCATAGCATTCTTCAATGATGATTTCCTGGTATCAGTTGCCTTTGACTCAGGCGGAGCCACGACAGGACCGTTATCAGTTCCATTCATCATGGCACTCGGAACAGGTGTTGCTGCTATACGGAAACACAACGAAGAAGCTGAATTCGGTTACGTTGCTCTCTCATCCATAGGACCTGTGCTATCAGTGCTCATTCTTGGCCTTGTATTCAGACAGGAAAGCCTGGGTTCCATCATAGCAGAAGAGGCCTCGGACCCTGCCTTGCTATCTCTTCTTGGCGAGAAATTCCAGAGTGTCGGAATCTCGCTTGCCCCATTAGTTGCTGTGTGTATACTCATGCAGATCCTGGTTCTGAAAACACCAAAAACAGAAGCCATAAGAGAATTTTCGGGTATCATTTATTCTTATATTGGCATAGTGATTTTCTTCACTGGAGTCGAATACTCATTCTCAGATGTCGCAAAAGAACTAGGAAGCGCGCTGATCAGTATCAACCCTCTTCTGCTGTATGGTGCAGGATTTGTTTTCGGACTGTGTGTCGTGCTTGCGGAACCTGCTGTAATCGTTCTGACAGATCAGGTTGAGGAAGCAAGCAGCGGCCGCATCTCGAAGAAAGTCATGCTGGCAACCCTCGCACTCGGTGTCGGCTGCGCAGTTGTCCTGGCACTCATCCGTACAGTTCACTCACTCTCAATATGGACATTTATTCTTCCAGGTTACATCCTAGTCATGCTTTTCATGATAAAGACTCCAGGACTTTTCTCCGCTATCGGCTTTGACTCAGGCGGTGTTGCTACAGGACCTATGAGTTCTGCATTCCTTCTGCCGCTGGCAATGGGGGCAGCCTCTGCATCATCCTCTGCAACGCTTTCAGCCTCATTCGGCATGATAGCCATGATAGCCATGATGCCAGTATTGCTCATAGAAATTCTCGGTATAATCTATCAATCACGCCTCAGAAAGACTGGAAAGGGGGACAAATGAACTGGAGTACAATCATTGCGATTGTCCGCAAGGGACAGAGCAGCAACGTGATGGCGGCAGCAAGAACAGCAGGTGCTCCAGGAGGAACAGTCTGCCTGGCAAAGGGGACAGCCCCTTCTACAATTCTTGCCGCATTGGGACTTGGCGACACAAAGCAGGAAGTGCTGACCAGTGTCATAGAGACAGCAAAAGTTCCTGAAATACTTGAAGCAATGAAGAATGCAAAAGCAAAGGGAGTAGCGATGGTCATCAGCACAGCAAGGGACAGCAGCGAGGAGGCGAAAGCAGTGGACAGCAAATGGGTATTGATTGAAGTCATTTCAGAAGATGGATACAGTGAAGATATAATGGCGACTGCAAGAAAAGCAGGTGCGAATGGAGGCACTGTCATCAACGCTCACGGGACAAGCACTGAAGATGACGTTAAATTCTTCGGTTCACCACTCGTTCCAGAGAAAGAGATTCTGATGATTGTCGTACCAAAGGAGAAGGCAGAAGCTGTTCTGAATGCTATAAACAGCATGGAAATCCTCAAGAAGAAAGGCATGGGCATTGTCTTCTCCATACCTGTCAGTACATTCGTGAATCTTGGCTGAAAATGACAGAATCGGAATTCAGGGAATATTCGTTATCAGGGAATCTCTTCCACCTGATTATACAGGTCGGAACACCGCTTGCTATCTTTGCAGTCTTCAACTGCCTCTTTTCCATTCTCGATACGATGATGGCAAGCCGGCTGGGAACAATCAGCGTCTCAACTGTTGCCTATCTGAATCAGCTGAGAATGATACTCAACGCATTGGGTTCCGGTCTTATAACAGGTTCCATGATCCTCATCAACAGAGCTTATGGCGCTGGAAGGAATGATGAAGCAGCATTGCTGATGAACACTCTCGTGCGTCTGCTTGCGATTCTTTCGTTTCTGTTTCTCCTGCTTATTCCATTCGTACCTTCAATTCTAAGAGCCATTGCCACCCCGGAGGAGTTCATAGAGGAAGGAACACCATACTTCCGTACTCTTCTTGTCGCCACAATATTCAATTACATAAATCTGCTCTATATAAACATCGAGAAAGCACGGGGCCGGACAAAGGTCATAATGGCTGTGAATATCGCATCCATGATACTGAAGCTTATCCTCACAGCACTCTTTATCTACGTGCTTGAGAAAGGCATTGTCTACATAGCCCTTGCCACTCTCATCACATACATCGCATTTACTCTCTACGCATTGCCTCATATTACAGAAAAAAACAGCATCTTCCGCATACAGCCAAGACTTGTTTTCCATGGAAGGAAAGGATATGCGAGGAAACTGATTGCCATCTCATGCCCCGTCGCAATCGAGGACAGCGCATTCTCTCTGGGAAAGACTGTTGTCAATTCAATGGCTGCATCATATGGTGCTGAAATGATCGGAGCTCTGGGGATATCAAACAATATGAGCGGACTTGTGACAAACTTCGAGAACGGTTTCTCAGATGCTTCAAGTTCCATCATCAGCCAGAATTATGGAGCTGGAAAGAATGACAGAGCTGTCAAAGCCTATAAATCGAATATCGTAGTGACATTCTTTGCCAGCCTGCTGGCAATCTCGGTGCTTCTTGCTGTGCAGAATCCTCTCATTACCATATTTGCCTCCAGCCGTACAGGATTCAATGCAGAGTTCATGGCTACAATCAAGGGAATCTTCATCTTCGATATCATCAGCAGTTTCGGCCTTTCCCTGAATGGTGCGGGCATGGACTTCCTTCTCGGACTTGGAAAGACAAGAATCACGCTTGTACTGAATTTCACAAGAATTTTCCTGCTGAGAATCCCTGTGCTTCTCATCCTGCAGCAGTTCATTGCGCATGGTCCTACTGCACTAGGTCTGATGATGATGATATCAAACTGCGGCATTGCATTGATTACAACAGTCATATCATTCCGCATAGCTGCAAAACTCCGTGCTGTACAGAAAGAGCAGCAGTGACTACACTTCAGTGCATGACAGAACGATATACAACAACAGCTGAGCTCTGCGATTTCATTGAAAAGAGCCCTACACAGTTCCATGCTGTGGAAAATATGAAGAATGAGCTTATCCAGAACGGCTTCAAAGAACTGGATGAAAGAAAACACTGGATTATTGAAAGAGGAGGCTCCTATTTCATCATCAGGAACAGCTCTGCCCTCATAGCATTCAGAGTACCACCTGCCGACTTTGCCGGTTACTCAATTGTCTCAGCACATACAGACAGCCCGGCATTCAAGATCAAGACAGAACCCGAGATATCAGATGCAGGACTATACACAACGCTTAACACAGAAGTCTATGGCGGACTCCTGATGGCTCCATGGTTTGACAGACCGCTCTCTATTGCTGGCCGCGTATATGTCAGGACAGGAAACAAAATTGAGGAACGCCTCATTGATTTCAGCCGTCCTGTCGCTCTTATACCGAATCTCGCTATTCATATGAACAGGAAAGTGAATGAGGAGAACGGATACAGAGCACAGAAAGATATGCTTCCGCTTATAGCAGAAGGCTTTGATAAAGGACAGTTCGGAAAAGCCATTCAGCAGCTTGCCAGGTGCACTGAGCGCGAGCTGCTGGAGTATGAGCTATTTCTCTATCCATATACAAAAGCCTCAATATGGGGACTTGGAAACGAATTCTTCTCTGCACCAAGGATTGATGACCTGATGTGTGCATACACTGCATTCAGAGCCCTGCTGGCAGCAGAAAGCAAAGATTATATGCCGCTTATCACCCTGTTTGACAACGAAGAGACCGGAAGCGGTACAAAACAGGGTGCGCTCTCGGATTTTCTGCCTACAGTGATTGAGCGTATTGCCTTCTCGCTCTCATTCAATGCAGAAGAAAAAGCTATGAAGAATGCCTCGTCATTCATGATCAGTGCAGATAACTGCCATGCGATGCACCCCAATTACATGGAAAAGTGCGATCCGACAAACAGGGCAAGAATGAATGGCGGAGTCTGCATCAAATTCAGTGCAGCACAGAAATACACAACAGATGCTGAAAGTGCAAGCTATCTCAGAGCATTGATGGATGAGCATGAAATAGCATACCAGTACTTCGTGAACCACTCAGACATACCTGGAGGATCCACGCTGGGAAACCTCTCTGCACAGAAACTGAGCATCCCGACAGTGGATATCGGAGCGGCCCAGCTTGCAATGCATTCACCCTATGAGACGGCAGGTGCAAGAGACACAGAAACACTCTCAAAGCTTTTCACCTGCTTCCTGAGAAGATGAGAAACGGGGAGCTGCCTCCCCGTCTTGATCAGATAACGTAATTCACATCCTCTTCAATCGGAATAGGATAGAAACCAATTGTCTCTCCATCTGGCAGTGCAGCAAGCGCATTCAGTACATTATATGCATTAATGCGTCTGTTCTCTGCAGGAGAGAAGTAATATGTACGGCTCTCAGAGCACATTGCTGTCGTGCAGAGTGTCCTTTCATACTCATCATGCTCAGCGCTTTCCTTGAGCATTCCATCAGGAACATAGACTACGGAGAATGTGTCGAACATCCTTGTGATGCCATCAAGCTCATTCTTTCCAAGCGGTGCGAAATTCTTGGCAAACGCAAGGCGGACAAAACGGTCAGGGGAAGAATAACTGCCTGGAAGTCCGAAGCTGCCACCTGTGCCATTACCAAATGTGGAAACAGTCTCACCAAGGAGCTCTCTAGGAGGTGTGTGGACGTTGGATACTGCAACATAATTCTTAAGATTCGTATGCTGCCAGTCATATCCAGGAGCATTTGTCATGACTCCGATTGTATTACGATGAACTGTAATACCTCCCTCATCCGGCTCTATGATGATAGCTTCTCCGCTCTCATCAGAGAAGATGTAATGAACAGACATATGAGCTCCGAAAATAAGCTCATCCGTCAGATTGATATGCTTAACAGCCTCTGCGACCTCCTCGACTGTAGAGCATGTACCAAGCATGTAAGGAACAAAGAAAGCGGGATGCAGGTCTGTATTCTCTTCACTCTCCTGAGTATTGTAGAACCCGTAACCTGGGAAATTCTGAAGAGTTCCCATCAATCCCTTCTCATTGATTCCATCTGTGAAAATCGGAGCAGCAGCACCCTGAATTGCATTGCCGACAAACCCGTATTTCATTGTTACTGTTCCGTCTTTTCCAGATGGAGATGTATTAAGCTCATACCCCGGAGCGATGACAGTGATTTTGTTTCCACTCAAATCACCGAACATATCATATGTACGGCCAAGAAGATGGCATCCATCCTCTGTATGCCAGGCAAAGCCTGAGCAACCGAATGCAGCAGCTGCTGCCAACGAAAATGCCACTAATGTAAGTGCTCGTTTCATAGAAACCTCCACTTACAGTATAACACCGAAAACAGCTATGCCCGTGATTTCTTCCAGAAATCTCTCGTAAAGAGTGCAAAGACAGTGAAAAGCTCCAGACGTCCGACAAGCATCAGGAAGGAACCTGCAGTCAGGATTGCATCTGAGAAAATTGAGAAATTCCCTGCGGGACCTACATCGCCCATTCCAATCCCGATATTCCCCAGAAGCAGGAAACTTGCAGTGAAGCATGTCTCGAAATCATAACCGGACAATGAATAGATCGCTGTTCCGACAAGACCTGTAGCAATGTATGCACCGACAAATCCAGCAACTGCCAGAAGCGTGTTCTGATCAACATTGCTATCGCCGAGCTTGAGAGGTATCACAGCATTAGGATGCAGTCTCTTTTTGATGGCATTACGCGCAAGGGTTGCGAGTGCTCCGACTCTGACGACTTTTATACCACCACCGGCAGATCCCGCACAGCCTCCGACAAAGAAAAGAAGAACCAGAAGTGTCTTTGAGAACTGCGGCCAGAAATTGTAGTCGTATGTCGCAAAACCAGTTGTTGTGATGATGGAAGCAACATGGAATGCAGCATATCTTAAAGCTGTGAGAAAACTTCCATAGGTATCAGCGACGTCGAGAGCAATCATCACCGAGAACAGAGTGATAATAGCAAGATAGAGCCTCAGCTCCTTATCTTTCACAGCATCCCGGAGATGACCACGGATAGCTTTGAAATAAAGTGCGAAGTTAGATCCCGCAATAATCATGAAAATCGTGACAATGATATCAACATATGCTGAATGATAACTCCCTATCGAGGAGTTCTTTGCGGAGAAACCTGCAGCACCCATGGTACCGAACATGACAGTAACGGCATCGTAAAGTGGTATCTCAATCCAAAGAAGCAGCACCTGTATAACAGAGAAAACTGTATAAATCGCCCAGAGTGCAAATGCTGTGTGCTGGATTTTCGGTGTCAGCTTGTCCTTTGTAGGACCGACAGACTCTGCATTGACAAGACTGGTTCCCTTCAATCCCATGAATGGCATCAATGCGACAAAGAGAACAACAATACCCATACCACCAAGCCAGTTTGTCATACCACGCCAGAAGAGAATGGACTTCAGCTTGTCTTCAATCGACGAGAGCGCAGTTGCTCCTGTTGTTGTAAAACCTGACATTATCTCAAAATAACAGCTGAGATAAGTATCAAATGTTCCTGTTAGATAAAGAGGCAGAGACCCAAACGCCGTTGCAACAACCCACACAAGCGTTACAAGCAGATAGCTGTCACGGGACTTTATCGTGATCTTCTCCTTTCGTGTAGCAATGAGAACAACTGCTGCAAAGAGAAGAATCGCTACTTCTGTTACCGTGAAAGCCTCAATTGCCTGACTCTCGTCATATACGAAAGCAAGCGCGAACGGCACAAGCATACAAATCCCGACAAGAATCTGAATAAGAGCTAAGAATCTAAGGACAGACTTAATATGCATCAGAGAAACAGCTCCTTGAGATAGCCACTGTCATCATGGCGGATAGAAAGGATAACCCTATCCCCTTCTGTGAATGTATATTCACCATCAGGAACGAGCGCTGTCCCATCCTCTTTTTTAACGCCTGCGATGACAACTCTGCTCTTGAAATGTATGTCTTTCAGTTTTTTCCCAAGGAATGGGAATGTGTCCTGAACGACGTACTCATAAACTTCCAACTCGCCATCAAAGAGCGTGTGCATTGCTGAAATTCCATCTCCACGGAGATAGCGGATCAGAGAATCTACGGTAACGTCCGTGATGGAGAGCGCGACATCAACGCCAAGGGAGAGTGCGAACTGACTGTAGTTCGTATTTGACTTCACAAGTGCTATTGCTTTCCCTGTACCGATACGCTTGGCATAACCAGATGTGACAATATTAAGCTCATCATTATCTGTAAGACTTATGAAGAGATCTGCGCCTGCAAGATCCTCATCCTCCCAGATACTTTCATCAGTAATAGAAGCGTTGAGGACAGTTGCTTCAGGGAAAAGCGCCGCGAACTCTTTCGCAGCAGTCTCATCCTTCTCAACAAGCCTGATATGCTTCCTCTCTTTCGGAGAGAATGCGTATAAAAGGAAACGTGTGACCCTGGTAGCACCGAGGATGACAATATCATCGGGCTCATGGTAAATCTCTCGTTCAGGAGTACCGCTGAGATCGATATATGCCTTGTCACTGTCTGTGATGAAGACGAGAATATCGCCCTGCCGCACTTCCGTGTCTCCTGTCGGAATTATAACCTTGCCCCTTCTGTAGACGGCAGCAACAACAAAGTTCTCTTTAATGCGTTTACGTATCTCAAAAACTTTCTCACCGCGTCTGATACTGCCCTGTCCTTCCGAAACAGTGAAGATCATGAAATCAGTACCAGGGAAAATGAGAGTGTCGCGGTAAAGGCCATAGTGAATGGTATCGAGAATGCGCTGTGCACCTTCCTGATCCGGGTTGATGATATGGGTTATACCGAGTATACGAGGAGGAAGCCCCTCTTCTCCTAGATAACCTGCAGACCTGATGGCTGCAATTGTGTTGACAACGTTCGGGAACTCTGTAGCAACAATACCACAGGCAACGATGTTGACTTCATCAGAATCGGTTACTGCAATGACAGTATCTGCTTTCTCAGCTCCAGCTTCTTTCAGCTTTGCAAGATCCGTTCCGGAACCACATACAGCAAGACAGTCTACTTTCGCTTCTGCATCGCGGCACTTTGATATGGATCTGTCGAGATAGGTTATTGAAGAGCCTTCTGCCGCAAGATGACGGCCAATGCGGACTCCTCTTCTGCCTGCTCCGATAATCAATACATTCATAGTACTCCAAAGAAAACAAAAAATGTGCCCGCCGAAGCGGGCTGGATATCATCAATATCCGAAAAGCGGAATCCTGAAAATAAACGGCACATAAGTGAACACAAGAAGAAGAACAACCATCGTAGCAAAGAGCGGAAGCATCTTCTTAGCAGTGCTCTCAAGTGTCGTCTTACCTACAGCACAGCCAACGAAAAGCGCAGAACCTACAGGAGGTGTACAGAGTCCGATAGCAAGGTTGAAGATAAGCATGATACCGAAGTGGATATCAGTCATTCCAAGCTTCTGAACAACAGGAAGAAGGATTGGCGTCATGATCATGATGAGCGGAGCCATATCCATGAAGCATCCAAGGATGAGAAGCAGAATATTGATAATAAGGAAAATCACATACGGATTGTCAGAGAAGCCGATAAGCGCATTTGTGATAGCGTTAGGTATTCTGAGCAGTGTCATCATGTATGCAAATGCTTTAGCTGTAGCAATAAGAGTAAGAACAACAGCAAGTGTCTTCAGAGAGTTCTTGATGACCTTGAAGAAGTTCTTGATCTTATCTGCACGGAAGATGAAGTATGTGAGAATGAATGTGTAGAAACAAGCAACAGCAGAGCTTTCAGTTGCAGTGAAGACGCCAGCACCGGTTCCAACAAGAATGATAACAAGAGTCATCATAGGAAGGATAGCGCTGAGAAGAACCTTCATGCAGTTTCCAAGTCTGATCTTGCCGAAGCTGATCCAGC
This sequence comes from uncultured Spirochaetales bacterium, assembly GCA_949285905.1. Lineage (GTDB taxonomy): Bacteria > Spirochaetota > Spirochaetia > Sphaerochaetales > Sphaerochaetaceae > Ornithospirochaeta. Next base: position 13,681 of record CASDZV010000025.1, on the reverse strand, counting down.
CTTCACCCTCAGGAAGCTTGCCACTCTGGGCTGAATCGCCAAAACCAATCCAGCGGACCTTGTCGTCCTTGAACATCTTCTCTCCCTTCGGGAAGTTATATCTCTTTCCAAGAAGGAAGCACATGAGCATGAAGCCAAGTCCAAGACAGATTCCAGGAGCGAAACCTGCATAGAAGAGCTGTCCGATTGAGACACCTGTTCCAGCTGCAAGAGCATAGATAACCATGTTGTGTGATGGCGGGATGAGAACACCCTGACAAGCAGTTGTAACAGTAAGACCAACTGTGAATTCTCTGTCATAGCCCTGCTTGACCATCATTGGAATAACAACAGATCCAAGTGATGATACATCAGCAACAGCTGAACCAGAGATACCACCGAAGAACATTGAGTCAATACAGTTAACATATGCAAGACCACCGCGGAAACGACCGACAACAAGGTTTGCAAGGTCAACAATCTTATCTGAAATCTGGCCCGCCGCCATTATCTCACCCATGACGATGAAGAACGGGATTGCGAGCATCGTGAAGTTGCTGACACCATCAATCATCATTCTGACCATCGTGGTCGGGTTAGCAAGCGGAACGAAGAACATTGATCCAATAGCTGCAAGGAGCATGGAGAATGTTACAGGAATCTTAAATGCCATCAGAAGGAAGAAGCCACCGATAAGCACAAGTGTAGCAATACCGTTCATCAGTTCTTACCTCCCTTATTTGAAGCTGCTGCAGCCTCTGCTGCCTGCTGTTTTACAAGTTCCTCGTAATCAACCTCTGGCTCTGAATAAAGAAGATCATCTGGTTTGATAAGACCTGTGAGGAAGAGGATGGAGTCAAATGTTACAACGAATCCACCAAGTGGGGCTGGAATATACTGAATCCATGTAGGAAGACCAGTCATAGGCAGGAAGCCCGGCTTAAGTCTTACGATATACATCGTGCCATAGTAGAGAAGGAAGATACCGCAGAGAAGTGTTGCAACGTCTGAGAGCACATCCATGAACTTACGCATCTTGCCGCCCTTCTGAAGCTTGTTATAAACAATTGTGACGGAAATATGCATATGGTCTCTAACACCAATAGCACAAGCGAGAAATGTGAAGAGTGTGACAAGAAGTCTTGCAACCTCATCCACCGCACCAATACCTGAATTGAAGCAATAACGCAGAACGACGTTAAAGAAAACAATACAGAGCATGACAATTACAGCAATCTGGGAAATCGTCAGAATAAGCTTATGGCACCAGTGATTCACAAGCATTACATATGCTCTGGCTGGAATCTTGCCATCCTTATACTGGGATTTGTCAATTGCCAGTTTGTTTTCCAGGAGATATCTCCTGATCTTTGAATCGGACATTGTCCGCCTCCCTATAAAAGCCGAATTGGGGAGCATAAGTTACTCCCCAATCTCTGGCATAAGCTTTTAATTAAAGTCCTGTGTTCTGGATCTGAGCGATGAGATCCTCGTATCCAGCACCATACTTCTCGTAAATCGGAGTCATTCTCTCCTGGAACTTTGCAAGCTCGTCAGCAGAAAGCTCTGTGACAGTTACACCCTCAGAAGTAACCTTCTCCTCAGAAGACTGCTCGCGGAGTGCCCACTGCTCAATCTCATAAGCCTGTGTCTCTTTTGCACACTCTTTGATGATCTCAACGTCAGCTGGATCAAGTGTCTCGAGAACTGTTTCAGAAGCAAGAAGAATCTCAGGAACTCTTGTGTGTCCATCAAGTACGAAGTATGGAGCTACCTGATAGTCGCCCATTGACTCGTATGTAGGCCAGTTGTTCTCTGCGCCATCGATTGTTCCCTGCTGGATAGCTGAGTAAACATCGTTAGGACCAATACCTGTGACACCATTACCGCCAAGAAGCTGAACCATCTCAACCATCATTGCGTTGTTCTGGAGTCTGATCTTGAGACCAGCCATGTCCTCTACGCATGTAACAGGAGTCTTTGTGTAGAAGTTTCTAGCACCAGCGTCATAGTAGCAAAGACCTACGAGACCAGATCCGGAAGCCTGAATCTCATCAAGCATGTTCTGTCCGATTTCGCTGTTGAGAACCTGCCACATGTGCTCACCATCTCTGTAGAGATAAGGAAGCTGGATAACGTTAAGAGCCGGAACATAGGAAGCGACAGGGGAAGCAGAAACACGAGCGAAAGCAAGGTCGCCAATCTGAAGAGCTTCAATTGATCCAGTCTCTTCACCATAGAGAGTTCCACCTGAGTAGACTTCAATCTTGATTCTACCTTCTGTTCTTTCCTCAACAAGGCGAGCAAACTCATAGTCAGCAAGTGTTGTCGGATATCCTTCAGCGTGAACTTCTGAAAGTGTGAGAACTGTCTGTCCACCCTCCTTGCTACCGCTAGCAAAGAGTGGCATCATCATAGCGACTGCTACAAGAAGCAGTACTGCAAACTTCTTCATGATTTCCTCCTTTGTGGAAAATAGAAGCAAAGTCTCTTCCTATCAATACAGAAAGAGCTCCTAATTATTTAGTATGATTTTATCTGGAAAATCAATGTTTTCAAGCAAGAAAATATTACATTGCTGCTTTTTTTGAAACACAGGTTCACTTTACATGGGCATTGTCGATTGCTAAACTCTAGCCATGGACAGAAGAGCAAAAGGAATAATGTGCATTCTTTCTTCTGCTTTCTGCTTCGCGCTGATGAACATGTTCGTGAGGCTGGCAGGAGATATTCCATCAATAGAAAAGAGTTTTTTCAGGAACTTCATAGCAGCTATCGTGGCATTGGTTCTTGTCCTGAAAAACAGAGAAGATATCCATATAAAGAAAGAAAATATACCACTGCTTCTGATGCGGTCTGCGTTCGGGACGCTCGGTATTCTCGGCAACTTCTACGCTGTCGATCATCTGATACTCTCAGATGCGACAATGCTTAACAAGATGTCTCCGTTCTTCACACTGATTTTCTCGTTTATCTTCCTCAGAGAAAAGCTTTCCATGAAGACTGCAATCATCGTCATAGGAGCGTTCATCGGTTCGCTTTTTGTCATAAAACCCACATTTGAGAACACTAATCTCTTTGCTTCCATAATAGGTTTCATAGGGGGCTTGGGCGCAGGAGCGGCTTATACCTGTGTCCGTGCGCTAGGAAAAAAAGGAGTGAAAGGACCTGTTATCGTGCTGTTTTTCTCAGCATTCTCCACACTTGTGACTGTCCCGTTCATCGTTCTCGACTATCACCCGCTCTCTGCTCTACAGCTTGCTTCACTGCTATTTGCAGGTCTTGCAGCCGCTGGCGGCCAGTTCTCGATCACGGCAGCGTACAGTTTCGCGCCAGCGAGGGAGATTTCAGTATATGATTACTCGCAGGTCATATTCTCTGCTCTTTTCGGCTGGATTATCTTTGCCCAGATTCCAGATGCGCTAAGCTTCATCGGATACGGGATAATAATCGCAATGGCTCTGTCAATGTTCCTGTTAGGGAAAAAGGAGAATTCTCATGCAGCTTGATATCATGCTCTTCTTCCAGAACATCCGGACTCCGCTTATCCAGGCAATTGCCAACGTGGTATCAATGTTCGGGGAAATCGCAATACCTCTTCTTATTATCATGGTTCTTCTCTGGTGCTGCAGCCGCAAGAAAGCATTTGCGATCATCACATCGCTGCTTTCAGGGCTTATCGTCTCTCAGATTCTGAAAGCTGTATTCCGCATCCCCAGACCATTTCAGGCATACCCGGAACTGATTGAAGGTGATCGTATCGAAACCGCAACAGGCTACTCTTTTCCATCAGGGCACAGCACCACATCAGGCGCATTCTACTCTTCAATCATTGTCGTAGCATGGAAGAAGTGGGCAACAGCGCTGTGCATTATTCCTATCATAGCAGTCCCGCTGTCGCGACTTGTTCTGGGCGTACACTGGCCACTTGACGTCACTGCCGGAAGTCTCATAGGACTTGCTGCCGGATGTATACTCACACCTTTGATGCTGCGGTTATATGACACAAAGCATGCCTTCCTGGTCTTCACATTCACCTATGGTATCATAGCTTCTTCAACAGCTGCTGTTCTTGCAGTGATGCTCTCTGTCACAGATATAGACCCGGTAGCATTCGAAGACCTGATGTCCAATGCAGCGATAACAGGCTCCGCGATGCTGGGGTTCTACCTAGAGAGGAAAACAGTAAGGTCAACCTCAGAAGAAGGAAGCATCGGGATGAAGATACTCCGCTTTGTTTCTGGAGTCATCTCAACGGCTGTGATTGCCGTTGTAATCTTCCTTATACCAGCTCCGAAGGCATTCACATCGTTTGCAATCTATTTCATGCTTGGACTATGGTGCATCTACATCTACCCGCTCATTGCAGTAAAGATAGGAATGATGGAAAAAGAAGGATGATCAGACGTGCTTAGGATAACTTCCATCGCGATAAACACGATGGAAGAACCGTGCTGCGCTCTCATCATCAAAAAGTGCTCTTCCGCATAGACGAGAGAACAAACGACCGCATATGACGCTGTCTGCAAGGGCATTATGCGCTTCATATTCCCAGCCCATTTCCTCCGCAAGCGCTGTCAGACGGTAAGAGCGCTTCCCTTTCCACAGCCTCCGAGAGAGGGAAAGCGTGCAGTAATACTCATTATGGCAGGGCTCAATATTCCAGGAAGCAAGGGAAGCTCTGAGAACAGAGATATCAAAGCGCGCATTATGTGCAACAAGAGGAAAAGATCCTATGAAATCATGCATTTCAGGCCAAATCAAGGCAATTGATGGAGCGTTCATGATGGAAAGAGGGTCAAGATGATGTACAGCAAAGCACCGGGGATCAAAAACTGGGCACCGGGGCTGAATGAGGGAGTAGAAAGTATCCTCCACTTCTCCTTCCTCATTCATTCTGACCAGTCCCACTGAACATGCACTATCTGAAGAGGCAGAAGCTGTCTCGAAATCGATAGCTACGTACTTCATTTGCCTTTTTCCAGCATAATCTGCAGAATCGTGCGGTTCGTCTGCTCCATTCCTTCATGGGAAATCCTGGTAAGGTGATTAATCGATGACAAGGAGTCATCCCCTACGATACCAGCTTCCCCTCCAGCCCTCTTGCCAGAGAGCGCAAGCTCTACAGCAACGGAAGCCGCAACAAGAGATGAGTAGATTTTCAAGGCGCATGTATCTTTCGCACCATCGCAGATAATACCGGAAAGGTTACCAACCATGTTATTGATTGTCGAATCGAGAAGCGAAGCATTTCCTCCGAGAAGATAAGCATATGCGCAGGCTGTGCCGATTGATGCAGTGAATGCACCGCAAAGCGCAGACAGCCTGTCTTTATGACTTGTAAGGATAATGCCTATCAGCTCACTGACAGCAACAGCCGAAATCATCTCACTGTGGCTCTTGCCAAGATATGACGCGACAATCGCTACAGGAACAGTTACAGTTATCCCCTGATTGCCAGATCCGGAGTTGATCATCACAGGAAGAGCAGATCCCGCCATTCTTGCATCGGATCCAGCAGCAGCGGCTGCAGCAGCTTTCTGCATTGCCTCATGAAGTGTCCCTGGATGTTCCGGAAGATCTTTTGCCATGACCTTTCCAACAGACAGGCCCCAGTCCTCTGTCAGCCCAGCCTGGCTTATAGTCATATTCTTCTCAACAGCTTTCTCAAGGAGATCCCTGATCATCGGGGAAAGAGCTGAAGCATAATCAAGAACATCATTGATTGTCAGTGTCGCAAGGAAATCATCTTCGGAGAATGAACGGCACTCAGGAAAGAACATCGGGGCTTCAGGTAGAATTATCCCATCGAGTTCAAGTTCTGTGAACCTGTCATGTTCTCCAGAGATCACAGCCGAAGCAGAGTGTCCACTACCCTGCACAGTGACCTTCACATAAAGTGATGGAGCACTCTCATCAATCTGCACATCCAGAGGAAAGCGCATCGCCTCCTCTCTCTCCTTGTCTGTGACAGTTGATAGAACCGAAAGCCCTGCAGAGGAGTTTCTGATGGCGATTCCCAGAGAAACTGCCGCCCTGATACCATGCAGATTCGAATTCGGTATTGAGACACCCATCGCGTTCTTCATCATATTTGGAGATACGACGGCCATCCCTGATTCAGGTTTCATACCAAATAATTCTGCGGCCTTTGCACCAGCAAGTGCCGCAGCTGCCGGTTCTGTACAGCCCATTGCCTCGATAATCTCACGCTCGAATATCAGGTCAATGCGTCGTCTATTAAGCATCCGGGACCTCCGAGATGTAGGCATTTCCACGGACTGTCATCGTATATTCCAGTCCTGACGGGATTATTGCGGCCTCTCCTTTTTCAAGAAGAAGGCTCTCCCCCTTGGATGAGAAACGGACAGCACCCTCTGTGACAAGTATGATAGCTACAGGATCATTCTTGATCTCATACGTACCCGATGAAACTGAGAGCAGTCTGAATGCTGGAGATGGCGATGAGAATACCGAACGTCCGAAGCCATCCTTGTTTTCTGTACACTTACTGACTGTCAGAGGCGAGAATTTCATAATGCTTCTGAGTTCTGGAAGATCCATTCTCTTCTTCGTCAGACCTCCGCGAAGAACATTATCTGAATCATTCATTACCTCAATACCATTTCCAAAAACATATGCATGGAGAGTTCCCGGAGTTATAGGCATAGCTTCCCCTATCTGGAGGTGTACGACATTCATCAGGAACGGAAACAGACATCCGATATCATCAGGATATTCGACAAGACACTCTCTTGAAATGCCCGCCCGGGTAAGGAAAAGGCCTTCCCATGAAGGGTCGGAAGAAGATGAAAGCGAAGATCGGAGCTCTTCAAGTATTGCGCTCTTCTCCCCTTCAGGAAGTGCGAAAAGAGACATGAAGAGATTTTCAAGATCTGTCGAAAGAGCTCTCAGCGTGCGCCCGTATGCAGAAGGAACGACAGCTGCAAGATCCGCCTGAATCACCTCAAGACTCCGGAAGCCGCAGAGCGCTGTGATTGGAGAAAGGGCAAGAATCATCTCGCATTTCTCATTGTCATCCTGATAGGAAACGGGAACTCCTTTCTTCCTGTCTTCTTCTTCACGCTTCCACCCAGCCTCTGCCTGAGCTTTATTCGGGTGGCACTGCAACGAGAGCGGCTTTGCTATAGCAAGCACTTTCATCAGAAGCGGAAGACGTCCGCCATATTTCTTCCAGTCCTTTTCTCCAAGATATCTCTTATCATCATGAATAAGCGCAGAAAGATGACCTCCTGTGAGCACTTCTGCGTCCCCTGACGGATGTGTTCCAAGCCAGAGCTCTGCCTGCGGTCCGCCAGTTGCTCCCCCTATAAGAGACGGTATGAAATCGCTGTTTCCCCATGCGTAGTCTTTCACCACGCCTTTGATTTTTCTAACTTCCATAATGCTATTATATCACGGGGAAGCAGAATCAAGTAGCGATCATTTTTCTCTCTCAAGTGCTCTGAGGCCGCGGATGAAACGCACGAAAAGGAAAAGTGCAAGCACAAATGAGAGCGCATCGCTCACAGGCTGGGCAGCAATGACACCATCAACTCCCCAGACCTGCGGAAGAATGAGAATCAGAGGGAGGAAAAAGATACCCTGTCTAGCCATTGCGAGAAGAGCTGCAGGTCCGGCTTTTCCTGTAGACTGCAATCCCATATTCGTAGCTGTCACAATACCTGTAAGCGGCATCAGGAGCATCTGGAAGCGAAGCGCCCTGACACCGATATGCATCACATCGGGATCAGAGCCTCTGAATACTGCGATTATCGGAGAAGCGAAAGCAAAGCAGAGCAAAGCCATCAGGAGCATAATGAAGGTTCCCGCAACAGCTGTATAGCGTGTCGCTTCCCTGACTCTTTCATATCGCTTAGCGCCGAAATTGAATGATGCTACTGGCTGATACCCCTGTCCGAAGCCAAGCATTGCAGAGAATGCGAACATCGTGACACGTCCAGAAATGCTCATGGAAGCAACTGCAGCATCGCCGAAAGCAGCCGCTGACACATTAAGAGCGACACTTGCGATGCTTGCAAGTCCCTGCCTGAAAAGCGTCGGCAACCCTATTCTCAGAATATCAAGATAAAGGCGTGGCCGTAATGAAACTTTAGAGAGGGACAGTCTCACGCTGCTCTTTCCCTTGAAGAAGAACGAAAGAAGGATGAGGAAAGAAACAAGCTGGCTGAGAGCAGTAGCCATGGCAGCACCTGCTGTTCCAAAACCGAATGCGAAAATGAAGATGGGATCCAGCACTATATTCAGAATACCGCCTGTCGTGATCCCGATCATGCCGTAAACAGCTTTTCCCTCAGCTCTGAGATAATTATTCATGACAAAAGATGCGCACATCACAGGACAGCCGAGGAAGATATACGAGGCATATGCCTCTGCATATGGCAGAATCGTATCGGTAGCACCCAGAAGTCTCATTATCTCTTCTTGGAAAACAATGCCGAGAAACGCGAGAAGCAGCGACAGAACCAGAGCAAGCGCAAAGCCAGAACTTGCAGTCACTGTCGCCTCCTCATCCTTCCTTGCCCCGAGCTGACGGGAGAGGATGTTGCCAGCGCCCATTCCGATTGTGAAACCTATTGCCTGGATAATTGCCATAATAGAGAAGACAATACCGACAGCTCCTGCAGCGCTTGTCCCGAGCTGGGCGACGAAGAATGTATCTGCCGTGTTGTAGATTGAAGAGACCATCATACTGATGATTGTCGGAACAGCAAGCTTCCAGATAAGACGCGGTACGGGCGTCTCTGTCATCTTCCTATAGTGTTCAAGTCTTTCCCTTTCATCCATATTTCACCTGCAAAACAGCTTGCGCTTATACTGAAAAGCGTATAAGCTACAGCTCGATGCGACTGTCGTATAATGGTTATTACCTATGCTTCCCAAGCATAAGAAGGGGGTCCGATTCCCCTCAGTCGCTCTAGGCTCCTCAGGGAGCCGTTCTTTTTTATTGTAACATCATTTTTCTACTGTTAAAAATCACTTAAAGCTGTCTGTTCTTATTGACCGAGAGGGAGTATTGTGGTTCACATTCATTATGCAAGCTCTTGATTTGTCTGAAGGATCGATACCCAGAACACTTTTCCGCTTCGCCATTCCTTTCCTGGCTGCCAATATTCTGCAGTCGCTTTATGGTGCAGTCGATTTATTTGTTGTCGGCAAATTCTCCTCTGCGCTGAGTGTTGCGGCAGTATCCACGGGGACCCAGGTTACGCAGATTGTCACAAGCCTGATCACAGGTCTCACGCTGGGGTCAACAATAATAATCGGCAACTACATGGGGGAGAGAGATTATGACAAGGTGAAGAAAACAATAGGAACAACACTGACAGTATTCACAGTCGTTTCTCTCATCATCACATTTCTCATGCTTGCTATGAACAGTACAATCCTCAAGTGGCTCCATACTCCTGAAGAATCATTTTCAAAGACAATGGAGTATGTGACGATATGCACGCTTGGCAATATCTTCATTTGTCTCTATAACGCCATCTCTGCAATTCTCAGAGGCTACGGTGACTCGACACGCCCCATGATTTTCATCGGTACAGCCTGTATCATCAACATCATTCTTGACTTCCTCTTCACAGGACTCATGGGGATGGATGTCAAAGGAGTGGCTCTTGCCACTGTCATATCCCAGGCTGTGAGCATGATCTCCGCTGTGATTTACCTCAGGAGAAAGAATTTCATCTTTGATTTCAACTTCTCGTCTTTCAAGCCATCAGGTGAAATTGTCAGGAAACTTGGAGCTGTCGGCATCCCCATATCATTTCAGGAACTTGCTGTACGCATATCATTTCTCTACCTGACAATGATGATGAACAAAGCAGGGCTTTACGGCGCGGCAGTTGTTGGTGTGGGCGCGAAATACGATGTATTTGCAATGCTCAGTGCCACTTCAATGGCAAACGCACTTGCAGCCATCACAGCACAGAACCTGGGCAGAGGAAAACCTGAAAGAGCAAGAATATCGCTCTGGATAGCACTGTCATTCGCGCTTGGAGTCTCCTTCCTGTTCTGGCTCTGGGCACAGATTTCACCAGAGACAATGATAAGTGTTTTCACCACCGATTCCGAAGTGATAGCAGCAGGCATCCCCTATTTCCGCTCCGCCAGCTATGACTACATGATGACTGCACTTGTATTCACCCTCAATGGATACCTCAACGGCAGGCAGAAGACTCTCTGGACGATGATCAGCTGCACGGCAGGAGCACTCCTGCTGCGTATACCTATGGTATATTTCTTCGGCTCGCACTTCGGCTCAGATCTCGGGATTCTGGGCATGATAGCGCCTGCAGTCTCCGGTATAATGGCTTTCTATACACTCATTTATGTGCTGCATGAGGGACGAAAAACAAGAAAAATAGCCTAACCAGTCCCTCTGCCGTTGACGATGTTGCCACAGCTTTAATATCATTAGAGTAATTTTATTGGCACCAGAAGGTGCAAAGGAACGAAACAGCAAGTGGACGATGGCCCTGGCAGTAATTTAAGAAAAGAAGATCCGGAAGTGCCTCCGCATTTATCCGTGAAAATGATCAAGCTCCTTCTCTGAAGCATGATTGAGCCGCAATTGAAAATCAAAAGAGAATAAGGAGTTTGAATATGTCGTTAGCGCAGCAGATACTGCTACAGATTATACTTATAGCTATAAATGCATTCTTCGCAGCAACGGAGATTGCAGTCATTTCCCTGAACACCACAAAGCTCAAGAAGCTCGCAGATGATGGAGATAAGTACGCTCCAAGGCTTCTGAAGATGGCTGAAAATCCTTCTGGATTCCTTTCCACAATCCAGATTGGAATCACTCTGGCAGGATTCCTCGGATCAGCATTCGCAGCAGACAACCTTGCACAGTACATCTCACCATTCTTTGTGAATCTTGGTCTCCCCGCAGGTGTCTCAGGTACGATTTCGGTTATCATCATAACTCTCATCATCTCATTCTTCACACTTATCTTCGGCGAACTTGTTCCGAAGCGTATTGCACAGCAGAAGGCTTTTGAGGTAGCGAAATTCTCCTCTGGAGTAATCACTGTGACAGCGAAGATCATGAAACCGGCTGTCTGGCTTCTGTCAGCTACTACCAACCTCATCCTGCGGATGTTCCGCATGAAAGATGACGGAGAGTCAGATGCTGTCACCGAAGATGATATCAAGCTGATGGTTGATGCCGGCGGAGAATCAGGATCAATTGAAGAAGATGAAAAGGAATGGATTCAGAATGTCTTTGAGTTCAATGACATCAACGTGAGCGAAATAATGACACGCGAGCCAGATGTCGTCTCATTCCAGGTCGATACACCAGAAAATGAGATTCTCGACACAATCAAGGATTCAGGACTTTCGCGTTTCCCTGTCTACGGTGAAGACATCAATGATATCCTCGGCATCCTCAATGCCCGCGATTTCCTCATCAATCTCAACTCCGGCGAGCACAAGAGAATTGATAAGCTTCTGCGCCCTGCTTACATGATTCCAGACTCAATCCATGCCGATAAACTCTTTTCAGACATGCAGGAGAAGAAGACACATATCGCCATCGTTGTTGATGAATATGGGCAGACAGTCGGTATAGTAACACTGGAAGATCTTCTCGAAGAGATTGTAGGCAATATCTATGATGAATTCGATCCACAGGAAGAAAGTGAGATACAGAAGATCGGCGACAATGAATGGAAGGTCAGCGGTGCGCTCAGCCTCAGCGACTTCTCAGATGAGACCGGCATAGAAATCGAGGAAAATGAGGATTATGACACTATCGGAGGCATGGTTCTTTCCACTCTTTCCCAGATTCCGGAGGACGGAACAACGCTCGATGTGACCATCAATGGTCTTGAAATCCATGTCACGAAAATCGAGGACAGGAGAATCGATGAGGCTATTGTAAGAAAAGCGCAGCCTGCCGAAGAAGAAAAAGCTGAAGAGAAGGAGGAGTAATCACTCCACCATCTGCAGCACAAGCCCTCTGACCAAAAGCCGGAGGGCTTTTTCCTTGTTCTTCAAGCGGTCCGCAGACAGCAGAAGATATATAAGAGCCTCGTACCCTTCATCAAATGCTTTGATGTCTTCCTCATCGTCAATATAGAAATACGAGAAGAGATTGTGCACAACGCTCCCAAGCCGTCCTGTAAGATCGGGCATTGAATTCTCAGGCAGCCTTCTCAGAACAAGTTCAAGCTCTGCGCCATCCAGGAATCTGTACAGGCCTTCATTGTAGAACTTCATAAGGAGCGTGTAGAAAATGCCTGTCAGACTTGTGACAATATGATTCTCATCAATCTCCTGCAGCATCTGCAGGTAGTCATTCTCAACCTCATCGACAAATGTTGTGAGAAGATCGAAGAAGAGCGCTTCCTTCGATGGATAAAAGAGGTAGAACGTTCCTTTCGGGATGGCCGCGCGCCTGACAAGCTCATCGACAGTGGTTTTCTTCACACCATAGAGTGCAAGACACTTCCCCCCTTCTCTCAGGAGGGACGCTCTGATGTTCTTTTTCTCTGCAGAAGTATAAATCTTAGGCATATTATCCTTATTGACTAATTCTGTCTATTTAGTCAGCAAAACCCTATTTTTGGCTATTTTAGCGGTGAAAATGAGCTTTTGCAATGAAGAATTTCCTTTACTTCAGGACTTTCTGCCATTTAACATAGAGCTATCGAAAGAAAAGGAGCAATGAATGGCAGAAGTATTACTTAAAAATATCTGCAAGATCTATGATGGCGGCGTTAAGGCTGTAGACAACGTCAACATCGACATCAAGGATCAGGAGTTCGTTGTTCTCGTAGGCCCTTCCGGCTGTGGTAAGTCCACAACACTGAGAATGGTTGCTGGTCTTGAGGATATCTCCTCTGGCGAGCTCTATATCGACGGAAAGCTTATGAACGACGTTCCTCCTAAGGACAGAGACATCGCAATGGTATTCCAGAACTATGCTCTCTATCCGCACATGACCGTATATGACAACATGGCATTCGGTCTGAAGATCAGGAAGTTCCCAAAGGATCAGATTGACCAGCGCGTTAAGGAAGCTGCAAAGATCCTCGACATCGAAATGCTTCTCGACAGAAAGCCAAAGGCACTTTCCGGTGGCCAGAGACAGCGTGTTGCTGTAGGTCGTGCTATCGTTAGAAAGCCAAAAGTCTTCCTCTTCGACGAGCCGCTTTCCAACCTCGACGCTAAGCTCAGAGTCCAGATGAGAGCTGAGATTTCCGGCCTTCACAACAGACTCAAGGCAACAATGATCTACGTTACACACGATCAGGTTGAGGCTCTTACAATGGCTGACAAGATTGTCGTCATGAAGCTTGGTGTCATCCAGCAGATTGGTGGACCAATGGAGCTCTACAACAACCCAGATAACAAGTTTGTTGCTGGATTTATCGGATCACCACCGATGAACTTCCTCGTTGTCTCCATCAAGAAAGAAGGCGACAAGGTCTATGCAGATGAGGGAACATTCCGCCTTGAGGTCACACCGCAGCAGGCAAAGGTTCTCGCACCATATATCGGAAAGGAAGTAACATTCGGTATCAGACCTGAGGATGTCGAGTTCTCACATACTCCGATTGATGGCAAGACAATCAATGGTCACGTATCCGTTGTTGAGCCTCTCGGATCAGAGACACAGGTTTATGTATCCACATCCAAGGCAAAGGTTGTCGGAAAGATTGATCCT
>CASDZV010000024.1 GCA_949285905.1 uncultured Spirochaetales bacterium | reverse complement strand
CTCTGACAAGACAGGAACTCTCACGCAGAACAGGATGACAGTCGTCGATGCCTACGGGGATGACAAGAAGCTTCTTGCAGAGGCTATGGCTCTCTGCTCAGATGCGCATCTCAACAGCGATCTCAAAGCAGAAGGCGAGCCGACTGAAGCGGCTCTTGTAAACTGGGCAGTGACGATGGACATAAACAAGGACTTCCTCGAGAAAGGCCCGTTCAAGCGAGTCGGAGAGGCTCCTTTCGACAGCGAGAGGAAGATGATGAGCACCATCCACACCACCCCGGAGGGCGGCTATGTGCAGTTCACGAAGGGTGCACCGGATGTGCTTCTTTCAAAATGCACCAAAATCTATGCAAATGGAGCTGTCCGCGATCTCACAGAATCTGACAGGGAAGCGGCTCTGAAGGCAAACAAGGATTTTGCAAACAAGGCCCTGAGAGTGCTTGCGGGGGCGATGAGACACCATGATTCCATTCCTGAGGACCAGAGCCCAGATGCTCTCGAACATGATCTTGTCTTCCTCGGGCTGACAGGAATGATCGATCCGGTGCGTCCTGAAGTAAAGGATGCAATCAAGGAATGCCGCAGCGCAGGAATCCGTCCGATCATGATCACAGGCGACCATATCGACACAGCAGTCGCTATCGGCAAGGAACTGGGAATCGTCAAGGATAAGAGCGAGGCTATCACAGGAGCTGAGCTTGACAAGCTCTCTGATGAGGAATTCCAGAAGAGCATCAGGAAATACTCTATATATGCCCGTGTACAGCCTGAACATAAAGTAAGAATTGTCAAAGGCTGGCAGCAGGCTGGGATGGTCACTGCAATGACCGGTGACGGCGTCAATGATGCGCCGTCCATCAAGAATGCGGATATCGGCGTGGGCATGGGTATCACAGGAACGGATGTTACCAAGAACGTTGCCGATATGGTTCTTGCAGATGATAACTTCGCGACAATCGTCGTTGCAGTCGAGGAAGGCAGGAAGATCTATGATAATATCCGCAAGGCAATCCAGTTCCTCCTCTCTTCAAATCTTGCAGAAGTCATCGCTGTCTTCGCAGCTTCCATGATGGGTGTAACACTCCTCCAGCCTACCCACCTTCTATGGATAAATCTCATCACGGATGCATTCCCTGCCATCGGGCTTGGAATGGAACAGGGTGAAAGCGATATCATGCAGCGTCCTCCACGCTCCTCAAAGGAAGGGCTTTTCTCAAATGGACTTGGTGTCAACTGTGCAATCCAGGGAACTGCACTTGCTGTCATCACGCTTATCTCCTACATCATCGGAGAGATTTTCGAGAACGGTGCTTTCCATTTCGGGGCGTCAAGCGAGGATGGTATGACAATGGCATTCCTTACGCTTTCGATGGCTGAGCTCTTCCACTCATTCAACATGCGTTCGCTTGACAAGTCGCTTTTCAGAACGAAGGGGCACAACAAGATTCTCTACGGGACACTTCTTGGAGCATTTGTGCTTACTCTTGCTGTTCTCTATATACCGTTCCTGAGCAACGCATTCGGCTTTGCACATATCTCGCTTGCGGAATTCATGATTGCACTCATCATAGCTATCATGATCATCCCGATTGTGGAGATACAGAAAGCTGTGCAGCGTTCGCTGAAGAAGTAAGGGAATTCAGAAGAAAGAAAAGAAGCCACAGACTCCTCAGTAATGGGGACTGTGGCTTTTGTTTTGTATGTAATGATATCTTATTGCCTCTTGTGAGTACCCTTTTACATGATTATAATCGGCGCGTATGAACAAAGACCTGACAGAAGGAAACATCAGAAGCCTTATCTGGAAATTCACACTTCCGCTTTTAGGCTCGATGCTCTTCCAGCAGCTATATAACATCGCAGACAGCCTTGTCGCTGGGAAATTCATCGGATCTGAAGCACTTGCCGCAGTTGGCAACTCCTATGAGATCACCTTGATATTCATAGCCTTTGCATTCGGATCGAATATGGGCTCATCTGTTGTTGTCTCACAGTACTTCGGTGCTGGAAAGCGAAAAGAGATGAAGACTGCCATCACGACAACATTCATAGCAGCCTTTGTTCTTTCTGCGCTGCTGACTATCACCGGCATCGCGTGCACAGACACACTTCTTTCGCTCATCAACACACCTCCAGAGCTTTTTGAGATGAGCGCCGCTTATCTCGATATCTACATCTACGGTCTGCTGTTCCTCTTCTTCTACAACATCGCAACAGGAATCTTCACAGCCATGGGTGATAGCCGTACACCATTTCTCTTCCTTGCATTCTCATCCAGTGCGAACATCGCCGTGGACATCCTCTTTGTCACAGCTTTTGAAATGGGAGTTGAAGGTGTGGCATGGGCAACATTCATATGCCAGGGAATAAGCAGCATACTCAGTGTAGCTGCGCTGATTCTCAGGCTGAGAAAGATTGGAGAAACCGAGGAGAAGGCTCCCCTCTTCTCATTCAGAATCCTCAAACAGATTATTATCATTGCAGTTCCATCGATTCTGCAGCAGTCCTTTGTATCAGTTGGAAACATCCTCGTACAGAGCGTTGTAAACAGTTTCGGCGCAGTGGTGATGGCAGGCTATGCAGCTGCTATAAAACTCAACAACATGGTCATCACCTCGATATCCACAATCGGCAACGGAATTTCCAGTTTCGGTGCCCAGAACTTCGGGGCTGGCAAACTTGACAGAGTTGTGAAAGGACGGAGGGAAGGAATACTCCTAGCTGGTGCATTCTCGCTCATCGCAACCATTCTTTTTCTTATTGCCGGCCGGTATATCATGCTTCTTTTCATGAACAGGAGTGAGCAGGATGTACTCATAGAAGGTATGCGTTTTCTTTATATTGTCTCACCGTTCTATATCGTAGTAACGCTAAAAATCATCACAGATGCGACCCTCCGTGCCGCTGGCGATATGAAACCGTTCATGATCTCGACATTCTCGGATCTCATCCTGCGTGTGGCACTTGCTTTCATCTTCTCATCAATCCTCGGTTCTGTCGGCATCTGGCTTTCATGGCCTATCGGATGGGCTACAGGGACTGCGATATCGCTATTCTTCTTCCAGAGCGGACACTGGAAGAAAAGGAATGCGATGAAATGAAGATCTTTGCTGTAAGACACGGACAGAGCGAATGGAATGCAAAGCGTATTCTCTGCGGTACAACGGATATTCCTCTCACAGAGGAAGGAAGAAGACAGGCAGAAGAGCTAGCTATGAAACTTAAGGCTGATGAAGACAAAAACCAGATTAAATCCATATTAGTCTCCCCTCTTCTGCGGGCACGCGAAACAGCTGAGCCTATCGAGAAAGCTCTGGGAATCAAGGCTATAGCAGTACCAGAGCTGCATGAGCGCTCGTTCGGGATCTTCGAAGGGAAGAGCATCTGCGATCCTGAGCTCTTGAGAATCTGGAATGAGCCGTTTTATCGCCTCCCGGGAGGAGAGTCCCCTGCAGATGTGGCAAGTAGGATTTACCCTGTTCTTGACAGAATACGCCATGATTACAATGGAAATGTGCTTCTTGTATGCCATGGCGCCCTGATAAGAGTAATTGACACTTACTTCAATGCAAGGACGATGGAAGAATACAAAGCCTTCTCTCCGAAAAACTGCACACTTGTGGAATACGAGACAGAACGCTCAGTAATTGAGTATGAGCACCTCGTCTGATTCTGCCCCCCTGTCCTTGATATGGTAATTGGAATTGGCATAGCTTCTGTTGATGTGTAACACTCTGTACTCAGGATGCTGCTCAAGCCAGGCAAGGAGGAATGTATTAACTTTGCCTCTGCTCTCGAGCGTATTTGACAGTGCGAATCTGATACCGCGCTCTGTCAGATTCTCCAGAAGCGCATGAAGCGATGTCTCATCGCTTTCCGTCCATCCATGGCGTTCATTATATGTTGCTGTCGTCACAAGATATGGAGGATCGGCATAGACAAACGAGCCTGATGGGATCTCGACAGTACGGAAATCCGAATCGAGGAATACCGCATCAAGGGATTTTATCCTGTCTATGAATAATGAGAGCTTCTGCTGCATTCTCTGGTTGAAATCACGCTTGCCAACTGGGAGATTGAACGCGCCCTCATCATTGAATCTTATCTGATTATTGAAACCGAATATGATCAGCACATATAGCATGACAGCCCTTCTGTGCTCATCCAAAGAGAGAGTATTGAAATCTGAACGGAGTGACAGATATCCTTCCTTGTTCACACTTCCAAGTCCTTTCGAGGAATCTGCCCCGTAGTACTCATAGCCATACCTGTCGCTCTCTGACAGGCCATATGACCTGATAACTCCCCTGATATCCTCAATAAAGCTTTCCTTATCTGAGCGTCTCATCTCCCGGAGGAGCGACATGAGACGAGGATCGGAGTCATTGAAAATGACACGGCGGCAATTGACATTGGCACCGACTGTGCACCCACCTGCAAAGAGATCGACGAATGTATCAATCTCTGCGGGAAATGCCTCAAGAAGCTCTTTGATGATCCTGCCCTTGCCTCCCGTATAGTTCAGAGGTGATTCAACATACCCGCTCTTCTTCATCTCCTTTCTTCTCACAGTGCAGAGGAAGAGACGCTCTTCATTATCTTCGATATGGCTCTTTCCAGCAGAGAATGCCTTATGTGAAGTGCTGAATATCCTGACTTCCCCTTTTGCTGAGAGTGCAGAGAGTATCGTCTCATCAGATATCTTCGCGTTTGAGCGGCTGTCTCCTTTATTCTGCATGTTGTTGTATGAAAGAACGATGTATCTGGCATCGATGTCCCTGATCAGGGCCTTGAATGCCGCCTCCGCCTCAGTTGTCGAATAACGGCTCTTTATGTCCTTTCGGTCCATCTTGCGGGCTTTACCGGAAACTGCAGGCTTCTCCCACCGTGCAACATTCTCCAGAAGATGATAGGCATCGGAATACTGGCGCGAATTATATGGCGGATCGATATAGACGACATCCGCCTTGATATGCTTCACAAGCTCATTGCTGTCTTCTGAGTAAACCTGATTATCCTCATTATTGCAGCAGTCTGCATCGAGCATTCTCAGCTCAAGCGGATGCGAGAGGTCTGCATTCTCCCTCCACGCATCATAGTGTCCGCACGTTGCCGCGATCCTGTCCATCGCATAGAGAAGGGATACAACAAGTATTGCCTTCTCGCGCATATTAAGTTCCCCCTTCCTGTACCTCTTCTCGATATCCTCCCGGATCTCTCCGACCTTCCTGCAATTTGAACGTGAGAAGTATGTATCTGAGAAATTATCTGAGAAGTAGTTGTCACCCCCAGGAACAATGGAATTATAGTGGCAAATCAAACTCTCGATCTTGGCACTGTCAAAATGCTCTGGAGAGAACCATGCAAGATTTGCAAGGTAGTTCGAATAGAGAAAGTCATTGAGTATGAGTTTCTTATCACGGAATGCATATGAGACACTGCCTGTTCCTGAGAAAATATCTGCAAAGGATGAATATTCCTTGCAGTTCTCATCAACAACTTCCCTTATAAAACGTGTGATGCGGAATTTATTCCCGAGGTAACGTCTGTTATTGATTGAGAACAGCTTTCTCTCTTCGCTTCTTTTCTCAGTTTTTCTTCTTTCCAGCTTGCTGACTTCAGGGTAAGCGCCGAAAAGCCCTTCCTCATATCCCTTCATCAGCCTGGCGTCCTTCCGGATTGCCTGCCCGTCATCGCCGCGCACATCAGTCAGCCGGTACAGAGAAAGCGTCCCTCCTGATTTTTCAGTGAAGTAGATTTCATCGCGTCTGAGCAGGCTTGTATCAAGAAGCGTCACATCCTGTGATGAGAAGAGAATAGAGGCCCCATTTGTATTGATGCTTCTGTCTGTGAATAATCTGATTATCCCTCGTCTGAGAGCAGGATGAAGCGATGGCGTGAGATTATCTATGACAGCAATCCTGCCATTCTCAAGCGCATCAGCAATTACAGGTAGGACAGCTCTGAGCTCTTTTACACCATCTCCTACATCACTTTCGCCGAACCCGAATGAGCGGAGAATATCCTCTTCAAGCGCTCTCTTCCTGTCTTTTATCATTCCAGGGAATACAAAGCTGCTCTCAAGCCCTCTGAATGCCCCTGCAAGGATCTCATTCTCCTGATAATCCGATCTGAGAATAGTGAAAAGAGGTATATCGGATGGAACAGCAGAATAGCCAGATGCCCTTACAGAACTATGATACCTGACACTGTCAAAACTGCGTTCGAATAGGACTGAGAAGCGTTTATCCTCGCTTTCGGCTTTCTCAAGTTTCTCGTATTGCACAACCTTCCCTCTGAATGAGAGGGAGTAGCGGAAGATATGAGACAGGTAGGTATATCTGATTTCAAATGATGGAGAAGTATCAACTGCGAGACAGGGCTCTGAAAGAAGAGGAAGGGATAGATACTCAACAACATTCCTGAGCGCCGAGAGGAAAATACTCTTTCCACTGCTGTTAGGGCCGAATATACCGACAGCAGGAAGATATGAACCATCTATGAGAGTCTCCTGATTCTCTGTTATTGAGAGAGCTCGCAACGAGAGCGAAACAGGGCCCTTAAAACCAAGGTAATTTTCAACAGAGAAGCTAGACAGCATCAAATCCTCCAAAACACGCAGTTATGTGAGAAATTTTCTCACAATCACTCGCCTTTTGCAAGCTATCCGAAGATTCCATCCAATACCATCATCAATGCAAAACCAAGAGCTGAACCGACTGTCCCGATATTCGAATGCTCACCTTCAGAAGCTTCTGGAATTAGCTCCTCGATGACGACATAGAACATTGCACCGGCAGCGAAAGCAAGCAGGAACGGAAGAAGAGAAGATACCATGGAAACAAAAGCTAAGGCGACTAAAGCTCCAGCAGGTTCGACAACCCCTGATACAGCACCTTGCAGAAATGCCTTTCCCCTCTTCCTGCCTGCTTTATACAGTGGCATTGAGATAATCATTCCTTCCGGGAAATTCTGAAGTGCGATTCCCAGTGAAAGCGAAAGCGCTGACACACCGGCCTCTGTGACTGCTGCCCCTGCACCTACAGCCATTCCTTCTGGAATATTATGAAGTGTCACTGCAAGCATCAGGAGACCTGCTTTAGATAGCTTGCAATCCTTGCCTTCTGCCCTTTCTGCAGTGGCATGAAGGTGTGGTATGAGTGTATCGAGAAGAAGGAGAAAAATAACACCAGAAAGAAAACCAATAGCCGCAGTGTAATAAGAAGATCTCTCAATGGCAGGCAAGAGGAGCGACCATACAGAAGCGGCAATCATTACGCCTCCGGCAAACCCGGATATAAGCTTGCTTGTTCTCTCTCCGATTCCGTTTTTCAGGAAAAAGACTGAAGCAGAGCCAAGAAGTGTCCCTGCAAATGGCAGAAGTATCAGAAGTGCAAGATTCATACCTGAATAATACATGAAAAGCTATGCTCTGTAACAAGGAATACACCTTATGAATCAACAATACTCATGTTCCACGACTGCTCAGAATGTTTAAATTCCTTATTCGGAGGAATATAATGAAAAGAGTAAAGGTTTTCTCGATTGTGTTTACGATAGCACTTTCGCTGGTTATTGTTTCGTGTAGCTCGTCTCCATCGTTGAAGGATTCTTTGAATGTTCCGACATGGCTTCAGGATAATTGGATTGCAAGTGATGGAACTCAAATTACATTTACGTCAAACAACATGCTTATTTACTACAACAATATACTCATGATTGACCTTTCGGCAATGTGTCAAATGTCTCCTGCGGGTATTGAGGCTGAAGGCAGCACAGGCAATACGTATTATTTCAGAATGTTTAACCCAGATAATGGTGGTCAGCTGTATATGACAGCGACTTATAGTGCTTCAAGTAATACAGTTTCCATGATTATGGATGGAAACACATTCGAAACGACTCAATATATACTACTCACGAGAGCACACTAAATACTCTCCCCTCTTGTCAGGAAACGAGCAAGAGGGATAAAAAGTGGAGATTTTTAAGGAATTCGTTTTATCGGTAAATCAGCAAGAAGATACCATCATTATAAATGAAGCGGAAGATAGCGCTGAATACTCCAGTCAGACATCTTTTTCATTATATGATTTCAGACATGATCGGCCATATCCGACCTTGCCATCAATATCTTTAAAAGATAAGCTCTCAGACAGAGGATCGGAAATGAAATATACAATCATTGATATCGGTGGAGGCATGAGGGATGCATTCGGCGCAGGTGTACTGGACTACCTTATGGATGAGAAGATATATATCGAGGATTGCATCGGTGTCTCTGCAGGTGCCTCGAATCTTTCCAATTATATCTCAAAGCAGCGCGGAAGAGTCCTGAGATTCTATGACACCTACCCTAACCGCAAGGAGTACATGGGACTGGGACAATTCATCAGACATGGGTCATTTCTTAACATGAAATATATTTATGAGGAGATATCCTTCCCTGACAGAGAAGACCCTTTTGATATCGCCTCCTATGAAGCCTCAAGCCATAGCTTCACTATTGTTGCGACAAATGCGCTTACGGGAAAACCCGTATACTTTCCAAAAGATTCAATAGGGCCATATAACATGCTCGCAATGGAGGCCTCAGGGACGATTCCTGTACTCTGCAGACCGACAATGCTTGATGGTGTACCCTATTACGATGGTGGGATATCTGATCCCATTCCATACAGAAAAGCACTTGAAAACGGCGCAGAGAGGATCATACTGATCATCACAAAACGCAAAGATGATTTCCGGGATCCTGAGAAGGACCGCCGTGCTGTGAGGATTCTCTCACGTAAATACCCAGAAGCAGCCAGGACACTTGCAAAGCGTGCAGAGACATACAACAGCGAGCTGAAAGCTGTCCTTGAACTTGAGAAGGAAGGCAGGGCCATCGTCATTGCCCCGGATGACACATGTGGAATAACAACAACGAAACACCGCGATGAGGACATAGACAGGCTGTACAGGAAAGGCTATGAGAGCGGTAAGGCCATAAAGGACTTTATGGCATGAGAAAAGGGCCCTGAGGCCCTTTCTCTATCTCTCTTCTCTTACAGTGCAAGCAGTGAGAAGACAAGCGTGAAGAGAGCTACAGTCTCGGTGATACCGATGACGATGAAGTAGTTTGCAGTACCCTTCCCGGTCTCTGAAAGCGCATCTGAAGCAGCGGCTGCGACCTTACCCTGGAACCATGCTGAAAGCCCGATAGCAGCTCCGCCAAGCATGCCGACTGAAAGGCAGAGAAGATACGAAGCTCCTGTCTCAAATGCTGAACGGATGAATGTCATCAAAAGGAATCCGTAAATTGTCTGAGTAAGCGGGGCACCTGCGAACGCTACCAGAATAAACGGTGCCGGCTTGCCCTGAGCATAGCATTTCTTCCATCCACCGACTGCGCTCTGTCCAGCGCATCCTGTGCCGAATCCTGATCCCAGTGCGGAAAAGCAGAGTGCACATGCCATTCCGAGATAAGCAAGATTTTCCATATCCTCTCCTTAGCTGTTTTCAGCTTCTTTTTCATTGACCATCTTAAATGGTTCGTAATTGTATCCAGTCCACTCCATTCCGAGAGCACCGGAGAATTCCAGTAAATTAAGTCTGACACCATGAACGACAACAGACAGAATACCCATGACAAGGTTTAATGTATGACCGATTACGACAATAGCGATTCCAACAGGAAGAAGTGCCCCTGTCATGCCATCAGCCATGCCATTGAACGACTGCGCTATAGCAAGCGAAGCCATTCCGACTGCAAAGAGCCTTATATAGCTCATGATATTCGAAAAACAGGAAATGGTATCGAGGAATGTAGTGAAGAAACCGGCAAGACTCCCTTTAAGTCCATCGATGAACTTCACGCCAGGTCCCTGGGCTGAGAAGCAGCAGACAAGGATAAAACCAAGTGCGATTCCACCGATTATGATATCAAAAGGAACCTCTTCCCCGATAACAAGATATAGCGCCATCAGATAGAGCATCACTACGTCTATGAACCACCCTGCCTCTGCCACAAGCGAGAGATCCTTTTCCTTTGCTTTCCTCACGATATTCATCACACGCGCAAGTCCTAGCTGCACGGCTCCAAGTATGAAGCAGAACTTCATCAGCATATTCTGGGCCCACACGGAGTCAACTCCGACTAAATCCGGGAAGTTCGTGATGGCAGGCACGATGAAGACCTTCAGGAACGGCAGATGCTCAAGTACTGCGGCAGAACCGAACCACGTGCCGGTAAGAGCACCCCAGATAATCGTGACAACGGAAAGAACATACAGAAGTATGTTGATGTCCGAAGCCTTCTTCGACTTGATGTGCATTGCGATTGCTGCAATCAGGAAGACAAGGCCATAGCCGCCATCTCCGATTATCATTGCAAAGAAAAGAGCGAAGAACACAAGGAAGTACGAGGAGATATCATACTCGTGATAACCCGGAATCGTACCCAGGATATCGAAAATCGGCTTGACGATTCTCGTAATGCCCTTGTATGTGACAAGAGTCGGAGGATTGTCCTCATCGTCAGGATCTGTGATCATATATGCAAAAGCATTCTCCTCTGCAGCTTTCCTGAACTTCTTCTCATATTTCTCGGGTACATAACCTTTGAGATATATAACATCATCGCCGCTGACTGTGGCACTTACACGCTCGAATGTGATCTTCTCATCCCATGCCTCGATGCAGGCTTTGTATGAAGGAATGTATTCAGCCCCGAGTGTGATTTTCCTTGAGAGATCCTCAAGCTCTTTCCTGTCAGAAAGAAGCTGAACATCCAGCGCGCTCAGGCTGCTTTTTGGGATCTCAAAAGACTGTGCCGGAATTTCCTTCGGCATAGGAGTGTAGAGAAGCGCTACGGCTCTTCCCTTTCCACTGTAAGAAAGAGGAACAAAACGCACATTCTCATCCTTCCTCAGAGTCTCCTCTTCCTTCTTTCCGACTATATAGAAATAGAGGGGAATGCCTTCATCTCTGAGAGCCTGGATATCAGAGGGATTGAATTCGCCGAATGGTGCAATACGTTCCCTCTCATTCTGAAGCGCTATAATTCTCTCCTTCAGTTCGTTTTCCCGCTCGCATGCCTCTTTCAGTGATGAGTGCACAGCTTCAAAGTCACTGCCGGAAACAAGAATTTTCTTCTTATCATTCTTATCCCTGCGTTCTTCAAGCAATTGGAGAACATGTGCATACTCTGCCCTCTTCTCCTCATAGCTCTCGGCTTTGGCAGACTTCGTGACAATATCTGTAACATGCATTACACCTGCACGAGAGAGCGTCTCAAGAAGCCTGCTTTTCCCAGAGCGCGACGCAAGAATAACAACTTTCTTCATTTTCTCAATCATCAGCTCACCTTCACCAGCTTCTTCTTGGCAATCTTACCGCGCACAACCGCAGACGTCTGCTGATCCTGCAGATAGATTCCAATCACTCTGATATTCTCCTTCGTCTCTGGTATCTTCACCTTCTCGAAGAGATTGACACGCTGTGTCGTGGTCCTGAGCTCTCTAGAGAGAAGCTCGATTCTCTCCTCAAGTGTTGCGACAAGCGCATCGTACTTTGCGATAGCCTTCAGCGCATCCAGAGCTTTATCAACCCACAGAGGATAAAGCGAAAGATCATATTCTATCCTCTTGAAGAGAAGATCCTTGAAAACTGGGACAACGACTCCTGCGATATTTCCCTTATCCTTTTCAATACGATCAATCTCAACGAGATTCTCTATTGAATTCTCAGAGGAGAATGAAGCATTTCCACCATAGACAGAAATCCATCCAGAGAGTGCCTCCACGGCTTTCCTCTGCTCCTCTCTGAGCGCTTTTATCTCATTCTCAGCCTCACGGATGACAATCTGGAGCTGTTGCTTCTTAAGCTGGAGCGTAGGAAGATAGCGCTGGTACTGCCGCAGCGCATCCTTCTGCTTCTTCTGCTCATTCTTCGTAAGCTTGACAGCCAATTCATCTCTCCTTAGGCCAATAGGTTTCTATCAGCTCAGTCCTGAGTCCCGTCTCATTCGGCTCAAAACACTCTGAAAGGATGCGCCATCCCTCATCGAGTGCCTCTTCAAGAGGTATATTGACGCTCAGATCCATGAGTCTCTTCTCGAAAAGCTCTCCATATTTCAGCAGCTTCTCATCCCAGTCCGTCATCATGAAGCCCATAGACCGCTTCTCAAGTGAATCCTTGTAAGCTGAGTAGAGCTTTATCATGCCGTCCATCAGAGAGCGGTGATCAGGGCGTGTGTCCTTGTTCACATTCTGCTTAAGACGAGAAAGCGACCCGAAAGGCTCAATACGGCCATTCCTGAGATAATACTGTCCCTCTGTGATATACCCGGTGTTATCAGGGACGGGGTGTGTCACATCGTCTCCAGGCATCGTCGTAACACCGAGAATCGTGACAGAGCCGGCACCTTCGAAATCAACTGCCTTCTCATAGCGGGATGCAAGTGTAGAGTAAAGATCGCCTGGATAACCTCTGTTTGATGGAACCTGATCCATCGTAATTGCCATCTCTTTCTCTGCATCACAGAAGTTCGTCATGTCCGTGAGAAGTACAAGAACACGCTTTCCATCAAGAGCAAAGCGCTCTGCTACTGCAAGGGCAAGATCTGGAACAAGTGTGCATTCAACAGTCGGGTCAGAAGCTGTATGGATGAACATGATGGTTCTTGACATCGCACCTGATGCCTCCAGCGTGTTACGGAAGAAGAGATAGTCATCATACTTGAGTCCCATACCGCCAAGGACGATTATATCTACATCCGCCTGCATAGCGATACGCGCAAGAAGCTCGTTATATGGCTCGCCAGAGACAGAGAAGATAGGAAGCTTCTGGGATTCGACAAGCGTATTGAAGACATCAATCATCGGGATACCAGTACGGATCATATGCTTCGGTGTAATACGTTTTGAAGGATTAACAGACGGTCCTCCGATGTCTATCATATTATCTGTAAGATCCGGGCCGTTGTCGCGGGGCTTTCCTGCACCGTCGAAGATGCGACCAAGCAGATCTTCTGAGTAGCTGACACGCATCGGGACGCCGAGGAAACGTACGCTGTCACCAGTGGATACACCCTGCCCGCCCTTGAAGACCTGGAGAGACACTTTGTCTCCATCAAGTTTGATGACATTGGCATATCCTGTCCCCTGACTCGTTGTAATCTCAGCCAGATCCTGATTGCGCACACCTTCAGCACGCACTGTGATGACGTTGCCTACAATGGATTCGATTCTCGTATAGACTTTCTGCATTACTTTCTCCTCCCTTCGTAATAAGCAACAAGCGCATCTTTGCGCTCTGAGAACTTTCCGTCATCCTCTGCTGTGCTGTTCCAGTCCAGGAAGCGCTGTCTCAGCTCATTGAAGAAAGCTCTGACATCCTTCTTGTCTGAGAAATCAAAAGATGAGAAGAGAATGTCATAGAGTATCGAGAATGAGAGCTTCTGCCTCTCAACTGACACCATCGAATCAACTGGGTCAAATGAATTCTGCTGGAGGTAGACATCATCGATGAACTCGCTCTTCTGATAGATGATATAATCCTCGAGGCTTGTTCCCTCCTCGCCTACAACTTTCATCATAGAATCTACTTCATGACCGCGACGGAGGATCTCATATGCTTTATCGACCTTATCCTTCTCTATGATTCCACTGTATTTTGACCAGGAATCAAGAGAGTCGATAGCAGGATACTTTCTTGCATCAGAGCGCTCTCTGGAAAGACCATGGAACGCGCCGACGACTTTGAGAGTTGCCTGTGTGACAGGCTCCTCGAAGTTTCCGCCAGCAGGGGAAACAGTGCCTCCGATTGTTACAGAACCATAACTGCCGTCACGGAGCTTCACTTTACCCGCCCTTTCATAGAATCCAGCGATACGGGATTCAAGATAAGCAGGGAATGCCTCATCGCCAGGAATCTCCTCAAGGCGTCCCGACATCTCTCTCATAGCCTGTGCCCAGCGCGATGTGGAATCCGCGAGAAGAAGGACATCCAGTCCCATATTCCTGTAGTATTCAGCCATCGTCACAGCTGTGTAGACAGAGGCTTCACGGGCGGCAACAGGCATGGATGATGTGTTGCAGATGATTATTGTCCTCTCCATGAGACTTCTGCCTGTGCGTGGGTCTATCAGCTCCGGGAATTCCTTGAGAATCTCAACAACCTCACCAGCACGCTCACCGCATGCTGCGATGATAACGATATCCACATCGGCGTTTTTTGAAGTCAGATGCTGCAGAACAGTCTTGCCGGCTCCGAATGGGCCCGGTGTGCAGTATGTACCGCCTTTGGCAACTGGAAGGAATGTGTCGATAACACGGATACGCGTCACCATCGGTTCATCAGGAAGAAGACGTTCCTCATATCCTTCAATTGCGACTTTCACAGGCTGTGTGATAATCATCGTCAGATCCTTCACCTCGCCTCTGCTGTTCTCTATCGTGCAGACTGTCTCATGTGCCCGATGCATGCCTTTGCCAGCAATGCTCCTGACAGTCCACTCACCCTGCAGCGTGAAAGGAACCATGATTCTATGAGTGAAGAGACCTTCGGGGACAGTTGCAAAGCAATCTCCTGCTGAGACTTTGTCTCCAACGCTCTTCAAAGGTGTGAAATCCCATTCCTTATCCGGGAGAGGATCCACATAGACTCCGCGATCGAGGAAGAAGCCGCATTTTTCAGCGAGAAGCGGAAGAGGATTCTGCAGACCATCGAAAACCTGTGTCAGCAGTCCAGGCCCGAGCTCGACACTGAGCATCTCTCCTGTGAAGGTGACGCTGTCCCCTACTTTGATACCTCCAGTCATCTCATACACCTGAAGGGAAGCAATGCCATCGGTTATTCTGATGACTTCGCTTTTGAGCTGTGTCTCCCCTACGGATATGTATCCGACCTCATTCTTTATGACCTGGCCGGAAAAAGCGACATTGACCATGTTGCCATTAACGCCAGTGACATGTCCTTCTGTTCTAGACATACAGACTCCTTACCTCTTTATTTTCCCTTCGATAACCCCATAGAGTTTATCGAATTCAGCTCTTCCCTTTACTTCATCGAATGCATTCATGCGCTCAAGAATCTGGAGCTTCAGAGCATAAATCATCAATGCTCTCGACGAGAAGGGAGTACTCTCCTCACGGGAAGTGAGGAAATCGAAATAGAGAGCAAGAATAGCTTTCTCCCCTTCGAGAGGATCCTTGTTCTCGACAATATCGCGAAGCGTGTTCTCCAGTGCCTTATCCTCTCTGTCAGCGCTGTAACCGGAAAATCCAAGACGCTCAGCCCTGACCTTGTTCAGCAGTGCATTAATATGTCCTGCATACTCCTGCCACTCGCGCACAATCCTGAGAGAAGCCTCATCGGAAGTGCTGCCGAAAACAGCAAGACAGAGGTCACTGTAATCGCGCTCAGATAAATGCTCTGAGGCCTTTTCCATGAAAGTGCTGTAGGACATGGGAGCTTCCCTGTCCATTCTCAGCATTGGAAGAGACGCTGCGAAATAGTAGTACTCTGCCATCAGAGGATAATCTCCCTAAGACTCTCAGAAAGATGCGGCAGAAGAAGACGGACGCACTCATCTGCGGAATAGTCGACATAGCCCGACCCATCCTTCTCTGAAATACGGAAACCTGAGGAAACCGATGAAGAGGAACGGACTGTCATTCCTTTCTTTATCTCCTCTGCGAAAGCTGAAGAGAGCGAAGAGCGCAGCGCTTCCATATCAGAAGCGGAAAGCTCCACAGCCTTGCCGCTTACATCACCTTCGATAGCGCTTCTTATGAGAGAGACAAGCTTGTCACCATGCATGGCCTCAGCAGCCTTGTCGCGGAGAATTGCTGTATACTTCTCCTCAATGCTTTTCTTCAGCGAAAGAGCGACATCCCTTGCACTCTGTCTGATCAAAGCCTCCGCAGAAGATCTGGAAAGCTCCGCTTCCTTCTCAGCAGCGGAAAGAATGGCACTGCTTTTTTCCTCTGCAGCTTTGACAATCTGGGCAGCTTTTGCCTCTGCCTGAGAGATGATGTTCTCGCTTTCTTTCTGTGCTGTCTCGATGCCGTCCTTCCTGATGGACGCAATAAGATCCTGAATCTGTTGTTCCATATCAATTCCTTGCAAACTGCATCAATTCTAACTCACTGGATTTGCAAAAGCAAACACTGATTGTTCATATCAGTTATTTTGCTTATGATGATTCTGTGAAGAATGATGATATTTTTTCCCGCCCCGGTCCTGTGAGGGGGATAATAGCAATAAGGAATCTGAAAAACGGCCGGATTTATCTTACAACTACAGAAGATGCTGTGAGGGATTTCCAGAAGGAACGTTTCAGCCTCGACCTGGGAATGCATAAATCGGGTGAACTGCAGAATGAGTACAGCTCTCTAGGTCTTGAGCTTTTCACGATAGAACTTGACAAGGAAGCCGGAAAAGACGAGGACCTGAATGCCCTTCTTGATGAGAGAAAGGCATTCTACACATCTCTTGGAGTCAGGCTTTATCCATAGCAATCAGGTTCCTGACACCTTCGATTGCAACTTTTATCGCTGGCTCTGTGTCATGCAGCTTCGGGTTGTCCATACCAAGCTTCTCCCGTTCCTGGTTCGCAACGACAAAGAACGCAGATCCTGCTCTTGCTCCAAGATATGACGCGACTGTGAAGAGCGTAGAGCTCTCCATCTCGGAAGCCAGCACTCCAAGCCTCTTCCATGCCTCCCATTTGTTCAGAAGCTCATAGCTGACAGGCATCGCC
Source organism: uncultured Spirochaetales bacterium (assembly GCA_949285905.1). Taxonomy (GTDB): domain Bacteria; phylum Spirochaetota; class Spirochaetia; order Sphaerochaetales; family Sphaerochaetaceae; genus Ornithospirochaeta. Next base: position 8,163 of record CASDZV010000024.1, on the reverse strand, counting down.
TCAGGGTCATGCTGCCCGTAGAATGAATCCTTGCACTGGACAACACCGAGATGGCTCTTCAAGGAGAGTGTCTCAGCAGCTTTTCTCAAAGCAGTGACCACTGTGTAATCTGCAACAGCCGGAAATTCTATCGGGGCATATTCACGGCTTGTGCCTTCCGCTCTCACAGCACCTGTTGCGATAACAACATCGCCACCCATGACAGGGAGTGCAATTCCGCCGCACGTTCCCATTCTTATGAATGTGTCAGCACCGCATCTGAAGAGCTCCTCCATGGCAATGGCAGAAGATGGTCCTCCGATGCCAGTTGAAGTGACAGACACAAGCTCTCCTGAGAGCATTCCTGTGTATGTGACGAATTCACGGCTATCTGCGACGAGGTGTGCGTCGTCAAGATGCGAGGCAATGAGAGGTACGCGCTTGGGGTCTCCTGGCAGGATGACATAGCGTCCGACATCGCCCTTCTTTATATGGAGATGGTACTGTACACCGCTTCCGTTCATGTAGTCTGTCATATTTTCCTCCAGTGAAATAATACCATACTCCACAGTAGTGCACAAAATCATGAAAGTGTGGCACTATACCGCCCATGAAAGAACAGAAAGCTATTCTACTTTTACTTCTCACATCTCTCATATGGGGACTTGCATTTGTCGCTCAGTCGGTATCATCGGAAAGCGTCGGGCCATTCACATTCAATGCTATCAGGATGCTTATCGGAGCTCTTGTACTCCTTCCTTTCGCGCTTCCTTATATAAGAAAACATAAAAACGACAGACAGTATTGGAAAAATGCCATTACGGGAGGCATTCTCTGCGGTCTCTGTCTCGGAGCCGCATCAGTTACACAGCAGATCGGCGTTGCCACATCAGGAGCAGGCAAAGGCGGATTCATCACCAGCATCTATATCGTGATTGTCCCATTCATGGCCTTCTTCACAGGACAGAAGATACGGAAAGCTGTCTGGCTGAGCGCACTCATTGCAATAGTCGGCATGTATCTGCTCTCCATCGGAGAAGGGTTCACTATTGCATCCGGTGATGTCTGGCTCATCATCTGTGCAATCCTTTTCGCTCTTCATATCATGGTGATTGACAGAACTGGCAAGGACACAGATGGGATTGTGTTATCACTGCTGCAGTTTCTGACAGCAGGAATACTCTGCTCTATCGGGATGGCGGCAGAAAAGCCAGAGCTATCAGAGCTTGCATCTGCATGGCTTCCGATTCTCTATGCAGGAGCGCTTTCATGCGGCATGGGCTACACGCTGCAGGTTATCGGGCAGCGCTATGTCAAGCCTTCGCGTGCAGTCTTTGTACTCTCACTCGAATCTGTATGGGCGGCAATCGGAGGAGCTATCATTCTCGCAGAGAGGCTGAACGGGAGAGAGCTTATCGGATGTGCGCTCGTATTTGCGGCTGTGCTTATTGCTGAGATCGAACCTCAGAAAAGCTCTACATAAGTCTTGCCCATGCCACCATCTTCAGGGCGGGCGAAGCGATAGTCCTTCACCTCTCTCCTCGTTTTCAGATACTCATGGAGACCCCGGGAAAGAATCCCGTCACCATAGCCATGGATAATCGAGAATGATGGCAGAGAGGAAAGAATCGCTGCTTCCAGCTGATCATCGACGCTCCTTATAGCTTCCTGAAGCGTCTCTCCCCTGACATCGATTGTGTAATCTGCCTTCTTGTGAGCCCTGCCGAATTCGACAGAGCTTTTTCTTTCTTCTCTAGGCGCATGTCTCACCATGCTCTTCTTGATATCCATTCTCAGCCCGTTCTCAAGAAGAACAGATATAGACTTATCATTGACAGCGACGACACTGCCCCTGGCCTGAGCCTTACCGCAGAGAACTGGATCGCCAGCAGCAAAAGGCGTTGTATCCTCTGCTTCCTCCTCTTCCCTGACAAGGCTCTCTTCCCTGGCCTTCTCATCCTCTACCGATTTGATATAGCTCTTGACGCGCTTTGTCTTCTCAGAAGTGAGTGTCCCGGTCCTGACATCCATCACAAGTTTCTCAAGCTCTTTCCGTGTATTCCTGAGATATTCATTGATCTCCCTCACACCTTCTTTCCGGAGCTCGTTCTCTTTCTTATCCAGTTCGCGTTCTTTCTCAGCAAGATCCTCAACAGCCTTTGCTTCAGCTTTCTTCAGAATTGAGATTTCAGTAATCTTCCTGTCGAGTGTCCGTTCTTTTGCAATAAGGGCTTTGATGATTCTTCCTGTCTGCACATCCCCGCCCTGAAGTTCCAGAGAAGCTGCGTCGATGATTTCTTTCGGAACATGCATACGCCGTGCAGTCTCTATTGCATGACTGTCTCCGGGAATGCCTTCAAGCACTCTGTAAGTCGGAAGCCCCGATTTCTCGTCAAATTCCATTGATGCATTCATCATACCCGGCTCTGAATAGGCAAAACTCTTAACCTGCGAATAATGGGATGTGATGCATGTAAGCGCAGTGTGTTTTGCAAAATAGCTCAGCATCGCACGCGAAAGCGCAGCGCCCTCCTCTGGATCTGTCCCGGATCCAAGCTCATCGAGAATGACGAGAGATGATGAATCAAGAGCTCTGCATATTGATGCTATATTCTTCATATGTGATGAGAATGTGGACGCATCATCAAGAATTGACTGTCCATCCCCTATATCTGTCAGCACAGATGAGAAGACAGGCAGGACAGAATGCCTGTCTGCAGGAATATAACCGCATATCTGATTCAGAAGCGAGAGAAGCGCAATAGTCTTCATCGTGACAGTTTTACCACCTGCGTTAGCTCCTGAAAGGACAAGTGCATGCACAGCCTTGTCGAGTGTGATTGAAACAGGCACGGCTTTCTCTCCCAGAAGCGGGTGGCGTGCCGCTATGAGAGACAGTGACTCTCCAGATTGCGGACGCATCGCCTTCGTCTTCCTCGCCCAGACAGCAAATGAATAATGGAAGTCAAAATCAATGACCTCATCAAGCATGCGCCGAAGAACAGGGACAAGATTCCGCACTTTATCGGACAGCTCATGAAGTATCCGCATCTTCTCTGCCCTGATCCGCTCTTCTGCGATAACAGCTTCATTATTGAGAGCCATGAGCTCAGCAGGCTCTGCAAAGAGTGTATTGCCTGATGCTGATGCTCCGGAGATGTAACATCCGGGCATGCGCTTCTGATCGCTTCTGATAGGAATGACAACGCGCTCATTTCTGAACATAGCCTCGCTCTGCTGGACAAGTGTACGGTTGTCAGCGATGAAGCGTGATGAGAAACGGACACGCTCAGCTCTTATCTCATCGCGTTCCCGGATAAGAGGCAGAAGCCTTGGATGATCATCATAAACAAAGCCATCTGCATCCAGAGATGATAGAATATCCTCTGAAAGCTCCCTGTCTTCATCATGCACATCTTCCTCTTTCTCAAGGAACACAAGCATTGAAATATACGAATGAAGGAATTCACCAGCGCGGTAAATACTCTCACCTGGAAGATCTGCATGCGTCGAGGTGACATAGGAGAAAATGTCTGAGACAGACGGAAACGGATCCGGAGCTGCACCTGAGAGGAGGTTCATATACTCCTCAATCCTGTCAGCACGTGAGGAAATAAGAGAGCTGTCATCGGTGACAAGGCCCGGGGTTATATACGCTCTGCCTTCCGGAGAGAGCGCACTTTTGCGTATTATATCGAGGACTTTATCGAGTTCTGTGTCTTTTACAGTTCGTTCTGTTATTTTCATATTCTCTTTCTGTTTCTGAGGTATACAGGCTTTCTGTCTTCCAGCGCCTGCAGAATCCTGAGATAGCTTTCATATCGCTCTTCACTGACACTTCCGTTTTCAAGAAGAGATGGAACAGCACATCCATCCTCCCCTTTATGAAGACAGCCGGAATAATAACACTCAGCTTTGCCAAGCTCGGGAAATGCGTCCTGCACAATGCGGACATCCTCGAAAGGAACTTCAATTTCCCTCACGCCGGGTGTATCTATAACAGCGAAATCCGGGCGCTCGATATATAATGAATGATTCGTCGTATGCTTGCCTCTGTTGTATTTTTCCGAGACACTGCCAGTGCGCTGGCTGCTCTCAGCGAGTGCATTGATTAAAGTAGACTTACCTACACCGCTCTGCCCTACAAAGGCAGTTATCTTACCAGAGAGAGCCGCCTTCAGATTATCCATCCCCTCACCAGTGAGAGAAGAAACATAGAAGACTGGGAATCCGATATCTTTATAAAGTCCAATACCATCATCTATTCCCTGATCGCATTTATTCATGATGATAAGCACAGGACATCCTGAGTTTGATGCAATAGCCCTGTCCAGAAAACGCGGCCGGAATGGCGGGGAAGATGAGGAAACAACTATTGCGCTCTGATCCTGGTTGGATGCGATAATCTGGTTCATCTCTCTTTTGACATTCCATCTGCTGAATGTGCTCTTCCTGGGCTCTATTGATGTTATAAGCGCCTCAGTTGATGAATAGGGCTCACCGATAGCGATATCACCGACAGCAACAGGATTGTACTCAGCTTCTTCTGTCCTGAGCACTTTGCCTTTGATCCTTGCTGTATAAGTAATACCATCATCCAATGAAAAGGCAGTATAGATGTTGTTAATTGCGCGTCTTATCTGAAAACGCATCAAAATTCTCCTGCAGGAATCTTTCTCATATCGTGGAGTATATCATCAACAGGGGGATGTTATCCAACAGGAGGTGAATACTACCTGGAATTCAAGATATTCCAAGTGATTTTGTTTCTGCCTGCAAACTCTAACGTGATGTAGTGTTCCATGTTATCTATGAGATTTCCCCAGTATTCCTTACAGGCAAAGAACACAAATTGATAATCATCAAGATTCCCAAGTTCTGCTCCCAGTGCAGCAATTACAGATTTTGCCCATTTCTTCCCTTTGTATTTGTGCGTGTCATACCAAGAGATCATATCATCAGGCTTTAGCAGTACATGTTGATCATCATCTGAAAGAATGAAGTAATCTTTACATCCGAAATGCTGAAGACCTCCATTTAAAGCTTGCTTGAATACGTTACCTTGATATAAGTCACATGCTGGATATTTATTGTTCGGATTCAATTTAGCAGCCTCGAGCTTCTTTGAAGAACATGCGACTAGTCCAATTCTTCTCATCAAAACCTCCTAAAAGGAAGGCTCACCCCGAAGGATGAGCCAACAGATAATATCAAGAAGAGGCGATTGAATTCGCAACTTCACTAATTCATCAGGGATGGAGTATACTCCCTCCCCTCTCTGCCCAGGTATTATCTCCCTGAGCATATCTGCGCTTATATTCCCGGACTGTATATGTATTGAGCCCTACAAGCTGCGCAGTCTTCTTGTATCCGTATCCCCGCTCAAAGAGCTCTAAGCACTCTCTACGCTTGGTGTTTGGTATCCGGTGCCTCTGGAGGGACGTGTCTTTTTCTTCCATACCGTCCTCCTAACTATCCTGCCCCATAATGAGGCAGGAATGAAACTCTTTGTTATACCGCTGTACCAGGTGTTACCTTAACTGTGATTGAATCGGTCTTTTCGCCACATGTCCAAGTAATCTTCACATCCTGCTGAGTGTTATTTGTTCCAGCAGTTGCTGGTTCAAATGCATATGCTACTTCAGGAGCGGTGAGACCTGATTCTTCTGTATACTCAAGACCTGATGCCCATGTGATTTCGAAATCGAAATAGCTTGCATCATATGTGTTTGTATACCAGATTGTCTTATTCTGAGTTGCACTTACAGAAGCCGGATAATCAGCAACTGGAGTTACAGCAACAGTATATTCACCTTCTTTGCCGCCATAGGAATATTCGAACACAACGTTCTGAGGAGTTCCAGCAGGTCCAACAAGAGTATTACCTGTGATATCAAACAGGAAACCTGAGTGATCTGGATTTGTTGAGACTGTTCCACTAGCAAATGTTATCTGGATATCGAAGTGAGCCTTATTGTAAGTCATTCCAGGATAATATACTGATGTTCCCTTAAGAGATGCCTTAAAATCAATTACCCAGTCTGAGCCATCAAACTCAACTTCCTTTGAACCAGGAACAACTGCACCAGTCTTATCAACATACTGATACTCAACTGTTACCTTATTGTCTGCTGCTTTGATAAGCTGCTTGGAAGATGCGATTACATTTGTAATCTCAATCTTTGCGTCATGCTCAACAAATGCGTCTTCGAGTGTACCCTCTCCATCAGCTACCACTTCGAAGTAATCTGCAGTGATTCCATTGAGCTTTTCGCCGATGTATGCCTTTGCATCAGACTTAAGAGCAAATGTGAACTTTGAGGCGTCCGTCATCTCTACATAGCCGATACCAGGCTCAACTGTTACTACATTGCTTTCAACAAGAATCTTGCCATCAGCTGAATCAACCCATGCAAATGCTGAGAACTGCTGTGCCTCACCCTTGACTGTTACAGCATCAGCTTCTACATCATTTCCTTCAGCATCGAGGATTGTGTAACCAGTTGTAAGAGTTGCAACGATACCATTGTCATTTCTTGTTACAACTGTGAATGTGACTGGAGTTCCGACTCCTTCATCATATTCAGCCTCGATTGCAAGCGCATCAGCATATGCTGTTGCAAGTGTAAACGCTTCTGTGTAACCGACAATAGCTGTTTTTGATCCTTCTGGTGTGTAAGAAACCTTGATCTTAGCCTTTCCTGCTGGGAACGATGTTGTCAAGTCTTTATCCGAAGCATCAACATAACTGAGTTCAACACGGCCATTGAAATCTGCAGTTGTGATAGTCTTAATCTTAGTGTCTTTCTGATCAAGAACATCGAAAGATGCAATTGCACTGAGTGATGGAACGAGTGCTTCATCATACTGCTGTGCAGCTGGTTCAACAAAGTCAGATGCAACAACTATGTTATTAATCTTTGATTCAACAGGAGCAGCATCTCCCATCACACAAACATCAGCATATGCAACTGCGCCATCAAGATAGACAGCCTTTACAAACACAGCATCAGTTGCTTTGACTTCATCTGTTGCTTCATAAGCTGTTCCAGTATCATCATTCTTATTTACAAATGTGAATACGACATCCTCATTGCTGAGTCTTGTGACGAACTCATCAGAATCAACTGTATTATTGCTGTTAAGATCAGCATAGAGATCAACTACAAAGCCTGTTGTATCAACATCGCCATAGTCAGTGCCTGGTACAAGAGTAATCTTCTCTGGTGTCTTTGTAAGCTGGAGAAGAGCTTTTGTAGGTGTTACATCAATATATGCTGACTCAGCTCCCTCATATGCAATCTCAAGCTGAATCTTGTTGCTTTCATCTGTCATATTTGTTGATGTAAGTGGTGTGTGAATACCAGATTCAACCCAGCTAAGAACAACACCTGGATCAACGTCAAGATCCTGAGCACTATCACCAACAACATAATTTACCTTGAGATCAATATCATCAAATGTAGGAACTGGCATCTCCTCATAGTTGAGAGCAAGGAGTGTCTTTGTTCCTGTCCATTCAGATGTTGAATCAATTGATGCAATCGGTGTTGCTGGAGCTGTTGTTTCATACACAATGGTAATAGGATATGTGCAGGAAACTGTTCCGCCTACATTAGATGTAATATCAACTGTAGTAGCAGCAGATAGATACTCTGCATTGACTGCAACATCATATGTTATTGTATCAATTTCATCAGGTCTGAGAACCATGGACTTCTCACTGTTCTTGCCATCAAGATAGTATGCCTTAACCGTAAAAGCAGAAGCTGGAATAGTCTTATCTGATGAATCAAATGTCCAAGTCTCTGGTCCTGTCACTTCAAGGCGTGAGATGCTGTATGTAGTTACAGTACCTGTTCCCTTGACCTCTTCGCCAAAATAGTCATAACCGACAATGGCTTCTACTGTGTCCTTTGAATCCATTCCATCTACGGAGTCAGCAGTATCAGTATATGTTACAGCTGCACCCTTGATGACCTTCTGCCCACCGCCAAGATATGTGGCGACTACCTCGAACTTCGAAGAGTCGAAGCTCTGCCCTGTAAGGAAGTCTCCTGTCTGGCGTACAAATCCACCAGTCGGGAATTGTGGATATACAACCTCATTTGAACAACCTGCAATGAGAGCAAGCAGTACGAGGCCGATAGTCAATAAGATTGAAGTTTTCTTCATATCAATCCT
>CASDZV010000023.1 GCA_949285905.1 uncultured Spirochaetales bacterium | reverse complement strand
TCCTCAAAGCAATGTTCTGCATGTCATGCGATTAACCATGACTTGCAGCTGTCAGATAGAGAGTGGACATGCAAGAGCTGCGGTACACATCATGACAGAGACAAGAACAGTTGCAAGAACCTGCTGGATGAGGGTAAAGACATCCTATGCCGCTGGGCTAGCGGTGAAAGCTCGCTATATCTGACGCCACAAGGTGTCTTGAGTGAGAAGAAGCTCCATCCTCAGGCTCACAGCAATGTGAGACAGGATGGAGAGTAGGTCACACTGGAATCTGTCTGTGAGTACAGCCTTCATGTCATCTTTATATTGGCTCATACTAGTTACCTCCAGCAATATATACGCTTCAAACGCCGCTTCCGGTTAACTTTTCATAGTAAGATTCTGACTACTGTTTTGTGAGAACCCTCAGACAAACAAATCCTCAAGCGGCACAACATTTGAGAAGACTCTGCTATAATCATTGCAAGAGAGACCATATGCGGTGACAAACTTAATCGTCCACGAACAATCAAAAATATGATTTCGCTACAAAATAAGCAGGCAAAGTCGCCACGTTACCATGTCAGTAGCATGCGGAATGGCTAGCCAACAGAAACAGTTCGCTCCATATCAATTTGTAGAATGTAAATTTAAATTTAAATGTAGTTTAAAACTACAAAATTGCTTTGTTCTTGTATTTATATGTAATGTCAAACATGAACAAAGAATTAATTGACAAGCTCGCACAAACTATGAGCCGAGTAGAACACAACAAGCTGTCCTCACCTATCAGGCCTGTTATAAATGAGTTTGAAAATATGGGCAGACACTCCATAATCATCGGGCCCAGAGGCACAGGAAAAACGACATTACTGCTTAATAATGCAAAGAACAAACGCATCCTCTATTTCTCCGCTGATGACTTTGACGTTCCTGCAAATGGCATTCACGATATCGCAGTTGATGCATTCTCTTTGGGTTATGAAGGTGTCTTCATTGATGAAATCCACTATGACTCAAAATGGGAACAAGCATTGAAAAGCCTCTATGACAAATATGAGGACAGAATAATCTGGGCGAGTGATTCATCATCCCTCCAGCTCCGCTCAGGCATAAGAGAGACAGCAAGGCGCTTTTTATATAAAGAACTGCCCCTGATGTCTTTCAGGGAATACATATACCTGAAAACTGAAAAGAAATTCCCGGTCATTGCAGATCCGTTCTGTTATGAACCAGATTTCAAAGTCGATTCTGATTTCCTCTATCTTTTCGAGGAATATAAGAAGGAAGGCTTCCTTCCAATATTCCTGGCAGGAGATTACGATGAGAAATTCAAAGATATCATAACCAAGACAATATCATCGGACATCCCATACTTTGTACCTGTGATAAAAAGCACGCATATGCAATTGATGAAAGAGATTCTAAGATATCTTTCTTCTTCAAATGTTCCCAGAATAGAAACAGAGAATCTTACACGGCAATGGAACACAAGCTATGAGAAGCTTATAAAACTGCTTCATGTAATGGAAGAGACAGGACTTATATCAATAATTACAGAGTATGGAGACAGCAAGGAAAAATTCAGCAGGTCAAAAGTATTCCTTGCAAATCCATCTGCGTATCGTATCCTCGGAGGAAAAGAAGGGAACCTCAGGGAATCTCTGACTGCACTCTCTTTCAAAGCATGTGGCATGAGAATCAATGCAAGCGCAAAAGAGGAAGCTGGAGATTTCATAGTAACCGACAAATCCAACACCTCAATTTCCCTGGAAGTCGGAGGCAGGAAGAAAAAAAATCAAGAAAAGCGATTACGTAATCAGAGATAACATTGACTATCCATCACACAACGTAATTCCCCTATGGGTTCTTGCAATGATGTGGTAATGAATCCTGTGTTCACAGCTTAACTATCCCAGATTAACCCTGTCGGTTTCACGCAACAAGCATGATATGCAGGCAAAACTACAATATGCCCGAGCTTGTCCTGAAGGTCGTTGACCAGCGCACCTTCTTTCCCGCTATAGTCCTCAATGAGAGAATGTAAACCAGTCTCCGAATACTTCATTGATCAGATAAGTTTTCCCGACTCTGCTCTTGTGCCCCTGTACAGCTTTTCAAGTACTGATACTTCTCTTTTACGACCAATCATGCAGGTTTAATCGTCCACGAACAGCATATCTTACCATTTCGTCACAAAATAAACCTGTTTTATCCGTCAATAACTATGGCAATTCATACAGCCACAGAAGAATGACTCACACAAATGGATAGTATCAACCTGTCAGGAGAAGATATACTTGGAAGTGAACTCGAATCTGGTTGCAGAGTCCGTTACAACGGAAGGAAAAATGGTATTTCCCAAGCTTTTCATAGTGACTTCTTTGCGTATAGGATGTACATACTATGCAGAAAGTGGTGCTGAAGATAAACAATGTTGGACTTGTCAGAAAAGCTGATGTGCGAATTGATGGGATAACTGTCATTACAGGTCACAACAACAGCGGCAAGACTACATTAGGCAAGGTTCTCTATTCGGTTGCACGTCCTGTATGCAGGCTTGGTGACGACTATGAGCGAGATAGCCTTCTTTACGCAGCAAGAAAGCTTGATGAGCTTTCATTGGGATTACGCCTCCAGAATATTGAGACGGAAAACTCAGATACTGCTTTCTTCAGCTTAATGAATGGCGACTATAGAAAGATAAGCTCAAGTGACGAAATGCTTTCCTTTATCAACAAACTGATTGAGGAAACAGAAGAAATATCTTGGACAACATTCAACCAGAATCTTCCCGGTGATATACAGAACAAATCTCCGATTAACAGGATTTCAATTGAAAATGACCACTCTTCACTCGACAAAGAGAACTTTCTGACTGCTGATTCTTCGATCAAAAAAACGATTGAGTGAAAATAGGCTGTCAGAATTTCTCGGAGGACAGATTTTCCGGACTTTGAATGCTGAATTCCGTGAACAGCTCGACCCAATTCGCGATGAAAAAGCAATGGCTTCGTTTTCAATCGAGGATGAAGAAGGAAACAAGCTATATAATTTAACTTTTCATAGAAATCATGGCATGAGTTCATCTTTTCATGTAAAGCTAAACTCTGCTTTTTCGACAGTCTCTTTCATTGATGACCCTTATGTAATTGATGATGTGTCTGATGACCGGTTTAACAATCGTCCCTCATCACTCGGACACAGAGACTATCTCAGGGAACAGCTATCAGCATGCCACGAAGAAAAAACTGTGCTTGAGGAAATGGAAAATAAGGCTAGACTTGAAACTGCCTTGCGCGAGATTGGTAAAGTTCTCCCAGGAACTTATCAATTCACGCAGAAGACTGACTACTACATAGAAAGTGGAAAGAAATATAACCTTGCAAACCTGGCTACAGGATCAAAAGTCTTCTCAGTGCTGAAAATTCTGCTTGAATATGGACAGCTGGGAGAGAATGGCCTTTTGATTCTTGACGAACCCGAGGCTCATCTTCATCCAGACTGGATTAATCAGATGGCCCAGCTTCTGGTTATTCTGAAGAAGACACTTAATATCTCAATAGTAGTTGCTACACAGTCTGTCAACATGGTGCTTGCTCTTGAAGCATACAGCACAATGCATGATGTCCGAGAGTCATTTGCTCTATATATGCCTGACTCAGCAGTTGAAGATGATAGCGGAATGGTGACATTCACAGAGATGAAAGATTCAAGACCTGTATACAGCCATCTGACTGCAGGTTATGAGGAAGCCTTTCATATTCTACAGGCTGCCATAGATACAAAGGGGGAAAAGTGACAATTGAGTCCACTTTCAGAAGTTACAATGCCTATGCTCAGGATTTGAGTACGATTTCCAATCATCTGGTGGAATCACAATTGCAATTTCTGAATTTCGATGATCTTGCCAAGCATGTGCTTGATCCATCAAAGAACAACCCAAAAACAGCTGATATGATTGCACTTGATGCGAAAGGTAAACTCTGTCTCGTCGAATTCAAAGGTGTAACCCAGCAGGAAATCCTAGCACCATCTGGCAAGTGTTCTTATCATCCATCGGGGACATGCGAAAGCATTCAGAACACACAAAAGCTTAAAGGCATGGAAATAGTCTCTTCTGTAAGACTCAAAGCAATTGAAAGCTGGGTCAAAATTGACCAGCAGCTTTGCAATGGATTGGGAACATCTATGGCAAATATAAAATCCGAATATTATGTCGTCATCAACATGCCTCTTTCCATGACAGCGATGATAAACAGCTCTTTGACGGGGAAGACACAAAGGAACCTTCCGGCCTCCATAATTGACGGACTTGCAAAATATAGAAAAACAAAGCACCGCAAGTATTACTATGATTTGATTGATGTAGTGACTCCAGAATATTTCAAGAACAATATCCTGAGAAAACTACGACCAGTGCAAACAACCTGACACCCTCAATAGCACCGATATAAAACTCCGTACCAAAAGTTGCCAATCACCATAGAGGTAATCAGATCCAAATCAGATATAATGAGAGAACAGGAATCATGCATGACTGATTGTCACCCTTGGTACGAAACAAATATGACAACAAAAGGGCCATAGAATCGGCCCCATACAATAAACTTCAGATTCCTGGAAGATATCCATCCAGCAACGCATTCAGATCATCTTTGCTGAAGTAAGAACTATCTACATAAGCATCTCCCCTTGAGAAACCAGTAGGCGTTCCATACATTACGGAAACAGTTCCATCAAATTTGATTTCATATCCTTCATACTCAACTGTTGCCTCAATTGCAATACTTCCATCATAAGGAAGATCCGGAGTAACATACCCATCAAGCTTAACAGTTCCAGAAACACCACCAGAGCTGAAGTTTCTGTCGTTCACGGAAATATCTCCACCACGTGGGAACTCATCCAAGTAATAGTTAAAGACATTTGTAAATGCCGCAACCAAAGCCGTTTCTGGGTCAGTGGTTTTACCACCATTTCCACCACTACAACTTACAGCAAGCACGAGAACAAGCAAAACGACACAGACACTAACAATGATTTTCTTCATGTTGAAAACCTCCTTCATTGATAATATCACAACCGGGAATCACTATCAAAAGGAAGTAGCAAATTGAATCCTTGGACCATTAAAAATGACCGCAGTTTCCTGCGGCCATTTCAACTTCCATTGTCTTACAATTAGAATGTAAGTGTAACAGACGGTGTGATGGAGAAACCAGCAGCCTTAACAGCACCAGCTCCGATATCGCCACCGATAGCCTGTGTAACAGAATTTCCATCAGCAAAGATTGGAGCATCTGCTGCATACTGTACGTTGAGGTTTACACCAACGTTACCGAAAGCATAACCTACGTTACCACCAACATAGAATACATCTTCATACTTGGTGTAGTCACCGCAAAGTCCAAATGCACCTGTGTAGACATTGAGTGAAAGTCCTTCAAGAACGTTGAAGTTTGCAGCAACGTTGAATGCATGCATTGGATCATCAGAATCTGCCTGTGTGATAAGAGCATATTCTGCAGAAATATCAACAAGGTCGATACCGCCATAAACTGTAGCAGCAAAGAGGTTCATCTCTGTATCAAACTCATACTTGTCACCAGCTGTCAAGCCAAGATCGAAATCAAGACCAATGAGAGCTCCAAGGTTTACATCGACTGCAGCATTGAATGCGCCCTCATTTGGAGCATCCTTTACAAAATAAGCTGCAAGCTTCGACTCACCATTCATGACATAACCTGCAGATACTGCAAGGCCATCAAGTGGCTTAACAAGAGCAGATACGATGAGGTCATCGTGACCTGTGATTGGGGAACCAGCTACCTGAACCTGTACGAGGTCTGTGTAACCAACTGTGAGTGATGCAAGACCACCGTCGATAGTTCTGATTCTTGTAAGGTTGAGACCAGACTTGTTGTTGTATGCGTTGAGACCAGCAACTCTGCCCTTAGCAACAAGGCCAAGATCCATAGAGATGTCGCTCTCAGAACCGAAAATCATCTGTCCAACGTTGAGATGTGCTTCACCAGAAAGTCTGCTGTCAGCCTCAAGAACACCCTTCATTGTGATTGACCAGAGGCCATCCTCATCTGCGATTGTTCCATTGAGCTTAAGTGGATCTGTACCGATGTTATCCTGACCAAAATTGGTTGTTGCCCACTCGTCGTTTACATTCTGGAATGTGTAACCAGCTACAAACTCACCTGAGAAATTCACTGCTGCGAATACACTTGTCATAGCGAGAGCAAGAACCAGCAGAGATACAAGTACCTTTTTCATTACTTCCTCCAAAAATTTGGGGTGAACCTCAAAATGAAGTCCAAAAGTCCCCTTTTCCGTTATTCTTGTGAAGATTGTAGCAACCACTTCATTCAACTGTCAAGTTAAATTCACTTTTGACACATAAGTTACACAATGAAAATTATATCTTTTTGATTGTTTTAGAATGGAGTTATTAATACAGATTGATGTAAATGTGTTCGATAACTTGATATTCAGAAATTTGTGTAACCATTTAGTGAAATGAGTGTTTATATAGGATAATTCCGAATGTGAAGAATGTGGAGAAATGCGCAGATGAAAATAGGTCCGATATCGCTACCGGACCTATCTCGATAAGGTTTTCTTATTGATTAGAGAACCTTGAATGCATCGCGACCTGCGTACTTAGCTGTATCTCCGAGGTAGTCCTCGATTCTGAGAAGCTGGTTGTACTTTGCAAGCCTGTCGGAACGGCTCATGGAACCTGTCTTGATCTCACCTGTCTGGAGAGCGACTACGAGGTCTGCAATGAAGCTGTCCTCTGTCTCACCTGAGCGGTGGGATACAATAGCTGTATAGCCATGGCGCTGTGCCATATCGATAGCTTCGAATGTCTCTGTGAGAGTACCAATCTGGTTTACCTTGATAAGAATGGAGTTGCCTACACCCTTCTCAAGACCCATCTTGAGGCGCTCTGTGTTTGTAACGAAGAGGTCGTCACCAACAAGCTGTACTCTGTCACCGATTCTGTCAGTGAGCATCTTCCAGCCTTCCCAGTCATCTTCTGCCATGCCGTCCTCGATTGAGATGATAGGATACTTGTTCACCCAGCTCTCCCAGAGGTCAACCATCTGAGCGGATGTAAGCTCTTCGCCTGTTGTCCACTTCAGCTTATACTTGCCTGTCTTCTCGTCATAGAGCTCGGAAGAAGCAGGATCAAGAGCGATCATGAAGTCACCATCGCGACCTGCTGTGTAGCCAGCCTTCTGGATAGCTTCCATGATGACATCAAGTGCTTCCTCGTTGGACTGAAGGTCTGGTGCGAAACCGCCCTCATCGCCAACACCTGTGTTGTATCCCTTTGCCTTGAGAACGCTCTTGAGTGCATGGAATACCTCAGCAACCCATCTTACAGCTTCTCTCTCGGAAGGTGCGCCGATAGGCATGACCATGAATTCCTGGAAGTCAACCTTATTATCAGAGTGTGCACCACCGTTGAGGATGTTTGCCATCGGAACAGGAAGCACACATGCATGATAAGCACCAAGGTACTTGAAGAGAGGAAGACCAAGGAAGTCTGCAGCAGCGCGTGCTACAGCCATGGAAACACCGAGGATAGCATTTGCACCAAGGCGAGCCTTGTTCGGTGTGCCATCAAGCTCGATCATTGCGCGGTCAATAGCAACCTGATCAAGAGCGTCCATACCCTCGATAGCTGGTGCAATGATGTTATTGACATTGTCGACAGCCTTGAGAACGCCCTTTCCACCATAGCGCTTCTTGTCGCCATCGCGAAGCTCTACAGCCTCGTGTACACCAGTTGATGCTCCGGAAGGAACAGCTGCGCGTCCCATGGAACCATCTTCAAGGATGACATCGACTTCCACAGTAGGATTACCGCGGGAATCAAGGATCTCTCTAGCTTCGATAAATTCGATAATGCTCATCAGAATCTCCTGTTATTGATATAGTTACAGATAATATCTTCTGAAAGGCGTTAAAAGTCAAGGAAAGGCACTTATCAGCAAGGCACCAAAATCATGCTCTGTCCATTACCAGCGCGCTCTCATCATGTCCTGTGCCGGGATAGAAATCGAAGCTGGAGGCTCTGGTTATTGTGTATTCATGCATTCTCCCCACATCCCTGGAGAGTGTAGAGCTGTTGCATGAGATGTAAATTATCCTTTCCGGCTTCCAGGAGAGTATCAGCGAAAGAGCCTCCGGGGAAAGTCCTGTACGCGGAGGATCGACAATGACTGTATCGACACTGCGTCCGTTCTTCTTCCCCCATAGTGCCACATCTGCTGTGAATGAGAGTGCTGAAGGTGCGTTTCTCTTCGAAAGCTCAAGGCATGCCTTGTTGCGTTCAACTGCATATACACGCTTCCCGGATCCTTCAAACAGCGCGGAGAATGTGCCGACCCCGCTGTAGAGGTCCATGATGCTCTCACCCTCTGCATTGTCGCGGACGAATGCAAGAAGGGAAGCAAGAAGCGATGGATTGGACTGGAAGAAGACATTTGCGTTAACGCTGTATCTGATATCCCCAATGGTTATCGTGACAGTCTCAGCACCGAGAGTGACAGCGTCATCGCCGTCGAATGCGCTTATCTCTGCAAAGCCTGTTGTCCTGTCGATACGATTGGAGAACATTGCATTTCTTGCGGCCCTGATCAGTTCTTTCCCGTCGCCAAGAAGCTCATTCAGTCTCTCTGATATCACAGGGCATGACCTGATTTCAGTAATCGTTGATGACTTTCTGGCTAGAAATCCCCATTTACCGCCTGAGACATCGACGTGAAAGCGCGCCCTATGCCTGTATCCATAGAAGGAGCCATAATGGACGGGAATGTCCTTCGGAACATCTTCGCGGTGCCCGATACGGACAAGATTATCGACAAGGATATCACGCTTGATGCATGCGCTGTCCTTTTCCGAGACAATCTGGAAATCACAGCCTCCGCACTTTCCATAATATGGACAGCGTGGCTCAATGCGCATGGGAGACTGTTCAATAATCCCTGAGACTTCTGCTGTGTCGTATCCCTTCTTAGATTCAACAGCACTGCATTCAACAAGTTCTCCGGGAAGTGCACCTTTTACAAGGACTGTCTTGCCATTGTCGTGCGCAATCCCAACCCCTTCCGAGGCCATCTTCTCAATTCTCAGAGCCATCCATTCAACCTCTCAGCATACGAAGCTATGACATCAATACCGCTCTGCCAGAATTCACGTTTAGTGATATCTGCGCCGGCAATTGCGGCACACTCAGAGGCGCTCTTCATGCCAGTATTCCTGAGAACACTCTTGTAGATGGAGAAGAAATCCTTCTCATTCCTTCTTGCATAGAGTGATAGCGCAAAGAGCTCTCCAAATGCATAAGGATAATTGTAATAAGAGAAATCCGCAGAGTAGTAATGCGACTTCACAGCCCACATATATGGGTGTTTGATACCGACAGCATCGCCATATGCTTCATTCTCAGCGCTAGTCATCAGCTCTGACAGTCTGTCTGCACTGATCTCTCCGCGTCTACGCTCTTCGAAAACAGATTTCTCAAAAAGATAGCGCGAGTAGATATCGACAACAACCTGCGAAGCTGACTGGACAAATGACTCAATAACAGGAAGCGCTTCGCTGTCATCTGAAAAAGAGAGCACATGGTCGAAAACAAGCATCTCGGAGAATATCGAGGCTGTCTCTGCAAGCGTCATCGGATATGTCGAGAGCGATGGAGGCAAATCGCGTACTACTGAGTCATGGAATGCATGGCCAAGCTCATGCGCAAGTGTGGAAACGCTGTCATAAGTACCATCGAAATTCATGAATACCCTGCTCTCGCCTGCTGTCGGGAAGAAGACATCATATGCACCCCCTGCCTTTCCCTTCCCAGGAGCTGCGTCAATCCACTTTTTATCGAAAGCATTCTCAGCGAATGCGCCCATAGCAGGGGAAAATGCGGAAAAAGACGAGATGACAATATCCCTGGCCTCTTCAAATGTATACGTCCTGTGACACTCTCCTATGGGAGCGAAAAGGTCGAAGAAATCAAGATTATCCAGAGAAAGGAGCTTTGCTTTTGTGCGGAAGTAATCACGGAACATCGGGAGCGAAGACCTGATCACGCTCAAGAGGCTGTCAAGTATTTCATGAGTGATGGATGATGAGAAGAGTGACCGGTCAAGAGGATCTGACCAGCCTCTTTTCCTCTCCAGCGTCAGGACTGTGCCCTTAACACCATTCAGGGCTGCCGCTACAGCCTGCTTATGCTCTGAGAGAAGCTTCACTTCTCTTTCAAATGCGCCTTTTCTGACACTCCGGGATCTGTCACCTGCCTTCATTCTCAGTTCAGTAAGTGTTTCACCATCGATTGTTGCTGTCGACGTCACAGTGCTCATCAGCCGTTCCCAGGCAGAAGAACCAGAACGGGAAAGCTCTGCTGCGAGCGCTTCCTCTTCAGGTGACATCAGATGGCTGTTTTCCACGAGAATGTCATCAAGATATTTCATGTATGGCGAAAGTGCTGGGTCGGAAAACTCATCAGAGCGCTTTGCCACGGCACGCAGGAACGAATCCTCTGCCTTCTGGAATCTGACAGAAGCGTCCTCAGCCTCCCCCATTGCCTTGAGATACACATCATTCTCCGTATCGGTACTCAGCATTGACTCCGCATAAGCTGTCAGTGTAATGAGGATAGCGTCCGCCCTGTCTTTTAAAGCTATCAGATCCTTCAAGGGAGCACCATTATCAATCATGGCAACAAGCTCGGATGAGAGCTTATCAAGTGTCGCAATGTCGCTCATAAAACGTTCACTGTCAGGGGATGGGTAGATAGCTGTCATATCCCAATGTGGCAATTTACTCATACCTTGATGATAGCTCACTCTCATTTGTGCTACAATCCAAGCCAAATGGGTGTATTGCTGATCAACATCAGGGAACAAGGTGACAATGACAGGATATGCGAACTGCGGGAAGAAGAGACAAAGAGTCTTCTGAAAACACTCTCGCTTGAAGTCGTCTGTTCTGTCACCTATACAGTGAAGGAAATCAATGTCTCCACATACATCGGCTCAGGACAGACTGAAAACGCACTGGAATACATAAGAGCTTTCGAAGCAGAGGAAGCTATAATAAATACATTCATCTCTCCCAGACAGGAGAAGAACCTCGAGAACAGGCTCGGTATCCCTGTATCTGACAGGGAAGCTGTCATTCTCTCCATCTTCTTCCAGAATGCGCACTCACGCGAGGCAAGGCTGCAGATTGAGAAAGCAGAGGCTGAGTACCTGAGGCCAAGACTGCAGAACAGAGAAGCCAACCTTTCGCAGCAGCGAGGAGGTGTCAGAGGCGCGAAGGGCGAAGGAGAGCGGCAAATTGAACTTGAGAGGCGTCTCATCGACCAGCGTATCAGATCTCTTGAGAAGGAAATCAGGGAAGTGCAGGCTGTGCGGAAGACACAGCGCAAGGAACGGGAGAACAGAGGTATTTTCTCCTTTGCGCTCACTGGTTACACCAATGCCGGCAAATCTACAATACTCAACGCTCTGACGAATGCAGGAGTGCTTGCAGAAGACAAGCTCTTTGCCACACTGGATACAACGACAAGGGCATTGAAGCTGCCAAACAGCCAGAAAGTACTCCTGTCAGACACAGTAGGATTCATCTCGGATCTTCCGGAAGTGCTTATCGAAGCGTTCTCATCCACTCTGGAAGAAGCATTATCCTCAGATGCTGTAATCATTGTATCCGATGCGTCACATCCTGATGCGTATGGATGCCTGAAGAAGACAAAAGAGACGCTTTCCGACTTGGGCGCACTTGATAAAGTCGCGATTCTTGTCATAAACAAGACAGACAATATCTACGATGAGATTGCATACGCTGCACTGAAGCGCGAGCCTTATATCATTGTTGAGACAAGCATGAAGGAAAAGAAGGGAATCGGAAATCTTCTGAAAGCGATGGCTGATGTGACAGACAGATCATATATGGATATAACTGTTGCAGAGCCTATCGGAAGCGACATAATCGGAAGGCTGTCAAAGGATGGCAGCATCAAGGCAATCGAATACAGCGAAAATGAAATCAGAGTAACTGCGAGAATCAGGAAAGAGCTGCAACCGAAATACAAAAAGGCCACCTGTCAAGGCAGCCTTTGACTGAACAGCGTTCTGGATCAGTCGAATACCCAGAGCACTCCGAGATAGCCGACGAAATCGAAATTGATGTTGAATTTGGTATTTTCTACAATGCTCATACCTGGGCCAAGGCGGAGATAGAATGCAAGCGGGAAATCTGGGATTTGGTATTCAAGTCCGACTGGAACAACGAGTGAGAGATCAAACTTGAACTCATCACCGAAATCGAACTTAGTCTTTGCGCCAAGACCTACTGTGACTGGCATATGATGGCGTCCGCCGAGATCGATATCATAGACTTCATAGGAAACAGCGACATCACCGCCAAGAGCGAATCCATCAGATCCGATGTTGAAATCCGCAAGACCGACATTAGCAAGGATATCGAACTTACCCATTCCGAACTTCATACCAAGACCGGTGTTTGTACCGAGATTGAGACCAATACCGAATGCTCCATCATTGGAAGATCCTCTTGTGGCAGCCGCAGCTGGTGCAATTGCAAGGATTGCTACAACAAGAAGGACAAGCACTTTCTTCTTCATAGAAACCTCCGAAAATACTTCTTAGCCAAATCCTACGTTAAGAAACACAAAAAGTACAGCTTGTGATGAAAAATACTACACAGTGCTGGATTGTAAAGAAGGCCCACCCCGAAGGATGGACCAACAGATAATTCTTCAAGAAAGGGTTGATGATCAACCTTTCTGAAAGCCAATTCAATGGAGAGCTTATCTTGCTCCCCTTTCCGCCCACGAATTGTCGCCAGCGGCATAGCGCC
>CASDZV010000022.1 GCA_949285905.1 uncultured Spirochaetales bacterium | reverse complement strand
TCGGTGGATATGACTGGAAGACTGACCATTACGAGTGGAATGCCACCAAGTGGGGTAGCAAGTACAAGGACGATGTCCTTTCCGCACAGGTCAAGTTCGACCTCAATGCCTTCGAGGTTCCCGTTGCAGTCACCGCGTCTGTCAAGGATGTCCTGAACACCGTCGAGCTCGGACTCAAGGCTGAAGTCACTCCTGTCGAGGGCCTGAAGATCACTGCCAATGGCGGTTATGTCATCGATACAATCGATGCATACAACAAGGCAGAAGCGGCTGGAATCTCCGATAAGGATGACCAGAAGTATTATAATGACAGGTTCAAGGAAACGTACAAGGGTGTGTTCCTTGGCCAGTGGAAGTTCGGTCTCGATGCAGAGTACGACTTCGGCTTCGCCAAGGTCGCTGCTGGTGTCAGCCTGAAGAACGTTGGCTTGAATGCCGCTATGGAGGCTGAAGGCAAAGGTACTTTTGATCCTGATTTCGTTAAGAAAGTTGAGGATAAGAACTTCAAGACATCTAAGGATTCTACAAACTACGTTGTCAATCAGATTATCCTCGGAGCATCCGCATCTGTTTCTACAGAGTCCATCATCCCTGGTGCAGAGCTCAAGCTCGCATGGGAGAATGGAGACGATCTGCTCAAGGTCTTCAAGTACAATGCAACTGATGAAGTCTACAACTTCGGAAAGATCACAGCATCCTGCACAATCGAGTTCTAATCTGAATCATTCAGAATTGATACTCACGAACCCTCAGAGAAATCTGGGGGTTCGATTTTTACTTTTGATGCCGGCCTTATATTGCTTTCAAACGAACATGAATTTGATAAGAGGTCAAGCAATAAAATGACTTATCCGATGCTCATATCCGTGTCGTGCCTCCAACAGAGTGGGAATATCATGCGAAGTCACAAATCATACGGCGTACATATCATCTGCAGTTATGTAATCATAGCCTTCTGGCCTGGATTCGAAACCACATGAACAAACAAAGCCTATTTCTACAGGGCTAAGCTCTCTGATTCTGCGTATCTTGTCAGCTTCAGTTTCAATCTCAGCCAGCGTCATCGGCGATGAATAGTGTTTGACCTCATATACTGCGTAATGATCCTTGAATCTTATCACGCAGTCGAATTCACCATTGGATTTCGTCTGTGCATCATCATACCAATAAGTGCCTATGTCCAGAACCGACGTGCTTTTTTCTGCAGTCGCCCTCCTCATCAGATAGGTTCTCGCCATAGCCTCGAACCTGTAGCTGATGAATGTATCAAGAGACGGCCTCACATAGGATTCATAAAACAGATCCTCACCAATGTTCTGCAATGCGCTCTTGTTTGAATAGACATATGCATAATAGAAGCGTACCAGGTTGTCCTTGATTGCATAGAATCTCTTCTTCTTGTCTCTTTTGTTGTTGATTGGGGCTATGCATTCGATGAGCTCCATGTTCTTCAGAAGCTCAAGGTAAGTTGCCAGAAGCCCTGTCGACTTCATGTTGAGCCTTGACTCGATTTCTGAGTAGCGGAGCTTTCCATTTCCTATGGCATTCAGAATGTCGTTCAGCACACCAACCTTGCCGACTTCCTTGAAGAGTACGAACTCGATATAGGTCCTAGCTGTACCTGTATCATTCAGGAGCAGCGCCTTGATGTTCTCCTCCAGGTTCCTGCTCTCATCATATGCGCCGAGAATATAAGGCGAACCACCGAATACCGCATGGATACCTACCGCCTCCGATATGCTTCTGTGCTGATAGAATCGCCTGCATCTGACATAGTCCAGCTCTCTCAGATTCTGTACCAGGGAGAACCTACCGAAAAGAGGATTATCCTCTTCCAGAAGCTCCTTCATTATGGTGACATATGATCCAGTCAAGACAAGTTTTGCCTTTTCCGGCAGGTTGTCTATCACCTGTTTGAACTCGGAATCAACCTCACCCTTCGGTCGCGACTGCTTCAGATACTGGTATTCGTCGATGACGATTACCAATGGTTCTGATACGACCTTCAATATCGAGAATGCATCCAGGAAGCTTCTGTAGGAGCCAAGCTGCATGGACAGCTTTTCTGCGAACAATGCTGTCAATGAATCAAGATTCTTCTGATAGTCGCTTTCCAGAGCTTCAAAGAAGATGTAATTGGCACCGCTTTCATCAAGAACCTTCTTCACAAGCGTCGTCTTTCCGATTCTTCTCCTTCCATACATCAGAGACGCCTTCATGCTACCCGAAGCCACGAAGCACCTAAGCTCAGCGATCTCCTTTTCTCTTCCTACCCACACAGATTGCTCCTAACAAACTGAATTGAAATTCACTGAATTATTTTTCAGTATTATTCTCTCCTCAATACCACGTACTGTCAAGCCTCTGATTCAAGTGCATTTTTCGCAGAGGAATTATGAAAAAGACTATTGCAATTCTTCTGGTTGCAATCCTGACAGCAGGTATGGTCTTCGCTGATGCTACATTCAGTGGTGAGGCCAGCCTCGGCTTTGGCGGCAACTTCGATAACGGCAATTTCGGCTTTATCG
>CASDZV010000021.1 GCA_949285905.1 uncultured Spirochaetales bacterium | reverse complement strand
CTGGGACCTTCCGCTTTCTGACCGCCATTCCCTAATTGATCAGGAAGATTAACAGAAGATGCGCCTTCCGGCTGCCCTCATGAAAAGAGGCGCATTGAAGAAAGAAGACGAGAAATTTCACAACAGGTTAAAGACCGGCTTAGAATTATTCAGCCGGTCTTTTTTGGTTTGCCCTGCATGGGCATTGATTTGGTGGTGAAAGTCCACTGCGAGTACAGCTCAAGGACAGAGATTCCTAAAATCGCTAGCTGAAAGCAAGGGCGTTGTCGCGAGACAGGGTCTGAAGGAAGCCGGAGGCAAAATCGCGGGCCTACGGAGAGAAACCGCATATAAGGCATGCATGGTGGATAAGTCTGCCAAATAAGATGAAATCCGGAGCTGGGTCATGGATGTAAATGCGGAGGCTGTATGCGAGGAAGGTCAATGTTCTTAACGGGGGAGGTCTCACAGGCGCCGAGGCTGCAACAATGCTTAAGACAGCGTAGTAACAACGAACTGTGAGAAGTCAGCAGAGGCCGTAGTAGTCATAGGAGAGCTGGCGAAGGGCCGAACAGATGAATCTTCGAGTAAGGAGGAAGAGCTACAGCATCTGCGATAGATACCGTAATGCGGAGTAAGTCGGATGCTGGAAGAAGGAAATCGATGAAAGAAGGGAACTTGAGAGAACCTAATACGGAATTATGCAGGAGGATGCTCTCGCCTCATAATCTTGGGATGGCGTTGCAGAACGTGAAGCGGAACAAGGGGAGTGCAGGAATCGACGGCATGAAGGTCGAGGAGATCGAAGCGTTCATGAGGGATAACTGGACACGGATTGAGGAACAGATACTTGCAAGAACGTATAAGCCGAAGCCAGTGAAGAGAGTCGAGATACCGAAAGAAAACGGAGGCGTGAGACTCTTGGGCGTACCTTGTGTAATAGACAGGGTTATACAGCAGGCGATGGTACAGGTTCTGCAACCGGTCTTCGAGCCGACATTTTCTGAATACAGTTACGGGTTCAGGCCCGGACGCAGTGCAGAGGATGCGGTGAGGAAGGCACAGGAGTACATGGCAGAGGGATACAGGCATGTAGTAGACCTCGACCTGTCCAAATTCTTTGATACGGTAAACCATGATTTTATGATGAGTCAGGTGGACCGGACACTTGAGGACAAAGACATCAGGAGACTGATATACGTGTATCTCAAGAGCGGGATAATGACCAATGGATGTTTAATAGAGAGTGAGGAAGGGACGCCACAGGGCGGACCATTGTCGCCACTACTGTCGAACATCTACCTCACGCCCTATGACAGGGAACTGGAGAAGAGAGGTCATAAATTCGTCAGATACGCCGATGACTGCAACATATTCACGAAGAGCAAATATTCTGCGAAGAGGGTAAAGAATTCCGTCATACGGTTCCTTGAAGGGAAGATGAAACTGAAGGTGAACATGGAGAAGACGGAGGCAAGGAGAGCCGTCGGCTCTTCATTCCTTGGATTCACATTCATAACCACCAAATTCAGGGACGGCCTTGGAATGTGCAAGCCGAAGCAGAAGAAGATTGAGAAGTTTGAACAGCGTATAAGGGAGATAACGAAGCGCAACCGCGGAGTGTCTGCCGAGCGTATGATTTCAGAACTCAATTCATACCTGCGCGGGTGGATAAACTACTACGCGAGAGGATACTTCAAGAAATGGCTTGGAGAAAAGGCCCAATGGATAAGGAGGAGGGTACGTCAGTACCTGTGGAAGCTATGGAAGAAAAAGGATGCGAGAAAGAAACACCTGCAGGAGCTTGGTGTGCCTGAATGGTGGATATGCAAATACCAGAAAGGTCTTTCAAGCAACCGATACTGGCGGATGGCACAATGCCTGAGCAATGGCCTGAATAATGACATCCTGCATGACAAGCTCGGCCTGCTGAACATTGAAGAGTACTACAAAGTAAAGCATAATGAGCGGATGGAAATGGACAGAACATACAACTCACAGCTGAAGTTTGTATTCATCTGAACCGCCGTATACCAGACCGGTACGTACGGTGGTGTGAGAGGAAAGCGCTCTTGGAATTCCTTCCTAGAGAGCTGACCTACTCGATTTTAATCCTTGTTTGTTGGTAACAGATTCAGTTATGGATTAATTTTTTGTACTGTTTTCTGTTGCTGAATGCATTCTCTCATTTCAGTTGACGATTTTATGTTATTACTTTAATAATTAGGTCGCAGACTTAAGATATATGTCGGAAGTAAGACAGAATACGGAAACATTGAAGTATATATTTGATGAACAGAAGGCGGCAGAAGCGGCATCCTGTCTTCTTTCTGTTAATGGTGGCTGTCTTCCTTATATGAAGCTTATCAAGCTTTTATATATTGCTGATCGCAGGTCTTTGACTATGTATCATTCTTCCATTACGACTGATTCTTATTTTTCCATGAAATTCGGCCCTGTTCCGACAAGTATCCTGGACTGTATAAAACATGCAGATGAATATCCAAGTGACAGCCCGTGGAATTCTTCAATAAAGACACTAGGATACAATGTCATATTAAAAAAAACATTTAGTCAGTTAGTCAGTGTTTCCTTTCGCAGGAGGAGAGGGATTTATTGGAAACTGTCAATTCGGAGTATAAAGGAAAAGATCAGTTTGATCTTTCGGATATCACCCATGCTTTTCCTGAGTGGCATAACCCCGGCGATTCGAGAATTCCGCTTCCAATTGAAGATATTCTGCAGGCAACTATTTCCGATGATAAAAAAAGAGAAGAAGCTGCTTCTGATATAAGAATGTCAGCATACATTCATAATCTGTCTTTTTCACAAAGGTGAGGTTGTTTGTGCATATTTCACCTGGCGACTCTTTTCTGTTCAAATTTCCGCATGATGATTTTCATCTATTTTTCGTTGTCACTAAGATTGTTGAGAGACAACAGTATGTTTGTGTGATGCTGAGTTCGTGGAAAGAGGGATCTCCTTTGAATGATCCTGCATGCATACTTGAAGCAGGTGAGCATCCTTTTGTGACACACAAATCTTATATTGCATACAAAGAGACGTTGGTTATAGGGATGTTGCGAAAACTCCATTGGCTTGCCGATGGGATGAAAGCAACAGAATCAGAATGAGATGATAGAAGAATTACCGTCAATCCAGAGTTCAGTTTTTCTTGTAGAGAATCTGATCTGACAGTAGTTTTCATCATTTACTTCATCAGGATAGTAACGGATGAAGAAATTCATCCTGTATGTATCGTTTGAACATATCCTTTTCCGTAATGACTACGGCTGTTCCAATAAGGCTCACGTTGTCGTTTCCCTGAAATTTTCATCAGTCTGGCATCTGTATTTATGAACATGATTCAATGGTATATGTATATTCAATGTATGTTTTATAATCCATTTTATATTGCATATAAGTTGTATTTATGTTAATATTGACTCATTGAAGGAGATTAACTTATGAAAGATACGATCATGATATCAATGAGATTGAACAGAAAGGTGAAAGAAGAAGCAGAGAGAATATTCTCATCGCTTGGACTTACTCTCACAGCAGGAGTGAATCTCTATCTG
>CASDZV010000020.1 GCA_949285905.1 uncultured Spirochaetales bacterium | reverse complement strand
GTCAGACGGATAGAGATGCAGAGATGGATGGGAACGCTGGAGAGGAAGGGGTCGAGGCTTGATGCGCTTGCGGAGGATGAGGAAGGGAACCTGTACAACATAGAGATGCAGAGCAACCCGCAGGATGCCTCCCCCCGGAGAGCAAGATACTATAGCGCGATAATCGACACGCACACGCTGAGGGCCGGGAAGGCATATGAGGAGCTTCCTGAGACATATGTCATATTCCTCACCTCCCGGGATGCCATAGGTGACGGGAAGGCGCTGCATAGGTTCGAGCGGAGAGAGGAGGAAACGCAAGAGAAGCTCGGCGACGGCACCCACATTGTCTATCTGGGCATGGACAGGGCGGAGGAAGGGACGGAGCTGGGGGATCTTGTGCATGATATGAAGTGTGCCGATCCGGCAGAGATGCATTATAATGAGCTCAGCTGGAAGGTGAGGTATTTCAAGGAGAAAGAGGAAGGGATAGAGAGAATGGGAAACGAATTCGTGGAAACCTACAATGAAGGAAGGGATGAGGGAATCAGGACAGGTCTTGAAACCGGAAGGAAAGAAGGTGCGGCGGCAAGCCGCAGGGAGACTGCAAAGAATCTTATCAAGGAAGGGTCTTTCACGCTTTCAAAGATTGCGGAACTCACAGGTCTGCAGCTTGGTGATGTGCAGAGCATCCAGAACGGAATGCTTCTCTGATTGTTTCATCTGAGGCAGGGGACAGGCCCTGCCTTAACTTTTCAGATTGTCCCTTATCTGAACAATGTCATGATGGAAAAAATTCCCATGCATCTGGAATGCATGGGAGAGCAAACAAACTGCTTATCAGCAGATTTTTCTAATCCAGCCTTCAGGAGCCTCGATATCGCCATTCTGGATGCCTGTGAGCGTTTCACGAAGCTTTCCGAGAACTGGTCCGAATGACTCGAGTCCGGAAGGAACCATGATTTTCTCATCATGGCTGTCGATTTCACCGACAGGGGAAATGACTGCAGCAGTACCGCAGACACCGACTTCGGCGAATTCCTTCACCTCTGCAAATGGTACAGGTCTCTCCTCTACTGTGAGACCGAGATACTTCTCAGCAACATATACAAGCGAACGCCTTGTGATTGATGGAAGAATTGTAGGAGACTTAGGTGTGACGAGCCTGCCATCCTTTGTGACAAAGAGGAAATTGGCGCCACCAGTCTCTTCCACATATGTACGCGTAGCTGCATCGAGGAACATATTCTCCGAGTATCCGTTCTTGTGAGCAATATCGCTCGGATGCAGGGACATAGCGTAATTAAGACCAGCTTTGATATCTCCGGTGCCGTGCGGTGCGGCTCTATCGAAATCTGAAACACAGATTCTGATTGGCTTTATTCCACCCTTGAAATATGGTCCTACTGGAGAGCAGAAGAGTCTGAACTGATACTCAGGAGCGGGAGCAACACCAAGAATCGGACCAGAACCGAAGAGAAATGGGCGGATATAAAGCGTTGCACCTGTTCCATAAGGAGGAACCCATGCGGCATTTGCTTTCACTGTCTCATCAAGAGCCTCGAGGAACATCTGGGTAGAAACTTCAGGCATCAGAAGACGGCGAGCTGTACTCTGCAGCCTTTGTGCGTTGAGATCAGGACGGAATGTGACAATACTGCCATCCTTCCATGTATAAGCCTTCAGTCCTTCAAAACCTGTCTGTGAATACTGCAATACACCTGCACACTCGGAAATGGTGACGGTCGCTTCTGTCGTGAGCTTTCCCTCACCCCACTTGCCATCTTTCCATTCTGCGCAGTAACGGTAATCGGTCGGCATATATCCAAAACCGAGTTCATCCCATTTGATGTTCTTCTTTTCCATAATGCACCTCTCTGAAGATAAGAAGATAGTAGAACTCTGTTTTCAGCTGTTCAAGAGAAGAGAGGCCAGAGATGCGCGTATTTTATCATCTGATGATCCCATCGGAAGAAGTGAGAGCTCCAGAGGCGTCACCCAGCGCACTTCGCTATGCACAGAGAGCTTGAAGGATCCGCTGAGAATCCGGATCTCATAAGCATGAAGATGATAGAGCGTCTCATTGTTCACAAAATCAAAGGAAGTGACCAGATCTCCAGTCTCAATCTCCACACCAAGCTCTTCCATATATTCGCGCTTAAGAGTCATCTCATCGCTTTCACCCCATCGCTGCTTACCACCAGGAAACTCCCATTTCTCTGAAAGAGATCCACCCTTCACTCTGTGAGCAACGAGAACCTTTCCATCCTTTAACGCTATTCCTGCTGTCGTCACACGTTCATGCATGTGTCTATTATAGCAGAACGATTGAAGGAAACAGGAAATGAATCAAAGCAACTGCAAGTGTTATGAAGCCAATCTTCTTCATGCGGCTTTTCTTTCCTGCAAGGAATGCGTCGGAGCGTTCCCTGTTGCGCTCTGAATAGAGAATCCGGAGAAGGAATGCGATGAAGAGTATATAAAGGGCAGGCAAAAGATCTCCTGCGACAATGGGGCCTGGAGGAATCGGAAGAAAGAGAAGCAGCAGCGATATTGCAATCCCAGCCACGAAATAGAGATTAAGGCGTTTCATATCCTCTCGTATCCTTGCTTTGGCTTTAAGCATGAATGAAAGACGCCGGCGGTAGGAATCAACGAGTATCAGAAGTGCAGAGAAAACGAGATAGGCAACTGCTAAAAGGTAAAACTGTATCATCGACACTTCCCCACTTCCAGAATAAGCTCCTCAGCTGAATAGTATCCATAATCATCATGAGCCCGTCTGCCGGCTCTCTGATGCAGGGCCGTGCCTGCTACTGCTGCATCAAATGTGCTCATGCCCTCTGCAAGAAGAGCCCCGATAACGCCAGCAAGAACATCTCCGGATCCGGCAACTCCAAGCGACGGATTCGACCCATCATAAACCAAAATGCTCTCCCCATCTGTAATCCAGATCACGGAAGACTTTAGCACTACAACAGATTCAGTTTTATCTGCAAGTGCCCTCAGCGACGAAGAGAGTGCTTCTGCATTGCCAAGTCCATCAGGAATGGAAAGAGAGGCCATCAGACGTTTATACTCTCCTATGTGCGGTGTGAGAACTGCCCTGTGTCCAAGTCGCATGCCTTTCATGAATTTCAATGCATCAGCATCCACTACCATCGGCTTTCCGGATTCTGCGGCTTTTCTGAAGAGACTTTCACTGCCATTCCCCCACCCTGGTCCTGCCACAATCGCATCACAGAAAGATAGATCAGAACCGGGACGGCGGATGATCACAGCGGGGTTCTCATCCCTTATACGTTCTGAATCAGTCAATATAGTGACAAGCCCGGCACCTGAGAAGAATGCAGAACGCGCAGCAAGCCTTGGGGCTCCTGTGTATTCATCAGAACCACCGAGTACTGCTACATGACCGCGTCTGTTCTTATAATCCGTGGATGCGAAATGAGGCAGAGCGGCATCCTGATCGGTTATAAGATAGATATCATCGGGAGATGAAGAGAGCTCATTTTCGGGGAAGCCTGGGTTGAAAAGAAGTATTCTGCCTGCATTCATCCTGAGAAGAGGCTCGTACAAAATGCTTTTGAGAGCCATCAGCGAGACTGTGTAATCAGCTCGGACAAGAGATGCGGAAGGCACATCGACAGCAATGACAGTCCCGGCATCGCAGCATCCCGAAACAGCTGTTCTCGTTGCGTCATCAGCCTCTCCTCTGAAACTGAAACCGAAAAGTGCATCAAAGACCGTATCAAAACCATGTGTGGAAGAGACAATCCTGACACTCTCCGGAAGTTCCCTGCGCCGGCGCATATTCTCATCATTCCCTCGTCCATAAAGATAGAATACAGATGTATCGAACCCCTCTTCTGCTAGAATCGATGCAAGCGCAATGCCATCGGATCCATTGTTCCCAGGTCCAACCATCACAAGCGTGCGGCCATGTATGAATGGTTTCGACAGCTTAAAGACGCCCATAGCGGCATTATCTATGAGGCACTTTTCTGATAGAGCATATTTCTCAATAAGTGAATGGTCCAGATTCTGGGCAGATGTGAGGTTAAGAAGAGGCTGCATGTCTGTGATAATACCCGCAAGAGGGAATATTGTCACTTGACTTACTGCCACAACAAGGCTAGTGTTCACCATGTCTAGGGGTGGCGTAAGCCTGAGATCATACCCTCGAACCTGATCTGGACAATACCAGCGAAGGGAACGGCATATTCTTTTCCCCGGATAATCTAAATTTTATGGGAGATGCTTATGAAGAGAGCTCTCGTTGTTTTAATCCTTGCCACGATGCTTGCAGCAGGTGTGGCGGCACAGGCTGTCAGTGAAGAGAATGTCCTCACTGTCTACGCTTATGATTCATTCGCCAGTGACTGGGGTCCGGCAGGAACACTCATCCCGAAATTCGAGGAAGAGACAGGGATTAAAGTGAATCTCGTCAGCGCAGGTGATGCTGTCGAGATGATTTCCCGCCTTGAGCTTGAGGGAGAAGGAACAAATGCTGACGTCATCCTCGGAGTGACAGATGATTTTGCATACAGAGCTTATCCATACCTTGAAAGCTACGACTCACCTGTCATCCAGAATATCCCGTCAGAACTGATATTCGATGAAGAGAACCGACTCATTCCTTTCGATTATGGCGCATTCGCATTTGTCTGGGACTCAGAATGCGGACTGGATAAACCGGAATCACTTTCAGATCTTGCAAAGCCGGAATATGAGAACAAAGTCATTCTCATCGATCCGCGTACATCGTCTGTAGGTCTTGGTCTGCTCTTGTGGACATATAACATCTATGGCGATGGAGAGCAGTTCGATGCATGGTGGGAGGCAATGAAGGACAACGCTCTCACTATCGCAGATGGATGGTCCTCCGCATATGGTCTTTTCACCGAGGGAGAAGCTCCAATTGTTCTTTCCTACACAACAAGCCCTGTCTATCATGTGATGAATGACAACACGACACGCTTCCAGGCCCTGGTCTTCCCTGAGGGACATGAGGCTACAATAGAAGGTATCGGAATCGTCAGTGGAACAGACATGAGAGAGGAAGCCGAGAAATTCGTGGATTTCATTCTCACTGAAGCCCAGCTCGACATCGCTATTGCAAATTCCATGTATCCTGTAAACAGCGAGATAGAGCTCCCCGATGCTTTTGATTACGCACCAAAGCCGGGAACGATGTTCAGAAGCGGTGCGACCTCGCCAGAGAAGACAGAAGAGCTTACAGAGCACTGGCTCAGTATCATGACAGAAGCCAACTGAGCTTTTCTGCTATAATAGATGAGGAGGAGACTATGAAACGAAACGGATCAGGATACTATACAATCAAAGCACTTCCCGGGATTCTGATTCTCATAGTACTCTTCCTCATACCGCTGCTTTTCACATTCAGCTATGCTTTCCGCAATAATGGAGAGGCTTTTGTAAACATATTCTCAGACCCTTATACTTACCGGCTTCTTACATTCACACTGCAGGAAGCACTGCTCTCTGCTATTATTTCAGTTGCGGTGGCACTGCCATTTGCAGCATTCTTCTCGCACTATACATTCCCGGGACGCAGTATTGTGCTCACGCTTTCTGGTCTTGCGTTCACTATCCCCACAATTCTCGTCGTACTGGGTTTTGTCATATGGTATGGCAACAACGGACTTCTGAACGCGCTGCTGATGAGAATCACAGGCCGCGATTACACCATTCTCAGCATACTCTACTCCTTTAAAGCAATAATACTTGCTCACGTATACCTGAATTTCCCGATAGCGTTTCTCCTGATCACTAATAGCTGGACAGAGCTGCCGGACACGCCGGAGAAGGCAGCATACACGCTCTCGAGCGGAAAAGCGAGGACATTCTTCAAGGTAACAATGCCACGCCTCCTTCCGTCTGTGCTATCAGCGTTCATCCTCATATTCCTCTTCTGCTTCTCATCATTCTCAATCATTCTCGTACTTGGCGGGAACCCTGCCTACTCTACATTCGAGACTGAAATCTACAGACGCGTACACGTCAATGTAGACAGGGAGGGGGCGGCGGCACTGTCAGTGTTCGCGTTCTTCATCACAACTCTCATGCTGATCATCACAAGCCGCGGCAGAAAACAGAAAAAAGCAAGCAGGAAGGAAAGGAAGCTTGAGAAAGCAAGAGGAATGAAGCTTCTTGCCGCAGTTATCATCATGCTCCTTATTCTTCTTTTTATACTACCGCCGGTTGGCAGTGTCATTTACAGGGCTTTCTACACAAAGAACGGAGACTTCACTCTCCGTGCGTGGGAAGATATCGCGAAGGGAAGCACCGGACTGATGAGTACTGCAATGAATGGAATCATCAACAGTTTCGCGATAGCGCTTTTCTCGTCGCTCGCAGCAGTGTACCTCGGCTCGCGTATCGCGATACTCACGGCAAAAAGAAATTCCAGACTGCTTCCTGTACTCACATCACTGCCAATGGCCACAGGTTCAGTTACTCTGGGACTCGGTTTCTCATTCCTTGCGGCAACAATTGACCGCAGCTCACTCATTTTCTCCTATGCGCTTGTAACAGCTGCCCATCTCACAATAATCCTGCCATTTGCTGTACGCACAATCATTCCAGGAGCCAAGGCAATACCGGATTCGCTTTCAGCTGCATCGTACACGCTCGGTGTCTCTTACAGGAAGACTGCAAGAAAAGTCGAGTATCCGATGCTTGGACCATATAAACGGAAAGCTTTCGCATTTGCATTTGCGCTCTCTCTCGGAGAAGTCAACGCAACGCTCACACTTTCAGACGGACACGTATCGACGCTTCCGATTCTCATATACCGCATGATCGGTTCATATAACTACCAGGGCGCCGCTGCGCTAGGAACGCTTCTGCTCTTGGAAGCCCTGATTGTCTTCGCAATCGGGGAAGGAGGAAAGAAACATGCCATATCTTGAAATAAGAAACCTTGAGAAGAAATACAAGAACTTCACGCTTTCCGCCTCTTTCGGAGTAGAGGAAGGTGAATTTCTATGCATCATCGGTCCTTCCGGATCAGGGAAATCGACGCTTCTGTCCATTATTGCCGGTCTGGAGAAACCAGATAAAGGCACAATAACAATCAATGGGAAAGATATCACAGGCGAGAGAATCCAGGACCGTGGTATAGGCATGGTTTTTCAGGATTACACACTCTTTCCATCCATGAACGTCGAGAAGAACATACAGTTCGGAATGAAGGAGAAAAAGAGCGAGAGGAAGAAGACATCGGATGCGCTCCTCTCCCTTGTCGGGCTTGAAGGCTATGGCAAGCGCTCAGTCTCTTCCCTGTCAGGAGGCGAAGCACAGCGTGTGCAGCTTGCAAGAGCTATTGCTGCAAAACCGCAGATACTGCTTCTCGATGAGCCTCTCTCCGCACTGGATGCACCTCTCAGGAAAAGTCTCAGGGCCTCCATCAGGGCAATCCATGATGCCACTGGAATAACAATGCTCTATGTCACTCACGACAGGGAAGAGGCATTCTCTGTTTCCGATACGATAATGATCATGCATGACGGCAAGAGCGTGGCAATGGGCACTGCTGAAGAGCTTTACAGACACCCGGAGGATTTATTCACAGCATTCTTCACAGGGGAAGGCACTGCGCTTCCCGCACATCTTGTATATGAGAATACAGAAGGCTATGTATTCTTCCGTCCGGAGAATGCAGTCATTGCTGAGGAAAACCTCGATGAGAGCCTCTATCCAATGCACCTGGTTCTGAAAGGTGCCGAGATCATCTCATGTGAATTCACAGGTTCAGGATACCTTCTCGGACTGCAATACAAAGGTTACCCGATTCTCTCTGAGAGCGCTACAAAACCGCGAAGAAAGACTGTCAGCGTGATGATTCTGAAAGAAAGTGTGCTTAATCTTGCCTGATTATTAACCAAAACCTCCACTTTCTGCGTATAAGAAGTGGAGGCAAAAATGAAAAAGGCCATTATAATCATTCTGCTCGCTCTTCCCGTGACACTGTCAGCTGTCCAGTGGAGCCCATCTGCTGCGCTATCTGTTGAATATGCACCAAGCGCATATAGCGCATTTGCAAATGAGAATGTGTTCTGGAACGCATTCCGATCAAGCGTATCACTCAATCCGTTATCTATTACCATCTCTGGGCATCATTCACTGTCCCTTCCTTTTGAAGCCGGGTATATATCTGACAGTGATATACGCAGCCGCATGCTGATTCCAGGGAAATTCGAAGCCAGGCTATCGCTGAGATACGGATATATAACAGGAAACAGGGTGGAATTCGCGCTCTCCCCCGTTGTGTCACTGCTTTATCATATTGACCAGAGAGCTCTATCATGGCGCTTCGGAGGGAACTTTTCCATTGTCTGCTATCCGCTGGACCATCTTGGCATAGCATTCCCGTTCACACTTCTCTGGAGCCGTGGCTCGCTTCATGCAGAGACCGGCATCAGCATAATCATCAAACTCAGGGGGATAATATGAGAAGTCTTATTGCCATCATCATGATTGCATTCACATTCATGTCCTGCGAGATGGAAAGCCCGCAGGGGAAAGTTGTATTCATATCACTCGCTCTCGATTACGATGCCCCTGGCGGCATAAACGCACTTGAGAATCCTCCGGAGGATCAGAAAGTGTTATCAATGCAGATAAAAGCACTCTCTGAATCTTCTGGAGAGATATATGAAGAGTATCTCTTCCTCGAAAAGGATGGAAAGAGATCCATCAATGGAGAGGAGTACAAGTGGAACCATGATGATCTTATCAATCTCCTGATGGATATCGACACTGTATCCACGGACCTTGTGCTCTTCCACTACTCAGGACATGGTGATGAGACTGGAGCCCTTGTCACAGACACAATCTCATCAAACCGACTCTCTCCTGAAGTCCTGCTTACAGCATTCAGCGGAGTGGATGGAAGAAAATGCCTTTTCCTTGACTCATGTTTCTCCGGATCCTTCATCGAGAACAGCGGAACTATGGAGAACGGAGAGATATTCGAGAACGGTAATCTGAAATCTGACAGTCTTTTATCAGCAGTCATACCATCGTTCCTGGCAGCATTCGAGAATGATGCGGAGGATAATGACAGCCTCTGGATATTGGCAGCAGCGACAGAAAGGCAGAACTCATTTGACAGCTGGGACACAGGACTGCCGCAACAGGAGAAATTCGGCGCATTCTCGTATTATCTTGCTCTCGCGCTTGGATATGATATGGAACACAATGCTGTGACAGTCCCCGCAAAGGGGGAAAGAATCACATTCTATGGAATTTACAGCTTCATCAGAAAGCACATGGCTTCAGACTTATGGAGGGAAGCAACTCCGCAGGCAACACTAAGTCATTTCGATCCTGTGCTTTTTGAGTTCTGAAGCATAATATTCAGACGAGAGTGAAAACGAGAATCTCACAAAAAAGTAAAATTAATAATATTTATTCCTGTTTCGGGCTGGAAATTGTATATCCAGCCCAGTGTTCCAGGAAAATGAACACATCAATCAGCAAGATCTTTCCTGTCCCTGATACGCTGGATTTCATCCCTAAGAAGCGCAGCCTTCTCAAACTCAAGATTCTTAGCAAGCTCTGTCATCTGTCTTGTCAGGTCAGCGATATACCGCTTTCTATCGCGCTCGACGAGAAGATTGTAGTTGGAGCTGACAATCTTTATCTCTTCCTTCGCGATAGCCTCATCATCACTCTTCTCACGCTCAAGGATATCCTCGACAGCCTTTTTGATTGTCTTTGGTGTGATACCATGTGCTTCATTATATGCCATCTGCACAGAGCGTCTGTGCTCTGTTTCCTCAATAGCCTCTGCCATCGCCTCGCTCATCCTGTCTGCATACATGATGACTCTTCCATCAGCATTCCTGGCAGCACGCCCGATTGTCTGGATAAGCGATGTAGAAGAGCGAAGGAATCCTATTTTATCAGCATCGAGTATCGCAACAAGAGAAACCTCTGGAAGATCGAGTCCCTCTCTCAGAAGATTGATACCTACAAGCACACTGAACTTTCCGAGCCTGAGGTCGCGCAGTATCTCGACACGCTCAATTGTCTCGACCTCCGAGTGCAGATATCTTACCGCAAGTCCGAGTCCTGAAAGGTAATCAGTGAGATCCTCTGCCATCTTCTTCGTGAGCGTTGTCACAAGCACACGCTCGTTCTTCTCGATAGTCTTCCTTATCTCACCATAAAGGTTCTCCATCTGCCCTTCTGTAGGACGCACCTCGATTTTAGGATCCAGAAGTCCGGTCGGGCGTATGAGCTGCTCGACTATCTGAGAGGATTCCTTCCGCTCTCTTTCACCAGGGGTTGCAGAGACATATATACGCTGCCCGACTTTATGATCAAACTCTTCGTATTTCAGTGGTCGGTTATCAAGCGCAGAAGGCAGACGAAAGCCATAATTGACAAGGTTAGTCTTACGGGAACGGTCTCCTTCGTACATCGCACCTATCTGCGGCAATGTGACGTGCGACTCATCAATGAATGTCACAAAGTCATCGGGAAAATAATCCAGGAGAACTGCAGGACGCTCGCCAGGAGCTCTTCCCGAGAGTATTCTGGAATAATTCTCTATTCCTGAGCAGTACCCTACTTCCTGCAGCATCTCAAGATCATACTCAACGCGGCTTTTGATGCGCTCTGCTTCCACAGGCTTTCCGTTGGAAAGGAAATACTGCACGCGCTCTTCCTTTTCAGCATTGATTTCATCAAGTGCTCTGTTTATCTGGTCCTGCGGCATGACAAACTGCTTTGCTGGATAGAGTGTGACAACATCGACACTTGCTATACGCTCACCGCTTACCGGATTGAACCAGACAATATCTGAAATCGTATCCCAGTCGAGGTAGATACGGAACGCTGTCTCCAGATATGCCGGATAAATCTCGACCGTCTCACCGCGAGGCCGGAATGTACCACGTTCAAGCACCATATCATTTCTATCGTAGAGCATTCGCGTAAGCTGCCCGAAGACTTTATTCTGATTAAAATCATCGCCCGTGCGGAATGTGAAAAGCATATCGCGAAGGGAAACGGGGTTGCCAAGACCATAGATACAGCTGACAGTGGCAACAACAATGACATCGCGTCTCTCCATCAGCGAGAAGGATGCATTGAGCCTCAAACGGTCAATCTCATCGTTTATATCAACTTCCTTCTCAATGTACAGATCCTTGCCTGGGACATATGCTTCCGGCTGGTAATAATCATATGTCGATACAAAATATGTCACAGCGTTATCAGGGAAGAAGGACTTGAATTCACGGTAAAGCTGAGCAGAGAGCGTCTTGTTATGGGAAAGAACAAGCGTAGGCTTCTGTATCCGCTCAATGAGCTTCGCCATAGTGAATGTCTTTCCCGATCCAGTGACACCTTTGAGTGTCTGGGCACGGTCGCCATCGAGATACCCCTGGTAGAGCTTCTCAACAGCCTCACCCTGGTCCCCTGCAAGGTCATAATCCGAAACGACATGGAAAGGTTTTGAGAAGCCAGCCTGGAAATTGATGAACGGCTCCCCCGCTATGCTGTAATCCTTATTCACCTCACCAGCCATCTGGAATTATCCTCCGTCTGCTCAACAAGCGCTACATTCTTCAGAACAATACTGCGTCCGTTCCTCATCACTGTGATATCCACCTTATCACCGGGGCGGGTATCAAACAGTGCCGCGAAATAATCATTATAGCCATTCACAGGCTTGTCATTGATAGCGGTTATCACATCGCCTCCAAGGTAAATGACACTCTGTCCATACTGCACGGCCTCTGCGCCTCCACGAAGACCGCCTCTGTCAGCCTCACCACCTGGCACAACCTGGGAAACGAGAATCCCATCTGAAACAGAGAGCCCGGAATACTCTGCTATCTGCGGATTAAGCTCTACCGAGAGTATATCGAGCCACCCACGGTGGGCAGATCCTGTAGAGATAATCTGCTCAGCGACATCCATCACAACCTCTGAAGGAAGAGCAAATGAAACACCCTCAGCACCGCCTGAGCGGGAATATATGGAACTGACAAGACCAGCCATCGTCCCCTTTGATGAAAGAAGCGGTCCACCGCTGTTCCCGGGATTTATAAGGGCATCAGTCTGGATCATTGAAGGAATGACCGCGCCTGTATCTGTCGAGACCATTCTCTCAAGTCCCGACACGACTCCTCTCGTCAGAGACCAGGTGTAGCCATATGGATGGCCAATAGCGTAAACGGTACAGCCAGTCACCAGATCATCAGAAGATCCGAATCCGATAGCATCAAGCCCCGTTGCCTCAGCTTTCAGCACAGAGATATCTGAAAGAGTATCTGAACCGACAAGCGTGGCATCGCGCACTGTGCCATCATAGAGCCGGACAATGAACTCAGTGCCGCTTCCGGTCACATGGCGGTTTGTGACGATATAACCATCTGGCGATATGATGACCCCGGCACCCTGCCCTGTATCTGCAAGCTCAGAGGATGAGACAATCTGCACGACACTTGCCTTTGCTTTCTCATATATCGCCACAGAGCGCCTCTCCTCCGCTGTAAGCTCCCAGGAAGGATTCTCACCTGAAAAAAGAGGCAGATCCTCATAGCTGTAATGA
The DNA here is from genome assembly GCA_949285905.1 of uncultured Spirochaetales bacterium. Lineage (GTDB taxonomy): Bacteria > Spirochaetota > Spirochaetia > Sphaerochaetales > Sphaerochaetaceae > Ornithospirochaeta. Next base: position 39,516 of record CASDZV010000020.1, on the reverse strand, counting down.
ATCTCATCAACAGGCACTCCTGCCATTTCCAGAAGTCCTCTCTCACCATATTCCTCAATAACGCTCTCAAGAGAGGAACGCAGTATCTCTGCCCTCTCGTCCTCTCTGAGTGCTTTTGTCCAGATAGCGAGCAAGGCAAAGATAAGAATGGAGACCACTGCCACAAGCACAATGATAATGATTTCAGGAGTGGATAGACGCTGCTTCTTCATACAGTGCAAACATACTTCACCGGGAATATGTCGTCAACAACGGAATGAGGAGATAATGCCTTCCACTTCGTCTTCTGCGATGCAATGGCCCGGCTCAACATGCTCTTCACCAAGAAACACACAATCTGAAAGAAGGAAAGTGCATTCGCCTTTCTCCCCCTCCCTGCCATGCCATGGCACAAAGCCTTCCCTTACTATATGACGGCCAAATGTACATGATGAGAACAGCACTTTCCCCTCTGGCCGCCAGGGCCTCATCAGTGCAACAGAATAATCCGGAACAGAATCGGAATGTGTGAATGTGCAGTTATGGAATACAAAACCAATCCAGTCCCTCTTTCCCGATGGCGCTGTGACATACCCCTCCCCGATGCTGCGGATCTCGGAGTTTTCAAAGAGTGCATCCCCTGAGCCGAAGATGAAATCCACTGTGCCTTGAATCAGGCTGTCTTTTATGACAGTCATGCACCGCTTTCGTGGCAGGAGATACCTCGGTCCATAAAAACCGTTTATCTCTCTTTCTTCATCAGGAAGAGGCGAAAGGAAGAGCGTATCCTGATACGACGAGAGTGTCACATGCTCAAGCACTGCATTATCAACATCAAGATAAAGTGCTACGGCCTGTCCCGCTATACTGCCATTTCCTGCATCATTGATAAAGGAGACATTGCTTATGTGGAGCTTCTCCCCTGAGAAAAACGCAGTATAGGAGCGGAATGTACCCCGCTTCTGGTTTCTGTCTAGTATCTCCTTAGCACCATCGTTGCAGACTATCCTGACGCACCCGGTACCACGGATTGTGAGGTTGCTCTTATCTGAGAAAATCTTCTCACAGTAAATGCCTTCATGTATCTCGATCTCTGCCTCTGTGTTATACGGAACGGCATTGATAGCCTCCTGCACTGAAGTATAATTCTCGCTCTCATGCCCTACTGTAATTCTCAGCATAATACCTCCACACTTGTGTAATCTTCAGGGAAGAAGCGAAGGAAAACAGGACTGGTACAGTCTATTGTCACAACACGCTCCTGCACTCTGTTCGACTGCGAGATGAAAACACCGGAAAGCTCCTTTGATGTGATATCCCATCTGAGTCCATCCGTGGTGACAATGGATTTATCAAGCGGGATAATTGAGATATCTGTCCCCCTGGGTGCGCTGAAGGCGAAGTGGCCTTCTGCTGTGATGAGAGTATCAGAACGCATGAACCACTTCGAAGGGGCAGAGATGGTGCGGAACGCGACAAAAAGCGAGAGTGTATGATCCAGACGGCCTTCCCCGCCTCCGACAAGGTCATATTCACCACCAGCTTCCCTGATAGCCATTGCTGCATCTGTATCATCCTTGTCACGTGGACACGGCACAAAGCCCTCACTGATAATCTCATCATATAGCGCAGTGGAATCGAAATCGCCAAGCACGACTGAAGGAACAAGCCCAAGGCGTTTTGCCGTGTCATACCCAGAATCAGCAGCTATGATTCTACGATAATCCCCAACATTCACAGGCAGCGATTCCGGTGACGCGCCACCGATAATAACCAAATCCTTCATCCATGTTATAATAAATGACGGAGGACATGAAATGAAAGACTTAGGATTCTCTCCTGCCGATATTCTTCTTCCTGTTGAGAATATTGATATGGAGCGCTGGGCAGTCGTCGCGTGTGACCAGTACACATCACAGAAGGAATACTGGGAAGAAGCTGACAGAATCGTCGGCAGCTCTCCTTCCACTCTCCGCCTGATACTTCCGGAGTGCTATCTTGAAGAGAAAGGAAAGGATGAACGGATAAAGAATGTCGAAGACTCCATGAAAGCATACCTTGATAACGGCATCTTCCGCACATTCCATGATTCATACATTCTTGTAAAACGCGATACAGAGACAGGAACACGCTATGGACTGGTGGGCAAGCTGGATCTGGAACAATATGACTATTCTCCATCATCTGTCTCTCTTATAAGAGCAACAGAGGGAACAATACTTTCACGTATTCCGCCGAGAAAAGAGATAAGGAAGAATGCTGCTCTGGAGCTTCCACACATCATGGTTCTCATCTCTGACAGTGGTAAAAGAATAATTGAGCCACTTGCCGGAAAGCGCGCAAGCCTTGAGAAAGTATATGACTCGCCACTCATGCTCGGAGGTGGACATGTGACAGGCTACCTTGTCTCATCAGAGGAGGACAAGAAAGCCATTGAGAACGGGCTGGAAGCTATATACTCCAAGCTGGACAAGGACAACCCACTTCTCTTTGCGATGGGCGATGGAAACCATAGCCTTGCTTCTGCCAAAAGCTCCTGGGAGGATATAAAAGCAAGACTTCCTGAAGAGAAACGGAAGGATCATCCAGCGCGTTATGCGCTTGTTGAGATTGAGAACATCTTCGACCCAGGTCTCATGTTTGAGCCTATACACCGCGCATTCTTCAACATCAGAAGGCAGACATTCGATGAGATACTCTCACATCATGCAAGAGAAATCTCAAGAGAAGAAGTCAGAACAACAGAGGAAGGAATAAAGATCATCAATCGCAGGAAACAGAGCTTTGTGCTTATTGAAAATGACAGGAACTACGTTTACACACTCAATGGAACAGAACGGGAAATGCCCGCATGGACAATCCAGAGCGTCATTGACGAGATGCTCGGCACGAAAAAGGGTTCTGTTGATTACATCCACGGTGTAGAGACAGTGCAGGATCTCGCAGCAGACGGGGCTCTTGGAATTATTCTTCCGGATATCTCAAAGGAGACATTCTTCGATTCCATACTCAAGGACAAAGCATTCCCGAGGAAGACATTCTCCATAGGGCACGCAAACGAGAAGAGGTACTACATCGAAGCAAGGAAGATCAGATAATATACGCACCTTGCCTGAGTATTCTATAAGGACGGCAAGTGGCATCGACAAGTGTTGATGCCATGCCTCCTTTAATCTCAGGAGCATCGACGATGAAATCCACAGCCTCACTGAATACAGGAAGAATATCATCAAAAGTCAGAAGGCTTTTCTCCCCAGAGAAATTCACAGAAGTTGAGAATATAGGACCGGATATCGGCAACAGCGAGAGAAGATAGGGATCCGATGGAACTCGCACCGCTTTAGTGCTTCCATCGCTGTCCATTACTATTGCAGTCAGAGGTGCGGGCCATCTTGACAGAATGTCATCAGGAACAGAGAGCGATGAAGCCTTCACCTGCTCCAGAGTCATCAGCATTATGAATGACTTTGACAGAGGACGCTTCTTTATCTCATAAAGCCTTTCCGCGATATCATCATTTGCAGCTCCGCAGAGCCCATATATCGTATCACAAGGGAAAATGCCGGCTTCCCCTCTCCTCAGTCTCTCGCCAACCTCCGATGCAGATGATGGATTGTATTCAATAATTGTTGCCATAGCTTTGGATATCTTCCTTCCTTCTCAGATTATCATTTCAGGAATCGCATGAAATTGATCTTGTTCTCAATAGCGGTAGTTGTAGGTCTTCCAAGATCTTCACGGGCCCCTATTGAAGATTTGACCTCAATAAACGACAGTACTCTTTTGTTCTTTACTTCAATAAGCACTTTCTCAAGTTCATCTTCAGTAGAAACAGAAACCGCATAAGGATACCCGCATGCGCTGGCAATTCCTACAAGGTCTATATCCTCTGCTACAGTAGGCATTCCTCCAACAGTCTCATGTGAAGCATTGTTGATTACAATGTGCACCATGTTTGCAGGCTTGTTACTACCGATTACAGCCATCGCTCCCATGTGCATCAGAGCTGCCCCATCACCATCAATACACCAGACCCGCCTCTCGGGTTTGTTTATAGCTATGCCCAATGCTATTGATGAACTGTGTCCCATTGAACCAACTGTAAGGAAATCGCGCTGATGCCCCTCTTTGTTAGCCTCGCGTATTTCAAAAAGCTCTCTGGAAGCTTTTCCTGTAGTGGATACTATAGGATCGTTTCCGGTATGCTTCACTACACAACGTATAATCTCTTCCCTGCGAAGTTCATAGCCGTTTGCATAATCGATGTTTCCATCATAAGAAAGCGCGCCCTTTCTTATCACGAAAGCGACCTGCCTGCCTTCTGCCAGATATGATTCAAACTCAAGCTTTTTCTCTTTCAGCTCCTCTGCTGTTGTACTCTTGTCCACAACAAAATACGGCATGTCCATAACCTCGAGAAGCTTAAGCGTGACCATGCCCTGATAGATATGCTGAGGCTCATCATGAACTCCCGGTTCCCCCCTCCAGCCTATAACAAACATTACAGGAATAGCATAAACATGGTCATTGCAGAGAGAAGCTACTGGATTGACGACATTGCCTTCACCGCTATTCTGCATATAGACCACAGGAATCTTTCCTGTTGCGAGGTTATATCCTGCGGCAAGGGCTGTGCAATTGCCTTCGTTTGCAGCAATGATATGGTGCTCTGGATCTATTCCATATGTTGCCATAAGATAGTTGCACAAGGCCTTGAGCTGCGAATCAGGAACACCTGTATAGAATTCCGCATCGATTATCTTCACAAACTCTTCTACTTTCATAAACTATTTCTCCAGTTCAGATCTCATCAATCAGCGTTATGATTTCCTTTATTGGCATCAGGCGATCATCAACTTCTTTTGCCCTGTGATAACGAAGGATATCCTCTGCAGTCTTCTTCATAGCAGGAAATGCACTGCGAGTCAGCTGATTCGCATAAATGACGATATTCACACCATGGGCCGCGAGTTCATCCTCAGTAATGATGTTATATGATGATGGAACCACAACAATAGGAGTATTACTGTCCGCTTCACGGAATCTGTCACAGAATTCGATTATTTCCGCAGGATCTTTCTTCCTGCTGTGAATCATGATACCATCAGCTCCCGCCTTCACATAAGCAAATGCGCGCTTTAAGGCATCTTCCATCCCCTGATCAAGTATCAGGCTCTCAATCCGGGCAATAATCATGAAATCATCCGTGAGCTGTGCCTGTTTTCCTGCCGCAATCTTTGCTGAGAAATCCTCGATAGATGCCTGTGTCTGAACAACTTCATTCCCAAACAAAGAATTTTTCTTCAATCCAGTCTTATCTTCAATGATTACCGCAGAAACACCCATTCTCTCCAGCGTCCTCACATTGTAGACAAAATGCTCAGGAAGTCCACCTGTATCACCATCGAGGATAATAGGCTTCGTAGTCACATCGAGAATATCATCAATGGTTCTAAGCCTTGAAGACATATCCACCAGTTCAATATCAGGCTTTCCCTTTGCAGTGCTGTCACAGAGCGAGGAAACCCACATGGCATCAAACTGATCAAGCTTGCCATTCTCTTCGATGACAGTCTTCTCGACAATCAGACCAGTCAAACCGCTATGCGCTTCCATGACTTTGACAATAGGAGTCATTTCGATAAGCTGACGAAGTCTCTTTCGCCTGTATTCGGGCATAGCAAGTCTTTCCTTGAGCTGGGAATCAATTTTCCTTACTTTGTCATTATACGTATAAGGAATCTCAACAAGCTCTCCGCCATATTCCGAAAGCAGTGCAATGACATTCTCCCTGATAGCACTCTCTGGCCCGTTTTTCCAGTTGTCACCATGCACGATGTAATCAGGATGGAGATCAGCAATGATATCATCATACATAATGCTGTCCTGGATGATGACATCATCAACCCCTTCCATTTCTTTATAGAGCTTCATACGCTCATCCTGTGAAATGGTCGGAAATTTATTGTATCTGATCAATGCTCTGTCTGTCAGTGCGCCGACAACTACTCTGCCATACTCTGAAGCATGCTTGATGATATTCCGATGTCCATCGTGAATGACATCAGTACAGAAACAAGTGTAAACAGTCTTCATTTTTCATCATCCTCATAGCGAACAGGTATCTCGACATTTTCTCTCTCCAGTGCTTCCCTGAACACTTTGAAAAAGTTCTCTATATCAGATTCATCAATAGCGCCAAGGGCACAGAGGCGGAATGTGTTTGTGGTGGAAATCTTCCCAGGGTAAATTGTAAAACCCCGCTCATAGCAATAATCATGGACTCTGGTGAAATCCCAATTCGGATCGTCTGGGTAAATTGCAGAAACAACGAGACCTGCCTGCCACTCACGCTTTATCACATCCCTGAACCCTAATTCATCAAGACCGCGGTGTATTGCATTGAATACTCTTGTGTGTCTTGCCCATTTTGCCTCTTCTCCTTCCGCCCAATACTCTTTCAAAGCCTGAATGGTGGCATAGATTGTCTGGACAGGCGGAGTAAAATGCATTTCACCAGTCTTCTCAAAATAGTCATATTGCAGGAAGAGATTACAGTAGTAGCTTCTCTTGGGATAATTCTTTGATTCCTCAATTATACTGCGTCTGCCAATGACAAATGAAAGCCCGGTCATTGCCATCAGCCCTTTCTGCGCAGAAGCCATGCAGAAATCTATATTGTCTTTCTCTATATCAATTGGCCGCATCGCGTATGTGGAGGTTGTATCAACGGTGAATACAGCGCCATACCTATGTGCCAGTCCCCCGATTTCCCTGATTGGATTGAGTATGCCGGTTCCTGTTTCATTGTGCGTTGTATGTACCAGTGCGATATCAGGATTGTCTTTCAGAGTTTTTTCAACAAGAGAAAGCGATGGAAGTTTATCAACATCAAACTTGAGATCTATATGCGGCAGCCCATAATACTGACAGATCTCAACAGCCCTTGTACTGTAAGCACCATTATTGATTACAAGAATCTTCTTACCTTCCGGAAGAAGCGAATTCAGGCAGACATCGATATTAAGAGTACCAGAACCACAGAAAAGAACGGAAGTGTATTTCTCCAAATCGCCATGCACGATACGCACAAGATCTTCTCTAAGACCCTTCATGAGAGAACTGAACTCCTTTTCACGCGGGCAGATATCAGGAACAACCTGGGCCATCTTTACTGTATCAGTTGTTGTCGACGGTCCTGGATTCAATAGCACATTTCTTTTAATTCCAATCATCTCTTTCTCCTCAGACATCATAGGTTCTATCAATAGCTTTCAACTCATTGAATGTATCAATTTCGATTATATCCTCGTCATGACACTCGCGGATTTCAACGGAGTAATTCTCCTTTCGGAAAACAAGAGGAACCTGTTCCCAGTAGCGTTCCTTCCCACCAGGCTGCTCATAGATATCCTTTATGTCCGTTCTGAGTTTCCTGCCGTCCTCTTCATTCCAGTAAGAGATTCCTACCATCTGCCAGCAATCAGTACCACCGACCTTCTCCTCTGTGATAATCCCGTTCTTGACAGTAAAGCACCAGTCATCTGTCCGATCTTTCTGTATTGCAAGAAAATTCGACTGAAAATTGTACTTTCTGATTATCCCGGGATTGCTGATCAGAAGATCCGCCTCAAACACATATGCATTGGATAGAAGATCACAAGCAATCAGTGCCGATGATATGTTATTTGCTTCATTGTATTTCGGGTTTTCAAGAAATTTGATCATCGGATATTTATAAAGCAACTGATCAAACTGTTCCGCAAGATATCCACGCACTATGTAGATTTCATCTATACCTGCCGCAAGACATGCGTCAAGAAGTCCATCTATAATACGCTTGCCATGCACCCTTACCAAAGGCTTTGGGGTGTTAAGGGTTATCGGAACAAGGCGGGAACCGAAACCGGCTGCTACGAATATCGCTCTTTTTGCCCTATATGGCTCCATTGCCTCAAGACCAGCTGATGTTATATCGCCTGATGCAACATACCCAAGTTCAGTAAGTTCTTTAACGCTTTTATTGATTGTACCAAGTGAATAGCCTGTCGTCTTTTCAAGCTGCCGCTGTGTGAAGGAACCATCACTGGAAGCAATGGCATTGAGGATATCAAATTGCTTCCTGTTAAGTACTGTTTTGTCCATAAAGCCATTATGTTCATTTCACAGCATCTTGTCCACAATTATGAACATATCTATCATTTCGGATTATCCTCGCAAGTGCTATAATTGAAAGGCATGAACAAATACTCATATTTCATCTGTCCCGATTGTGGCTCAGTTACAGTCTCCTCTTCACAGAAAACGGAGGTCGTCTGCTGTGGGAAACCACTCCAGATGCTACAGATCACTCCAGTTGATGGCGATGTGCTTCCGACAAGAACTGATGGGGACGAGATTATCATAACGCTCAACCATCCAATGACAAAGGACAACTACATTGCATTTATCGCCCTAGAAACTCCATGGGGTGTTTTTCTTAGAAAGCTATACCCTGAATGGGATGAGGAGATTACGCTCCCGAACATGAAAGGACGTATTGTCTGGGCAACATCAAGAGGGGTTGCATACAGCAAGGGAACAAGATAAGAGGATATATGAATCAAGGCGCAAAACACCATTTTCAGTGTCTGAGATAAGGTTTTTGGACTGAATCACGCTATTTTTCTCAGATTATTTCCTTGCTAATCATCATATAGCACTGATATAATAACCAAAAGCGTATACAAAACGCGTCGGAGGAATTAATGGCCAAACCCTCGAAAACAGCAAAGCTGGTTGTCACCAGCATCGTGATAACCCTTATAGTGCTGGCAGCATTCACTCTGGTATTCATCAATTTCATCGTACCTGCTTATGCGATAACGGAAGATCAGATTTATTCCGTCCTGACACGGCTCTTCCCTGTTCTCATAGGACTCATCCTCATACAGGTTGGCGTCATGGCGGCAAAGAAGGGTGAACCTGAATACAAGGACACTATCGACAAACTTTCACCGAATGCATATGACAGCTCTCTCTATACAGAGCCGAAGGATGATCCAATGCTTCGTGGAAAAGTCAATCCGGATCTGTTTGCAGCAGGAAGTGCAACTGCTTCCAGCGTTAAGGAAGTTATAAAGGAAGTGCCGGTTGAGGTCATCAAAGAAGTTCCTGTCGAGATAGTCCGTGAAGTCGAAGTCCCAATTGAGAGAATTCACGAGATTCAGGTACCTGTAGAAGTTGTTAAGGAAGTACCGGTCGAGAAGATTATTGAGAAGGAAGTCATCAGGGAAGTGCCTGTTGAGGTCCTGAAGGAAGTTCCGGTTGAAGTTGTCAAAGAGGTGCCTGTTGAGCGCATTGTTGAGAAGGAAGTTGCAAATGCCGAAGCAGCTCCTGTGATGCTTTCATTCCATGATGTTCTGCGAGAAGAATCCAAAGCGGCTGGCGATATGAACTATGATCTTTCCATTGTGGCCATCAAGGAAAGAGACGGACTTACAGAAGAAGCAATCGAAGCTGCGTTCGGAGAAGATACTCTAGTCTTCAGTGAAGACGGCTGCTTCTTCGCAGTTCTCCCGCTCTACTCCAAAGAAGAAGCTGAGGCTGCAACAGAGAGTCTGTCCCCGCGCAATGTCGTGACAGTGACAAGTGCAGCAGAACCTGAGACGATAATAAAAGAAGCTTCACGCTTCTGAGCCATCCTAGCCCGTTGAGAAACGGGCTATATTTCTGCCAAATCGCCGAATGGAACCGCTCCAAATCACCTGATTGCAATTGCTCTTTTTCTGATATAGTCTATATTTAGATTAGATTTATATCATCTGCATGAAAGACTGAAACAGGAGGTCGGATGAACATTTTCGTCACAGGTGCAGCTGGTTTCATAGGAACGAATTTTGTCTATTACATACAGAAAAATCATCGTGACTGGAAGATTGTAGGATACGATGCTCTGACATATGCGGGGAATGCCGAGAATCTCAGAGAAGCTATGAATAGTGATAACTTCACATTCATCCGCGGAGATATCAGAGACCGTGACTCTGTTGAGAAAGCATTTACTCTCCACTCCCCTGATATTGTCATCAATTTCGCTGCAGAAAGCCATGTCGACCGTTCTATTGAGAGCCCTGCAATATTCATCGAGACTAATGTTCTTGGAACAGAAGTGCTGCTTGATGAAGCAATGAAGCACAATGTGAAGCGCTTTCATCAGATATCCACAGATGAAGTCTACGGCGACCTCCCTCTAGACATGCCGGAACTGAAATTCACGGAAGACTCCCCACTCCGTCCTAGCTCTCCTTATAGCGCCTCAAAAGCTGCGGCAGATCTTCTGGTACTCTCGTATCACAGAACCTATGGAATGGATGTGACAATCTCCCGATGCTCAAACAACTATGGCAAGTACCAGCATCAGGAGAAACTGATACCAAAAACCATCAGCTGTGCCCTCAGAAACGATTCAATACCGGTGTATGGCAATGGTGAGAATGTAAGGGACTGGATTTATGTAGAGGACCATTGCAGAGCAATTGAGAAAATCATCACAAAAGGCAGAAGCGGTGAAATCTATAATGTCGGCAGCAATAATGAAGCAAGCAACATCTCCATGATCAGAAAAATATTGAAATCAATGGATAGAAGCGAAGAACTGATAACATTCACAAAAGACCGCAGAGGCCATGACAAGCGCTACGCTATCGACAACTCAAAGCTTCAAAGAGAATTAGGGCCAATTGCATTCTCACAGTTTGATGAAAAACTGGAAGAGACTGTGAAGTGGTATAGCAAAAGTGCTTCTTTATGAACCAGTAACAGCATCGCATAGATACAGGCGATGGCACACGAGTGATTCACATTCACTCAAAACAGAAGTTATGATTAAAAATGAAAAATCCTTCCAGTTTCCGCGCCGGTTTCGGCATCATACTGATGTATTGAGATATCCCCATTTTGGGTATTCAGTTCAAAGAGATAGAAGTATCCCCTGCTCTCCATGTCGATAGCTGTATCTCTGCGATGGAAAGCTGCCGCATTGAGCTCTCCTGTATGCTTTGTGAAATGATATTCGATATTCCCCTTGTGATGGTGGCCAGTTATGATAACCGGAACATCATGCTCATCCATCAGCCTCATCACTCTGTGGACTTCACGCTGGTCTGTCATACCAGTCAGAATAAGAGAATGATCAGGGGTTCCTCCCGTCGCCATATTCACATGTGCTATGAAAATCTTATATGGACTTTCATCAGCTTCCAGCGCTTTTTCAAGATAATCCAGCTGCTCACGTCCAAACGCTCCTACAGAGTTGTCAAGCTTGTAAATCGATAATGGGCCGAACACATAGCGCCCCATTCTAGCAGTCTCCCGCTCTGGACCGAAAGAAGACAGGAACTTGTCGAATTCTTCTGCTGTTTCCTGATGAAGCTCATGATTGCCGATACACAGAATATGATTGCCATTTGCTCTGGAAGCAGTCTCTGCATAGAAAGAGATGGCGGCTATGTTCTCAAATTCATCATCATCCAGAAGGTCTCCAAGATCGACAAGGAACGGGTAATTCCCAGCTTCAAGGAATGCAAGAAATGGCTCTGCGAAGAGATGGGAACCACTGTCGCTGCGTCCAGCATGAACATCCGTGACAACCGGAAACTGTATGACAGCAGGTACTTCAAGATCGATTGGAATACTTTCTACTTTAAGTTCCCCGTTCTCCATGTCAGCTTCAACACTATGCCCTATAGCGGACAAATCGACAGGCTTTATGAATGGATTGCTATTGAGTCTGGCAATATCCCAGATAGGAACAACTACACAGGAAGACAGGATAACAGCAGAAACAAGCAATGTTGCTAATTTTTTCATACAGCACCCCTGTATCTGTAACCAACTTTCACGCCGAATCCTGAAAGAAGATATGTATGGACATCAAGGAGATTGTCGAGAGTGAAGAATACGTCTGCGAAGATAGAACTATTACCTGATCGCACTTCAACTGTAAGCCCTGATGTTATTGCCATCTTCCATTCAGTTGCATCTGGATGAACCATCGTCGAATAAAGCTCTGCAATGAAATAACCTGTATCAATGCCGAGTCTCAGGTCAAAGAGCGGTATCAATGAGTAAAACAGATCTGAATATGGGGAATATGACACACCACCCTGTATTCCAAAACCATATCCGAAGCGGAATACAGAGAAAGCAAAATGCTGTGAGAAGAGATATCCCAATGTTGCAAATCCACCCTCTGAGGGGACACTGTCTGTAGTGAGGATGAATGTATTGTGTATTGTTTTCCCCACATCAGCATCATAACTGAGAGATGCTGTGAAATCATCAGCGCCTAGTCCAGCAAAATGAAATGATAAATCATCATAGGAGGCCTCCAAGCCATACAGCACGAGACTATCTGACACAGAGCGATAGCGCACACCCATGAAATTACCGAATGACCAGGCAGCTGCAAAAAGCGATGATGAAATAAGCAACATCAGGAATAAGAGAGAAATCCTTCTCATCGCCATTCTCAGTATGTCCATATAAAGCCAACAGATCCCATCGGCTTGAAAGATATCTCACCAGGCTCATTCCCATAATTGAAATAGAGGTTGAAACCGGTAAGAGCATAAACTTCAATGTTCACATCCCTGAAAAGATATGAACCATGAATCTTTGCCTGAATCATATGCTCTGCAGTTGACCATCCACCTGAAGGAGTAGTCACTCCGGAGAAATCATCGCCAGTCACTGCATCGCCCATATCAATTGAAGTATCGTAGAGATCATTGAATGAATGAGAAAGGTGCTTAAGACCTCTGAGCTTATATAGAACAGAACCGCCGGCTGACCAGATATTATCCGATGACGTGAAGGTGCTGCCGATGCTTATTGCAGCAGAATCCGGACCATACTGATACCCAGAGTATCCATAATCAGGGAAAGTGCTGTGCTCATAACCGACGATGTAATCAAGATTGAAATCGTGAAGTCCGTTCTTTGTCTTCTGGTTCAGATAGAGATATGGGCTTGTATATACTCCTTCAATCCATGAATCAATCGTCCCCTTCTCAACAGCTGCAGTATATTTCAGGTTCAGCAGCATACCATATGCTGGAGGAACTGAAGATGAATCCTCCCATGGCATCTGGAACTGGTCGAGAACAATTTCTCCATAAAGGGAAACACCATTTGTTATGGCCCACTCCCCGCTTACAGAGAGGATATTATTCGCTTCATCAAAGTTTTTCAGTGTTGTGCTGTTGTCATAGTTATAGTAATTATGGCCAAGAACAAATGGATAGAAGAAGCGTACGTCGAAAGCAGATGTTGAGTTATAAATCGTACCAAGGTTCAGTCCAAGCTGCACGCGGTCAACAATGTTCAGGCTGAAACTATGGACAACGCGGAACTGCTGATTGCCTGTAAATTCATTTCTGGAGAAATCAGTTATCGCAGATCCTGCATCTGACGGGTTTATCATCTGATCGAAGCGAGTCATCGAGATGTTGTATGTGAAATACCTGCTGACAAAGGAAAGGGCAGTAAGTTCCTGATAAATGAAATTATCACCAACGGCAAGATTTCCGGTCACTCCTTTGCCGATACTATGCGGGAAGCGTCCCAGTATGAACGAGATATTCTCATTACCGATGGACAAGCCGGCACGCATCGGAAGCTCTCCTGGAGGATTGGTAGGTCCTTCACTGCCGATGATTGAGAGCTTGCCATCATGTCCTGTGAGTAGCCAGCCGAATGTGCTTTCATACATATGATGGTTATTGTTCTGCAAAGCAAAATCAGCCTCGATATAAGCGAAATCTCCGAAATACAGGCGTGGCTGCAGGGAAAGTGCAGGAACTTCATATCTATATTGGACAAGAGCCTCATTCCGCCTGTCTGCAGCCATTCCTGAGGAATTGGAATAATCAAATGCAGCGTAATCTGCCACGTTCACGCCAACATTGATACGTGCATTGAGATCAAAAGCAAAGCCGTCCGCAGAAAAAAGAGATTCATCACCTGTCAGCTCGGAAAGGAGCGCATCATATTCACGAGCGCTGGAAGCAGAAAGCGAAGCTCTGTCAATCTTTTCAAGAGCTTTCACAAGAGTGCTGGCGGAAACAGGAGAGAAACCAGAGGGGCCGGTAACACCGGCAACGCGGCAAAGACGCTCGATTCTTGCATATGTATCATCGCGGGATGTATAGACCTGCTGCATATTTGATGCGGCAAGTGCAACACACAGGACTAAGGCAATGATGGTGACAAAAACTCTTTTCATAGAGCTTTATTAATTCACAAACAAATGATAAGAGCAAGAACCGGACTGCCTCTCTGGTGGCAATGCTTCCTGTTCTATGTTAGATTGAAAGCACAGGAATGAAGAAATGAAACTCAGAAGAATTATTTTATCCGTACTGATACTGCTGATAGCTGTTTCATCAATAACTGCCGCAAATCTTCAGAAGACATATCTGCTGACTGATGATGTATGGATCAGAGCCAACAGGCTCTGTGTTTCCACAGGCCATCTTGGACCTGCACCGGTGTCGCCGACAACCGGAGCGGAGATTCTACAGGCCCTGGAACGTCTCGATTACAGTTCGCTTAATACTCAGCAGAAGAGCGAATATGATTCCCTTATTGCGGAATTGAAAGGACCAGAACAGGGGCTTTCATTCTCTTCCCGCTACATTGCACTCGATCCAGAACTCTTTCTGGGACTTGAGGCTTACGGATTCAATCATCTGAAATCAACACCGACCGAGGAATTCTTCATCCCGTACAGAGACCGCATCCCATTCTTCTACGCAGAGCTTCATTCATACTTCGGAGATCTGGCATATTTTGATTTCCAGTACACATTCAAAGATGGTCCGCAGGGCTTTGGCATTGATGAGAAAGGCGATCTTGTACTCGGAAACACATTCTACAATTTCACAAATGCCGGATTCATTTTCAGCCCCGCCATTGATGGGACAATCCAGTATTTCGGCGATGGCAACAACAAATACAGGGTTCTTACTTACCAGCCGGTGAAAGCAGGTGCTGTAATCGGAAACGAGTTCATGAATTTCTATCTTGGAAGGACAAGGCAGGAATTCGGCAACGGTGTTACTGGCAACATGATCATCGGAGACAACTTCTCTTTCCAGGAAACTGCCAAGCTCTCTGTATTCTCTGATATCTTCTCATACTACCTGTCACTCACTCATTTCGACAATTTCGAGGAGGGGCAGGATTTCCAGCTCAGCGGATTGCATCAGAACAGGCTTATCCACCGCTTCGATTTCAACATCCTCAACAAAGTCAGATTCGTTGTAAACATCGGAGCACACATGCTCACTGACTCCCCGTTCGATCTTAGAATGCTCAATCCGATGATGATTATCCACAACTGGAACAACAACAGCGAGTCCGTTGAATGGGAACCTGGCAACAATGATGAACTGAACAATATACTTGGCTTTGAGCTTGAATATGCGTTCCTGCCAGGATTCATAGCAAGTGCCCAGATTGTCATTGACCAGATGCAGATCTATGGAGAGTCCGGAACAACAGTACCGAATGCCAATGGCTTCCTGCTGAATGTGAAGAATTTCACCACGCTGGAGACGGGATATCTCGATTCATATATCGAAGGAGCTTATACGTCTCCATATCTCTACCTTAACAAAAAAACGTGGGACGGAAATGACAACTACATGCTCGATCACATCGTCGGCTACTACTTCTCCCAGAACAGGACAATAGAAGCTGGATACTCGGGATATGTCTACGGCCCGGATGCCATCGTGCTTTCTCTTGGAACTGAGTATACGGATTTCAACAGATGGAGTGTTAAGGGTGATATAACCTACATGGCACATGGTGAGAACGGCAAAGAAGCCTGGAGGAATAAAGACAACAGGACGGGACTTGATCTCTCAACACCATCAGGAACTGTTGAGCACACACTTTCATTCAGGGCTGGCGGAAGCTATTCGATACTCGATAATCTGAAGCTGACAGCTGAGATAGGGACTTCATTTATCTGGAATTACCACAACGCTGAGGACGCATTCAGAGCAAATCTGCAGGCTGCTGTGGGAATATCGTGGGTGGCATTGTAATCAAAAGGGACAAAGCATGGATAAGGGAAAATCTGGAGAACTTCTCACAATGAAAGAGCAGCAGGATGGCATGCTTGAGATAATGAAAGCAATCCATGCTTTCTGCGTCAGAAAGAATATCAGGTATGTACTCCTTTATGGATCACTCCTTGGCGCAGTGAGGCATAATGGCTTCATCCCTTGGGATAATGATATGGATATCGGAATCCCGCGCCCTGATTACGACAGACTTCTGGAGCTGCTCAAAGGCGGTGAGAAGATAGGAGAACATTACTACCCTCTCCACTACACAACAGACAGGAATTATCATTACCAGATTATAAGAATCTGTGATGACAGGACTGCTGTAAGACCTGACTACATACGCGACCAGCCAGAGAGAATGGGACTCTGGGTAGATATATTCCCTATAGACGGACTTCCGGAGAAAACAATCAGAGGATGCTTCCGTCGCGCCAGACTATTCATCAACAAGAAACTCCAGATTGCAGATATCTACACTGTACGTGGACGTAAAGATTTCCTGAACAGGCTTGGCAATTTCTGCTGTGCATTATTCCCGCATGTATACAGGCGCAACATTCTAATAGACGAGATACTTAGAAAAACACCTTTTGATACATCGAAGTCCGTTTCAGATGTATCAGACAGGGATGAGATAATCATCAGACAGAAGCCAGAAGATTACAATGAAGCTACACTCCATCAGTTTGAAGATACAGAGTTCTATATCCCTAAAAACTGGGACTCATATCTGAAACAGGCATATGGCGACTACATGCAGCTTCCACCAGAAGACAAGAGGATGACACACCCTACTGGATGCAAGTGGATCTGAGAATCCTGACAGTCCGCTTGATTGCTTCATCAATACCGTACTCTGCACTCCATCCAAGCTCGTTTTCTGCCTTGGATGAATCCATGATGGCTTTAGTAGCTGTGGAATACCCTGCTTTCTCAGTCTCATCTGGCAAATCGAAAACAACATTCACACCGCATTCTGAGGCAATCTGGGAAGCAAGGTCTTTCAGTGATATGTCATTGCTACAGCTTGCAATATTATAGGCTTCTCCATCAGAGCCTTTAAGAAGACATGAAAGGATTCCAGAAGCAGCATCTGCCATGTAAGTATAAGTATAAAGCTGTGTCCCCGCGCTTTTCAGGACGATGTCCTCACCTGCTATTCCTTTCTTGATGAACTGTGAAATGGCTTTTGTATCAGACATCAGCATTGTCGGGCCGAGAGTACGAGCAAGGCGCGGGATGACAACTTCTGCGCCATGTTCTTTTCTATAAGCCTGGCAAAGAGCCTCACAGAGTCTCTTGCTCTCTGGATACCCCGCTCTGAGCGTATTGCAGTCAATATAACCGCAATACTTCTCATCAAAGCGTTCTGTATCACCTCTGCTCTCACCATAGACCTCGACAGATGAAAGGAAAACAAATCTCTGAAGATTATGAGAAAGCCCATACTCCATGAGATTCATAAGCCCCATGATATTCGAGGTTATTGTGCCAACCGGCTCTGTGGCGTAAGCAACAGGATGCGTAGTGCTTGCTGCATGAATGATGAAATCAACATGCTCGTCGATTCCCGCAATTGCCTTTGTGATATCACACTCATGAAAGAGGAACAACTCATTCCCGGAATAGAAAGGAAAACGCTTTTCTGCTTTTGCAGAATTCCTTCCAAGCGCGATGATTCTTATTCTGTTTGATGACCGGCTATTGACATGCATTATCAGATCAACAAGGAATGACCCGATCATTCCTGTAGCACCTGAAAGCATGATTGTCTTACCGTCTATAGCAGAGAAATCATATAATCCGGCAATCCGCTCAAGATCTTCAGAGTAAAGGTTATCAGCAAGAAGTGATGGCATTATTTCCCACCCTCCTTTGCCTTGATATACCCGAGGAAAAGATCAAGATCATCCTTTGTCGTCAGCTTGATATTCCTGTCAGAACCTGCGGCGAAATAAAGCTTCACACCAAGATCAACCATCATAGTGTTTGTATATGAAGAACCATAAATACCAATCTTCTTCTCAAATGCTTCCTGATACTTCTCATACAGCAGGCCGAATGTATAAGCCTGAGGTGTCGCAACCCGTCTCAGAGTCTCTCTGGGAATATACTTTGTAGTTGAATACTCATCATCTTTGATGAAAATCTGCTCATTGTATGGCATGGAAGTAACTGCGTTGCCATATTTCTTGCATTTGACAATGACATCTGAAAGCACGCTCTGATCCACAAGAGGCCGTATTCCGTCATGGATTATTACGATATCATCATCTTTCGCGTGACTCTTCAGGGAATACACCCCATTACGGATTGACTCCTGTCCTGTCTCTCCGCCCGTGACTATCTCCTGAAGCTTTGTGATTCCATACTTTTCAGCATAGCGTCTGGCCGTTTCCTGCCATCCATCAATACAGACAAGGACAATAGAATCAATCATTGGATGATTCTGGAAACATTCAAGCGTGTAAATAATTACTGGCTTGTCCTGGATGATGACAAACTGTTTGGGCACATCCATTCCCATTCTAGAACCGACACCGCCTGCAATGATAATAGCTGTATTCACGCTCAGTCTCCTCAATCTCTATCAGATTTTATCTTAACATTCTCCGGCGATTAGCAGAATCGCAGATTTGTTTATTCTGCCTCAATGACATTTCCATTCTCATCAAGTTCAGGAAGCCTTGCTTCAAGGAAGAAGTGAGGAGCCCTGTCACTTTCCGGAGGCAGTTTCATATAGTCTCCGTAGAATTCCTTGAGAATGAGATCAATACGCCCTGGCAAGTTTACAGATCTGCCCTCAAACGTGGCAGTTGTTGACGGAATGTAGTAAGTGACTGGAAACATCTCATGATAATAATTGTACAGTCCCATAGTTATTACAGCCAGACTGCTCTCTTTGTGCTGCGAATGCTTATCAAGGAAATTAATCCAGCTCTTCTGCGGAATCAGACCAAGAAGGCTACCTAGGATATATCCACCATACAGCTCCATTCTGGTTTTCAAACTGCATTGCTTTCTGTGGGGCTTGATAACACGCTTATACTGGCGGGAATACAGGATTGTGTAGCTGATATCCCTCAGGAGATTGAATGTCTTTGCCTCAATAGATCTCCTGATTTTTGACTCAGGAGCGTAATCTATCGGAAAGATATCAATGAAGACCTCATTGTCATTCTCATCCTTGATGAGCTCCCGAAGAAGAGTCCCTTTCATCTTGATCTTCATATAAGCGAATGTACCGACACAAGCTGTATTGGGTACTTCGACAATATAACGCTCAGGAAACGCCTTATGGAATGTTGCCTTGAACACTTCAAAGTCTTTCCGTGGCATTGAGAGATCCACATCATCATCCCATGGAATGAATCCCTTGTGCCTTATTGCGCCAAGCGCAGTGCCACCTGAAAGATAATACGTAAGATGATTTGCCTCACAGAATGAAATGACATCATCCATTATCTGGAAAAGAATGCGGTGAAGCCTCTTCAGCTCATCATCTGAGAGCTGAACGAAAATATTCCGATTGCACTTGATAAAATCTCTTACAGGATCCAACTTGCAGTTCCGCCTTAATGCGTATTGAGAAGATGCTGATACACAGTTTCTTCTCCATCAACATGGTACTTGTGTTTCTGATTCCATACAAGCTTTGAGAAAAGATTCGCATCAAGTATTGTCTTCACAAGCTGTTCGTCATATGGTTTATCAAGAATGCTCACCAGCTCATACAGGCCTTCACTAGTCTCATCGAGGTTATCAATCATTGCTTTTATGTCATCCATGGACCAGTAAGCAAGCATAACAGAGTAATCAAGAAGATAATAATCAATAATGACATCATGCTCTTTCCAATATGATGAAAGGAGTTCTCTGACAAATGAAATCAGCTTAGAGCCAGTCGTTCCTCCCATCACAAAGCAATGAACTCTGTCATTCTGCACGAACGGTGTTTTCTTCAGTGTTGTGTGCAGTGAATAGAAAGGCTTTTCGAAGATGCCCTGAGGTATTGGTGATGAAACATAAATTGTGGAATCAAGCCAGAGCCCACCATGCTTGGATATAAGATATATTCTCATGATGTCGGAAAGCTGCGCAAATGAGATATACCCTTTCTCATGCTTCTCAATTATATATGATGGGATATCTGCATAGCGCTGGAAGTTGTTCTTATCAATGACAACAACCTCTGCCCCATTGCTGTTCCTCCTCATGCTCTCAATACACATCTTCACGAGCTCTGGTGCATTATCTTCTCCCTGCCACCACATAACCCATATCTTGTGCTCAGCTGAAGGCAAAGATATTTCATTGCTGATACTTCTGTATTTTTCTATCAGGGACTGATAATTATCAGCCAGGTAGTCAAGTACAAACTTATGCTTTTTCTGGACGATCTTATAAATGGAATCACGCTGGAATGCAGGAACAAAATACAAAAGCCCTGCCAATGTCTCGAAATTAAGCTTCCATGAGATATTCTTTCCAACGCGAAACCAGTTCTTAATAAGCCATTTTGTGTTCATTGAATCGTCCTAGAATAAATTATACACCCTTTAATCTCTCAAAAATAAGCACACTTCACATTGAATTGAGAACACCATTCATTAATTCCATCAATATTTATTTTTATATCTGTAGGAACATCTTTCTGCACTATATCTGCAAGATTTTCAATATCACTGCGCTCAATCACATTGAGATTGAAATCTTCTTTGAATCCTCTAGCTCTGTGATCTACTTCAATAATGAAAGCTCGTACTTCATTTTGAATTGCAAACACTCCGCCATGAAGCCTTGTTCCAACATAATCAACATTCTCATTTCTTAATATGTTCTGATACTCTTTTAGAGAACGAATTATAACAAAATCATTCTCTGGAAGCAGTTTATATAAATACCGTTCATCATGAATTGTCTGTACCCAGAAATATACTTTCTTGTAAAGTTTTCTGATGGAATCAAGCAACAAACAATCATAAGGTTCATTCTTCAGAGACCCATTTCCACTTAATGAAATAACAACGTTAGGCTGCTTCTTGACATTAATTTTTTTACAAAACTCCGGCGTAAACTTCCACATTGTGGGACAGCCGGTATTTATAACCTGAAATCCCATTGAACGAAGGAACTCTGCACTCTGTTCATCTCTGACACTGTGTATAATATCTTTCCGTAGAATATGATTGTAAATATAACGAGAATAGAGAGACGGGCTTACATTCTCATATGTTGTACCAACACCTGCAAGGATAGAGTTCCTATATAGTTTTGCAGAAATGGGACCAACCGGCCACTGGTAAAATGTATTAGCTATTTTTGCTGAAAGGAGATTTGTACCACTGATAAATTTGTAATCACAGGAATTTGCAAATTTAACTTTAGGATTATTATATGATGTCAACCCAAAATTATGAAGATGAGTCGCGAATTGAATTACAAATGCTTTATCGAACAAATCCGGCAATGCATCTAAAAAACTGTCCTGTATAATCAAATCGCCTGTATTCGTAGAACCAACTACAGTATTGAAAAGTGTTATATTCATCTGATCCTCTTATCAAAAAAGTATATTTTACGCACTCAGTACTATCAATCATTAAGTCGATATCAAATGATTGTGATATTTTTAAATAAATTCATCTATCATTAATATCCTGCTTATATCTAATCAAAGATTCAAGCTGATAATAATCCTTTGGGGTTGTTACTTTAATATTGTCATTTGAACAAGGAACAACATGCATCCTCATGCCATAATGACTCATCATGGAACATGAATCTATGAAATCAACAATACCTTCATCAAGAGCTTTTCTATGGCATTTGATGATATCATTCAAGAAGAAAGATTGAGGAGCTTTGGCATAAAAACTTACGGATCTGTCTTCTACCTGTTTCACCTCTCCTTCCTTGTCACACAGTATTATTGTCTCAATAGCAGGCGCACTTGAAATTCCGTTAGAAAACTTTTTTACAGATTCAATATTCGCACTAATAAGCTCATCATCAATAATCGGTCTGACGCCATCATGAATCAGAACAATATCATCATCTCCTTTCTTGTTCTTTTCTGCTTCGCAAAGGCCATTGAATATTGAAAGCTGTCCTGTCTTTCCGCCCTCTACGATGGAAACAACCTTAGTCAAGCTGTATTTTAAAACAAGGTTTTCCATATAGGAAATCCAATCTTTATGACAGGCAATGTATATTGCCTCTATTTCAGGATGCTGCTGGAATTTCTCTATCGTATAGACAATAATCTCCTTGCCGTCAACTTTCATAAACTGTTTTGGGCAATTGCTGATTCCCATTCTAGAGCCAACACCACCTGCAAATATCACAACATGATTCATGTAATAATCCTTGTTACTTTCAATTTAGGCATGCACAGCTTACAATACAAACGAAATTATTCATAGTTTCGATTTTGGAGAAAAGATATGGGCAGTATACTCTCAGAAGACCTCGAGATTTTATCAAACCTCAACTTCATTCCATTTGAGAAGTTAAAAAGCAAGCGCTTTCTCATTACTGGGGCAACAGGATTAATTGGTTACAATCTGGTCAATGCTCTGAATTTTCTTTCGAATAAGTACAATCTAGATATCAGGATTCTCTGTCTGATACGCAATTATGAGAAGGCAAAATACTTATTTGGTGATGAAATCATCAAAAATCCCAAGTATGATTTCTTTGATGGAGATATTGATACAGCCATAAACATATTCCATACCAAATATGACTATATCATCCATCTTGCTAGTCAGACGTCCAGCAGATCTTTCGTTGAATCTCCAGTAGAGACCATAGACTTCGCTCTCACAGCAACAAAGAAACTTCTTGAAGCTGCAAAGAAGTTTAAAAGCAAGTTCATCTATTTTTCTTCAATGGAAATTTATGGCACACCTGCCGCTGATGTCAAAATTGATGAAGATTATACAGGAAGCGCACCACTAACAATGACAGCCCGCTCCAGTTATTGTGAGGCAAAACGTTTGTGCGAGACTTTA
The DNA here is from genome assembly GCA_949285905.1 of uncultured Spirochaetales bacterium. Classification (GTDB taxonomy): domain Bacteria; phylum Spirochaetota; class Spirochaetia; order Sphaerochaetales; family Sphaerochaetaceae; genus Ornithospirochaeta. The sequence continues at coordinate 16,400 of CASDZV010000020.1, read as the reverse complement.
TGCAGATCTTACTTTGAAGAATATAACGTACCTGTGTTTGTTTTGCGCCTTACCCAGACGTTCGGGCCTGGTGTAAATCTTGAAACAGACAACAGAGTCTTTGCTCAGTTTGCAAGAAGCGCAATCAATAATGAGAATATAGTCTTAAAAACAAAAGGCGAAACAAAAAGAAGCTATCTTTATACAATGGATGCAGTTAGTGCCCTACTTGCCATTATGCTAAAAGGACATAAAGGCGAAGCATATAATATAGCAAATGAGAACACCTACTGCTCTATTTTTGAAATGGCGCAGCTGGTATGTGACAAAGTTGCAAAAGGGAATATCCAGGTTAAACTCGATATTCATGAAGATGGTAAATCTATATACCTGCCTACCCTGCACATGGATTTAGATACAAAAAAACTCAGACGTCTTAAATGGTACCCCACGAGAAATCTGGAAGAGATGTTCTATAGAATGATTGAAGCATAATGCATATTATTTTCATGCTAACTGAAAAACAATAACATATTGAAGTAAAGTGAGAACATGATGGATACAGTTAAAACTTTCAAAAAAGAAGCCAAGAATCTTTTCACCCCAATAGAAAAAGACGACATTCCCAAATTACATAGTTTAATTATTGATGTTCTGAAGGACTTCATTGATTTCTGTAATCGAAATAATCTTATCTATTACTTTACTGGCGGATCGGCTATCGGCGTTGTCAGAGAGCATGGTTTTATACCCTGGGATGATGATATTGACCTGGTGATGCCAAGAAAAGATTACAACTTCCTTCGAGAAAATTTTGAGTCCTCATTCCCGGAAAAGTATGTTGTTGAAGCACCTTATGCAAACCAGGTAAGTTCGCTGCAGTTCATGAAAATAAGGAAAAAAGGGACAATACTTAAGGGACTAATGGCAATGGGCCCTGAATATGGAGTGTTTATTGATATTTTCCCTTTGGATTACGCTCCCAACTCGTTCTTACATCGTCAATTGTGCAACGTAGGATACTTCATTCTCAAAAGCATGCACTATTCTGTATCTTTTTATATGTTATATGATGATGTTTTTCGACCACATGAAAATGAATGCAGCAGAAATCTGCTTTTACATATGAGAATCAAGCGTATATGGGGGAAGTTTCTGGCAGGAATCAAACCATTAAAGAAATGGCTTGAGAATTTTGATAACAGAATTCAGAAAAAGCCTTCAAAGTATTTTGTAAATGCAGCTGGAATCTTTGCATATAATAAAGAATGTTTTCCAGTTGATTACTACTATCCTCCTCGAAAAGCAAAATTTGAAAACCTAGATGTGCTGATTCCTAACAGAGTAGAAGACATATTAACAAGATTCTATGGAGATTTCATGACACCTCCAAAGAATCCTTGCTACACAATTACAGGTTTTACAGAAGTAGATTTTGGTGACGGGCGCAAATAATATTGAGAATCAGGTACAAACACTGATAGACAAACAAGAAACTTCCCCGAAAGCACACACAGGGAAGCTTTGACTTATGCCATCGCAATTATTGCATTTTTTTATACTGTAAATACAATAGAGCGTATGAAAGTAGGAATCATATGCCTTGATAGCATAAATAATATTGGTGAGGAAATTCTCTATGACACAACAAATTTCTTAATATCATCACCAGGCATCGAGACATATAAAGTCTCGCTTTATCCAAATTTCGAAAAAGCAAAACATAAAATTCTCTTCCTAATCAGATCCTTTTGCGCTTTATGTATTCATACTGCTGGAGAAAAATTGCTTAAAGGAGATTTAAGGTACAAGGTAATTAATTATGCATTCAAAATAAAACTCAAAAAATATTATCAGGAAGAATTAAAGAATGCAGATGCAATAATCTATGCATTAGGGATGCTGAAATTCAAGAAACAGAACTTTAGCTACCTTTTTAATCTTATCAACTCTGAGGCTACACGAAACAACATACCAGTATTCATGGATGCAATGAGTATTGCGAAGGCTGATAAAACTGACTGGAGATATCAACAGCTAGTAAAAGCAATAAATCTGCCTTGTACACGAATTATAACAACAAGAGACGGAATTGACGGACTTAACAGATTGAATACTGATTACATAACAAATCATGAAATAAGAACTAATTTTGTGGGGGATCCTGCGCTCTGGATTCCAGAATGCTATAATATCTCTCCACGAAGAAAAGAAAGTGATGTGATTGGAATAAATGTCATAAGAGAACAAACATATGTCGATTATGGTATCAATTTTACTCATGTAAAAGACATGTACATATCACTGATAAATGAATTGAATAAACATGGTTATAAATGGAAATTATTCACAAATGGAATAAAGTCAGATATCGATTTGGCAAAGCAAATTGTTGCGCATTTTAATTTACCATCAACTATACTTTTACCCCCCCCCAGGTCAGTAGAAGAGTATCTCAGTGCAATCACACAATTTCAAGTTGTTTTTGGTGCAAGATTGCATGCATGCATTACCGCAGTTGCCTTAGACATTCCTGTTGTGGGGTTGCTATGGGATGACAAACTACGGTATTTTGCAAAAACTATGAAAATTCCTACATTCTTTTGTGAAACAAATGAATTAGAGGGAAAAACAATTTTAAAGAAAATTCAGGAAGCTATGAATCTAAAATACGACAAGCAAAATATCAATTCATACAAGTTCAGAACAAAACTTGAGATTGACAATTTCATTGATAAATGCACTTGATAATATGCTATTTTTTCTCTTCAGATATCACTCGGTAGACCCACATTATGTTTTATATTAAAATGCACTGACAAAGAACAACATCCCAATGGAAAAAAGAACAAATAAAAACCTCAGCAGAATAAAACATTCAAAACTCAATATTACTATTGCTCTCATTACATCCATTGCAATGGGGTTGCTTAATTTTGCTGAAAGATCAGTCTTCAACAGGTATTTTATAGAAGACTATCTTGGTCTTTTCAGCTTCTATAATAGTGTTGTTGGTATACTTGGAACAGTAGAACTTGGAATAACAAGCTCAATAGCTTTTGCCTTATATGCCCCCCTTGAATATAAAAACAAGGGCCAAATCAAGGCTATAATGACATTATTCAAGAAAGTTTATATTGGAATAGGCACAATAATCTTCACTGCTGGCATTGTGGTAATGCAGTTTTTTCCATTCCTTCTAAAGACTGAAATACCAATGCAATGGGCCAAAACATATTTTATTTTCTTTCTTATAAGAAATGCCTCAAATTATTGGTTTGGATACAAAACAATACTGTTTACTGCTAATCAGGAAGAATATAAAACAACCCTTGTATCGAATATATGCTGGTGTGTGCTCTATTCCCTAGATATGGTAATAACCATAACTACACAGAATTTTTTATTTTACACAATCAGTATTGCAACTCTGAATCTTATAAGATTGATTATCATAAACATAATTGCAGCAAAAGACTTCCGCTGGCTAAAAGGCGCCCCTAAAGAACCTATTGATCCTGCTGTAAAAACACACGTCATAAAAAACACAAAAGGTCTTGTCGTAACACGTATAGGGAACATGATAATCAATGTTACAGATACTTTGCTTATCAGTATCATGGTAGGAACAGCAACGCTTGGCCTTTACTCCAACTACACTATGATAACCTCCGGCCTCAGCACATTTGTTAATATCGTTCCAAAATCGATTACTGCTAGTATAGGTAATGCAGGGGTTACAGAGACTAGAAGAGTGATGGCAAAGAGCTTCAACATCATGAATCTCGCCTCATTCTTCATCTACGGATCCGTGACTGTACTTCTCGTAAATATCTTCAATCCGATTGTTGCCACTTTTTTCGGTTCAGACAGAACCTTCAACATGCTCTCTGTTGTCCTGATCTGCGCCTCGTTCTATCTGACGTGTGCAAGGGAGATATTCTTCACATATAAATCATCACTTGGACTGTATTGGGAAGACAGAAAACGCCCATTCATCGCAGGCCTTGTTAATCTTGTAACTTCCGTTATTTTCGGGAGATTCATGGGCCTCAATGGAATCATATTGGGAACTATCTTCACTAACCTGTTCGTCAATCTGTTCTTTGAGCCTAATGTCATCATCCACAAAGGTTTCAGAAGCTCTGCGTTCTGGTTCTATATCACAATTATCGGGAGAATGCTGCTTGTATCAGCAATTGCACTGATTACGCTGTTCATCAATAGTTTCATACCAATTACAGGACTCTTGGAGATCATAGTTAAATTCATAACCTCGTTCATCGTTCTTCTTGCAGTATTCCTTGCAATCTACAGACACAATGCAGACGCCATAACGATCGTCAAGACTGTAAAGATTGCGTTCATGGACAAGAGAAAGCTGAAGAAGCTGGAAAAAGAACAGGCTAACGCTTCCCAAGATCAGAAAGAATAATCTTTGCTAGCTCTCCGGCGCTGAAGACAATCGGAATAGCTTTGAATCTGTCATCAAGAGTTGCAAGCTTCGCAGGACTTGCTACATATTCCTCAACAACGCTCAATGCTTTCTCTTTGTCATTGGCTGCATTCCATCCAACACCATATTTCTCCACATAATCTGCAGATGGAATGACTGTATATACGAGTTCAGTGATAAGGAACGGACAATGCATATACATTGCTTCCAGTATCGTGTTTATACCAGCTCTGCCTGCAACCATATCAGAAGCAGCAAGGTAATCCTTAACGTTAGTAATGAAACCATGAATATAGACTTTGGTATGCTCGGCTTTGCTTCTGCTGATCATTCCATCAATCTTCTCGGTCATGCTCTTGTTCATTCCGCCGATGATGACAATCTGCATCGGGAGGTCCTTCTTTAAGATGGAATGAAGCAGCGACAGTGAACCAATACCCTCACCTCCCAGATTCAGTTGCAGCGTGAAAAGGTTTTCGTCAATACCAATTTTGCTTCTTGCTTCAGCTTTTGTAAGTGCAGGAGCATCCGCAATTGACTGCTGCAAGGGAAAGGGAACAACCTCTACGCTATCCGCATTCTGTCCCATTGCAACGACTTTCTCTTTGCCCTCAACTGTGGATATGAAGAATTTTCTGAGCTTGTCACATATTGAGGCAACAGGTGCTGAGAATACATCTGTTGCATAATAATAAACAGGGATATCAATATTCAGATGATGGAGCATCTCCGACAGAATCGTACTTGCATATGGATGTGTGGCAAAAATGAAATCAGGATGGAACTCCTCGATATTCGCGGCAAGCATTCTTGTGCAATGCTTGTTTGCAAAGCTTATTGCCCACCCCATGCCGTTAGATTCAGAATCATTGTGTTTCGAAAGCTTCTGCTCAAGATTCGGGAAACGGAGCATCTTGCGCCAGTATGACTTATTGATCCTGCCCATCCACTGGATATCGAGATAATCGAAGAACTCTTCAAAAGCCATCTCAACACCAAGCTTTTCCATCTCTACAGCAACAGCTTTGGCCGGGACATAGTGTCCCTTACCACCATCAACATATACACAAAGACCTTTCATAGCTTCCACCACAACAATACTAGCACATAATACTTGCAAATATATAAAACACAGGTTCTGCAGGTTCGTTACACATTATCAACACATTTGTGTTCCTTGCTACAAGACCTGATTGACGTTAATATTTCCATATGAATCACAAGACATCACATCATCCTATAGAAAAACTTACAGCTACTATCATGAAGCATTCCATTGTTACTTTAGTGGCAATAGGAATCATCACAATTTTCTTTGCTCTAGCAATCCCAAAGCTTAAGCTTGATGCGAATGTCTTTTCTTATGCTGCAGGCGCACCTCCTGCGGAAATAATCCAGACGCCAGCAGAAGCACCGGAAGGAACTCTGGTTCTTGACGGTATCGGTGAGATTGATATCAAACCAGACAAAGGAGAGGTTGTAACAGTACCTGATAGGGAAAATACTTTCTCTGAAGAGGAATTTGAGAATCCGGGAGGTTTCACTCCAGTTGAACCTGTTATCAATGAATACGACGGCGATAAATCCACAGGCAAATTCTCAGACGGTTATGTGATTATCTTCTCCTCAGACAGAATGTTCGATCCAGAGGTGCTGAACACTATCTATGAAGTGCGGGACAACCTCTCAAAGCGCTACGAAATCGGGCAGTGCCTCTCGCCTTTTGATTACGTCACTGTGGAAAAGCGCGGTACGAGACTTTCAATCGTCCCAATTGCTCCTGTAAAACAGGGCGAAACATGGACAGAAGAGGATGCGGAGCTTTTCCGCTCACGACTGATGAATGATGCTGTAGCCAAGAATTACCTCTATACAGATGATGGCAGCACCATAATGATTTACTACCGTGCAAGAGGGCTCAATGCTGAATCAATAGCTGAACTCGATACTATCGTGAATCCATTAAGGGAATATGGACGGGTAGCCCTCAATGGCGGAGGACTTATAAGCAATGCTGTAATGAAGTATCTGAACAAGGACCTCATAACACTTCTTGCGCTCTGCTTTGTCATCATGCTCGCTGTCTATTACTTCTCCTTCCACTCTGTCAGGGCAATGCTGCTGCCTGCTTCGCTTTCTATTATCGGTATAATCTGGACATTAGGGACGATGGCTTTGGCAGGGTATAAACTGACAATTGTCACTGTTCTGACCCCTTGTCTTGTACTCACACTTGGCTCCTCTTATTCAATCCACATGGTCAGCGAATACTTTGAGGCGATGGTTGAAAAAGACGGAGACAGACTTGCTTACCATTTTACGAAGATATCTAAGACCATATTCTTTGCAATGACGACAACAGTCGCAGGATTTCTTTCGCTTCTCATCTGCAGAACACCAATGTTCAAAGAGTTTGGCATCACGATTTCAATCGGCGTCTTCTACTGTGCAATTCTTGCATTCACTTACATTCCAGCAGTATTGTCCAGAATGAAAACACCTAAACAGAAACAGATCAGCACTGTTGAAAATGGAATTCTGACAAAAGCTGTTAATGGCATGTCCAATGTCATTATCAACAGATGGTATATCTTCCTTGTACTGCTAGTTGTCATCATTGTAATGTTCGCTTTCGTTCACGACGCTATCGGATTTGATTCCAACTACATGTCGTACTTCCCATCAGATGATCCCATTGTCCAGGATTCAATCTATTTTGCAAAAACGTTAGGCGGTACGGATCCCTATTATCTGACAATCACTGCACCTGACAACGAACCAGGATTCTTCCTGAAGAGCGAGAATCTGAAAGATGTCTACGCATATGAATGCGCAGTCCTTGCTGCAGATCCGGACTTAGTGCAGTCTCTGTCATTCACCCAGTATGTCAGCTTCCTCAATCAGGTTTACAACGGCGAAACAGCAATACCCGACAGCAATGGTCTGATCAATCTTCTCTACAGAGTTCTCCAGCAGATCAAGGGACAGATTGGATCGAATGTGCTGGATGTGCTCATCAGCGAGGATGCCTCCGAGATTACACTTTCCATGAGAAACTATGACTATGTAGAGCAGGATCTGCAGACAACATCCAGTGCAAGACGTATCGAGAAGACGCTGGATTATTACCGCTATCTCTTACCAGAGGGAACAAAGAGCGAAATACACTGTTCAGCATCAAACGGTGTCAGGGCAAGTGATATGATCATGGTGGACCAGGACAGGTCTACAATCCTTTCTTATGTCCTCACATTCATTCTTGCAGCAATTGCAGTAGCTTCAGTTCCATATGGTCTCACAACAGTCATTCCGGTAGCAGTTGGTGTCATGATCAACTACATCTTCATGTGGGCCTGCAATATACCTTTCGATATTGTAACTGTCGGCTTCTCTTCTGTTGCTATCGGAACTGGTGTTGATGATGCCATACACTTCCTGCTACGTTACCGTCTGCGGAGAAAAGCAAAGCCAGAGCAGAATATTACTGAAGCTTTGAGGGAGAACTTGAGGGAGACTGGGCGGCCTATGTTCCTGACAACAATCAGCGTGGACGCAGGCCTTCTGATGCTCCTCTTTGCCTCATATACACCTATAAAGCTTTTCGGTGTGCTGATGAGCCTCGCGCTTACAGCTGCTATGCTTGCATCGCTGTGTATGCTGCCTCCATTCCTGATTCTCGTAGATAAAATCAGGACACGGTTCAAGAGCTGACCCTTCCAGCAGAATCCAACACTTTGTTGGTTTTCATGATTGCAGGTTTCCTTATCAGCTGGTAGTATACTTTTGTTGTTGCAAGCAGGTAGAAATGCGGATTGCTTTTGGTTTTGATATCTTTTATCCAGAAACAAATGGTGTTATTACGACAACCATAAATCTGGCTAATAATCTGATTGCGATGGGGCATCAGGTATGGTTTTTCGTGCCAAAAGATAAGAATTTCAAAGCCAATACAATAGAAAACGGCATACACATTGTCCATGTGAAATCAATTCCTGCATGGATTTACAAAGGTATCAAGCTCCTGCCAATAGCTGGATGGTACCTGCTTCCATACCTGATGAAATACCGCATCGATATTGTGCACAACACATCTCCATGGCTCGTGGGAATGGCTCTCAACCACTCTGCGCGTCGTCTGCATATCCCAACTATCGCAACACATCACACACTGATAGACAATCCTATTTATATTAAGTATGCACTTAAAAGCAAAAAGCTTGCATATGCCGCACAGGATGCAATATGGACCGTTGTATTCGGTCCATTTTATAAGCTTACCTGGATGGCCACGGCACCAAATCGGCATACCTGCGAACAAATCAGGGAAAGAATCCCCTACCTCGATGTGAGGTATGTCTCAAATGGAATCGATATCTCGAGATTTGATGATTCAAAGCCTGAGCTGCCACTGCCCTCTTCCATCAAGCCGGAATGGCTGGGGAAACGGACACTCTTATACATTGGCAGACTTGGCTATGAGAAAGCAATCGATGTTGCAATCAAAGCTTTTGCCATATGTCTTAAGAAGAATCCGGATGCACACTTCATTATTGTCGGGCAGGGACCTGCGGAGAAAGCATTGCGGCATCTGGAAGATGAGCTAGAGCTAAATGGACACATACACATGACTGGTATGATACCTAACGATGAGCTTATCGGCTCAAGGGTACTTACTAAAGTCGCAGCATTTGTAACAGCATCACTTTCAGAGAATCAGGCGATGACAGTTATCGAGGCACTCTGCGCTGGTGCTCCAGTCATTGCCGCAGACGTAGAGAATATGAGAACTCTCTTTACAGAGAAACAGGGCTGGTTCTTTGAAGGCGGAAACGAAGAAGATCTCGCTGACAAGATGGATTATGTCATCAATCACACAGATGAACGTGATGAGAAGGCTATTGAAGCGAAAAAGAGCCTCGAGCACTTTGATGGCCGGGCTATAGCAAAACAGTTCGAATTACTCTACAAAGAACTTATTGCCAAGAAAAAAGCAGGCTTCTATGTTCCGGGTGGCGAGAAAAGAGCAAAGAAGTACTTAGCAAAGAACTGACAATCCTCAAAACAGCATAAATTTCCCTTGAAAAAAAAATGTGCCACATCTTACACTTTCCTTGTTGGAAATCACAAAACTTAGGGAGAGCGTATGAAGCGGTTATTCATATTTCTTGCTGTTCTTTTAACAGCGTTCTCTGCCTTTGCCTCATCAAGCAGCGGGAGGATTGGTGTACAAGTCAATCAGGCTGTGTACCTGACAGAGAATGGATACAATGCTGAAGAAATCATTTTATCAGTAGCAGGTTCAAATTTCTTTGGCGAGAATAAGATGTTCGGTATTGGCTATTCTGCTGGTTACGGCTTCGCATTCGATGGGCTGACAAACTTCAAACCTGTTCATATGGATGCTTATGCATTACTGAGTTTCGATGTATCTGATCAGGTAGCAATCGAACCAAGAATAGGTGTCTCCGATACTATATTCATCTTCAATGACATAATCTCAAATGAGGTGGGTTTTTCTGTTGGATGCGCTTTTGAGTTCACATTGGTGAAACACTTTGGCATCAGCGTAGTTGCTGACTATCACATGCCAATGGTTTCAATTTATGACAAGTCAATCTCAACAGTCGCATTCGATAAGCATGTCCTTTCATGGGGACTTGCTCTGAGCTATCTCTACTAAGGAGAAAGACAATGAAGAAACTTTTAACAACAATACTTGCTATTCTGATTCTGTTTTCTTTCGCAGGTTGTGAAGGATACATAAACTGGGCTAATGCAGAAACAATTACAGAAAAAGCCAATTCGACAACTGTGAGGTTGAACCTTCTTGAGGAATATACAACAGGAGAAAACATTGCCGACAGCGTGAAAGTCAAATCCACTATCATCAACTCTCTTGGTCTGCCCCTTGATACAACATCAGAAGACTTGGAAATACTTACAGACGAAGAAGGCGCATATGTGAATTACGATTTCAAGTACTTCGGCAAATTCCAGGTTGAAGTCAGCTATCTCAAAGAAGAAAGCAAAATCGGCTCAGACCATTTTGAATACACACTTACAGCTGATGAATATAACATAGCTTTACTCTCCGCAACCGTTCCCGTCACTTACTTAAGTCTTTTCATGGCAGACTCTGATAATGCATGCGCCCAAGAACTTGAGCTGAACATAGATTCAACAATACCGACAATAATAGGATTATCAAGAACAAGTTCGTATGATTGGAACCATACTCTTCCTAATTTTGTGCAATGTCCGTTTACAAACCCTGATTTTTATAGTGACAAATATATGAAATCAGATTTCGTAAAGATGGCGGATGCTTTCAAAGAATATATCAATTATCTCAACGAATTAAATGAAAATTCCAAGTACCACTTATTTGTCAACGACTTTGATACATATTATATCTTATATTTGCTTTTGGGAAATGGAATAAGCTTAGATCAAATCGATGTATTTGCAATATCCGATGGAACAGGAACACAAGCAATATTCAGAGAAGCTTATGGCACAGGAGAGCAGCCAGACAATTCCATGTCGTTCTATACAGAAGTTGAAAATGTATGGAATTCTGCAAAAGAGAAAGCACTGAATGGACTTTCATACATCGATGTTCTCAGGCAATTCACAGAATACATTCCTTGGATTTATAGATACATGCAAGACTTCATGCCTGTTCTCATTAATGATCCGGAACTGAATATCACATGGATTATGAACCGCAACAAGCCCGATGCTTTTGGTACATCGCAAGTATATACCGAAAAAGTCCAGAATAATAAGAACATCCGTGAAGTTAACATGAATAATATCCTGACAGCACTAACAGAGGGAGAAATCAAAGCATTCCAGGATATGTATAAGTTCGATGCTTCTGTTTTCGAAAAAGCTGATGAGAATAACAAAGGTATTATGATCTTCCTCGGCACATCTACAGCATATGAAGAACACTTTAAAGAATACCTCTCGTTCATGTCGCACTATTACGGTGATGATTATGTCTGCTATTACAAGGCTCATCCTGGCTATGCAGCAGACTTTGATGATGAAAAAGCTGCACTACTTGATGAATTTGGAGTAATCAGTCTGGATGCTTCTATTCCTGCGGAGCTCTTCTACTTCTTCAGAAATGATGTGGTAATGTGTGGTTACACATCCAGCACATTCACAAATGCAGAAGGGATTGAAATCTCATGCATCGTAAATGCTGAAGAAACATATGAAGGTAGAGCGGATCTTACTATAACTGCTAACGAGGATGGCACATTCACTGTATCGAATATCAAGGATTATCCGGGAACATATATCTGGAATCCAGACACTCCAGACGTATTCCCCTGGTTACAGTAATGAAGAACATGTGGGGACCGATGAAGGTCCCCATTGTTATCAAAGAGTGCTTACATTAACCATAGAGTGGACATCACCATCTGTGGTCATTATCAATGTTGGATATGATTCTTTATCAGGGTTCCAGGAGTATGTTCCGACCTGAATATCATCAAGATACTGCCAATAAATCACAGTACCATTGTCTGAGATACTGAAATCTGAGCTTGCTGCGGGCTTGCCTGGGATTTTAAAGCTTCCTTCGTTCATTGTAGAGAAATCATAGTAACGGATATATGATCCATTGGCATTATCATTCTCACCACCAATCCAGTACACACGTGAGCCATTCACACGGAAATAAGCTGCTGTTCTATCAGTGCCTTCAAATGGTATGAATTTCACTTCCGGAGTACCATTATCTAGAGCATAGTAGAAAAGACCGGAAACATAAGCAGTATTAACCACAAATATACCAGCATTCTTTCCATCCAGCATTCCTGTATATACCTTCTCCAAATAGGGACCATAATTTTCTGGAGTTGTATTGACTGGGAAAAATTCAACTCCTTCAAAAGAAACATCCCCTTGTGAAACGTTTAAAACAGTAACTACAACTGCAGGGCTACTAGGATTATAGACCCAACTTATACTGAAATCATAAATTCCATTTCCATTAATAAAAGAACAATCATTATTTTGGAATGGATAAGTGAAATCATGCTTCTCGTTATACTCCATAGAGTAATCTTCCGGAACAATGCGCGTTGGAGAATATCCACTTACTCTATCCATAACATACAGGCCGTTTTCACCTTCCACGAGAATGTAATCTTCAGAAAGAGCTCTGATGCTACTATATCCAAATACATTACTGAAAACTGCTCTTAATGATTCTGATCCCAGCTTGTCCTTTTCGATTCTATAAAGATTGCGTTTGCCATTGTTTTTATAACCTTCAAAGTAGAAAGCCTCTTCGGTTACATAGAAACTGTCTTTATTTTCCCAGTTGATATAGAACCGGTCACTGTAATTATATGGATCATTGATTAAGTAGACTTCATTGTGCTTGAGATCAATGATAGCGTAATTCTCCCCATAATAATTGGAAACATCAATCAGAACTTCCTGCTCTTCATAGATGATGTTGCCAAACTCATCTTCTCCAGCTTCCTTATAGATGATGGTAGGCTCTTTCCTTACTGTCTGAAGACTTCCGATATAGACAAAATAGTATCCGTCATCCAGCTCTTTGATAGCCGAATCTCCGAAAATGATTTTAGTACCATTATCGGAAGTGAAGACCATTGGCAGGAAATTCGCAGAATCATCTGTATTATATGAAAGGTATGAAAGCTCACCACTGCGAGACGACACAGCACTTGCAGCAACAGTCGTATTGTATGAATATGGGGAGATTGTCTTCACGTTCTCCGTTTCAAATGTGAGTGTGGAACTTACTATTTCTTCTTCGGGACTCTCTCCTGTTTCACCATCTGGGCTACCTTCAGTTCCTGTTCCAGGATTTGTCCCTGGTTCTTCTGTAGTAACATCGTCATCAGATGAAACGTCTGGCTCTGGTGCAGAACACCCAATAATCATCAGTGCCAGCAACAAGACTGCTATAGATTTCAGATACTTCATAATATTTGACTATAATCGTTGTGCAGAAAATGATAAAGCTATATTGGGGGTGTATTAAATCAGCAATTGCGATTCCTTTACAGAAAATACACATATTGTTTCTTGCCTGAATTTTTCTATTAGCGCTATTATTGGCTCATGAAGGGTGCAATGCTATACGTTGATGCTGGAAAGGGGCACTACATTCCTGCAAAAGCTCTTGCAGATAGTTTCATAAGAGCTGGTCATGAAGCCACTGTTGATAACCTTCTTCTGGTATTGGGATCTAAATTCTGGAATATCATGACAAAGTATAGCTGGCGCGCGATGCTTCATGTCCCTCGGCTGGAGCCTTTGCTGACGAACAGTGTTGATTCCAGATTCAATGCTTACCTGATGAAACGTGTTGTAGAGATGGACAAGTATAAGAATGTATTCAGTGCATGGCTTGAGAAAGAAAGGCCGGATTTCATCGTCTCCACAAATTTCATTGGAGGGGCTGTGATTCCTGCAGTCCTTGATAAACTCCATCTGAACATCCCTGTATATCAGTATCTGGCAGATGTATTTGATACTCCACGCATCGGTGTAAACAACAAACTCGATATGATGTATGCACCTTCTGATCTTGGAGTCAGCAACGCTATGAAGCGCGGACAATCACCGGAGAAGGTTTCAGTCTGCCCCTTCCCTATTCAATACAAGTTCGAATCATATAATCCGAAATCAAAAGAAGCTGCGAGAAAGGAGCTAGGACTTGAAAACAAGTTCACAATACTTCTTTCACTTGGAGGCGAAGGAATAGGATCGTCTGCCCTCCTTTATAAACTTGCTGAGGCAGGCCTTGACTGCCAGGTTGTGACAATAGGCGGAAGAAGCGGAAGCACTGACAGGAATTTTGCGCGATTCAGGAAACGATATCCTGAATTTTCATTGTATCAGAAAGGATTTGTTGATAATGTTCCAGACTACCTCTCAGCTTGTGATATCCAGATAGGAAAGGCCGGCGCTAACAGCGTAATGGAATCAATATTCATGAAACGTCCGTTCATAATCACACAAGTCCTGTATCCATTCGAAGCCTCCCTTGATTTTCTGCGGACTTATCCCATCGGATGGGGAGAGAATGACACAAACTGCCAGGTTGAAATCATAAAGGAATACATGGAGAGCAAAACTCTTAGAGATACTGTTGAGACTGCATTCCAGAACCTCCCACTGTCATTCGGAGCAGACAAGTTCCGTGAAGTGCTTATCAAGCAGATTCAGAAGGACGCAGTGAAGTAAGCACCGAAATCATAGTCAATGCCACCCGAATATCCTTCAGGTGCAAGATAATCCCAGTAGACGCCAACGTATGCCCTGAAGAGACCCATGATATATAAATCGAAGCGCGCCCCGATAGTTCCATAGAATCCGATGCCGATTTTCTCTTCTGTGCTGTTGATAAGCTTCCCCGCTGCTAAAGAGTTCTCCATCGACACAGTTAATGTAGGATAAGTACCGACTGTAAGGAACTCAGGTCCTACAATGGTTGCAGAGGCTCTGACATCAGCAATGAAAGGGCGCGGAGGAATGGAATGACCGCGGAAATTAACAGACAGCTCATGCTGAGGAACTGCGTCACCGAAGATAATCTGGCAGTTCAGATTGAAATTCATGTATAGCGAATACAGATTCATATCCGCATCTTCCTGATCTTCCTGCATGAATGTATGGGTATATGACGCACTGTATAAGAGTTTCCAGTAATCGATTGTGGAACTTGTATTGAAGATGGTGGGGCTGTTTAACAGCCACCATGGTCCCATTACGAAATCAAACGAGAAGTTATACCCTTCAGGTGTCAGGTAATTGTTATACTTGTTGTTGAAGTCGAGCCCGAGCGTGATTGAATTCGATAGCGAGTATTTATTTCCATTCAGCTCTGGCACACCGATTACTTCCTGTCCAGGCTTAAAGTAGTTCTGGTCATCAAAGACGCCACCGAAGTTACCATTCTGGATATCATTCAAAGAGCCAAATGCCTGTTCCCATCTCACACCAATAAGAAACGAAAGTGTCAGGAAATCCTTCTTGCCTTCCTCCGGATTGTCTATCAGTCCCTGCTCAAAACCGACAAGACCTTCAGAAAAAACTACAGAATATTTACGCTGATCAGAGGGATTTCTGATTATGCTTCCATCTTCTGGCCGCTGTCGCAGTGTCCTCTGAGCCATACCAGCCTCAACACGTACAAGGGCTTTTGTGTTCAGATCTTCAACCAGTCCCAGATCATCGATGCCGAACTCCCCCCAGAAACTGACAGGAAATGCATTCAGCGCGAAATCTGAAAGATAAGAGGCATTGATGATACTGGAATAAAATACCTCCGCACCAAGAGGCAGAAGCGAACATAAGATGAATATTGTAATGAGTATTATCTTCCGCATTTCAAGAATATTACCATGCATAGCATCAAGCATCCAGAAGACTTCCTTCCTCCGCTTCTCCTCTTATATGTAAAAACAAATGATGCAAGCACTTCTCATCATAGGCAAGGCACGCCCTGCCCATGACACTTCTCAAAGGCTCATACTGCTTTTGATGCTCTGAACATCGCCAAGCGAAAGACCTGAGCATTCTGCAATAGTGGCAAGAGGAATCGTACCGGTGCGGATCATATTCGTCGCAATATTCCTGGCCTCTTCTCTACGGCCTGTTTCAACACCTTCTTTACGGCCGGTCTCAAGTCCTTCCCTGCGCCCGGTTTCAGCACCTTCCTTACGGCCGGTCTCAATTCCTTCCTTGCGTCCAGTCTCAATGCCTTTGTTGTAAATCTCACGCATTATTGGTCCCATTGCTTCTCTCTCCTCCTTGCCTTCTTTGGCCTCTGCCGCCTTTCCCCTGAGATCAGTATAATACATCTTCCCCGGATCGGGACACATGAAGTCATGCATCAGGCGCCCAAGCTCCGTGTCCTCTTCCGCAAGAGGCGCAACCACATACACTATATGCGTCCCGTCCC
>CASDZV010000019.1 GCA_949285905.1 uncultured Spirochaetales bacterium | reverse complement strand
CGGTACATGGTTAAACAGTCCTGACAGGCAGGGACAGTGCTGTGTACACGAAACCGCCGGATAACATTGGCGAAGGACCGCGAGGAGAGATTCCTCGCTACTCCAGTGCAGAGGAGCCTTACCGAAGATTATCTGCACACCAGGTCTGGGGCATTCGCCTCTTGCCAGTCTTTGATTCATCTTACAGGACCAGCCTGTAAGTTTCCTTAAAGAGAATTTTATGAAATACAAGAATAGGCACTTATCTTTCCCAGGGGGGGGCGTAGATTAGTATTATTCCTCCTTATCGTGCTTTCTGCTCTGGCGTCTTGCCAGGACAATGCGCCTTCTCCCTGGGACATGCTTCCGCCTCAGCAACAGGCTGAGACATATATAATCACTTTTCTTAAGAGTAATCAGGAAAACTATCCTGATGATACAATTCTACCTATGGCTCTATCTATTGAGAAAGGTTCAACAGTCGAGGAACCTGCAGCACCGCCAGTCAGAGAGGACTGGAAATTCATCGGCTGGAGTTCTGACAGCAATATCTATACAGCCTTTGATTTCTCTTCTCCAATAACAGCTAATACAAGCATCTACGCGTTCTTTGCTGCTTCTGCAGCTGTTACTGATGATAAATCACTGCCAGAGGGAACAATAGCCTCGATTGATGAAGAAACAGGAGGATATGAGATTCTCCCCTCAGAAGAAGAACCTTCCGGAACTGAGCACGATATCGTAATCCCAAGCGAAATTAATGGCGTTCCCGTAACAAGAATAGGAAATCAGACTTTCAGTGGCAGGCAGGATATCAAATCTGTTACAATACCATCTACGGTGAAAGAGATAGGATTCCAGTCGTTCAACAACTCATCTGTCTCAGAAGTAATACTTAGTGAGGGGGTTGAATCAATTGGGGCTGCTGCATTCTCCAACACAGATATTGCAGCGACTACAGAGAACCCTTTGATTCTCCCTGACAGCCTCACGACAATAGGCACAAAAGCTTTCAATAGTTGCAAGGAACTAAAAAGCATCGAATTCGGAGCAAACCTGCAGGAAATAGAGTCAGAAGCTTTTAGCATGTCTGGCTTAGAAGGTGATCTTGGCATCCTAGCCTCTGTAAAGGTAATCGAAGACTCAGCTTTCAGCATATGTAATATATCAAAAGTGTCATTCCAGGATGGTATCGTCTTAGAAGAAACTGGATCATTCATTTTTTCAAATTGTGATAGTTTAACAGATGTATCTCTAAAAGGGCTGTCTTCAGTTCCTCAATCCGCGTTTGCCTAGTGTGACAATCTGACCAATGTCGATGCAGAAGGTATTGAGAAGATCATGGATCTGGCTTTTGAGGACTGCATATCACTTACAAGCATCACAAATTATGATTCAGTTTCCGAACTGGGAGCTTCTGCTTTCTCTGGCTGCAGTTCCCTGACAGAATTCAAGGGAGGAGAAGCTCTTAATGAAATCCCTGATAATGCATTCGAAAACTGTACATCATTAAAAACACTTGAATTTGCGTCTGATAATATGATTATTGTTGCAGAGAATTTTGCAAACATCGGAAGCGATGATCTCACAATCACTTTTAGCAGCTACAAAGATCCTGGAACCATTGAGAACGATAAAATAACTTATTACATATTTACAAGCACCGAAGGATCTCCTCTTGAATGGCCTTCGGAAGAAAGGACTGCCTATGTTACTCATTACGATAATCCGGAAGGATGGGATCCTCAATGGGATTTGGCAGCTGCAGGTTCTCTTTATACAGATATTCAATATAGCCAGATTGCTGCAACTATCATCTGGGGAAAATAATTTTCAAGTTATGAAGCCATGAATGGCTGTAAACTCAATCGCAGAATGGGAGGGGCTGTCGCACACAATAACAGCCCCTTTTCTATTCAGCTTATGTAATCTTCACCGTATTTCACAACGGCATCTCCTGACCAGCTGTCCGGCGCATCCATTTCAGACAAGCTGCCTATATCAGGAAGATATACTGTCGTATTTGTGTAATCTTCACTGGAAGCGTTTTCAAAGATAGTAACATTAATCTCCAATGTTCCTGAATTGATGACAATAATCCTCTCAGGATTCGCTTCAACAGTAAATGTTCCATAGCCAAGATAGACAACACTCTCAGGAATCTCAATATAATCCAGACTTGGGCAATCTCTGAAAGCATAATTATCAATACGCTCGAGGGCAGATGGAAGAGTGACAGATTCGAGGTTGCTACAATAAGCAAATGTATTATTATTGATTGTCTTCAAGTTATCCCCGAGAACGATTCCAGTGATGCCTGAATTATTGAAAGCAGAGGCTGCAAGAGATGTTACATGCGGAAATGACAAGTCCACTTCAAGAGAGGTTGTATACCCAAAAGCATACATTTCAATTGATGTTATCTCTCCTTTGAATTCAACATTTGAAAGAGATTCACACATTGAGAATACGCCATTTGGTATTGTCGTTATTTTCTCACCTAAAACAACACTATTCACTTCTGTACTTCCGAATGCATAGTTGCCAAGGGATTCCAGCGATTCAAGGTTGAGATTCCCTGACAACTGCGTCCTTAAGAAAGCTTCAAGTCCGATTGCTTTCACATTCTCCCACACAGCAGTGACTGTACTGAGATTCCGGCAATCCAAAAACGCAGCCTCTCCAATGCTACTAAGAGATTGCGGAAGGGAAACCTCTGCAAGATTATTGCAATATATGAATGCCCCTTCTCCAATTTCTGATATACCATCTTCCAGAACAATGTTTTCAACTCCAGAATTGCAGAAACAATAATCCGGAATCGTTCCAACAGAACCCGGTACAGTCACAGAGGGAACTGGAGCTCCATAGAATGATGACCTAGAGAGTCCAGTAACACCATCCTCCAGAACCAGCTCTACAGACACACCATCAGGAAAAATCCATTCGTATGTATCTGGATCCTCGTAGCCATTCTGTAAAATCCAGCTTCCGACAGAGTTTACAGACCCTGGTATTCTCAGATATGCAAGGTCATCGCAAAATTCAAATGCCTGATTTCCGATTGCTTCCAACCCATCTGGCAAATCTGCCCTGGTGATAGAAGTCCCGGAAAATGCATACTGCCCTATTTCCCGAAGATTATCTGCATTAGAGAAATCTACGCTTGAAAGGTTTTTATATCCATAGAAACCAACCTCTGCTATTGCGACAACAGGCACAGACTTTACAGTGGCAGGAATTGTAACGCTTGTTGCTGTCTTGTCTGCACCAGATACCACGTACCCTCCAAGCACAGCGTCATAAGAGAAGATCAGACCAGGATATTCACTATCCGCAACTTCTTTAGCAAGAACAAATGCGTACAGATCTGTATCTGATAATACAGTATACGGGAACGTACATGCCTTATACTCCTCTGCAGAAGAGCTCCAGCCAATGAGCATGTACTCATTCCCATCGAGCACAAGAGACGGTGCTTCGATTCCGGTTCCACCAACCACTTCAATAGCCTCAGGTGTCTCGATATCTGCGGTAGGCATTCCAGACGAATCCACGACATGAAAAGTAACAGTGCACTTATTGTCACCAATCAGTGGCGGCAAAGAAACAGAAATATTGTTCTTACAGGAGAATAATGTTAGTATTACCCCCCCCCACGGCTAGTAAGAGACAACTGATCTTCACTATCTTTTTAATCATCTTTTTCTCCCTTTTGTTCATGGTATCAAGAGGTTATTAGAGGGTGCAAGGAAAATCATTTCATTCAGTCATCCACAGGCTCACCGCGATGCACGTTGCTCATCAGGAAATAAGCTATAAGCATGAAGACAAGACCGAAGATGAAGAGCGCCGGATACCCGAAGAGATCTATGGCTCCTCCAGAAAGAGGAGGTGCTACGATTGAGGCAAGCTGTGAGAAGAAATAATAAGCTCCTGTATACACTCCGATAGTCTGGTAATCTGCCATCTGCCAGAGCATCGGGAAGGAATTTGTCACAACTGTAACCCAGAATATTCCGAAGAGGAAAAGAAGTGCCCAGAACGAGAGGAGACGGAGTGTCGGGTTCATACCACCTGTAAGTATTCCATGGAGGAACACGAGAAGAAGGACCACGACGATTGCGAACAGCGACCATCTGATAGTCTTCTTCCTTCCATGCTTATGCGCGAACTTGCCAGATGGAACTGCAAATACAGCATAGGCCACCCCCACCATTCCAGATGAAAGTGCGGCAGTTCCCGCACTTGTACCGAGTTCTTCCATCGTATAGACACCAATGAATGGTAATATCCCCTGATAAGCAATAAACCAGCAAAGAAGCGAGAGAAGGATAAAAAGAGCGCTTTTTTCCTTTTCAGAGAAAATTGCATTGAGGCTCTTCATCATCGGTTCTTTCGGTTTCTCCTCCCTCTCCTTCTCCGTCACTACTGTACTATTCTTCTCCTTAACGAAAACAAATAGAAGAACAACAGCAACAATGACAAATACCGAAGCAACAGGAAACGCCAGAATCTTATCAACTCTTCCTACACCAGGGACATTCACGAAGACATCCATGAGTCTTGCTAGCAATATTGTCCCCAGAATCGTAGCAAGGCCTCCCATTGTATTGATCACTCCATTGGCCTCGCTTCTTAAATCCGCGGGAACCATATCTGGCATCAGGGCTACTACAGGGCCACGCACAGCCTGCTTGAATATATTGAGCAGGAATATCGTGGCAAAGAGGAATATGAACGACTCGAGAGCTGAAAAAGGAACCATCGCGAAAAACAGCGCTGAGAGCGGAAGCAGCGTTATGATATAAGGCATCCTCCTTCCGATGCGTGTGCGCGTTCTGTCAGAGAGCGCGGAGAAGACAGGAATCAGAAAGATTGCCAGAATATTATCCAGAGTCATGACAGTGCCGACAAGTGACGAGGACTCTATGTAATAACCGAGAAACATCGGTATGTAATTGTCATAAAGCGGATCCATCAGTCCCATGGTAAAAAAACCAAGTCCGATGAGAAATGTTGTTCTCCAATAGCCAGAAAGGCTTTTCTTTTCAGCCATATTCCCTCCACTCCATACCATAGCGCATATTCAGCTGTTGCTCTATTGCTCTCACTGTTAAGAGGTGCTATAAAATCCGCATGGCTATCACAGAAATAGAACAGCTGGAAAAGATTCTCCCTCTGAGGGATGAAGAGAGAGCATGGAAAGAGAAAGGAGAATCAACGCTTCCGCTCCTTATCTCAGACACTCTCATCCCTCTTCTGTCTCTTCCGGAAATCAGGAAGCAGTTCGTACCTACTGTGATGGAGAATGAAGACAGGATCGGCAATCTGGACCCACAGGAAGAGAGTGCACATCAGGGAACAGGACGCCTTGTGCACAGATACCACAACAGAGCCGCATTCTATACAACGGACCGCTGTTTTGCTTATTGCAGACATTGTTTCCGCCGTCGTTTTACCGGGCACCTTTCTGGACCTGCAGCATATGAAGAAATTGAAGAAGCTGCGTTGTATATCAAAGCCCACAATGAAATCAAGGAAGTGCTCCTCACTGGCGGTGACATGTTCACGCTATCAGATGAACACATAGACAGAATGCTCTCTATCTTCAAAGAAAAATGTCCAGATGTCATATTCCGTCTCTGCACACGGGCAGTAGCTGTTTTCCCCGAGCGATTTACAAAGAAACTCATGGAAATCATCAGACAGCATAATTCAGGCGCACCGTTTTTCCTCATGACCCAGTTCAACCACCCTGCAGAGCTGACAGAGGAGGCGGTAAAGGCAGTCTCCTCCTTTGTAGATATTGGCATCCCTGCATTTAACCAGAGTGTCCTTTTGCAAGGAGTAAATGACGATGAAGCAACGCTCATCGCGCTTTCTGAGAAACTTCTGACAGCTCGCATAAAGCCATACTATCTCTTTCAGGACGATCCAGTGCAAGGGACAGCACACTTCAGAGTAAGCATAGAACGCGGTCTGGAAATTGAGAGGAACATAAGAAAAGAGCTCTCAGGACTTGGTATGCCACAGTACACTGCAGATCTTCCGCAAGGTGGTGGCAAAGTCATCCTGACCCATGCATACTACAAAGGCTGCACGCCGGATGGCAGGTATCTCTTTGAGACTCCTGATGGTGAAACACGGTACTACCCGGAATAATTAAGGGGTCCGTAGACCCCTCAGCTTACTCTGCAATGAACTCCAGAGCTTTTTCTATCTCTGAGCGCCTCAGTTCCGTACGAGCTCTCTCATACTCCTCAGCAGAAGCATTCGGATCAATAATTCCGCCTTCTGCAAACGATGGAGCACCAAGCTTCACTTTTTCTGCAGGAACTATCTCTGGCTCTTCTGGTTCAGCGACCTCCACCGGTGCTGTAAGGTACGCAATGAGATCTGCAACAAATACATCTAGCGAAGCAGCTGCGTCCTCTTTGCTGATTGATTCTGGATACGTGACTGTCACGCTTCTATTGCCATTGATTCTGTAGCTTATGCCCATTTCAGCAAGCCCGTACTTCTCATTCTCAAGAGCAAAGAATGCATTCACATCGCTGTCTGTTGCTACCGCTGGGTACTCAAGCACTGCAGAGCCTGTACTTATTGTCCCGACAAGCGTGTAGCCTGCATATGTGTATGTGCGGACAATAGGCTCATCAGCAACGACAGGCTCAGGCTCTTCTACTGCTGCAGGTTCCGGCTCCTCAACGGGTGCTGTAAGGTACGCAATGAGATCTGCGACGAATGCATCAAGAGCTGTAGCTGCATCTTCCTTGCTGATTGCTTCTGGATACGTGACTGTCACGCTTCCATTGCCATTGATTCTGTAGCTTATACCCATTTCAGCAAGCCCGTACTTCTCATTCTCAAGAGCGAAGAATGCATTCACATCGCTGTCTGTTGCTACCGCAGGGTATTCAAGCACTGCAGAGCCTGTGCTGATAGTTCCTACAAGCGTGTAGCCTGCATATGTGTACGTGCGGACAATAGGCTCATCAGCAACGACAGGCTCAGGCTCTTCTACAGGAGCTGGTTCAGGTTTCTCTGGCTCTGCTACAGGTTCCGGCTCCACGGAAGCTGTGACAGGCTCAGACTGCAATGCTGAAAGAATGTCGGCAATTATGACATCTCTGTATTTCTCATAGAGTGCAACTGCCTGCTCCTCAATGTCGTGTTCAGGAAGATCGAGAAGAGCAGCCTTCTCATCACCTGTAAGCGATGAATAATCAGCGATAATCGCATTTTCAAGATCGCTTACAATATCTGCTCTATAAGAGCTATAGAGCCTCTGAGCCTCCTGCTTTACATCCACTTCAGGAACTTCATTCAGTATCTCATGGATAAGAACAGCGCGGTAATATGCATAGATACCTTCTATTCCGAGCACTTCAGCTCTTGTAGCTGCATCGAGCGAGCTGTATTCTGCAAGAAGCGCTGCTCCCATATCAGCGGCGATATTGCTCTTCTCTCTCTCATAATAATTGAGGATGAGTGCATCGATTTCATCAGCCGAAAGCCCTGATGAAAGCGTCTCAAGAGCAAGATCGGAGACAAGTGCATCGCGATATTCTGCATAGATTTCAAGAAGCTGTGACTCGAGCGACAGAATTTCACTCTTCTCTGAGTCTGAAAGGCTGTCATACTCCTCAAGGATGCCAAGGACAACATCTGTGACAACACTTTCCTTGTGCTTCTCGTAAATAGCGAGAACATCATCTTCAAGAGAACCGCTGACCATGGCAGCAATCTCTGCTGCAATTGCATCATACTGACTGGAGATCCTGTTATAAACATTCTCCGTCAGCTCTGGGATGTAATCATCAAGGGAAATGCGTCCTGCAATGTCTTCAGCAAGCGTGGAGACAAATGCCTCATCAGATGAAAGGAGTGCAGCAACTTTCTCTGCCATCTCTTCTTCTGCGCTCAGAGTGGCAACATCAGTCTCTAAAGGCTCTGAAACCTGAAGAAGAGGCTCATTCTGCCTTTCCCTGGCTGCATCGAGCACGGAACTCTGAGAATCCGGTCTTACAGTCCACATCGCAACGAAAGTGAACACTGCTATAGCTGCTGTTATCGACAGCAAGACGATTCTTGTCTTCTTTCCCATAAAAAGCCTCTTCCATCAAATTTTAGCACATAGAAATGATACTTGTCGAGAAATTGTATCTTTATCGCTGTCATTAAGAATTGTTATCACACGACGCCCTGACTGGAGAAGAGATAATCCGATATCCTTCTGCGCTGCCGCCCTGTCCCTGAAACGCTCTTCTGTCATGCCATCGCGCTCCAATGCGCGCTTCGCTCTCACATCATATGGAGCAACGACGAGTACAATCAGGTCACAGCATGGGACAAATCCCATAGATTCAAGGAGTGCTGCGTTTATGACAGCCCGCTTCCCCTCGCTCTCAGCTTCATGAGCCATTCTCAGTGCCTCGTCTCTCATCCATGGGTGCGTGATTGCGTTTAGAGTCTTAAGCTTTTCCGGATTACTGAAAACAATGGGACCGAGAACCTTCCTGTCTACTTTGCCATCTGCAGAGAATATCCCATCACCGAAAGCTTCACGAAGCGCTTTATGATTCGCCTCCAGCGCAACATGACCCAGCGCATCCACATCAATTACAGTGAAGCGGTCAGGAGGCAGGAGCGCGGCAACAGTATCCTTCCCTGCACAGCTTTTACCAGTCAGTCCGATGATCATCAGTGCATATCCCCCCAAGAAGAACCGAATTCAAGCGAAGCACGGAGAGGTACAGAAAGTTTCACAGCACTCTCCATTTTTGTCTTCACAAGCTCTGCAATTGCAGCCTTCTCATTCTCTGGCACTTCGAATATCAGCTCATCATGGACTTGCAGCAGAATACGTGTCCTGTACTGTCCTTCTGAGAGAGCGGAGGCAATGGAAATCATTGCAAGTTTCATAATCTCTGCCGCTGTGCCCTGAATAACAGTATTGACAGCGATGCGCTCCGCTCCTGCACGCTCCACTTTATTCGAGCTGTTGATGCCCTGCACTTCCCTGATGTGTCCAAGCCGTGTTCTCACATAGCCGTTCCGCCTTGCCTCTTCCTCTGTTTTCTCAACAAAGCCCCGCACTCCTGCATATTTAGTGAAATACCTGTCTATGAACGCAGCCGCATCCTTACGGGGAATTCCAAGCTCATTTGAAAGGCGGAACGCAGACATTCCGTACATAATGCCGAAATTGATTGTCTTGGCTACACGCCGCTCATGATCCGTGATTTCATCCATCGGACGGGCAAAAATCATGGAAGCTGTATAGCGATGGACATCCACGCCAGCATTGAACGCTTCCATCAGCCCTGCGTCCTGGGACGCGTCAGAGAGAACAACAAGCTCAATCTGCGAGTAATCTGCGGAGAGGAAGACCATGCCATCGTCTGGTGTGAACGAACTTCTGATGAGACGGCCTTCATCGGTTCTGACAGGGATATTCTGAAGATTCGGATTACGTGACGAGAGCCGACCTGTCGCTGTTCCCGTCTGCAGAAAAGATGTATGAATACGACCATCACTGTCAGCAAGCGCTGGAAGAACATCAATATAAGTACTCTTCAGCTTTGAAAGCTGGCGATAGTCCAGGATGTCGCGGATAATCTCACCGCCCTCTGCCCGGAGTCCTTCCAGTGTGGCTGTATCAGTTGAATATCCGTTGCGAGTCTTTTTACCGGCTTTCATGCCCATCTCGTCAAAGAGGACGCGGGAAAGCTGCATCGTGCTGTTTATATTGAATTCATGTCCCGCTTCATCGTAGATACGGCGGATAAGAGAGGAGACTTTTCCATCTATATCTTCTTTGAGCTTGTTTATGCGCTCCTCTGAAAGATGAATCCCGTTCACTTCCATTCTGGCAAGAATCGGAATCAGAGGAAGCTCAAGGTTATAAAAGACATTCTCAAGCCCCTTCTTCTTCAGCTCCTCAGAGAAAAGAAGATATAGACGATATGCCATATCACTGTCCTCTGCACTATATGGCACAGCCTTCTCAAGCGGTATATCTGAGAAAATCTCATCTTTCCCGACCACATCCTCATAGTGAATTGTAGTCATATTGAGATAGCGTCCCGAAAGCTCATCAAGATTGTAGATATTGGCATTAGCATCGATGAGCCATGCGGCTATCATTGTATCGAACGCAATCTTCCTGATATCCGAACCAAGGCGCCAGATGATCTTCAGATCATACTTCACATTCTGGTTTATGACCTTTATCCTGCCAGTGGCAAGATAATCATCGAAGAGAACTTTGACATCCTCCCGTGTATTATATTCCTTTCCTTCAGCAATCAGTGGAACATAATATGCATTGCCTTTCTCATAGGAGAATGAGAATCCGATGATATCGGCATCATCTTCAAGTCCTGTCGTCTCAGTATCCAGAGCCATCAGGCCATCAAACTCGTTGACTGCACGCTCGAAATGGCGGCGGACCTCACTAAGATCCGTTATCGCGCAATATACGCCGCGCTCTTCAGTGCTCTGCTTCCCATCGCTCTCTTCAGCTTTCACGCTCTCTGATTTCGTGCCGATACGACGAAGCAGGGAGCGGCAGTTCCTTTCCTCGAAATCAGCAGCACCTCCAGAAAGATCGACAGAGGAAACAGAGAGTGGTGTTATATCAAAATCAGATGGAAGAGCATCGCGACGCAGAACAATCAGAGCCTTCGACAGCGCGGCATCTTCCTTGCCATCCAGAAGCTTCTTCTGCACACCTTTCTGGAGCATATCAAGATGGCGGTAGATTCCATCGAGAGATACATATTCCTCAAGAAGCTTCACAGCGCCTTTCTCACCAAGTCCCTTGATACCAGGCACGTTGTCTGCCTTGTCACCGATGATGGAGAGGTAATCGACAATCTGCTCAGGACCTACACCGAACTCCTCCTTCACCTCCTCTGAACGGAAGAAGCGATACTGGGACTCTCCCTTTCTCGGGGGTCTGAGTGCATAAACATGATCCCTTACAAGCTGCAGGAGATCCTTGTCCCCTGTGACCATCACAGTCTCAACGCCACGGTTATAAGCAAGCTCGGAGAGTGTTGCGATGATATCGTCAGCCTCAAAACCTGGATGCGAAAGACAAGCTATGTGCATTTTCTCCAGCGTGGATTTGATCATAGGCACCTGCGCATGAAGGTCCTCTGGAGCTTTATCCCTGTTGGCTTTATATTCCGGATACATCTCCTTACGGAATGTCGGGGCCCTTTCATCCATCACGACAGCCAGATAATCCATCTTGTATCCAGACATCAGCGAGAAGAGAGTGGAGAAGAATCCGAAGTAAGCACTTACATTCGTTCCATTGCGGTCTGTCAGCGGATTTGAAAGATGTGCAAAGTAGTTTCTGTAAATAACAGAATAACCATCTATGATATAAAGACGCTTGTCGAAAGTGAACTGAGGTGGCGGCGGGACTTCTTTTGTGCTTCTTGTCTCCGCTTTCTTCTCATCCCGTTCCTTTTTTATATTCTCAGGATCAAGATCAAACTCCGAAAAAAGCTCATCACTCATCATCGACCTCCAATGTAAGTGTATCATATGCGCCCTCTGCATATGGAGCGAATCGCGATTCTATATCACGGGCTGCTGTCTCGTGATTGATATGCGTGAAATATACTTTTTCAGCACCGATTGCCCGACCGCTCTCAACAGCCTGTGCGAATGTGAAATGACTCCAGTGCGGTCTGTCCCGAAGCGCGCCTGCAATCAGAATCCTGACACCTTTCAGATTCTCCATGTTCTCATCAAGCAGCATGTCAGAGACATCAGTGATATAAGCGACATTTCCGAAGCGGTAACCTGCAATTCTCATGCAGCCATGCATGACAGGAATGGCAGTGAATGAAAGCTCTCCGACACTGAAACGCTCGCCCTCCCCTACATTCCTCTTCTCAAGTCGCGGCACACCTTTGTACGGCATCTCGGAAAAAGCATAAGGGAAAATGCGCTCTATACCGGAAAGCACATGTGGAAATCCGTAAACAGGAAGCTTTCTCTCTCCTGTAAAGACTCTCAGATCATCCAGTCCCATCAGATGATCGGAATGCTGATGCGTATAAAGCACAGCATCAAGCCTTTCTATGCCTGACCTGAGGCATTGCAAACGGAATTCGTATCCCGTATCGATAACAACTGCCGTGTTACCCTTCTCTATGTATACAGACGAACGCCAGCGCTTATCCCTGAAATCAGAGGACAGACATACAGGACAATGGCACCCGATGACAGGAACGCCATGGCTGGTTCCCGTCCCGAGAAATGTGATGCGTGTCATTTACTCTCCCCTGTAGTAACAGGGTGCGCTGCAAAGAAATCTGAAGCAGAGGAAACGCCGGAAGCGATAGCATTCCCAGCTCTCTCGAGCGTGTTTCTCCAACCATCGGATGAGAAAAACGCCAGGACTTTATCAGCACCGTTCCCAACAGCGGCTTCCGCTTCGTCGAGATATGCTTTTCCTTCCGGAGATGAGAGATAGCTCTGAATGTCACTCATCACGCCCTCTGGCATGTCAAGCTCTGAAACTGACTGGCTTACAGCCTGAGCAATATATTCATCTGAATTCACAGAAATACCAAAGAATCTGATAGACACATCAGGCACGAGCAGATAAATGACAAAAAACACTACAATAGAGAAAAAGAAGAGCCCTATAAGCCCTCCGAAGAAGCCTTTTCCTGATCCAAACATGCATTCATTCTACCCGGAAATGGCTGCAGATGGAAGGAAACACATCATCACCTGTTCCAGATGCCTTTTCTATAGCCTATGAATGATATGATCCAGTTCAGGGCCCAGCCCACAGGAACAATGTACCAGACAATAGCAACACCGACAGTATCTGCCAAGAGGAACGAGAAGATCACACGCACTCCGAGATTCACAAGATTTGACAGCGTGAAGACTTTCACATCTCCGCCTCCACGGAGAACTCCGTCAGTCGCCATCTTGAATCCTATAATGGCAAAGAACCATCCCATGAAACTGAGATAATCAACGCCTGTCTGATAAGCAATCTCTGTTCCGTCAGCTCCGACGAACATACCGATGAGCCTGGCTGGGAACAGCTCCAGGATGAGGCAGACGACAAGTGCGAAGAATATATTCATCAGATACGAAACCCTATAGCCTTCCCTGACTCTCCATGCTTTCTCCGCACCAAGATTCTGCGCAGTATATGAACTCATGGCATTGCCGATGGAAACCATTGCGACTGTCGCAATGTTCTCAATCCTCATACCAGCAGAGTATCCTGCCAGAACCTCGCTGCCGAAGCTGTTCACAACACTCTGTACCAGCATCATGCCAATGGATACTGTCGACTGCTGCAGTATGGAAGGAATTGCCAATGTCACCATTTTCCTGAGTACTGTTAAATCAAGCAGAGATGACACATGTCCTTCGAAAGCCGTGAGATTCTTCAGAAGAACCGCAAAAGAAAGGCAGGCGGACACTCCTTGTGCGATGAGAGTCGCCCATGCTGCCCCCATGATTCCCAGATTGAACACAGCTACAAACAATAGATCAAGAACAACATTCAGGATTGATGAGAAAATCAGGAAAAACAGTGGCATCTTTGACTTCCCAAGCGCATTGAATGTAGAAGAGAGAATGTTGTACATGAAAAGGAACGGCAGGCCAAGAAAGTAGATCCTGAGATAGGCAACTGCGTCGGAGAGTATATCAGCAGGAGTGTTTAGCGCTGTCATTATTTCCGGCGCAGCCAGATATCCGAAAATCGAAAGAAGTACTGAAAGGACTAGAAATGATACAAGTGATGTTGACACAGCCACTTTCAGATCATCATAGCGTCTTGCACCGAATGCACGGCTTACAAGCACGCTGCTGCCGACACCGCCGCCAATTGCCACAGCTATGAAAACACTGGTAAGGGAATAGGAAGCACCTACCGAAGCAAGAGCAGCTTCCCCTACGAAGCGCCCGACAATGACAGAATCAGTCATCGTGTACAACTGCTGGAAGAGATTGCCAAGCATCATAGGAAGAGAAAACAGAAGCAGTGCTTTCCATGGCTTATCGTGTATGAGATATTCCTTATCGTTCATCGGCGTAAGATTATCCTCTTTCACTATGATGGAGAAGTCATCTTTTCTGCTATCATTAGCAATGTGGAAGAGAAGGTTTACATCGCTATCGATCTCAAGTCATTCTATGCCTCTGTCGAATGCAGGGAGCGAGGACTTGATCCGCTTGATACGCATCTTGTCGTCGCCGATGAATCGCGGACGGACAAGACAATATGCCTCGCAGTCTCTCCTTCCCTGAAAGCTTATGGACTACCAGGACGCTGCCGCCTCTTCGAAGTCAGAGAGAAGATGAATGACATAAATGCATCAAGGCGCAGAAGAGCTCCTGGCGGAAAATTCACTGGCTCATCATCAAAAGACTCTGATCTGAAAAAAGATCCTTCTCTCCAGCTTGATGTCGTAATCGCGAAACCGCGGATGTCACATTACATCAAATGCAGTACAGATATTTACAGGATATACCTCCGGCACATCTCTCCTGAAGACATCCATGTATATTCAATCGATGAAGTCTTTATCGATGCGACAGAATACCTGAAGCTGTACAGCCTGAGCGCAAGGGACTTCGCGATGAGACTTATTACAGAAATTCTAGGGGAAACAGGTATCACTGCAACTGCAGGCATTGGCACGAATCTGTATCTCGCGAAAGTTGCTATGGACATAATGGCAAAGCACACAGAGCCAGACAAGAACGGCGTACGCATTGCAGAGCTTGATGAGATGAGTTACAGACAGGAGCTCTGGACTCACAGACCACTGACAGACTTCTGGAGAGTCGGACGAGGATACGCCAAAAAGCTCGAGGAAAGGCGCATCTATACAATGGGAGACATAGCACGTACATCTGAGAGAAACGAGGAACTCCTGTACCGCATGTTCGGAATCAATGCAGAGCTTCTAATAGACCATGCCTGGGGCTGGGAACCATGTACGATGGAGGACATAAAAACATATAAGCCAGCCTCAAACAGCATTGGCTCCGGGCAGGTTCTGCAATGCCCCTACCCATTTGAGAAAGCACGTCTTGTCTTGAAAGAGATGGCCGATTCGCTTTCCCTGGATCTTGTGGAAAAGAAGCTAGTGTGCAGCAGTGTCACTGTGAGTGCCGGCTATGACTCCGCGAACATGGACAACGACTACGACGGAAAAACGAAAACTGATTTCTATGGCAGGACGGTTCCCAAGAGTGCACATGGCACATTCCGCTTTCTTTATCCGACATCCTCGTCGAAGGAAATCACAGAAGCAGCGCTTAATATCTATGACAGCAATGCAAATCCATCGTTGCTGATAAGACGGCTGTATATCACAGCAGAGAACACAATACCCGAAGAAGAAAGAACAAGCTGCCTTTCAGAACCCGACCTCTTCACAGACCAGGAGCAGTTTGAGAAAGAGAAGGAAAAGAAAAATGCAGAGACAGCCCGCGAAAGGAAGCTTCAGGATGCGACCATTGCGATCAAAAAGCGATTCGGAAAGAACGCACTTCTCAGAGGCATGAGCCTTGAGGAAGGCGCAACTGCCAGAGAACGCAATGAGCAGATAGGAGGGCACAAAGCATGACAGGTCCTTATGATGATATAATCAATCACCCGCACCACACATCTTCCCGCCATCCGCGCATGCCAAGGATTGACAGAGCTAGTCAGTTTGCACCCTTTGCCGCATTAACTGGCTATGAAGAGACAATAAAGGAAACAGAACGGCTTACAGAAGAGATGAGACTGCTCACAGATGGAGAAAGAGAGGAGATCGGCAGAAAGCTCAGAGACGCAATGGTGACAGGCAGAAAGGCTTCTTTAACATATTTTGTTCCAGACAGGTTGAAGGAAGGCGGAAAATATAAAACTGTAACTTCTGTAATAAAAGCTGTGAAAGGAGACTGCATTATAATTGAAGGAGAGAGAATCAAATTAAATTATATATTGAATATTACTCCATTATCGGATTAATTATTTTATAATAATAAAACTATCTCGCTACAACTGCTTATGCAAGCGTCTTTAATTCTCTTATGGAAATCCCATTAATCAGAGCGGGACTGATAAGGCGATTTACAGAAATTATTTCTAACATATTCTGATTCTTTGTCAATATTGACACTTTTCTTGCACAGTGTTAAAAACAAAGCAAAGGATTTGAGTATGAACCGGGCAGAGAAAATATACGCAAGAATATTCCAGAAAGCATTCAGGATTGCGATTCCTCTTCTTCCGTACAGGAAACCTGAGATTCTCCAGGGACTTTCAGAACTTCCTGCGCTTTTCATGAAAAAAGGGATAGAGCGAGTGCTGCTTGTGACTGACAAAGGCATAAGAAACGCAGGCCTCACAAAGGGGCTTGAAGAACTGATGCTGGAAAATGGGATAGAGCTTGCGATCTATGATTCTACTGTAGCGAACCCGACAACCGACAATGTCGAGGAAGCAAGAAGGCTCTACATCTCATCCCGTTCTGAAGCCATCATCGGCTTCGGTGGCGGATCCTCAATCGACGCGGCAAAGGCAGTTGGCGCCAGGATAGCCTATCCGAGGAAAAGACTGGACAAGATGGAAGGTATACTGAAAGTCAGGAGAAGAATTCCTCTTCTGATAGCCGTCCCTACAACTGCCGGTACAGGAAGCGAGACGACACTTGCCTCCGTCATAGTCGACAGCAAGACCCGTCACAAATATCCTATCAACTCATTTCCTCTCATCCCCCGCTATGCTGTACTTGACCCGGAAGTGACAAGAACACTTCCGCAGAGCCTTACAGCTTCCACAGGGCTTGATGCTCTGACTCACGCTGTAGAGGCATATATCGGCGGATCAACAACAAAGGAAACGCGAGCAGAGGCTCTGGAAGCGGTACGCCTTATCTTCTCCTCTCTTACAAAGGCATACCATGACGGGAATGACATGGCCGCAAGGAAGAATATGCTCCATGCCGCATTCCTTGCTGGTGCCGCTTTTACAGTCTCTTATGTAGGATATGTGCATGCTGTAGCACATTCTCTGGGTGGCAAGTACAATGTTCCACACGGACTGGCCAATGCGGTTCTTCTGCCATATGTTCTTGAGGAATATGGCACAAAAGCAGAGAAGAAACTTTCAGAGCTTGCAGCAGCGGCAGGTATAAACGGAAAGGATGCGCATGAGAAAGCAGTGGCTTTCATCGAGGCCATAAAGTCAATGGAAAGGGAGATGAACATCCCTGAAAAACTCAGTGGAATAAGGAAAGAGGATATACCAGAACTCGCAAAGTATGCTGCTGCGGAAGCAAATCCACTCTATCCTGTTCCAGTACTGATGGATGCAAAAGAGCTTGAAGTCTTCTATTACGATGTGATGGAAGAAACGGTCCCGCACATTGCCACCACAGCTTAATCATCGCCCCTTACTAATAGAATGGACACGGATAAATACCGTGCCCATTCTTTTACAATAAAATAAATTATATTAGTAATCAGTCAATACTATCCTCCTGTAATATAGACGATTGGACAATGTCTTTGTACTTTGATGCCATACCTCAATGTATGGTAAAATCCACAAAGCGGAGGGAAGAGTGAAGAAACGTATTATCCAGGCATCGGTTATCCTCATCGTAATAATCCTTGTTGCCGCTGTCTTTATTATCAAGCGCGCACCAGGAGGGGGAATTGATTCAATGCAATCTGCTATCGACAGCAATGCGTCATCACTTCAGAGTGACAGGACAGCGCTGGAGATTTCAGGCTTCACCCCGGATATGATCCAGACGAACGAGAAACCTATGATCATTGTCATGGGCGAAAGCTGGTGTCAGCCATGTCTGAGGATGATGGACGACCTTTCTGAACTGAACAGGACTATTGATGATGTAGAAGTACGCTACATGGACCTTGAGGAAAACGAGACGGCTTTCCAGTATTTCCCGATCCGTGTCACTCCGACAATCGCAGTATTCATGCCAGAAGGAGAACCATTCACACCGCCAGAGGATTCTTCGATTGACTACATACTCTACACATATCGCGATACAGGCGAACACGCGCTGACAATCCATGAAGGCTATTTATCGCGGACACAGCTTGATCAGATGATAGAGGACCTGAGAAATGCTGGATAACATTCTCTCATCATTTTCGGCAAGTATCGGAACAAGCGGCTATCTTGCACCAGTCATTGCACTTGCAGCCGGAGTTATAACATCAATAACGCCATGTGCGCTTTCACAGATACCTCTTGTGCTTGGCTATGTCGGGAAAGAGGCATCCCCGGGAAAAGCATTCAGGCTGTCGCTTGTATATGCAATCGGGACTGCTGTCACATTCACTGCATTCGGCATTGCAGCTGCACTTCTTGGCACACTTATCGGGAATGCACGCTGGTGGTGGTATCTCATCCTTGGCATCCTGATGATTCTGATGGCAATGCAGATGTGGGGAATCATCAATATAATACCATCAACATATCTTTCTGCTTTGAACAGGAAGCGCGGATACATAGGCGCACTCTGTGCAGGAGTGCTTGGGGGCATATTCTCATCCCCTTGCTCAACACCTGTACTCGTAGCACTTTTATCGATAGCTGCAACGGAAGGAGAAGTGATAAAAGGAGGATTCCTGCTGCTTCTTTATTCAATCGGCTGTACTGCCCTTGCTGTCGTGCTAGGTTCTTCCCCTGCCCTGATACGCAAGCTCGGAAGCAAAGCCTCCTTCAGGGCTGTAAGCAAAGCCCTGAACATTGTGCTTGGAATCGCAGTGCTGCTGATAGGGCTCTACATGCTCTACCTTGCCTTCTGAACGAGCTCAGGTTCCGCTATCTCATCGAGAGTGTCGAGCACAATGGATAGCAGGAAGGAGACAATCTCATCTTCGTTATTCAGGCCTTGGTAAACACCGAGGCTCTCTTTTTCACCGTCACCATACAAAGATACTTTGGGCTCACCATAGAATCCTCTCACTCCGTACTCCTCCTGGAGTTCTCTGAGCGGAATACCGATCATCGGAGAGATAGCTCTCAGGTCATCGCGTTCAATTGAAGCTGCGAATATATAGCGTCCACCTACATGCGCTGTGACGGAATAGGGAGTGGCAATCACGACATCATCCCCCATCAGCATTGCATTCTTATGATATCTTATCTCGATATCTGCAGCTTTGTAACGCCTTGCGATGGCACTCTCAGGATCAGGAATCGTCGGGAAGGATCCGACGATGCTTTCTGCATTCTCTCTATCAAGTATCATACTCTCTCCAGAAGGTTCTCCACCGTTATATTGCCTGTGTCAGCAATACCGCGGTGCAGGAATTCAGAGGCGACGGCCTCTCCTATTGTCTCAATAGCAGCAGCGTCCATGTCCCCAAAAAGAGCACTTATGACTCTGCTGACAGTAATCTGCTCAAGCGGCCTGGCTGGCACGAAGAGCGTGCGCTGCGTATTCACAGCCATGATCATCGAAGCATCCTCAAGATCTGAAAGATACTTCACAAGCCTGTTTGAGGGAATAGCAAGCTTGCGTATCAATTCTCTCTGGCTCATCGGCCCCTCGCCTTTCTGGTACCTGTCAGCAATCAGCAAGAGCGCGTTCACGGCTTCGGAAAGCTGTCTGTATGGTGTCTCTGAACTGCCAAGCAGGAATGATTTATCAGGCTTGAACTGATGCACAAAAACAAGTTCTGCGGAGAAGAAGACAGCAAACCAGACAATATAGAGATAGAGCAGTGCTACGAATATAGAAGCCATTGAACCGTAGATTACAGAATAACTGACCATCATTGATGCAATCTTGCTGAAGAGTGCAGTTATGATCATCAGAAGAACCATGCATGTAGTTGCACCGACTGCAGCAGACACAAACCGTATCTTTGTATTCGGAACGGCATAAAAAAGAAGGAACAGGAATACAAGTCCCACGAAGAACATAAGCGCGGTATAGAGGAAGTTGCTTGTAGTCTCATCCCCGATAACCATGTTTCTGAGCGTGCCGCCAACCATGCCCTGCAGTGCGAAGACCATCACCACAATGAATGCTCCGATGATGAGGAATGTGAGGAAAGCTGTGAAGCGTTTGACGGTACCAGACGAAGCATGAGTGCGGAAAATATGATTGATTACAGTATATATCTTATTCACGAGCAGGATTCCTGTGAATATGAATGATATAAGGCCGATGACACCAAGACTCATTGCATTCGAGGAAAACTGCTCGATGTATCCCATCAGCTCATTTCCCGGGTTCTTACCAAATGTATCAATAGCTATCTCGCGGATAAGATCCATAAAAGGCTGAAGGACACCGAACGCAGAGAGGAATGCAAAGAGGAACGTGAGGCACGGGATAATAGCAATAAGCGTGGAATAAACCATGCCAGAAGCCATCATTGAGATATTATCCCGGCCGACACCACGCAGGGCAAGATTCAAAGCCTTTCCGTAATTCACCCACCACACACCGAGGCGCGCAAATAATTTGTTCTCATTATCTGTCATCAGACTTCACCGCCTTAATCATGAATTCAATCATTGTCTTCATGACCTCTTCCCTGTCCGTCTCATTGAGAATCTCATGCCTGTCATTCTCAAGAAGACGCAGTGTAACGTTCTCAAGTCCTGCGTCCTTATACATTCTATACACTTTCTCAACACCTTTGCCATAACCGCCTACAGGATCATCCTTCCCTGATATAATAAGCATGGGCAGATCTTTCCTGATGCGCTGAGCCGCTTTTCTGTCATTAGCAGTAAACGACCCCTCTATAAGATCGGCATAGAACTGCGAAGAGCACACGAAACCGCATAATGGGTCTCCATCATAACGGGAAACCATATCCTTATCCTTTGAAAGCCAGGCAGTTTTACCCTCTCCTGGAAAATGAGAGAGGTAACTGCCAAAAGCAAGTGTCTGCATAAAGCGGTCTTTGGTACGGGATCCACGGATTCTTGCCCTCAGTGAAGCAAGCTTCCTGCCAAATGCACCGACAATGCCCTGAGAAGCTCCGGTTCCGCATATAACTGCAGCGGCATAATACTCCGAATGGCGGTTAAGACACGTGCGAGCAACAAATGAACCCATAGAATGCCCGAAGAGGATAAGAGGAAGCCCGGGATTCTCGCTCATGGCAAGTCTGTCCACAACAGCCGCATCATCTGCAACCAGCGACCATCCGCCCTTTTCTGCAAACCACCCCTTCTCATCTTCCTCGATTGTCTTTCCATGCCCTCTGTGATCCTGAGCATAAACAGAGAACCCATAACGGTTGAGTTCTCTGGCAAAATCATCATACCTGAGGCTGTGCTCTGCCATACCATGATTGATATGGACCACCCCAATGGGGTCATCACAAGACCAGACACGAAGGAAAAGTCTGTGCCCATCTGCTGCTTTTATAAAGCGTTCTTCCATCTCAACTCCTCATCACAGCTTAGCACGTCAACTACCTTTGGGATGAACCCAAAAGGCTTGGACATGAGCGTTGCCCCGGCGCCTTTCCCAGCAGGCAATGCCTGAGGTATCGCACCGGTACTCCATCCATTTACGGGTGATCAGATCAGGCCTGACTCCCTGGCGGGTTGACTGCCACCTGCCCAGCCTTCAAGCCGTCATCGACGGCAGGCAGCCGGGTGTAGTTCTCTAGCCAACGGTTCTTAATGTTCTTCGCAGCATTTACGTCTGACTGCATCCGCATCCCACATTTTCTGCAATGGTATTCACCCTTGCGTCTTGCGTTCTTATCGATGTTTCCGCAGTTCGAGCATTTCTGGGATGTGTATGCGGGATCCACGAACTCCGTGTATTTCCCAAGAGCCTGATCCTTGTAACGGATGTCATACTCCAGCTGGCTAGGTGACCAGTTGGAGAGCATAGTCCGCGTCTTCTTCCCGCTCACTCCCTTTCTCTTCAGCTCGTTCATGCCGCTCAGGTTCTCGAGTACATGTACTTTCTTCGGATTGTTGGCTATTCTGTTTGACATGCAATGATTATCATTATGGACAAACCGCGCTTCCCGGCCGCTCAATGCCTTCAGTCTCCTGCGAGACGACCGGGTGTCTTTCTCCTGACATGTCTTCCGATTGTAGTCGTACCTCCGCTTGGCAACAGAGCTTTCCTTCGAGTCCTGTTTATTCCCTTCAGAATCCGCGATGGGGTTCTTAGCCCCTCTGTCGTAGCCTTCAGTAACTGCTGCAAGCTCCTCCAGATCCTTCGGCAGCTCCATCTTCTCCAGAGCTGGTTTTGTATATACAAGCGTTATGTATATTCTGTCCTTGTAATCAATCCCGACGAGAGCCGAGTTGAACTTCCAGCCATCCTTCTTCGGATAGCGTTCGGTGAAGAACTCAGGTATCGTGATGAGCTTCCTTATCCACTTGCCGACTGTCGACAATGTAAGGAGATTTCCTCTGAGAGATACCGCTCGTAGCGTATACCGCATCGTGCAATTGCCCTTGAGCTTCGGAGAAACATGGTATCGCTTATCGGGATTGTTCTCGTTGAAGCTCTTGACACCCTCCGCAGCCTGGTCCCTTACGGACTGGAGAAGCGCTGACGGGAATTCCGGATGGAGCTCCCTGAAATACGGATACACATCCGCCTGCAGCTTCTTACGGCTTGCAGTACGCTTGAAGACGCAATACGACGAGAAGTCATCGAATGCCTCCTCGTACAGAGCCATGGTATTCAGTATGGTTTCCCGTTCTTCAGGTGAGAATTCAGGATATATCTTAACGGAACGGCGCATGGTATCGGAAAGCGGCTTGATAGGCTTCAGCACTCGCTTCCTTTTACTTTTCCGACAACCGTATTTCTTCTTACGCCAATTCATATCTTATGATAACATGGCCCTAAATGATATGGGAATACATCATCTGGAAGGGATATGTAGTCGGAAGATATAGCCATTCCTCCATCAGCACGAGGCTGATGGTTTCCTGGCTTCGGAATTTATGAAGAGAGAAAGAGAACCATTTGACAGGAAAATCCACCTAAAAGATACTCAACATATGCATTTAATCACTTCAGACATACATGGCAGAGAAGAAGGCATCAAGCTCATAGAGGAAGCTGTGAGACATTTCAGCATAGAAGGGATACTGAGTGCTGGCGACCAATGCCCCGATTTCCTTCACAGAGCTTTCTTCTCATCGCTTGTCGCTGTGAGAGGCAACTGCGACAGATTCTATGAATATGACAGCCTGCCATTCCCGCCTCTTGAACGAGAGCTGAAATTATATGGAAAGAGAGTGGTAATGACTCATGGAGACCGCTACTCACCCAGTGATTTCAATCTTTCAAAGGGTGACGTATTCATTTACGGGCACACGCATGTGGCAGAGCTTTTTGAAGAGAATGGCATATTCTACTGCAATCCAGGTTCGCCGTCGCGTCCGCGTTCATCGGACGGTCCCACAGCGGCATTGTTCTCGGAAGAAGGACTTGAGCTCTTCTCCCTTCTGGATTTCAGTACCATTTCAGCAATACGCTTCTCACGTTCATAACACTCAAGAAGCTTCACAGGAGAGAGTGTAGTGTTATCTTTGTATGCACTTTCAGGATTAAGACAGAAATGGTCTGGAATTGCGTGTTTCTTTCCATCTGAGAAGATATCAAGAAGTTTCAGGCCATCTTTAAGAAGATCCGTACCGTTCAAACCATAAGCGGAGAAAAGGAGTGCTACAAGGCGAAGGAGGAACGGGAAGCGGAATACAAAAGAGGGGAAGAGCCCCCACCACTCTGTCAGTGCTCCCATCGGCGAATATCCCTTGGAAATCAGGGCAATGCGATATGCGCCCTCATATAGAGCCATAAGAGCTCCTGTCTTATCTGAAAGCGGATAGTGCGGTAGCAACCATGCGGCAGGAAGCTCTGAATAAAGGCCTTTGAGTGCCAGCACAGCCCCTGCCTTGTCTCCGCGGAGATCTGTCAGCAGCGGAAGGTGGTCATCAGTCGCTATTGCATCCGGAAAGACCTTCACGCCATGCATGAGACGCTCTCCCAACCCTCTGTTCTCCCCGATTAAATGAATAATCCTCAGATACTCATCAATACCTTTATCCTTCAGCACAGGCAGAGTGTAATCTGTGCCGGGAAGTGATCTCAGATAGGCAAGAAGAGCTCCTGTATCTGCGCTGGAGAGTCCTTCCTCATGCACAGCCGCCGCAAGCCTTCTGACACTGTCCAGAGAGAAGAAGCCAAGATTGGCCCCCAGCATTATGCACTCCTCCCATGTCGGGAGAATCTCTCCATCCTTTGTACGTCTGCCACATGCGAGAAAGCAATCCTGGCAGGAATCCGGGAACGAACCATATGCATCAAGGGCTGCCTTGCCATCAAGAAAATATGCTCTAGGATCAAATCTCAGGCTATAAGACAAAACAGGAAGAGAACCGAGAGTGAGTGCGGAATCAATAAAACACCCACCTCCTTCCCTGCGCATTCTCCGCGATACCCTGCATCTCTCCTGACGTCTGAGCATGCGTTTCTCAGTCTTTCCACGGCCAATGCTGTCTTTACGTGAAAAACCAGGCATGACAACTGTTTTCAGGTTCTTCCAGCCGAAAATACATCCAAGCCCTTTGCCGCCGATTTCGCGTCCGCCGCATTGCATGGAAGCAAAGAGAACTCCATTCTCCCCAGCCCTTCCTATCGACATCACGCTGTCCGTGATATTCTTCTTCATGGCTGTTTCAGCTTCTTCTGCTGACAGTCCCTTCAGATCCTCTGAAGAGACAATCTCTGCGCTTTCTGCGTTAATCATCAGGGAAACGAGTTTTCTTGAGCGCCCTGTTATGACAAGAGCCTCATAACCGAGACGGAAAAGCGAATATCCTGGCGATAATGCGGAAGAAACAAGTGCAACGTGTTCTGTTATCGGGGACAGAAAGACGAATGAAAAGAAAGAGGAGCCGGGAAAACGCAAAGCCCTCTCAGATGGAGGGACAATGACAACAGGCTGAAGTGCTTCATACGTTTTATAAAGCTCATAAGCAAGAGGAAGGCCTTGCAGCTTACCGCTCTCCTTACGCTCTATCTCATTCTTTCCCAGATGGACGACGAGTATTGCCATGCCATTGATTATATTCTCTTAAGAAGAAAAGGGGTACTATGGAACCATGACTGATGAAGAATGGGCTCTTTTCGAAAAACGGCGCGAAAAATCATCATTCCGCATGCGCTTCCATATCCGTGGCAAGGAACGGGAATACGCTCTTTCAAAAGGAAGGGAGACTATCGAAAAGCATGCATATGACTTCATTGCAAAGCGACTTGCCCCTGCTTATCCTGCGAATGATGGCAGGCAGACACCGATGAAAGGACATCCTGTATTCATTGCACAGCATGCTACAGGCTGCTGTTGCAGAGGCTGTCTGGAGAAATGGCATGGAATACCGAAAGGAAGAGCAATGTCAGATACTGAGATTAATTACACTGTTTCTGTGATTATGCGTTACATCGACAGCGAGCTTGATTCCTAACTAACTACACACAAAATCCCTGCTGATTCAGCTCAGCTATGCTATCCTTATAGAATGCTGGAAGTAACGCTTGATGGTAAGATACTGAAAATTGACAAGGGAACACAGCTTTCATCGCTGTTTGAAGATGACAAGGCGCTATCATACCACGACAACCCTGTTGTTGCAGTGGTGGTCAACGGCACTCTTATGTCGCTTTCAGAACGTATAGAGTGCAACGCGGCAGTCACCCCAGTACGGCTCTTCTCAAACCTCGGAAAGCGCGTATACCGCAAGAGCCTCTGCTTTCTTCTCTCCTATGCGACTTCTGTCGTCGCTCCTGAACGCATACTCATCATCGGGCACAGTCTGGGTGATGGTTTCTACTTCCGCTACAGGGATGGGAAACCCGGAGATATCCAGGAACTGAAGAAGGTAATGGAAGATGCAATCGGGAAAGATCTTCCTATCACACTGCGCAACATAACACATGATGAAGCAGTTGAATACGCAAACGAAAAAGGCTTAAAAGAAAGCGAAGAACTTCTTTCCACTATGAACCAGCCCTTCTATAAGTTTGCTGAAATCGGGACATGCATGGAGATGTATTATGAACCGATGCTACCATCACTGAGGCTTCTGGAACTCTGGGAGCTGCGGCAATACGAAGATGGACTGCTGCTCAGATACCCTCAAAGCAGGAATCCACACGCCATTATGCCATTCACAGATCATCCACTGCTCTTCAGTGTCTTCAACGAGAACAAGCGATATGCGAAAATACTTGGCATCCAGTCTATCGGCGAACTTAACGAGAAAGTCGTCAGCGGTGAAATAAACAAGACCATTCTGCTTTCAGAAGCATTGCAGAGACGGAGGATTTCCGACATTTCCCGCATGATCAAAGGCAGAGGAACAGTCAGGGCTGTATTCATTGCAGGACCTTCCTCATCGGGCAAGACCACGTTCTCAATCCGTCTTTCCGATGAACTGAGGGTGGATGGGATAAAACCTGTGAGGATATCGCTGGATGATTACTATCTTCCAACAGAGAAGATACCTCTCGATGAAAATGGGGAAAGGGACTATGAAGTGCTGGAATCCCTGGACCTTCCGCTTCTGAGAAGTCAGCTCTCCGACCTGATAAACGGCAAGCCAGTTCACCTTGCGTCATTCTCTTTCAAGACAAGGAAAATCACGCTTCGGGAAGAAGAGACAGTACTCGGCGATGATTCTCTCCTGATAATCGAAGGTATACATGGCCTTAACCCCGCGCTCATCCCGGATCTTCCACATGAGAAAGGTTTCCGCATCTATATCTCAGCCTTAACACAGGTCAACCTTGACACACGGTCGCGAATCAGCACAACAGACAACAGGATTCTGAGACGGATGGTCCGTGACAACCGTACACGAGGCTTCAATGCAGTTGAGACTCTCACGCGCTGGCCTTCTGTGGAGAGAGGTGAGAAGAATCACATCTTCCCATTCCAGAATAATGCAGATGTGATGCTTAACAGCGCGCTGGAATATGAACTGGGCGTGCTGAAACCATATGCTGTGCCATTGCTGATGTCAGTGCCTAAGGAAGAGGGAGAAGCTTATGCGAATGCGCAAAGGCTATTGGAATTTCTTGGATGTATCTACCCTATTGCCGCAGATGCGGTTCCTCCAGACTCGCTTCTGAGAGAATTTATCGGAGGCTCTATATTCTCGGCTACTTAGTGATATATACAGTATGTGACTCTGTCAGCACATCCGGATAGCGCTGAATCATATTCATCAGTCTCAGTGCAGGACCTGAGGGTTCGTTATATCCGCTCTCCCAGGCTTCGACAGTTTTCTCAGAAACGCCCAGAAGCTCTGCAAAAAGCCCGACAGACAGGTGGAGACGCAGACGAAGCGTGCGTATCTCATCCTTTGTATATGGTCTGAGAGGCTCGATTTTAATGAATTTGTTGCGTTTGGTGAGGACCCCGCTCTTCCTTGGATAGAGGGCGTCCCTCACCTCTTCAAGATAAACACTGATCATTTTCCGTAGATATGAAGCGCTTCATTGAGCTCTTCCAGAATTCTGTCACGGCACTTGCCGCAGGCAGTTGAACATCCCGTCTCATTCTGCAGCTCTTCGAATGTGCTCACCTTGCCACTCTTCACCAGAGACTCGATCATCTGATCGGTGACACCCTTGCATTCGCAGATAATCTTTGCAGTCGTGCCTTTATAAGGATTCGGGAGATTGTTCTTCTCAAGATAGTCATCAATAGCGGCTCTCAGCGCCTTGTCCCCAAGGACAGAGCAATGGAACTTATGCTCAGGAAGCCCACCGAGGGCATCTGTAATAGCAGCTGGAGTGAGGTGGTATGCCTCCTCCAGTGTCATACCTTTTGCCATTTCACTCATCATCGAAGTTGATGCGATTGCAGAGGCACAGCCATATGTCAGCCATCTGAGATCTGAGATCTTTCCATCCTCGACTTTGATTCCTACTCTCATCTGATCACCACAGGCAAGGGAGCCGACCTCTCCGATTCCATCAGGGGAGAACTCATCCTCCTCTTTCCACAGGTTGCGTGGATTGATGAAATGATCCTTTACCGTATCTGTATAGACCCACTGGGCCATGAAGCTATCTGCCATTTATACTCTCCTTGTACTCATTGCCCTGACTTTCGCGATAATAGGCGGCAGTTTCTCCAGAACATAGTCAACATCGTCCATTGTATTGTAGCGCCCGAACGAAAAGCGGATGGAAGCATGCGCAAGCTCTACATCCACTCCAGCAGCAAGCAACACGTAACTAGGTTCAAGAGACCCTGTTGCACACGCAGATCCTGTGGACACCTCTATTCCTTCAAGGTCGAGATAGAGCAGAATCGACTCACCTTCAGCGCCAGGGAACGAGACATTGAGTGTTCCTGGCAGACAGAGCGATTCCTCATTTGAGCCATTGATGACAACATCCGGCACACATCTCTCAATACCTTTTCTGAGTGCTTCTCTCATCGCCCAGAGCCTGTCGTGCTCATCGAGGAGGTTCATGCGGGCAAGTTCTGCCGCTTTTCCGATACCATATATTGCCTGGTTATTATAAGTGCCAGCTCTCATTCCTTTCTC
Organism: uncultured Spirochaetales bacterium; assembly: GCA_949285905.1. Classification (GTDB taxonomy): domain Bacteria; phylum Spirochaetota; class Spirochaetia; order Sphaerochaetales; family Sphaerochaetaceae; genus Ornithospirochaeta. The sequence continues at coordinate 36,031 of CASDZV010000019.1, read as the reverse complement.
CTGATGTCCGCCATGGACAAAAGGAGACAAAGGCACACCAGGACGTGCATAAAGCACTCCCACTCCTTTTGGGCCATAGAACTTATGTCCTGACAGAGAGAGGTAATCTGCTCCAATATCCTTGACAGAGACCGGAATCTTTCCTATCGCCTGAGTAGCGTCTGTATGGAAATATGCTCCGCACTCATGCGCGATTTCCGCACACTCTTTTACAGGCTGGATTGTTCCAGATTCATTATTGCCTGTCATGACAGAGATAAGAGCCACATCAGGACCAGTGAGCGCTTTCAGTTCATCAAGCTTCACACGCCCGATACTGTCCACAGGACATAAAACCACATCGTAGCCTTTGCCCTGCAGATACTTCACTGTCTCGATAGTTGCAGGATGCTCAACAGCCGAAACAATGATACGTCGTCTTCCAGACCCGCTGTCTATCAGGTCGCGGAAGACATTGAGCACCATGTTATTGCTCTCAGAAGCACCAGACGTGAAATAAACGGAAGAACTATCACAATCGATAAGCTTAGCGATCTCCTCTCGTGCCCATTCTATTCCGGCAGCTGCCTGGCGGCCCAGAGTATGCATGCTTGATGCATTGCCGTAGAGTTCATCATTAGCATGGATGAAAGCTGCAACCTCCTCGGCCATCCTTGTTGTGCCGTTATTATCAAGATAGACATATTTTCTATCCATATTAATCTCCATTCGGACTTAAGGTAGCGATGAGCGGTGAGTCAGTCAAGGCGAGGAGAATCAGAGACAACAAGCTCTTGAGGCCGCCTGAACCTGAGATGATGGCGTTTCGCCCACACGACATAAGCACAGCTCTCCGGCAGCGAACGGCTGAAAGCCGCCATCAATGGCGTGACCTTCTGGCAGCGATGGCAATATGAGAAGCGATCAGCATAGACCCGGCAGCTATGACTCTCTGCATCGTAGAATTCGCAGGGAGAGGTTATATCGATCAGGAGAACATCTGGGAAGATTACTTTCTCATGGCAACAGAGCCCGCAGCGTGAGCAGATATCTTCCCACTTCACGCCTTGAACTGCTCCATAGACGCAGAGATCACAGGGTGCGTCTCAACTACAGATACAGCGGCACGCCCGGAACGGCATACTTCATGATCAGCTCTGTATCCTGTGCGTGAAGGATAGTATTCAAGTTCAGCAGAATCAATCTCAAGAATGCGCTTATCTCCGTCAATACCCCGTACAGCGACACTGTCGTTGTAGATAATCTCACCAATACCTGCAAGCTCATACTCTCCAGCAAAAGCTTCCGGCACATTGATATTCATGAATGTTCTGTCCTTTATATTGGAAAGGAAAGCTTCAAGATTATCTGCAAGAAAATGTGCAGCCCTCTCAAAGAGCGATGTACCACACCCATCCTCTGCTGATACAGCAATAGCTTTAATACCAAGGAAAGCGGCCTGACGTGCTGCTGCACAGGTTCCTGAATAGATAATATCAGTAGAGAGGTTGTAGCCATGGTTTATACCAGATACAACTGCGTCAAACTCCACAGGAAAGAGCGAGCAGCGGTGGCTGTAGATGATGCAATCTGCAGGAGTACCGGAAACATGGAAATGGTGCGGCGCATACTCTGTCACCGTGACACGGCCATGGATTGTCATTGAATGGGACTTTCCACTCTGCTGTGTATCAGGTGCAGAGACATAGATATCATGCCCGCGTTCAGCAAGCACACACTCAAGCACATTGAGCCCCTCGGCTCTGTATCCATCATCATTAGATAAAAGGATATTCATCTTCAGAAATAATCCTTATTGACCCTGACGGAATGTACTCCCTCATAACAGGCTTGAACCCGAATATACGCTCATACTCTTCAAGCTTTGCCTTGAATTCTGTCTCTTTGCCTCTGTCAATCAGCACGACAAGGGTTCCCGTGATACCAACTGAGATTTCAGTAACACCTCTTACACTAGCATCCTCGGCTCCTCGTTTGACAAGCCAGTCAACTTCAGGAGATGTGAGCCCTGCCAGCTGTGACAGATTGCGCTGCTCATCAATCAGGACCTTTCCAAGCTGCACAGCGTCTCCTGCCAGAAGGCATTCATAACCCTTCTCTGCCGCAAGAGAATCCTCGATTACGAAAATAATCGTACGCTTCCAGTCTTCCCCCAGCGCATTGTTCTGGATTATCTCCTTGCGGAGGAGATTCCTCGGCTTCGTACCCTTCAATGCGCTCTCCCTCAGAGCAGAAAATGCTTTTCCTGCCTCTGTACGGAATATTGCGACTTCCTCTGAAAGCTCATCAGCAGGAAGCGAGCAGTCAATAAACCAGGATCCTGTCCCACTCTCTGCCGTAAATGGATAAGGGAAGGACGAATATGCATAAGTCTCAAGGTCGAAACGCAGCATCTTGCCAGGTTCGGATGAGAAGATTGTGATAAGGTCCCTCAGTCGGGATTTATATGTATCAGAGTATCTGTTTGCATTATATGCGAGACGCACAAGGCTGTTGGAATCAAGACCATAACCAAAGAACTTGTTCAGAGCAAGAAGAAGACCGGAGGAAATTGCTGCAGTTATGGCAGGAGGATCAGCAACAGCGCTCTGCCCTTTTATTGTGAGGTTGAAACCTGAAACAGGCAGCTCTGAAGCAGAAAGTATCTGACAGACAGATTTCACAGGAGTGCACCATTTATCTTCCTTGCGGGCTTTGATGCCAATCAGCTGGAATTTCTTTCTTTCCTTCTTCGTCGAGTTCAGAATATGAACCTGTGTATCCTCACGTCTTGAAAGTGCTACTCTCAGGCCCTGCGTATTCGTGCTCATAAGCGCATAACCGGAGCAGAATTCAGAAAAAGCACCAAGAAGCGTTGTAACCTGTGGGACTTCCACAACAACGTCAGGAGTGACTCCATATTCAGCTTTATGTATGTCGATGATTCCCTTCATAATCCTGTGGAAAATATATACAATGAGTGAATTTTTGTCAAAAAGAAGGCCGAGAATAGTCCCGGCCGTACTTTTCCGCTAAAACCGATTTCAGTTCGATTCTCTGTGGTATCTCTTGTTGAAGCGCTCAACACGTCCTGTTGTGTCAACAAGCTTCTGAGTTCCTGTAAAGAACGGGTGGCATGCTGAACAGATTTCAACATGGAGATTCTTTGCAGTGGACTTTGTTCTGATCACATTGCCGCAAGAGCAATGGATTTCCTGAAGCGTGTACTCAGGGTGGATATTCTTCTTCATTTCATTCCTCCGGTTCTATTGCATTTCTATCTGCTTGCACAGATAGGCGATATCATCATCACCTCAACGTCGATGGCGCATTCATCGAGTCAAGGAACTCCTTATTATTGTTTGTCTTCTTCATCTTGTCAATCAGAGCCACTGACATGTCGATATCATCCAGATTGCCGAACGCAGAGCGCAGAAGAATGACACGAGAGAGGACATCAGCAGGAAGCAGAAGATCATCCCTTCTTGTTCCAGACTTCTTTATATTGATGGCAGGGAACTTGCGGTTATCAGCCATCTTGCGGTCAAGCACGATCTCATTGTTTCCAGTGCCCTTGAACTCCTCAAAGATGACTTCATCCATCCTGGAACCAGTCTCTATGAGCGCTGTCGAGATAATCGTGAGAGAACCACCCTGCTCAATATTCCTAGCCGCACCGAAGAATCTCTTTGGTTTGTGAAGCGCATTGGAATCAACACCGCCTGAGAGAATTTTCCCTGACGCAGGGACTGTCTGGTTGTAGGCTCTTGCAAGGCGTGTGATGGAATCGAGCAGGATGACAACATCTCTCTTATATTCCACAAGACGCTTCGCCTTCTCTATGACCATTTCCGCAACCTGCACATGATGCTGTGCCTGTTCATCGAATGTAGAGGCAATGACCTCAGCTTTGACATTACGGCGCATGTCCGTGACCTCTTCAGGTCTCTCATCTACAAGAAGGACAATCAGTGTAACTTCCGGATGGTTTGTCGTGATGGCATTAGCAATCTTCTGCATAAGTACTGTCTTACCTGTACGCGGAGGAGCAACAATCAAAGAACGCTGGCCTTTTCCGATCGGACAGTAGAGATCGACAACTCTCGTAGAAAGATCTGAAGGCTTTGTCGCATCCTCTATCACTTCAAGGTGCAGCCTTTCATCAGGGAAAAGAGGAGTAAGGGTGTCAAACGGTGCGCGGATCTTCGCCATCTTCGGCTCTTCGCCGTTCACTTCCAGCACACGCACAACTGCAGCACTCTTCTCATTTTCACGAGGTGCTCTTATCTGAGCATAGACGAAGTCGCCAGTTTTCATGCCGATTGCTTTTATAAGCGATGCGGATACATAAACATCCTCTGTTCCTGCAAGATAGTTGTTGATAGGGTATCTGAGGTATCCGAAACTGCCTTCCTGTAGCACTTCAAGCGTTCCTTCTACAAGAAGAACACCACCATTGGCAGAATGAAGACGGAGCATACGCGCAATGAGCTCGGATTTTCTGCAATCAAGAATCACGTCCTCAGGAATCCCCTGGACTTTTGCTTTATTCCTCAGCTCGTCAATATGCAAGGCTGTGAGAACTGAGATAAAGAGCTGGGGAGCGTCCGGATGCTCATCCATGTTAATCTCAGGAGGATATTCCTCTACTCTTCTTTTGCCATTGGTCTTCATGCGCTTGTCACGGCGGTTTGCATGGAAGCGGTCATCATAGCGCCTCTCATACTGGGGTTTATCAGGAGAATCCTCCTCTACCTTCTCTTCTTCTGAGGCTTCGGGTGCGGAGCTTTCATCCACAGGCGCAGCCTGCACATGTTCCTCTGCTTCGCTCTGCACTTCTGCAAAGACAGGTGCCTCCTCTGCAGCAGGCTCTGTCACTTCCGGCTCAGGGGAGAGAACCGGCGTCTCTTCCTCCACAGCCTTCACAGTGACTTTTGTCTTCCTCTTTATCGTCACACGTGGTTTTTTCTGTGTATTTTCACTTGTTTTTGTTTTTCTCGGGCGTCCTGGCTTTCTCTTTGCAGGTGTCCCTTCTTCCGTGGTGGCAACTGCTTCTGCCACACCGGCTTCATCAAATAAATCTGACATTATTACTCCAAAAGAGATGATTGGTATTCTGAAAGGCTAAAGGCTTGCTTGGCCTTAATACGCCTCAGATAATATTGCCATCAGAGGGGCATAGTCAACAGACAAATGGCAGTGCTGTCAAATATAATTCCAGCTTTTCACAATCTCTGGAACATCCTCGCCCTTGATGAATGCTGTAAGAAGTATAAATGCAGTCACTGCAGCCTTCCTTCTGACAGAAGCTCTGCCCCATGAAGAGAAAGGAAGAAGAACACTCTCGCTTTTCCTGTCGCCACCAGCAAATGCAAGATACACTGTCCCGACACTCTTTCCTTCATCTATATCCGGTCCTGCAACACCTGTTACTGAGATAGAGTAATCTGAAGCTGTGAGCTTTCTCACCCCTTCTGCCATCTCAATGGCACACTCATGCGAGACAGTTCCGAACATGTCAATAGTTGACTTCCTGACTCCAAGAAGATGTTCTTTGACTGAGGCCGCATAGGATGTCACAGAGCCGAGCATATATGCAGAAGAACCGGCACGGGACGTCAGGAGTTCCGACAGGAGTCCACCAGTGCAGCTTTCAGCAACAGAGACTGTCGCATGCCTTTCAAGGAGAACGGAAACAAGCATATCAAGCGCATCCTGCCCACCTTCCTCTATCCTGTGCCTGCCAAGCATCTCAGAGAGTCTGGAAACAGCATCATCACGCGCTGCCTTCGTCTTTCCTGCAACATATAGGGAGATTTTATAGTCCTGGAAACGCGTTCCCCAGTCCAGGGACGGGTCCACGCTCTCATACAATTCTTCCAGCTTCGCTTCTGCTGTTATGAACGATGTATACTCATCCCGCTCTGCATCGGGAAGATCCAGTGCTTCACGCACAATAGGCAGCACCGAAGAATAAAACATCGGATCCATCTCTCGGGGAGGACCTGGGAGCGAGATGAGGAGAGTCTTTCCACCATACCCATAGAACCCAGGAGCTGTGCCGTTCGGGTTTGGTATCACTTTGAAACCTTCAGGAATCATGGCCTGCTTGGCATTGGCGCCATATGCTTTCTCTCCGAGATTCTTCAGAAGCTCTGCCCAGGAAGATTCATCGCGAACAAGAGATTTGCCTGCTGCTTCTGCAATAACCGACCGTGTCATGTCATCGCTTGTAGGACCGAGCCCGCCTGTTATGATAACCAGATCAGATGAACGGATAAGAGCGGACAGAACGGATGAGACTGAGCCGTCATCAGGAACAGCCACGATTTCAGATACATGCACACCAAGACGGGTAAGTTCACGGCTTATCAGGGCACCATGCTTATCCTGGATGATACCCCTCGTAAGCTCTGTCCCGATTACAATAATGCTCGCTTTCATCTGTTCTTTTTCCTGGAAACTGCAATCACAATCTTCATGACAGCACCAGCTGAGAGAAGAACACAGGATGAATACACAGCAAGATAAGCAAACAGATTGATATGATCGACATAGAATGTATTGCCATTGCTCTCATGTGAGTAAACAGGCACATGATAAAGATTCCAGCCCATAGTGAAAGGCTCCATCTTGTCATGCATCGTCCCTTCTGGAGTAATAAGGCAGGTAATACCGCTGTTCGTTCCCCTGATTGTCGATTTTCTGGTCTCGATTGAACGGAATGCTCCCATTGCAGCATGCTGCAGCTCAGCAGTTGTCTTCTTCGACCAGTTGTCATTGGACATATTTACAATGACATCAGCACCGGCTGCAACAAACTCGGCCGAAAGATAACCGAAATTATCCTCAAAGCAGATAGGTGTCGAGAATTTCACACCATCTGAGTTGAATACGACGGACTCATCTCCTTGCAGCCACCAGTTGTAGTCATTGGCGAGAAGGAGATTATAAAGCCATGGAAGCTCCTCTTCATAAGGGAAATGCTCAGTGAACGGCACAAGATGCTGTTTACGGTACGTCTCTTTTATCTCACCATCATCGAAGAGGATGACTGTGTTGTAATCCATGCGGTTCGTGCTGCCATCTTCAAGGATAGGAGGAAGTGACGGATCGAGAATCACACCTTCAGGATTTCCTGTGAGAAGCGGAACACCAAGATTCTCTCCAAATGATACAAACTGGTTGACAAGCTCTGCAGTGATCTCATACCCAGAGCCTTCTGTAGAATAAGCTGTATGCCATGCAACAGAGGGGACAAACGCGGTTTCGCTCCAGATGACGATATCTGGATCAGTCTGGGAAAGCGCTTCGAGAGTATAACGGCGGAGATTGTTGAAGTTGTGGAGATATGTCATGTAACCACCCTTCCACGAATCATGGTTGTGCTGGACTGTCACGACATCCCACACTCTGTCGCTCTCCTTATTTCTCCATTCAGACACTTTCACGCCACCATAGATAAGAGTAGCTACCATAAGAACAGCGTAAAGAATCACAAAGACGAAGTTTCTGAGAATGTAAGCTGAGAATGCAATAGCATTGCCTCTTATCCAATCCGAAAGATACCGGCCCAGGAAGGCCTGAGGAAGAATTGCAAGAAAGACAATGCCCCATATTCCTGTGATATCAGCAATCTGCACGAAAGGAGCATACTTATAGAATGCATAAGCGATATTCCCATATGAGAAACCAGCGAACCAGCTCTCGGAAAGATAAGCATATGCAACCCATACGATGGCCTGAACAAAATATCCAAACCGTTTGAAGAAGCTGTCTGCAGCTTTTAAGGCAATAAAGCAGAGCATCATCTCCAGACTCTTTATAGTAGGTATAAGGACAATAGCCAGAGCATGGAAGCTCTTCAGCCAATATGCGAAGAATAAATAGAAGACAAATCCGAACAGAAGTCCCATCCACCAGACATGCTTCCAGGATGTATGCCTTATAACACCAAATACTGGAATGAGAGCAAAGAATGCGATGAATCCCCATCCCTCAGGAATCATGAAGCCGGGGAAGGCCATTGCGTAAACGAACGCTGATATAATTAAAACAAGAACCTCAGAACCCAATGTCCTGAGGCTTCTTCCAGAAGTTTTCACTACTGATTTCAAACTATTATTCCTCTTCTGGTCCTGTTGTAATGTCCCAGACAAAATCCTTAAGCTCCTTACCAGGGCGGAAGATAGCTACACCATGTCTGTCAACAGCAACAACATCGCCAGTTTTCGGATTGCGGGCTTTCTCGCGACCTTTTCTGATGCGGACCTCGAATGTGCCGAATCCACGAAGCTCTATCACACGGTTATCTTTCAAGCCATCCTTGATTTCCTCAAAGAGCTCGTCGATAACGGAATGAATATCAGTTCTGTTAATACCAAGCTTTGCGTGAAGGTTTTCTATGATCGCAGCCTTTGTGAGTTTCTGTTCCATAGCGCATTACCTCAAGCATTAAGCCATCTTATGATATGCGTGTGCGAGTCTGCTCTTCTTTCTTGCTGCAGTATTTCTGTGGATAATACCCTTTCCAGCTACTGTATCAAGAAGCTTGTTGCTCTCTGCCATAGCCTTCTCTGCAGCTGCCTTATCACCAGCAGCTACTGCTGCATCGAACTTCTTGATAGCTGTGCGCATTGTGCTCTTTGCCATGCGGTTGCGGAGACGGCGCTTTGCTTCCTGGCGTTCTCTCTTCTCAGCGGACTTATTAGCCATTTATTCCTCCAAACAAATTCAATCGTTTATATTCAATTAAATAGCTGTCATACCAAGACAGCGCTTACTGAAATTATCACAAAGAAATGAGCGCGTCAACACGTTATCTTGCAATACTTTATCCCGGAAGCTAAGTAAACAATCTGTTACGAGCGCCTTTTTCATTGGATTTGCATGAAAACAACAAGTCCGGAACATATAAAAGCAAAGAAACTGGTCAATGAATACTGATGTCACCCAAATAGGCAAACAGCTTCTGCCGATGATTGCACTTGGCTTGCAGAATTTCATGACGACAACGTGTATATCAGGATGAGAAAATCTCCTCCTGATACTCCTCGCTGACATCCCAGTACCCTGTCTCGCTGTTGTATGCAATCTCCTCAAAAGGAATCTGGAGCGTTCTTCCTTCACTGCCTGCTACTGTAATCTTACGCGAGAGGATATTGATTTCACTGACTCTCCAGAGTTCTCTGTCAATCTTGATTCTCGTTCCTTCTGGCGGGCATCCGGCTTTTTCTTCCATATAGTAGTCGTACTCATATGCAAGACAGCAGAGAAGGCGTCCGCATGGACCGGAGATCTTCATTGAGTTGAGCGAGAGATTCTGCTCTTTTGCCATTTTGATTGTCACGGGATCCATTTCCTTCGTCATCAGATGACAGCAATAGTCACGGCCACATACGGAAAGCCCTCCGATGAGCCGAGACTCATCCCTCACTCCAATCTGCCTGAGCTCAATGCGCATCCTGAAAACAGAAACAAGATCTTTTACGAGGTCCCGGAAATCAACACGCTCATCAGCGGTGAAGAAGAAAATCACCTTAGGCTCTCCCAGAAGGAAATGTGTCGTCACAAGCTTCATGCCCAGACCATGCTTCTTTATCTTCTCACGGCATATTTTTATAGCTTCTTCTTCCTTGCTTTCATTCTCAGCATATCGGGCCATTTCAGCAGGTGTTGCAAGATGGTCGAGCCATGTGACAGCACCATCAACCTTCATCTTCTCTGGTTCCTTTGCAATCTGACAGTGGAAACACGAATCGCACTGATGAGAACCATCATCCGTGGAGTTCTTTGAATCATCCGCTTCACTCTCATCTGAAAAATGCAGGCATGCGCCACGAACGCCGCTGAATCCTGGCTCATAGGTTTTTCCAGGCACTGGAGCAGGTCCTACAACTACGCCCAGATCGAGGCCGAAACGTGTCTCATAAACAACAGGTGTACCTGCATAGAGAACACTATCCCAGGCACAGAGACATACATCATTATAAGAAGGATTCTTTATTACATATACATATGCCCAGTCATCGTCATGAGCCATTTTCTGTTTCATAGCAAAGAAGCTAACACACCCTAGATAATTTGAAAAGAGTCAGACTTCTCTGCCATTTTCTGTTAATATGCTCTTGTGAGAATAGAGACTATTGGAGGCCCGTTTATTCTGGCCCCGCTTGCAGGATATACAGATAAGGCATTCAGGGAGATTGCAAGAGCGCTTGGTGCAGACGCGGCAGTCTCTGAAATGGTCAGTGCAGAAGGTCTGGCGCGAAACGGAGAGAAGACAAAAGCGCTTCTTGAGCGTTTTCCCGGAGAAGACAGATTCATCGTGCAGATATTCGGTCCTTCAGACGATCCTGTAGAGCGTGCTATGGACAATCTGCTCTCATATAATCCTACTGTTATAGATATCAACTGCGGCTGCCCCGTACCCAAGGTAGTGAAGACAGGAGCGGGGTCTGCATTGATGAAGAATCCTGAGATGATCGGAGCTATCATAAGAGCAATCAAGGAGAGAACAGATATACCTGTGTCTGTGAAGTTCCGCCTCGGATGGGACAGTGAGAGCATAAACTACCTTGAATTTGCTGACACGGCAGCAGAAGCCGGAGCTGAGATGCTTACGCTCCATGCACGTACCAGAGCACAGGGGTACAGCGGAAAAGCTGACAGAGAAGCTTTCAGAACACTCAGTGCCCATTTCAGGGGAAGCGGCATCCTCCTCTTTGGTTCCGGTGATGTCTTCTCCCCCGAAGACGCATTGTCACTTATTGCTGACTGCGGTCTCGATGGTGTCATGTTCGCGCGCGGTGCCATCGGAAATCCTTTCATTTTCAGAGAGACAAAGGAGCTTCTGGATACAGGCTGCTACAGAATTCCTGACATAACTGAACGCATAGATACAGCTATAAAACACCTATCTCTCATGGTCTCCTATTATGGGGAGAACATAGCGTGCAGGGAGATGAGGAAACACCTCATGGCCTACATCAAAGGCATCCCTGGCAGCAGCAGGGTCAAGAATGATATCGGCTCCTCTCTCACACTCCAGGAGATGACAAAAGCCCTGAAAACACTTTGCTGAAACTGATTGATTTTCTTTGATTTTCACTTTCCGGTATGGTAGCGTTTTATTAAAGGAGACAAGAATGCGTGTTCTACTTCTAGGATCTGGAGCCAAAGATCATGCTGTAGCATGGTGGTTCAGCAAAAGCTGCTATCTTTCAGAACTCTTTGTTGCTCCGGGAAATCTGGCAACAGAAAGATTATGTACTAATCTGCCTGATGTTGATCCATCAGACCCTGTTGCTGTTTATGAAAGCTGTAAGAAACACAAGATAGATTTTGTCTTCATAGGTACGGAAATGCCTCTTTTTACAGGAGTTGTCAAATATCTTAATGAAAGAGGAATACGCACATTCGGAGCAACGCAGAACGCGGTAAAGCTTGAAGGTGACAGATCGTTCTCAAGAGCATTCACCAACCGCCATAACATTCCTATTCCCCACAGTTCGCTTTTCAGTGATTACGATGGGCTGAAGAAGTATCTGGAGAGACATAGCGGAGAGTATTTCACTATCAAGAGCAATTTTCTTGCCCCCTCGCGCGTGATGCTCTCATCCGATGACACTGGCGCTCTCCTTGACTATTCGCAGCGCTTGTTTGAGAAGGGGCCTGTACTTCTTGAAGAGTTTGTTCATGGTACCCCGGCAAGCTGCTCTCTGCTTCTTGACAGAAATGGATATCTGGTACTCCCGATTACCAGTGATTACACTAAGAAAGCTGCAGATGACCAGACGCCAACAGGAGGCATGGGCGCTCTATGCCCTCTTCCTATCATCGATGAAGTAAGAGAGAAAATCATAGAAAGAATCATAAAGCCCACTCTTTATGGAATGCAGGTCGAACAGCTTGCATATAAAGGCATACTCACACTCTCATTGATGATTACTCCCGAGAAAGAGCCATATCTTGTCGACTATCATGTACGTTTCAATGACCCCGCCACACAGGCGATGGTTCCTATCATAAACACAGATCTGATAGAAATTCTGGAAGCGATGGACAAAGACAGCATCAGTTCAGTCGGACTTTCCACTACAGATGAATGCACTGTTGCTGTAGTTCTCGCCTCTGAAGGCTATCCAATGGATCCGAAGACAGGGAAAAATGTAGAAGGTCTTTCCTCTATGCTTCTCGAACCGCTCAATGACGGACCGATTATCTTCTGTGGCGCGATTCAGAACATAGACGGCAAAGCCATTACAACAGGAGGAAGGAACCTTACGGTTGTAGGCAAAGGTGAGAGCATAGGAGAGGCAAACAAAAACGCCTATGATGTCATAAAAAGAAAGCACTTCCAGAATCTCTGGTACAGAGATGACATAGGAAATGCTTATTTTACTGACTGATCATCGAGGACGTCTGAATTCGTAAAGCAGTATACCTGCCGCTACCGACACATTAAGCGAGTCGATATGTCCCTGCATCGGGATAGATATTATATGGTCGCAGTTCTTTCTCACGAGCTGCGATATACCATCTCCTTCAGAGCCCATCACGATGGCTGTGCGTGGAGGGAATGCTACGTTATAGCTATCCTCACCTGCCATATCTGCACCATAAATCCAGAATCCGTTGTCCTTGAGGACCTTGATTTCTCTTGTGAGATTCGTCACCACAGAGAGCGTGACATACTGCGCGGCCCCTGAGGAAACCTTGACGACTGTCTCATTTGCCTGCACAGATCGGCGCTCAGGTATCATTACAAGATCGACACCGAACTGGTCAGCAGAACGCAGAATCGCACCGAGATTATGAGGATCCGTGATACCATCAAGGATAAGCACAAGTGCTCCATCATTCTCCCCAAGCTTCTCACAGAACTCTTCCACCGATGTCTCCATCAGTCTCGATGCACCGCGCCTTGGGCCACCAAGATCAAGAAGTGCACCGCGCAGATCGGCAGAAGGAAGCATACGTTCCAGCTCTTCTCTGGAAAGCTTTTTGACAGCAACCTTTCCAGTCAGTTTTGCCTCTCTCACAAGAGCCTCAATGCGCTCTCCACCCTGTCTCTGGACATAGAGCGTAGACCCCATCCCAGCCTTCTTCAATCCTTCTTCAATGGCATGATAGCCGTAGATTTTCTCACCCATTATTCATGAAACTCCATTGGTGTCGGGCTGCTGTTCTCCTTCAGCTCCTGTGCCAGTTCTTTCATCAGGCTCTTTGCTTTCATAGAAAGACGGCGTGGTGTCTCAACCATCACACGTATGTACATATCCCCACGCGCGGAATTCCTGGGGGAAGGTACACCTCTGCCCTTCACTCGGAGCATTGTACCAGACTGTATGCCTGCTGGTATATCCACCTTAATATTCACCCCGTCTACAGTCGGAACGAGAATAGCCGTTCCGAGAGCTGCCTGCGTCACCGCAATAGGAATCTGCAGATAGACGTCACTTCCTTCGCGTACAAAGTATTTATCAGGACGGACAGAGATGAAAAGAACGAGATCGCCATCTGCACCACCATTAGTACCGGCATCGCCTTTGCCGCGTAGCGTGAGGCGGGAACCATTATCCACTCCGGCAGGGATATTGACCATCAGCTTCTCAGTCTTTGTTACAGTTCCTGTACCATGGCATGAGGCACATGGATTCTCTATCACATGACCTTTTCCGCCACAGGTACGGCATGTGGAAGCCATCTGGAAAAAGCCATTCCCGCTTGTGACACGACCTGTACCATGGCATGTTGGACAGGTTTTCCTCCCTGTTCCGCCTGTGCCATCGCAGCTTGAGCATTTGATTTTGTGAGCGAAAGAGATTTCCTTCTTGCATCCATTGACTGCTTCACTGAAATCTATTGTGATGTCATATCTGAGCGAAGCGCCTGGTTCCCCATAACTTGAACTACTCTGCTGTGACCGGCCTCCACCAAAGAATGAAGAGAAGAAATCTGAGAAGCCAGCACCACCGAAGATATCTGAGAAGTCACGGTAAACATTGGAGTAATTACCAGCGGCACCTCCCTGGAAATCATTCACACCACTGAAACCGAACTGGTCATAAGCGCTTCGCTTCTTGGGGTCTGACAGCACTTCATATGCCTCACTGGCTTCCTTGAAACGCTCCTCCGCATCTTTATCATTCGGGTGCGTGTCAGGATGATTTTTAAGCGCTATCTTCCTGTAAGCCTTCTTTATTTCCTCTTCGGTTGCAGTCTTGGAAACTCCAAGCACCTCGTAATAATCTCTTTTAGCCATATTCCCTCTCTAACAGCAGAAAGCAGCATGAATCCATGCTGCTTCCCTTATAGCGCAATCGCAGAGTTTGTTAAACCTCTTCGTAGCTTGCGTCCATTGTTCCATCATCGCTCTTTCCAGAAGATGAGGACTGGCTGCTATCCGCTGAACCAGCACCTGCGCCCGGCTGCTGATTGTTCTGCTGAGCTGCCTCATAGACCTTCTGCCCGAGTTCCATGGAAGCCTGCTGGACACGCTCTGTCTTGCTCTTGAGCTCCTCTGCTGTTGCATTGCTGTTTGCAAGTGCATCTTTAAGCTCCTGCAGAGCACTTTCAATCTTCCCTCTCTCTTCAGAGGAAATCTTGTCGCCATAATCCTTGAGGGCCTTCTCTGTTGCATAGACAACGCTCTCGCCGTTGTTCTTTGCCTCGATAGTATCCCTTGCCTTCTTATCCTCTGCAGCATGAGCCTCTGCGTCCTTGACCATTCTGTCAATTTCCTGCTCGGAAAGGCCAGAGGAGGATTCAATCCTGATCTTCTGCTCCTTTCCTGTTCCAAGATCTTTCGCAGAGACATGGACAATACCATTGGCATCGATATCGAAGGTGACCTCAATCTGAGGTACTCCACGCGGTGCAGGTGCAATTCCTTCGAGATTGAATGTACCAAGAGTCCTGTTCTGAGAAGCAAGCTCACGCTCTCCCTGAAGAACATGAATAGATACAGCTGTCTGTCCATCGCTGGCTGTCGAGAAAATCTGGCTCTTTCTGGTAGGAATAGTCGTGTTCCTCTCAATCAGCTTTGTGCATACACCACCAAGAGTCTCAATACCGAGTGAAAGCGGTGTGACATCAAGAAGAAGAACATCCTTCACATCTCCCTTGAGAATACCGCCCTGGATGGAAGCACCTACTGCAACAACTTCATCAGGGTTTACACCTTTGTGCGGTTCCTTGCCGAAGAGTTCTTTGACAAGTGTCTGCACACATGGGATTCTCGATGAACCGCCGACGAGAATGACCTCATCAACATCTGATGCAGAGATACCGGCATCGCGGAGTGCATTCTCACACGGAATCCTTGTTCTCTCAACAAGCGGAGCTACCATCTGCTCGAACTTTGCTCTTGTGAGCTCCATCTGCAGATGCTTAGGTCCTGTGGCATCTGCTGTGATGAATGGCAGGTTGATTGTTGTAGTTGTCGAAGAGGAAAGCACAATCTTTGCCTGCTCTGCAGCTTCCTTCAGTCTCTGAAGAGCCATCTTGTCCTGCGAGAGGTCGATACCCGTGTTCTTCTTGAAATCTGCGACCATCCAGTCAATGATCACCTGATCGATATTGTCTCCACCAAGGTGTGTATCACCATTTGTGGACTTTACTTCGAAAACACCATCGCCGAGCTCGAGGATTGAGATATCGAATGTACCGCCACCGAAGTCATAAACAGCAATTGTCTCTTCCTTGTCTGACTTGTCTTTTCCGAAACCATAAGCAAGAGCAGCTGCAGTCGGTTCGTTGACGATTCTCTTCACTTCAAGACCTGCGATACGGCCAGCATCCTTAGTTGCCTGGCGCTGTGCATCGTTGAAGTATGCAGGTACTGTGATAACAGCTTCTGTCACAGCCTCTCCGAGATAATCCTCTGCTGTCTTCTTCATCTTCTGAAGAATGATTGCTGAAATCTCCTGCGGCGAATACTCGTGGCCCTTGATTGAGACCTTTATCTCATCGTTGGCACCTGACACAACTTTGTAAGGCACCATCTTAATTTCCTCAGCCACCTCATGGTACTTTCTTCCCATGAATCGCTTGATGGAATAGACAGTATTCTCAGGGTTAGTAACCATCTGGTTCTTGGCAGGCTTGCCAACCAGACGGTCAGAGTCTGTGAATCCAACAACCGATGGAGTTGTTCTGTCTCCTTCACTGTTTGCAATAACAACAGGCTCGTTGCCTTCCATTACAGCAACACAGCTGTTTGTTGTACCAAGGTCTATACCAATAATCTTTCCCATTTTATCTTCTCTCCAAAATTATCAAATTGAGGTCAGGAGCTATGCTCCATATCCAGAGGTAAAATAATAATGCATATAGCAAACGTCAATCGCTTTTCTTCGGCTTACCTACAACAACTTTTGCTGCTCTTATTACCTTGCCGTGGAGTTTATATCCTTTCAGATAAACCTGAATGACTTTCTCTTTATCAAGACCTTCAACTTCCTGCATCTGAAGAGCCTCCATATCTGAAGGATCAAAGTCCTCTCCTTCTGGTGAGAACGATTCAAGTCCCCAGTTATTCTTCAGCAATGAATGAATCTGATCCTCAACCATCACAACGCCTGTTCTGATAGTATCAAAATCCTTTGATGTCTCGGAAGCTTCAATTGCCCTGGAGAAATTATCGAGAGGATCGAGAAGGTCGCGGATAAGCGCCTCGTTTGCATATTTGACTGCAGTCTCCTTGTCCTGTCTGAGCCTTTTCTTATAGTTCTCAGTCTCAGCAGCCTCCCTCAGAGCTTTGTCTTTGAGCTCCGCAATCATCTCCTCGAGTTCTTTGACTCTGGCACGGAGGGTATCGTTCTCACTCTCTTTCTCTTCCTGAGCTTCTTCCTTGTTCTCGTTCTCTTCAGAAGCAGGAATCTCTTCATCCTTCTTGATTTCTTCTTCAGCCATATCAAGCCTCTTTTTATCTTTTTTATTTTTCATAGTTGGAAATGCCAATAAGGCACAATGATAAGGTAATAAGATGGATAAAAATGGTCAAACCATGTTGTATTTATGATTTGTGCAATCATGGGTGGAAAGAAACATAGCTGCAGCATGCGAACAATCACAAGCTGCAGCCTATTTGCAATGGCATTAGCGACCTTATTTTGAGGGAACGGTAATCCAGGTATGCCAGTCGTTGTTTATATCACCACGATTCTTGTAAACATCCATAGAATGGTCACAGCAACAATTATGTTCATCTAACAGCTTAATCATTGCATTCTTAAAGATGATTGGCAGTTTCTTTGTCGAGTCTTTCATTCTCTTAGCAACATCATCAGGAAGCATTGCAGAGAATATGCTTCCATTAGCATTCCCAAGCCTGTTGGAGCCTTCTGCGAAATTTGAAATGTATGTAAGTGAGGCATAGCACATCTCAAGCTCCTTTGCCAGATAGAGCTCAGGAATTATAGTCATTCCGACAACATCCCCTCCCCACATGCTATAAGCTCTGATTTCCGCTTTCGTTTCAAGCCGGGGTCCCTCTGTACACACATATACACCACCATCGAATGTTCTTGGTTCAAACTCTGAAGCGGCTTCAAGCAGCGCCACACGGCATTCCGGGCAGAAAGCAGGATTCTGCCTTATAAATCCATATCCTTTCCCCACATAATATGTATAATCCCGTTTCTTGGTCATATCGATATAATCATCAATGATTACATAATCGCCCGGTGTGATATGAGGTGAAATTGCACCTGCGCCATTCCATGAAAGGACACGCCTAGCTCCCAGTTCCTTGCCTGCATAGATATTTGCACGTGAATTAACAAACGGAGCTGAGACAGAATAACCCTTCTCCCCATGCCTGGACATGAATCCAACAAGCTTATCTTTACCGATATCCATTATTGAAATCTTATTTGCAAGCCCATAGGGAGTCTCAAGCCTCACATCATCCACAATAGTCCCAATATCTTCCCTATCAAGGTTATAAGCTTCTGTTCCACCGATTACAAGAATGTCAATCTTGTGTTCCATATTATACTCCTTTGTAAATAGAATCCTTTTTAGAGTCTGCCAGGGACGATTATGAACAGGCCGGCAAACCTGGCAGCTAGAGCCAGACAGAATACAAGGACGCAGGTTACAATAAGAACCTTATCCACCGTCCTGTATTTTGGAGGCTTATAGAATCGATGCTTGCAACTGCTGTTTCTGAAAGCCTTTGTATCAAGTGCATTTGAAACAGACTGTATACGGCGCAAAGACATAAAAATCATTGGTGTCAAAATCGCGGCATATTTCTTGAATTTCTGCATTGCTCCACCTTCTGAGAAATCCAGACCTCTTGCCTTCTGTGCTTCTGTGATAGTTGAAGCGTCATTCTGGACAAGAGGAACAAACCGAAATGCAAGAGTAAACATCTCACATGCAGTAAATGGAAGCCCAAGAGAATGAAAACCTATGCTCATCTCACGAAGCTTTGTAGTTGATATATACAGGAATATTGGCAATGAACTGATTAATATCCTCAATCCTATTGTCGCCGCCCACATGAAGCCTGTCGTTGAGAACGCTATGCTCATCCCAAAAAGCTTTGCGGACTCATAATATACGGTACCACCCACACCACTCCCAAAAGGCAACCATGTAATGAAGCTTATAAGCGCTCCTGTCCCGATAAGTCCGAAATAGACAAGCAGCATCTTCTTAGACATCTTTGCAGAGAAAGCAACTGCAAGTGTCAGAATATACAGAAGCAGCAAAAGAGCTGGATGCTGAATACAGAACGCTATACAGATAACAACCAGAATGAAAACCGTACGGGTTGTCGGGTGCAGTCTCTGAAAAGCACTATTACGGTTCTCGTAAACAAATGCTCCTCTAGTCTTTGCCATTATCAACTCCTTCAGGCTGTTACTTCTTCTTTGCCTTGAAGAAGAAAATCAGGAATGCAACCACACATATAGCGATGATTACATAAGTTGCTGTAGTAAGTTCGGGAAAAGTCATATCAAACCTCCTTGATCAATGAATATCAAAATGCGCTGTAAAGAACGGAATGGCATCCTTCGCGTCCAACCAGATGTTTTCCTTGTTATCCACCTGCTGCCATAACTGGGTTATCTGAGGTGGAGTGACAAAACTTTTACGCAGTGTTTCTTCATAACGGAATACCTCTTCCGGTGTACCATCAAGCTGAATATCTCCATGACACATAACAATCGCTCTTGTAGCATTCTCAGCAACAAGACGCATATTATGAGTGATGATCATAATCGTGTGACCGGCTTCGTGAATTGTCCGGATAAGTGACATCATGTTCCTGCTATCACGCCAATCAAGGCCTGTTGTCGGTTCATCCAATACGATGAGTTCAGGCCGCATGGCAAGAACAGAAGCAACAGCAATCTTCTGCCGCTCTCCCTTTCCTGCAAAATATGGTTCTGACTTCCTGTATTTCAGAAGGCCTACAGCTTCAAGGGACTGAACCACTCTTTCTTCAATAGACTCCTTGTCCAGTCCAAGATTCCTTGGGCCATAAGCTACTTCATCCTCGATTGTATTCAGGAAAATCTGATGGTCAGGATTCTGATAGCAGTAACCAACAGTGGAAACACGTTCTGCAACCTTCATGTCATCCACAGGTCGCCCATTAAGCTTTATTACACCTGATGTTGCTTTATTCAGACCGCCAATCAGCTTAGACAAAGTCGTTTTACCAGAGCCATTCTGTCCAATCATTGCGATGTAATCACCAGCCCTGATGTCCAAATCAAGACCATGTATTATTTCAGGCCCGTCTGCAGAATAAGAAAAATGAAGATCTCGGATTTCAACAAGCTCAGACATTTTCAAGCTCCCCTAAGTTTTCTTACTGCCTCATCAAGAGTTATCGGCAAGTCCTCCTTTCCAATACCTGGAATCATTGAAAAGGCTTCGGTAATCTGCGGAATCTGAACCCCATACTCATCAAGAAGTGCAACATCCGAGAAGAATTCATCTATCTTTCTCAGGCATATCTGCTTTCCTTCTGACATAAGCATCACGCGGTCACATAACAAAGCAAGGTCTTCTGTCGCATGAGAAACAACGATTATTCCGACTGATTTCTGTTTTTTCAGATTCTGAAGGACAGAAAACACCTCTGAAGCACCAACAGGGTCAAGCTCTGAAGTTGGTTCATCAAGGACAAGTACTGCTGGTTCAAGTGCAAGACATGAGGCAATTGCAACTTTCTGCTTCTGTCCTCCGGAAAGACTGAATGGAGAACGCTGCATAAAGTCCGCCATCCCGACTGTCTCTATCGCCTCTGCAATCCTCCGCGTTATCTCCTCATCGGAAAAGCCAAGATTCTCAAGAGTGAACACCAGCTCTTCTTCGACTGTCATACCCATAAACTGCGATTCGGGATCCTGGAAAACTATTCCGACATACTGAGCCAGATCGCAGACCCTGCTTTCAGAAACCTTCCTATCTGAAATCATGACTGATCCGGAATATTCACCATGGAAATTATTAGGAATCAGGCTATTCATGCACAGTGTCAGGGTAGTCTTACCTGCACCAGAAGCTCCTGTTATACCTAAAACTTCTCCCGGCATCAGCTCGAAGTTCAGGTCATCCAGGGCACGTCGGGATGAGCCTATGTAGCTCCACGAAAGATGTTCGACAGAAATCAGCGGTTTCATTCATTACCCCTTCTTTCATCGTCTCTTGCTGCATCTTTACCTCTATACAAGCCAGCCCTTATCACAAATGGATAAAGAAGCTTACATAGAGGGATTCCCAAAAGCAGTGAAGGCAAAAGCTGGTTCAGGAATGTTGTCGGGAAAAATGCTATTGCCACTGCCTTCGGGGTGAGTCCGAACATAACGTTTATGAATATCGATCCAGCAACAATCAATGCGCCAAGAAGACTTCCAAAAACAACAAACTCTATAAGGCTTCGTCTTGTGGACAGGTTTGCTTTGCTTACAACAATATATGGGATATACGCCGTAAGAAAATTTGTAAGAAGTCCCATTACAAGAACATGTGGTGCTGTTCCCTGCGTCAGATCAGAGATAAAATTGCCTATAGCTATTCCAAGACACCCCGGTATGCCGAAAAGTATACCAAATGGAGCCTGCATCGCATTTGCTGGGCGCAACCATGTTCCAGGTGCTAGTTTTATGAAACTGAGTGTAAGAAGCGCTGCCGCGTAAATAGCTGCTGTGATGACAACAAGCACAAGATCTACCGTTGACCAGCGTTTATTACCAAGCGATGCTTTATAATCACAAAGAAGAGTGAATAGCTGCAGAATCCAGCCCACGACAACAACATACACGCCTAGCAATGTCTCCACCGGGAGACTCTGCTGGCCAAAAGCCATGACTTTCTTCACACTCATCAGAAGATATATTCCAACAACTGTGAGAAGCGCCCTTATGGCCGCATTGATTCTCGTGCTTTTCAGGTTGTCCCTATTTACCATGAATGCAAGCACAACAACAGCCAATTGAATCAGATACATGAGGACAACGAACAATGTACCAGCATCTTCTGCAATCTGCATACCGGTCATTGAGGCCAGGGTATTGTCATACCAGGGAATGAATAACCCTGCAACTGTGACAGCTAAACCACCGATAGCGAGAATAAGACTTTTCCTGTTTCTCATATTCCCTCCTTCTCCTGATATGAGGATTTCTATATAACTCTTGGATTCTTAAATGGATCCAGATAAGGCTTTTCATGATATTTCCCTATAAGCCTAGCGGGAAAAATTCCTCTGTCCGTAGCCACTGCTGATATATATCGAGGACTCGTTATATCAAATGCGGGGTAATATCCATTTACACCATCAACGGAAGTTCTCTGTCCAAGACAATGAAGTACTTCTTCGGGACTTCTCTCCTCAATCTTGAGCGAAGAAGGCCCATAGCTGCCTTTTACCGGACCATTATAACCAAGGAGATAGTATGGAATATCATTGTCAAAAGCTGCCATTGCAATCTGATACGTACCAATTTTATTAGCAATATATCCATCCATTGTTATCTTATCCGCAGTGGAAACGAAAACATTCGTCTTCCCACTTTCCATAAGATAGCCAGGCATATTATCGGTTATCACAGTAACAGGGATTCCCATCTCCACACATGACTGGGCTGTCAGCCTCGCTCCCTGAAGATAAGGCCGCGTCTCTGAAGCAAAAAGTTCTATATCTTTGCCATCTTCTGCAGCAAAATAAAGCATATACGCCAAAGCGGCTCCTGCAAAACATATCGTCTGGATTCTCGCACCATCCCGAATAAGATCAGCAGCATAACGGCCAGTATCCCTTGCTATGCGATTTCCATCTTCTATCTGCACATATACATATTTTCTGATTTCCTCTGCTACATCACGCCCGAAATCATATGATGATTTGGCGACTTCCCTGCAGCCATTCATGACATATCCAAGATCCCATCCAGTAGGACGGGTATGCATAAGACGATCAATCCCCGCTTCAAATGCCTCGAAGAACTTCTGTTCACTATCCATCTCATGCTCATGCGCAAGCATGCTCAAGGCAAGTCCAGCTGCGTATGCTAGAGGTGGGGCGCCCTGTATTGTCATGTTTTCAATACATTCAGCTACCTCTTCAAGATTGCTGCACGTAACATATTCTATGACAAAAGGATATTTACGCCTGTTAAGCATGTGGACTTTTCCGTCCTCCATCCAAAGAGTGTTGAATCTGTCAGCAAGCAAAGCAAGTTTTCTCATCAATTACTCCTTTCATGGGAATAGTCCCAAACATCTCCAGTAAGGAATCATGCAAAAAACAGTTACAATTGAAACGATACAATAAACACAAGCATAAATAAGACGGTGTTCAGTCATCCACCCAGTTTTTCCACATTCCGATTCGCCTATCATAAGGAACATGTTCTGATAGGGTAAAAAGAATGAACAGATTGCAAATGAGAAGATCGGAATCCAAACAAGTGAACTGATACCGCATACATGCTGTATCATTGGTACAATGGCTGCAAAAACAATAAGCGTTGGAGTTAAGAGCGCAACATCAACAAAGTGCCAGATAAAAAGAAATATTGTAACTGAAAGCACCAACAGAATTTCATGTTCAGCAAAAATACTTATAAATGGATACAGCATATGAGATAGCCAATCAGTTACTCCACAATACTCAAACACTGCCTCGAAACACAGCGAGGCTCCTATGAAAAGCACCATATCCCATGAGATTCCCTCACTTATATCTTTCTCATTCAGAACCCCAGTAATACATAAAAGCACGAATCCGAGCATGCATATTACCGTGCTAGACAATCCATGAATCCGTTCAGTAGCCATCATTGTGAAAGCAGCAAGAAGAATAATAAGTGAAGACTTCTCATCAAAAGAAATCTTTGGATATTTTGATGTCTTAAATGGATTATTTATCTTCTTAAGATTTGAATCGGGTTTCAGGAAGAAATATGACATAATCAGCAGCAGAACTGTCACAATTGCTGTAGGAAGAAGACAAATTGACAACCATTTGGAAGGTGTTATAGCAGGAATTTCTGGAACAGATGAGAATATTCCACTGATTACAGGTCCTAGAAGAGACCCTGTATACCACCCAATCCCCGGAATAACAGACATACTCCAAGCCGATAAAAGGATAAGCGATCTGCCTTTGCTATTCTTTGGGATACCGCACAAATCTACCGTTTCCATAGCGAGAGGAATGACAATGATAACCCTTACTGTGATTGATGGCGTAAGAAGTGACAGAATCACTCCTATAACAAACCAAGCCGCAATCAACTTGAAATATGATAGTGATCCTATGTGACCTAGCACATAACTTACAAGCCTTCTTCCCAGCCCTGTCTTCTTCAATGCATATCCAAAGAACAAAGCTGGAATCATTGTCCATACAGAAGATTCCATGAATCCAGAGAAAACTATTTCATTCGGTATACCGAGTAGCATAAACAAAGCAAGAAGTAGACATGATGTACCGCCAATTGATATACCGAATGGTTTCACAATCCAGAACAATGTGGTCACAAACAAAATGAAAAGCACTAGCAAGACTGGATTATCTTTATTATCAGCCACTAAAAGGATAGCAATTGCAATTGCGGCAAAGACAATTATGGCAAATACTGCTGTTTCCTTTCCGTATCTAAACAATGTTGCTTACCTCTTATCTAGTACGTTTATTCTATATTGGTACAATTATTCTATATCGTCAACAAAAATTCTCATCATCTTCGTTTCCCCGCATATCTTCGCTATCTTCAGAGCAGGAAGAAAAGCTAAAGAACTGTGGAACTTTATTAAAGGAAAATGTATTGAGCAGCATACAGAAAGAGGTACAGTGCCACTCAATTCAAAGGCGCATAACTGAACTTAGCCGGGGAACAAGCAGATGAAACTCACTCACAGCATATAAATGATTTTATATCTCTATCTACAAGAATTGATTTTGCAATTTCGGAATAATCACCATAATCACCAATCCTTAATTGCTTCAGTATACTGGGCTTATGATAGCAGAATACAAGATGTTCCCCTATGATTGAATAGGCAAGGACAACTGCTTCATCCATCTTTTTGATATCTGGCCGGAGTATTCTAATAAGGCAGCACAAAGGATGAATAGTTATATTATAGAATCCGTCATTGCTACAATCGGGGTGATCTTGCGATGACCGTAACTGAAAAAGGAATTTGAGCTGAATAGAATTTTCAGGATCAAAGACATAATCAAGGTGCTTTCTAATAAATTTCTCCAAAAGCTTTGCCGCCATTTCACTATCTTGGCTATCACTTTTCAGGTATTTCTCAATCTGCTGATTAACTTCACTGAAATATGCTCCGAACTCACTAATTGAAAGATCTGCAATGAATCTGAATAAATTCTCCTTACTTTCAAAGTAGTAGGGTATTGCGGACAATGACACATCCGCCTTATCTGCAATCATTCGCACAGTTGTAGCTGTATATCCGATTCTGCCAAATAAATCATAAGCGGCATTGATTATCCTTTGTCGTGTATAATCAGAATTCAGCATTTTCTCCTCTTCTAATGAACAATTTTCATTATCGATGACTGAAATAAAAGGCGTCAACTAAAATTGTTTTGAACATCCATACTCGCTATGTACTCAAGGAAATGAAAACGTATAGGCCCCTTTTGTCAGTCAAAAAGCAAATATGCTAATAGCATATGTTTAGGGTAACAATACGAAGAGAAATGGTCAAACTTATTCAGGATGCTGTACACTTCAGGTATGAATATCACAGTACTTGATGGAAGCTATATGAACCCTGGAGATCTTTCCTGGGATGGTTTTGAAAGCGTCGGCACTCTCAGTGTCTATGACTCCACAGCAGAGGATGAAATCATCCAGCGCTGCAGCGATAGCGATGCTGTACTGACAAACAAAGTGCCATTCTCTCGCGAGACGATGGAAAAACTCCCCAAGCTGAAATATATCGGCGTAACAGCAACAGGGTACAACATCATCGATACAGAGGCTGCTGCAGAGATGGGAATCATTGTCACGAATGTGCCTGAATACAGTACCGAAGGTGTTGCGGAATCTGTCTTTGCACATATCCTTGAGTTTACTCACCGCACTGCAATGCTTGACCGAGAGGTCAAGAATGGCAAATGGGGAGAATCAGGGCGTTTCTCATATTTCCCATACCCATTGGAAGAGCTGCACGGCAAAGTGATGGGAATTCTGGGGATGGGACATATTGGAATGCGAGTTGCTGAAATAGCTGCAGCATTCGGCATGGGTGTAATCTATTCAACAAGAAGTCCGAAACCTGAAGCCGAAGAAAAGGGCTTCAGAGCCGTAGACAGGACAACGCTATTCTCATCTGCAGACATCATCTCCCTGCATGTTCCTCTGACTGCAGATACAAAGGGTATCATCAACAAGGAAAGTCTCAGTCTCATGAAGGAAACTACACTTCTCATAAACACAGCCCGAGGCGGACTTGTCGATGAGAATGCGCTGGCAGAGGCTCTCAAGGGAAAGAGAATTGCAGGGGCCGGACTGGATGTCCTCTCAGAAGAACCTCCGGTAAATGGCTCTACACTCATCGGACTTGAAAACTGCCTCATCACACCACACACAGCCTGGGCTGCAAAAGAAACAAGGCAACGCCTGATGAATAACGCGCTTGAGAACCTTGTTTCCTTTATGATAGGAACACCGAAGAATATCGTGAAGTGAATCACTCATCATCGTCGAGGTTCACTTCCTCGACATTACCTGTGAAGATGTCATCAGGAAACTCCTCTATCATCTCCTCTGGCTTTTTCACAGGTTCCGGCTCTTTTGCCTTCTCTGCCTGCTTCTTTTCCTTCTCGAGGTTGGAGATCTGCAGTTTCAGGCGGACAAGGGCGGCTTCCTCGCTGATACGGGAGCTCTTTGATTTCTGCATCTCATCATTCAGACGCTCAAGCTCTTTATTTCTCTCTTCAATCTCGCTGTCCAGCCTTCCTCTGTCCTGCTGAAGCGTGAAAAGTTCCTCGCGTGTTGATGTAATTGTCTCAGAGAGGCCCTGTAGCTGTTCTTCAGATCCTTTGATTTTCCTATCCAGTTCCTGTAGACGTTCAACAGAGTCCTGAATACGCTGCTGTTCTCCCTGGGTCAGGAGAGTAATCGTCTCACGTGTATCATTTACACGGTCTGCAATGGCCTTAACAAAAGCATCTGCATCGTTTTTGATCCTGTCATAACGCTGATTGACACCTTCAAGCATCTCGCTGAAACTGCGAGAAATGGCATCTTTGGAAGCCTCGATAAATGAACTCCGTTCTCCATCAAGTGCAAGCCGGGCATTCTCTATATTCTTCAGCGCCTCTGCGATAGTGGATTTTGTATTCTCTTCTGCACAGCTCCGTTCAGCGCTGAAAGTCTCCATTGCCGATGAAAGCGCTTCCTTTTCCGATTTGAAGCTGGAGATTATAGCTGCTGAATCATTTTCAAGCGTATTCTTCTTTCCGCTTACAAACTCATCAAAATCCTCTTTCTGCTCTCTTATCACTTCGCTAAGGTGTCCGATAAGCGTATCAGCATTATCTGAAAGATTGCTCTTCACCTGCTCTGCATTATCCTTGGCTGAAGCCGAGAACTCATCAGCAAAGGCCCTGAGAGCATCTGATTTCTCATCAAGCTCCGCATTTGCTGTCTCTTTTGCCTTTGCAATCTCTGCAAGGAAGGAAGATACAGCCTCATCCCCCTGCCCTTTGATGCTGTCTCTGAGGTTCTGCATAGAAGCAACCGACTCAGAAAGATCAGAGCGGAAGGATTCAAGTTCAGCCTTTCCTTCCTCAAGGCTTTTGAGAATGCTGTCCCTTCTGTTTTCAGCATCAACTGTCGCGTCATCAGCTTTCTTCATCTCTGCATCGGAGAATGCTTTGAAATCCATGCGTTCCTGAGTGACGAAGGAACTGAACTGCTCTTTTGCTCTCTCTATCTGCTGAACAAACGAAGCAAGCATATCCTGGTTATCATTCTTCTGATTCTCCGCAGCAGTCTTAAGGCTTTCCTGTGTAGCAGCTACGAGCCGGACATACTCTGCTTTGAGGTCCTGAAGCTGGTTCATGCAGCGTTCCGCTTCGGCACGGAATGCATCCATTCTTTCATTGACAGTCTCAACTTTCTGCACTTCCTGCTGCACTGCGGTGATTCTTGCTTCCGCCTGATCTGTGGAGATACGGAGCTTCTCCAGCGCCATCTTATATTCAGCACATACCGCCTGAAGCGCCGCAAGATCCTCCTGATAATCCGAAAGAGTCTTCAGCGAATCACTTATCTGATTGACCATATCACCAGCCTGTGAGATGGAGAGCTCGACATTCTGCTGGCATTCCTTTGCGGTGGTTCGCATTCTGTCCAGTGTCGAAGCAGACTCTGAACGGAAAGCAGCCTGCTGCATGGTAATCATCTTGGACATTCTGTCATTCTTGATATTCCGGCGCACAATAAGCACCACGATGAGGTTAATCAGGAACGACACCAGGAGTATCAGAGCTCCGAACAAAAGCAACTGTGAATCAATCTGCATAACAACCTCTACAGCACAACCTTCTCAAACTCCTCCCATGAGGAGAAGATGATATCAGCATTAGTATACGCTCTGACAGAGCGAGAGATAAGAGCCGTATGCATCCCCGCGTTCCTGGCTCCGTCTATGTCCTTGCTGCAGCTGTCACCGGTATAAAGCGCCTCTTCCGGTTTCACCCCCAGCTCAGATAACATCATTCTAAATGGCCTGACAGATGGCTTGAGAGCACCATAGTCCTCCGTCGAGGCTCTGAACGTTATAAGATCATCAACACCAAGTGCCTCAAGTTTCAGGCCAATAGGGAAATCTGAGAGCACTGCCAGCATATAGCCATCATCCCGGGCTTTCTCAAGAGCAGCCCTGAGCCCCGGGAAAGGTCTGATGGTTGAGAAAAGCTTCTCCCATGGCTTTCTGAATGCCCGCTCTTCCTTGTCGATGAAGTATTCAACAGGCCTTCCAGGGTATAGTATTCTGCTCTCTTTCTCTGCCAGGGACATGAAATCCTGGGTATCCCCCTCTGAAAAGCCCGTCTCACTTCTCAGCTGCTGTCTCATTGCATTGTACTTCAGTGCAAATGGAAGATGAGAAAGAGATGAAACAGCGAGACGCACGTTCATCTGATGCTTTGAATAGAAAGTACCATCGATATCAAAACATAAAGCTTTTATTCCGTGCTCCGCCGCGTATCCCATCACTTCTTACCGCTCTTTCGTTTCTGTCCGGCATTGCGGACAATAGTCTCAGCTCTTTCCCTGGCCTTGCCCATTCTGGCCTTGCCTCCAGGTTTCCTTGAAGTACCCTTTGCGCCTTTCTTTGCTTTTGACGCCGACGATTTCATCACACTCTGGATTTTGGCTTCCATTTTTGTCGGACCATTGTCATTGAGGCTGGGATTACGTCTTCTTTCCCTTAATGATATCTCCAGAGGAATATAGGAGAAGCCGAAATCCTTGCGTATCATATTCTTCAGATATGAGACATAAGTGTCAGGGAAATCATGAATGCGATTGACAAAAAACAGGAAGCGCACAGGGTTTGCACTGACCTGGGTACCATAAAGCACTTTATAGTGTCCGGCAGCTCCTCTTGGAGGCTCGTTGTCTTTTGTCCATTCCTTCAGCGCTGCATTCAGCTGTGAGGTATCTATACGTTTCGTAAGCTGTTTCCAGACACTCCAGACCATATCAAGGAGTTTTCCGATATCCAGACCTTTGAGAGCTGAAATCGGCATCAGTGGTGCAAATGAGAGAATAGGGAAAAGGAAACGGACCCTGTCCTTGATTGCATCAATCTCATTGGGAATGCCACGGAGAAGATCTGTCTTATTAAGCACGATAATGACACCCTTTCCACGGCGGACAATGAGGTCTGCAATCTTCTTGTCCTGCTCTGTGATGCCTTCCTGGATATCTACCATGAGAAGAACGACATCAGCTTCCTCAATTGTCTTGATAGCGCGGTTGACAGAGTAGTATTCCACATCCTCCTCTACCTTGGACTTGCGTCTGATTCCTGCAGTATCAAGCACGGTGTACTCGGTCCCCTTATAGATGAACGTACCTCTCATCACATCACGGGTTGTGCCGGCAATAGGACTTACAATGGATATATCCCTGCCTGTAAGCAGATTCATCAGTGTCGACTTACCGGTATTTGGCTTGCCGAGAATGGCAATTTTTATTGTTTCAGGCTCTGGAGGAATATCCTCGGTGCGCTCCAGGTCAAGTATTCCAAGAAGACTGTCCTCCAGTTCTTCTATACCTGTACCATGTGCAGCGGAAATACCGACAACTCTCTGATAACCATATGAAAAGAAGTTCCACACAAGGTCCTCGCGTTTAGGGTCATCGACTTTATTCACAGCAAGAACAACTTTGTCGGTATATGGCCTCAGGCGCTCCACAAGCATCTGGTCTTCAGGTGTGACTTCAGTGCAATCCATGAGAAAGATGATTGCGTCACTCTGCTCAAGAAGGGAGAGGGATTTGTCTGTAACAGCAAAATCTATACCCTCTTTCTCAACTTTCACACCGCCTGAATCTACAAGTGTCACAGCATTGTTTCCCAGAAGCCATCTCTCGGGAATAGGGTCTCTTGTGACACCGGGGGTCGGATCTGTGATAGCTCTCCTTTTCCCGATAAGCCGGTTAAAGAGCGTTGATTTACCAGCATTCGGACGGCCGATGATGGAAATAAGGGGAAGAGAAGTATCGATATCTGCTTTATTTACTATATCCAGTTTTTCCATTGTATTCCTTAAGCGCCTGCTCTATTGAGGTCGCATCGCGAAGAGAGAGTACATTATCAGCAAAATCAGCGCAACTCTCAGCACTGAGCGTTCTGACTCTCTTCCTTACTTCCAGAATCGAATGCGCAGTCATTGAAAGCTCATCGAATCCCAACCCGACCAGAAGCGGAGTATACTCAGCATAGCCTGCCATCTCTCCACAGATAGAGACTGTCACACCTTTTCCCTTTCCTGCCTCCACAACATATTTCATAAGCCGCAGAACTGCAGGATGCAGCGGTCTGTAAAGGTGCTGAGTCTTCTCATTGCCTCTGTCGACAGCAATAGTATACTGGATGAGGTCATTTGTACCAACAGACATGAAATCAACATAATCAGCAAGCAAATCCGCTGTGATTGCCGCCGATGGAGTCTCAATCATTGTTCCGATCTTCATATTCTCATCGAATGCAATTCCTTTTTTCCTGCATTCATCCTTGACCTCATCGAGGAAGGACAGGACCTCGAGAAGTTCCTCCAGCCCTGAAATCATAGGGAACATCATTCTGACAGAAGGAGAGACAGATGAAGCTCTTAGAATCGAGATGAGCTGTGAGCGGAAAATATCCTTTCTTTCCATGCAGAAGCGCACTGCTCTCCAGCCAAGGATAGGGTTTTCTTCCCGCCTCATTCCTTCTGCCATCTTGTCTCCTCCGAGGTCATAGGTACGGAATGTCACAGGTCCGTAAGCACCCATCGACCTTGCAGCTTCCTCATATATTCCAGCCTGGCTCTCCCCGTTTCCTTTCACGTCGTGCAGCACCAGGAACTCTGTGCGGAATAACCCAACACCCTCTGCTCCTGCTGCAATTGCGCCTTCAATGCCTTCCAGTCCCTCAATATTGCACATCAGGTGCACACTCCGGCCATCTGTTGTAACAGCAGGTAGAGCAGCCTCTTTCTTCAGCTCTTTCTCAGTTCTTGCAGCAACACCTTTCCGTGCTCTGAAGCTTCTGATGGTCTTGTCATCAGGCTCTATGATAGCAAGGCCCTCCCTACCATCCATTGCGACAACACAGCCATCCTCAGCAATCGCGGAAATGTCCCCGATGCCGAGTATTGCTGGGATCTCGTCTGAATGCGCAAGAATAGCTACATGGCTCGTCTGGCCTCCAGTGTCGAGAAGAAGCCCCAGAATATTCGAACGTTCCATCTGAATCAATTCCGATGGTGTAAGGTAATCAGCAATGACAACAGCTGGCTCAGATATAACAACTTCGGAGGAAATGCCGGCAATTGCCGCAAGAAGCCTGTTCTCAGCGTCCTTGATATCTGCAATACGTTCTGCAAAATAGGCGTCCCCTAGCGCGGCCAGTGCTGCAGTATAGTTCTCTGTTGCAGCTTCAACAGCCCAGGATGCTGTATACCTTCTCTCTGTGATATTAGAACGTATGAGAAAGAGGTAATCAGGATCGGAAAGCATGCTCTCGTAAACTGAAAGCATATCTCTTTCTTCCTTGGTATGCGGTATTATGCTTCTCACGTCCTCAAGCACCGTGCGATGTGCGTTCTCAAACGTTGCAAGCTCATACTCCGGATCAGAGGAAAGCGCATGCTCTACATTGTCCAGAATAGTATGTCTGAATACTGCGGCTTTACCTATGGCAATACCGGGGAATACTCCAATACCTCGCTTCTCAATCATACTTAGAATACTACCCCATCCAGGGCAGGAGAGAAACAGGATTCAGCAAAAAACCGGCTTGTTGTACACATAGCCCACGCGGTAGAATACAGCCATGTCATCAAGAAACAGTGGCTTACTGGCAGCGGGGGTACTTTTCATTATTCTTATTTCAGTCTCTGCTGCGCTGATATACACATGTCTTCCAGAAGCTCTGGAGAGTGTCAGAGCCGTAGAACATTACACGCTTTGGCTTGAAAGAGACAAAACTCCTGCACTGAGGAGTGTGAAGCGAGTTCTCTACAGAGGGGACATTGCAGTACGCTCTGCCGCAATTCTCCCCGGCACGGCAGATAATCTTCATCTCGCCGCAGAAGCCGCTATCGCAGAGCCTTCAAAAGCAGAAAGAGGCGCAGGACTTGTTTCGCATGTACCAGAGGGAACAAGGCTTCTTGGAATAGCAGAAAAGGACGGTTATATCTTCATAGACCTCTCCGATGAAATGCTCAGCGCCGATGAAAGGGCATTTGATGAAATAAGGGAGAGCATTGCACTCTCCCATGACTTCAGGGATATCTTCTTCATGATTGAAGGAGACCTTATTTCGTGAATCTCCTGATTGATACAGCTTTCCCTGTCTGGCAATCGGCTTCAATGATGACACCTTGTATGTGGCCATCTCCAGAAGCGACTTCGCTTTTGATGGGAAGCTGCGTAAGCTGACGCTCAATGCTCTTCCCGGGATCTGAACCGATAACAGCATCCAGGACACCTGTAAGCCCCAGATCCGTAATATAAGCAGTTCCCTGGGGAAGTATCTTCTCATCTGCAGTCTGCACATGTGTATGCGTGCCGGCAACAGCTGTTACCTTACCATCGAGCGCGAAAGCAAAAGCTTCCTTTTCCAGCGTGTCCTCAGCATGGAAATCAACAAAAACAAGTGGAGTCTCTTTCCTTATGTCCTTCAGAATTTTCTCTATCCGGCGAACCGGATCATCAATCGGAGCCATCATCATCCGCCCCTGGGCATTGATGACACCGACAGAGAAAGCACCCTTTTTTCTGATAGTATAACCGTGGCCGATGCAGGGGTCCGGATAGTTCAAAGGACGGAGAATATCATCGCTCTTTTCAAGAGTGTCATATATCTCTTCCTTCTGCCAGATATGATTGCCGCTTGTTATGACATCAGCTCCCAGCTTCTTCAGAGCCTGATAATCTGAGATAGAGATGCCAAAGCCCGCAGATGCATTCTCCCCGTTGACAATCACAAAATCAATCTTCTCATCACGGACAAGCGATGAGAGCCCCAGAAAAAGGGCTCCCATTCCAACACTTCCGGATACATCTCCTATCATAAGGACACGGATTCGGTCTTTCACTTTGCGTACTCCACGACTCTTGTCTCACGGATAATCGTAACTTTAATCTTTCCAGGATACCTGAGCTCTGCTTCGATTCTGTCCGCGATACCGCGTGCAATTGTCTTTGCGCTTTCATCGGAGACAAGAGAGCTGTTCACCATTATTCTCAGCTCGCGTCCTGCCTGTATAGCAAAAGCATTATCGACACCATCGAAGCCCTTTGCGATATTCTCCAGCGATTCAAGACGTTTGATGTAGTTATCAAGGCTCTCGCGTCTTGCACCTGGACGGGCAGCAGAGATAGCATCTGCGACCTGCACGATGATAGC
This sequence comes from uncultured Spirochaetales bacterium, assembly GCA_949285905.1. Lineage (GTDB taxonomy): Bacteria > Spirochaetota > Spirochaetia > Sphaerochaetales > Sphaerochaetaceae > Ornithospirochaeta. Next base: position 2,407 of record CASDZV010000019.1, on the reverse strand, counting down.
TTCCGGACAAGTCGGTTCTGTATCATTGTGGTGAGCGAGTATACAGTTGACGACTTTAGGATCCTCTCCAAGGCGTTTTGCAAGCTCTGCTCCAAGTTCTGCATGGTTCGCTTCGCTCTCTGTCTCTGCGCCTTTCCCGATATCATGAAGGAGACCTCCGCGCTTTGCAATCTCAGGATCCGCACCCACTTCAGAAGCTATCATCCCAGCAAGGATTGCAACTTCCTTTGAATGCAGAAGCACGTTCTGTCCGTAACTTTTCCTGAAATGAAGTCTGCCGAGATTCCTGATCATCTCAGGTCCCATGTTGTGGAAACCAAGATCGAATACGACCTTTTCGCCTTCATCGACAATAATCCGGCCCACTTCCTTGGAGACTTTGTTGACCATCTCCTCGATGCGTGCGGGGTGAATGCGTCCATCCTGAACAAGACGCTCGAGTGCGACTCTTGCAATTTCCTTTCTCACTGGATCGAAGCATGATATTACGACTGCTTCAGGAGTATCATCGATAATGATATCAACACCGGTGAGAGTCTCAAGTGTCCTTATGTTCCTGCCTTCGCGGCCAATAATGCGGCCCTTCATCTCATCGCTTGGAAGAGAGACAGACGCAGTTGTTATCTCGCCAGAGACTTCAGTAGCCAGACGCTGGATTGATGTCACGATGATATCCCGGGCAACCCTGTCAGCCTGAATCTGAGCTTCCTGTTCGATCTTATTTATATAGACCTGTCCATCGTGCTCTGCATCCTTCTTCATCTCTTCGATGATAGCGTTCTTGGCTTCTTCACGCGTCATAGCTGCGACCCGTTCCAATTCCGCTGTCAGCGCCTGATGCTTCTCATCTGCTTCTTTCTCTTTTGCGGCAAGCGCTGCGTCCCGTTCTCCTAGTTGTCGCTTTACAGCTTCAAGCTCCTGCTGCCTGTGTTCAAGATTTTCCTCTTTCTGCAGAAGCCTTCGCTCTGATTTCTGCAGTTCAAATCGTCTCTCTCTAGCTTCCCGTTCCTGCTGCTGCTGTTCCTGCAGAAGCCTGTCACGAGTCTCAAGCTCAATCTCCTTTGCCTGTGCTTCAGCCTTTGAGACAGCATCCTCGCTGATTCTCCTGGCGCTCTGCTCAGCAGAAGTGAGCTTTGATTTAGCATATATCCAACGGCATACAAAACCTATTGCGATACCAGCAACAAAACATAGGAGGGCAATAATTATATACATTTATCATTCCTCCTCATGAATTATTAATATTCCTATTATTGCTACATAACATACAGGTGTCAATAATCTTGCTGGAACAATGGCCTGTGGAGGATTTTAATTACACAAAACATTCATAATACCCGCTATCAGGCTGTGAAAAAAAACCGCCACGCTATGTGACGGCTTCAGACATACTGTCTGTCTTCTGCTTCCCCAGTTCAAGGGAAACGTGTCAGGCCTTATCAGCCTTCTTGGCTTTCTTGTCAGCCTTCTTGTCAGCGGACTTCTCCTCTTTCTTTGTTTTCTCGACAAGTTCGAGGATTACCATCTCTGCAGCATCTCCAAGTCTGTTGCCAGTCTTGAGAATTCTTGTATATCCGCCATTTCTATCTGCGAAGAGTGGTGCGATCTCCTTGAAGAGCTTATTTACGATAGCTTCGTCATAGACATCACGGGCAATCATACGGCGGTTGTGAACTGAATCAACCTTAGCCCTTGTGATCATCTTCTCGGCCATCCTTCTAACTTCAAGAGCCTTTGCCTTTGTGGTCTCGATTCTCTCATATCTGAAGAGGGATGTGACCATGTTGCGCTTAAGCGCCTTGCGTTCGCTGGATTTGCGCGAAAGCGCGTTGAATCCGATCCTATGCTTCATTGTTCTCTACTTCCTTGTTCTCTGGAACTTTGATAGACGTCTTTAATACACTGAAGTCTGTCATGCCGAGTGTAAGGCCCCACTCTCTGAGCTTATCCTTAATCTCAGAAAGAGACTTCTTTCCGAAGTTCCTTGTCTTGGCAATCTCATCTTCAGTCTTTCTTGCAAGATCTCCGATTGTCTTGATTCCCGCATTCTTCAGGCAGTTGGAGGAACGTACAGTAAGCTCAAGCTCCTCAACTGGTGTATCAAGAAGCTTTCTGATTCTCTCCTCTTCCTCATCAATCTCTTCTGTAGTGCATACCTGGCCTTCATCGAAATTAATGAAGATTGTGAAGTGCTCCTTGACAATCTTTGCAGCCTCTCCGAGAGCATTCTCCGGTGTGATGGTTCCGTCTGTGTAAATTTCAAGAGTAAGCTTCTCGTAATCATTTCTCTGGCCGACTCTTGTCGGTTCGATGGAGTAGAGAACTCTCTTCACCGGGGAGAAGAATGCATCAATGGCAATCGTACCTGGTTCTTCGGAATACTTCTCGTTGAGCTCGGATGGGACAT
>CASDZV010000018.1 GCA_949285905.1 uncultured Spirochaetales bacterium | reverse complement strand
GAAGGTCGTCGCTGTAGACAGCGAGATGCAGGTTCTTATGGTAAAGGGCGCTATTCCTGGCCCTGCTCAGAGCACTGTAGTCGTCAGAAAAGCGGTGAAGAAGTAAGAGGCAGAGACTATGGAACAGAAAGTTTTTTCCATTGATGGAAAGGAAAATGGAACAATTGAACTCAATGATGCCGTATTCAATGTAGAGGTATCTACAGGTTCAATCTACCATGCCATAAGAAACGAGCTTGCTAATCGCCGTGTAGGTACGGCATGTACGAAGACTCGTGCTGAAGTGAACTATAGCAACACAAAGCCTTACAAGCAGAAGGGAACAGGCAACGCAAGACGCGGTGATAAGAAGTCCCCGATTTCTGTTGGTGGTGGTACAATCTTCGGACCAAAACCAAGGGATTACTCCTACTCAATTCCTAAGAAGGTGAAGAGGCTGGCTATGAAGAGCCTTCTCACACTTGGTATCAAGGAAGAGAGACTTGTGGTTGTTGATGATTTCACAAGCGAGAACGGCAAGACGAAGGATATCGTCAGCATTGTAAAGGCTTTCGGTGTAGATAAGGAGCGCACGCTCATCATCATGAAGGATGATGATTCTATGATTCGCCGCGCTGCTAAGAACATCCCGAATGTACACGTTCAGGCTTATGACAAGCTCTCAGCAAAAGAGCTTCTCTATGGGAAGAAGATTCTCGTGCTCAAGGGTGCGGCTTCTAATCTCAATAGCTTCTATGGTGAGAGGTAAGGAGAGACGTATGAGAGCAGATAAAGTAATCATTGCACCAGTTCTCAGCGAGAAGTCGAATATGGCACGCGAAGGCGAGTGCAAGAAGTATACCTTCCGCGTCGATCCGGCAGCAAACAAGTTCGAGATTATGGCAGCTGTGAAAGAGATTTTCAAAGTTGACTGCGTGAAGTGCAACGTGATGAATGTTGGTGGCAAGCCAAAGTTCTCCAGAGGTAAAGGTGGATATATCAAGGGCTATACACCTTCCTGGAAGAAAGCAATTGTGACCCTGGCCAAGGGACAGTCAATCCAGGCCATCGAGGGTGTATAAGGAGATAAGGAAAAATGGCTCTTAAGAAATATAAACCAAATACTCCTGGACTCCGCCAGAAGATCGTCCTCGTTCGCTCTGAGGTTACGACTGACAAGCCAGAGAAGTCGCTTACAACTAATCTCCACAGAGGTGCAGGCCGCGATACTTTTGGTCGCGTTAGTGTACGCCGCCGCGGTGGTGGACACAAGAGAGCATACAGAGTTATTGATTTCCGCCGTGACAAGTATGGTGTCCCCGGAATTGTAAAGACTATTGAGTATGATCCGAACAGAAGCGTAAACATCGCTCTTGTATTCTATAAGGACGGTGAGAAGCGCTATATCCTCGCACCGAAGGGAATCGCAGTTGGAACAACCATTGTTTCCGGACCTACAGCGCCGCTTGCAGTTGGTAATGCACTTCCTCTGAAGAATATCCCGCTTGGTATGATGGTACACAATGTTGAGCTCAACCTCGGCCGTGGTGGACAGCTTGTCCGCTCCGCAGGTCTTGCAGCTTCCGTTGTTGCTAAGGAAGGAGACTATGTCACACTCCGTCTGCCATCAGGTGAGATGAGAATGGTGTTCGGTGAGTGCTATGCAACACTTGGTGTTCTTGGCAACGAAGATCATATGAATGTTTCACTTGGAAAGGCTGGTGCTTCAAGGCATCTTGGAAGAAGACCAAAGGTAAGAGGTGTCGTCATGAACCCGATCGACCATCCACATGGAGGTGGTGAAGGTAAGACAGCTGCTGGTCGTCATCCAGTTACTCCATGGGGTAAGCCGACGAAGGGTGGAAAGACACGTTCGAAGAAGAAGCCGTCCAACAGCTTCATCGTTAAGAGACGCAAGTAGTAGGAGTAGAAAGTGGCAAGGTCAATCAAGAAAGGTCCTTTTATTGAGGCTAAGCTTCTTAAGAGGGTCATGGAATCAAATAAGACTGGTCAGAAGCAGATGATCAAGACCTACTCGCGTAGCTCTACGGTCATCCCGGAGATGGTAGGACAGACAATCTCTGTCTACAACGGAAAGACATGGGTTCCTGTCTATGTTACAGAGAATCTTGTAGGCCACAAACTCGGTGAGTTCGCACCTACACGCATCTTCCGTGGACATGCATCCGACAAGGCGGGTAAGTAAAAGGTAAAAGCGATGGAAACTAAGAAAGGTTATAAAGCAGTTGCCAAGTATCTTCTGGTATCTCCTTCCAAGGTACGCCCTGTTGCGAACCTCGTTCGCGGCAAGGGATACACGGAGGCTGTTGCCATTCTCGAGGCTATGCCTCAGAAGGGTGCTAGGCTCATACACAAGGTTCTTAAGTCCGCAGGTGCCAATGCACTTAACCAGAACAGGATGCTGGATGAGGATTCACTCTATGTCTCGGAACTGAAGATTGATGATGGTCCAAGGCTTAAGAGAGTATGGCCGCGTTCTCATGGAAAGCGCGATATCCTTCTCAGAAGGATGAGTCATATCACTGTCGTAGTAGACGAGAAGGTGGGAAGATAATGGGCCAGAAAGTTAATCCAATCGGACTTAGATTAGG
>CASDZV010000017.1 GCA_949285905.1 uncultured Spirochaetales bacterium | reverse complement strand
GTGAAGCCAGTGCGGAAATTAAGGAACGCCTTGCCAAGTCAATCATCATCAAAAAGTACTGAAAATTAATTTTGTTGCCAATTTAAAAGAACGGCCTTATCCTGATTTTGGAGTAAAACTACATAAATTTTAAATTTTGGAAGTAAAACTACATGAAAAAGGATGAGATGATTGATTCTATTCGCGGCTCGCTGATTGTTTCCTGCCAGGCACTTCCCGGGGAACCGCTTTACAGACCGGAAGGGGGCATAATGCCTCTGATGGCAAAAGCTGCATATGAAGCTGGTGCTGCCGCCATACGCACAAGCGGTATTACAGATATCCGGGATATCATGAAAACCGTTCCGCTTCCTGTCATCGGGCTTATAAAAAAGTACTATGATGGCTATTCAGCTTTCATTACTCCATCAATGACAGAGGTCGATGAACTTTGTGAACTTGGATGTGCTGTCATTGCTGTCGATGCCACACCGCTTACAAGACCTGGGAATATCACAGCGGGAACATTCATCCGTCAGATCAAGGAAAAATATCCAGAGCAGCTTTTGATGGCTGACTGCTCTTCGTTCGAGGATGCTGTATCGGCAGCGGAGGCGGGAGCTGATTTCATAGGGACGACAATGAACGGCTATGTGATGGGGGATAAAACCAGTGCGGATCCTCCAGATTTTGATCTTGCTGAGCACATTGCAAGAGAAATCGATGTGCCTCTTATCGCAGAGGGGAGAATCCATCGCCCCGAAGATGCTGTGAGAATGCTCAGACTCGGAGCGCTGGCAGTGGTCGTGGGCGGGGCTATTACGAGGCCAAAGGAGATTGCCTCGTCGTTTATCAGGGAAATCGGCAGGTTTCATGGAAACTGACTGCTGGATAAAAAAGGAGAAATGGAATGGGAAAGAAAATTCTTGCCATAGTGGCATTGATGATGATTGTTCTCACCGGTGTATGGGCCAGTGGTGCAAAAGACAGCGCTTCGTCCAATGAGCTTGTGATCTACTCACCGAATTCTGATACTGAAATCGCAGCTGTTATTCCGGCATTCGAGAAAGCTACAGGCATAAAGGTCATACTTCAGTCAATGGGAACAGGCGATGTCCTTGCCCGTCTTGAAGCTGAGAAGGCAAATCCTCAGGCTGATGTGAACTGGGGTGCTGTCAATGTAGGTTTCTGGACAGATCATCAGGATCTTTATGAATACTATATCTCTCCAAATGATGCAGCACTTCCGGAAGCATATCAGAGTTACAATGGTTATTTCACATACACAAAGCTTTCTGGTAGCGCAGCGTTATTGGTGAATGAGGATGTATTTGCGGAAATAGGCCTCGACCCAGATGAATTCACAGGTTATAAGGATCTTCTCCGCCCTGAACTCAAAGGACGTATCGCAATGGGCGATCCCACAGCTTCATCATCAGCATGGGCAGAGCTCACCAATATGCTGCTTGTCATGGGAGATGAACCATATGATGAGAAAGCATGGGAGTTCGTAGAAGCATTCATCGGGCAGCTTGATGGTGCTATCATCTCATCATCTTCTCAGATTTACAAAGCAACAGCAGATGGTGAATATGCAGTTGGCGTATCTTATGAAGATCCATGCATCGGACTGCTGGTCGACGGAGCTGAGAATCTTCGCGTTGTCTATCCTGAGGAAGGCGCTGTATGGCTTCCATCAGGTGCCGCTATCGTAAAGAACTGCAAGCATCCTGAGAATGCGAAGGCTTTCATAGACTTCATCATTTCCGAAGAAGGACAGAAAGGATATGCAGAGACGACAATCCGCCCTGTCATGACATCTGTTGAGAATACAAGCCCTTATATGCTGCCGTTCTCTGAAATCAATGTGGCTTATGAGGACATTGATTACTGTGCTGATATGAAGGCAGAGTGGCAGGAAAGGTGGATAGATATCCTTACAAGATAATCTCGATTTGATCGGAGAAAGCTTATGAGCGTTGACATCAGAATCAGGAACGCCGTTAAACGTTACGGTGACAATACGGTGATTGACGGTCTTTCTCTAGATATCAGGGAGGGTGAGTTTTTCACCCTCCTTGGTCCATCAGGGTGCGGAAAGACCACGCTGCTTAGAATGATAGCAGGTTTCAACTCCATTGAGGGTGGTGATTTCTATTTCGGAAATGACCGTATCAATGACAAAGACCCTGCAAAGAGAAATATCGGTATGGTTTTCCAGAACTATGCAATATTCCCGAACATGACCGTCCGCGATAATGTCGCATACGGACTGAAGAACAGAAAAGTACCGAAGGATGAGATTCAGAGAGAAGTGGATAAATTCCTCGCTCTTATGCAGATTGACCAGTACAGGGACAGAATGCCGGAACACCTTTCCGGGGGACAGCAGCAGCGGGTGGCCCTGGCGCGTGCACTTGTCATCAAACCAAGTGTTCTCTTAATGGATGAACCGCTTTCAAATCTTGATGCGAAGCTGAGAGTGGAAATGAGGTCAGCCATCAAGGAAATCCAGAACAGCATCGGCATCACGACAGTCTATGTCACACATGATCAGGAAGAGGCTATGGCGGTCTCTGACAGGATTGCGGTCATGAATGAAGGTGTGATACAGCATATCGGACGCCCGAGAGACCTGTATCAGAGACCTGCGAACTTATTTGTCGCCACATTCATCGGACATACGAATATCTTCGACGCCGAGCTCGATGCAATTGGTGACAAGGCTGAGATTGTTTTCAGTGACGGGAGCAGGGTAGAGGTCTCTAATGTCATACCGACAGAGCGTCATAAGCAGCGTGTGAAGGTATCAATACGCCCTGAGGAGTTCATTATCAGCACAGATAAGGACGGTTCCGGGATTGCCGCAACTGTTGATGACTGTGTTTTCCTTGGCCTCAATACGCATTATTTTGTCCATCTCGATGATGGTATCCGCGCTGAGATTGTCATGGAATCAGAGATAGACAGGGAAATTGAGAAGGGAGCAAGGATCACTCTCACTGTGAAGAAAGAGAAAATCAATATTTTCACAGAAGGCGGAGAGCGGAACATAGTCTCTGGTGTCCGCAATGATCTTGAGGAGGTTTCATGAAGAAAAGCTTCAGCGATGGAAGAGTGAAGCCGAAAAAGGATGTCTGGTTCACGATATCTATCTGTATTCTCCTTCTCTTCGGCTTTTTCATGATCTATCCGCTTGGTGTGCTTCTCAAAAGTTCTGTGGTGACTACTGATGGAGAGTTCACCCTTGGCTACTTCATCAGATTCCTGTCGCGAAAGTACTATATGGGTACGATACTTAATTCCTTCAAGGTGAGTATCTCAGCAACAGCTCTGACGCTGATTATTGGCATTCCTCTGGCGTATTTTTTCAATATGTACAAGGTGAAAGGGGCGAAGGGACTGCAGGTTGTGATTCTTCTATGCAGTATGTCTGCGCCATTTATCGGAGCCTATTCCTGGATTCTTCTTCTGGGACGTAACGGGCTGGTGACGAATGCTGTGAAGAATATCTTAGGTATTAAGCTGCCAAGTATTTATGGTTTCGGCGGCATTATGCTTGTTCTCTGTCTGCAGCTCTTTCCTCTGGTATTCCTCTATGTCTCCGGTGCGTTGAAGAATATCGACAATTCGCTTCTGGAAGCGAGCGAGAATCTGGGTTGTACTGGTGCCAAGCGTTTTTTCACGATGATTATTCCGCTTTGCATGCCTACTATAATCGCAGCGGCTCTGATGGTCTTCATGCGTGCATTTGCAGATTTCGGTACGCCGCTTTTCATCGGAGAAGGATACAGAACATTCCCTGTCGAGATTTACAACTCATTCATGAGTGAGACAGGAGGGGATACACATTTTGCATGTGCTGTTGCCGTAATCGGTATTGTCATCACGACAATCATCTTCCTTGTGCAGAAGTACATCAACAACAAGTTCCGTTTCACTATGAATGCACTGCATCCCATAGAGGCAAAGGAAATCCATGGAATCAAGAGTGTTCTTATACACCTGTATTGCTATCTCGTTGTCTTTGTAGCTTATGCGCCACAGCTTTATGTGATTTATACGTCATTCCAGAAGACATCAGGCAAGCTCTTCACAGATGGATATTCGCTTGACAGCTACAGAGAGGCACTGCCCCTCCTGGAGAATGCAATACCAAATACATTCCTCATCGGAGGTACAGCACTGGTCCTCATCATCTTCATGTCTGTCTTGATCGCTTATCTTGTTGTGAGAAGAAACAATGTAGTTAACAAGGTAATTGATACACTTTCGATGATTCCTTATGTCATTCCAGGCGCTGTTGTCGGTATATCGCTTGTCATTGCATTCAACAAGCCACCAGTGGTGCTTGTTGGAACTGCAGCTATCATGGTCGTATCGCTTATCATAAGACGAAGTTCTTATACAATACGTTCATCTGTTGCGACACTTCAGCAGATTCCTATGTCGATAGAGGAAGCTGCCATATCACTGGGAAGCAGCAAGCTTAAGGCATTTTTCCGTAACACAATGCCTATGATGGCAAATGGTATCATCTCGGGAGCACTTCTGAGCTGGATTTCAATCATCACAGAGCTTTCTGCTGGTGTCATTCTTTACAACTGGCGTACAACCACGCTGACGATACAGATATATACATATGTCTCAAGGGGAAGCTATGGAATAGCAGCGGCAATGGCAACAATCCTGACGCTGATGACGACAATATCCCTTGTGCTGTTCATGGTCTTCTCAAAAGACAAGAAGATTTCGTTCTGACATGAGCATCTGCCTAAGGGCAGGTGCTTTCATCTTTTACGATGAACACCCGTATTTCAAAGTTGAGCACTAGAAGATTTTAAAGCAAGCCAGCATTCATCATCAGTTACCTTTTACACAACTCCTTCCGATTCCAAGAAATAACTTGGGATTTTTTTTATTTTCAGCTATTGGTTTGAAGATTTTTATATTGTATAATATTTCT
>CASDZV010000016.1 GCA_949285905.1 uncultured Spirochaetales bacterium | reverse complement strand
GGCGACCACGTGCATTGGCTGGTGCAGAGTACGCCTGAATACAGCCCGACAAGGATAATAACGACGATAAAAAGCATCACAGCAAAGCGCATATTTGCGGAGCATCCGGAAGTGAAGAAGATGCTGTGGGGAGGGTCGTTCTGGAGCGGCGGATATTTCGTGTCGAGTGTGGGGAAGAGTGGAAGTGAGGGCGTGATACGTCAATATGTAAAGAACCAGGGGAAGGAGAAGGAGTACAAACAGCTGTATCTCAACTTCCCCACACGAGAGGCGCCGCTTTAGTAGGATACCGCGATGGCTCTGCCTCGCGGTAGTTCATTTCTTTGTGGTTATTGAAATTATAACAGAAACGGCTTGCTTTTTCTATGCCAGAACGCCTCAATTTCCAGAGTAATTCATTTTATTGGAAGAAATTACAATACTACACCCGGATAGCAGAAGACCGCCGCTTTTTGCGACGGTCCCATCCCTGTACTTGAGCATCTCAGTCTCTTCATGTGTCATGAGATACTCGTGGTCGTACATCCTTATGCTTGCCGATCCTTTCTTGTCCTTCTCCGCTGGTATATCTACCCTGGAGAGGGCTATGAAAATCTTGCCTGTCCTGTTATTGACACCGATGAAGAACGCAGCTCCGCTCATCTCGATATCATCGAGGTTATTCACAAGCTCCTCGATCTTTTCCTTAATGTTGATTACGTCTGTTCCGTCTTTTTCCTTTGCTTCTTCCATATGCTTTCCTTACTTTTCGGGATATCCCGTACTCTGATGAATAGTCGGAGCTATGTATGTGAAGATGAAGGCTTACGCTATGCGAAGCCTGAATGGTAGGTATATCTGTTCATTTTCCTGTTATTTGGTTCTGATTGAGCCGAAAGCTCTTCTTATCACTGCCTGATTGACGTTTCAGCAGGAAGCGTGATTATATGGCTGCTCTCTTTGCTTGCTCCTTCCTGATCGGTGTAGAAGAAGCTTATTATAAGATTTCCGTTCTTATTCCTCTGAAGGATAGCCGAAAGATTCCTGTCCCGTGTTGAAAGGAGCGGATCTCTGAAGAAGGCATCTTCTCCCTTTATATTCGTAGCTATCGGCCAGAATGTCTTCCCGTCCGTCTTCATGATCGCGAGTATCAGTACTCTGTCATGGCTGAATTCCGGTTCGCCCCTGAGTACGAATACGCCATAATCCGAATCTGGTCCGGGAATTTCTTCCCCGTATACAATTTCATTGATGCTATAAGCTGAATCCGTATTGAACATATCTTATTCTCCTTATTGTCTTGTTCTGCTTAATCGCAGGTTCTGTCTGTTGATAGGCTTATGCCTATATATGCAATTGCTATCGATTCTGTTCCTTTGACCTCCTTCTCTTATATTGATTCTCCCGTAGGGAGGACATATATCTATTCCGATTTCATGTTTTGCTGTCATCTTCTTTTATCTGTTTTTGGCCTTTCCTCCTTTTTAGGCGTGCCAGCTTTCCTGATGGTTCATGAAGGTGTTTTGATCTTCATATCCTTTGACATTTAATAAGGAAAAGGGCTGGAAGCCCTTGATTCATCTAAATCCTTTCATCTCCCTCGTTTTCTCTGACTCTCCCGTAGGGAGTCGATTTTGTTGTCATATGGTCCGATCTGCATCTGTTTCTGATGGCACCGAAGGTGCTTCTTTTCCTTTGCTAGATTAGGATTTAAAACCAATGATTGGTGGCGATTTCCTGGAAGATGTGTTTCTTGCAGATGCATTTGATGAAAGCGACTCAAGGATGAATTCTCCGGTTGCATCCTCCTTTTCCATATACTCAGTCAGCTCTTTTACTGCGATGAAATCGCCGGGACCGATTGATCCAAGCGAGCAGATCCTTTCAAGCTCCCGCTTATCAAAGTCCACATCAGGAAAATATTTTTTGAACAGGATTTTCATCCCTTCATATGTAGGAAATCTGAATGTTACGTTTTTGTGGAAGCGACGGATCAGAGCAGGATCAATCAGCCCTGAGAGGTTCGTTGTTGCAATGATAATTCCACCATACTCTTCCAGACTTACCAGGAATGCATTTGTTATGTCATTGTATCCTTTGTCCCCGCCATTGAGGACATCCGTGCGATGAGATAGATAACCGTCGGCTTCGTCCAGCAGCAAGAGAGCATTCTTGGACTTTGCTTCCTTGAATGCGGAGGCGATGGCAGTTTCGCTCTCTCCGAAGTATCTGAAAATCAGGTCCTGAGGGCGTTTTACGATTACCTCTATCCCAAGTCTTTCGGCAAGATGGTAGGCATATGCGCTTTTTCCTGTACCGCTTTCTCCTGATAGCAGCAGCTTCCAGGATGAATGCTGTCTGAAAGCCTTCTCAGCCATCTTGTCGAGTATTTCTACAGGAAGATCACTGTTTATTACCCTTATATCATACTGATCTGAATTGACTTGCCGTCTCTTTTTAGTATCCTCGGATATATCTGCTTTTGGGGCATCTCCAAGAAATTTGGACAAGGATTCCCAATCTTCCTTTTCAACAATCTCATTTATCAAAGCCTTGGAGCGACATAGTGCTGCAACATTTGACTTTGAGTTTATGAGAATCCTGAGGAAATCCGGATTGTCAGAGCCGAAATACTCTGCAGCTTTTTTCCGTAATGCTTCTCCTGAAATATGATGAGGTTTCACATTGATCGTAGGTACATATTCGATGGAAGGTATATCATCATTTGTTGATTCGTCATCGCTTTCAGATATTACAATCTGGCCCTCATTTTTCAACGTTGCGAATCTGAGGCCAAAGATCTGTGCCATGCTGATGAACTTAGCCATTTCCACAGGCTCGTTTTCCGGGAAGATGACAATCCCCTCAAGATGCATTGCCTGTATCGCCTGCATTGCATATACTCCAGAATCATCACTATGCATCTTGGATCCGATAAGACAGTATATGCCTTCTTTCTCCAGGATCAGCTTTATGATTCCCAAGCTCATATGCTGCAGGAAATCATCAATCGTGAGGGCGATAGGGGATTTTGCTTTGATTGCATGTTTAATCAGGCTGATTGCCCTTGGGTCTATCTCATAGAAATCCGCAATGTCCTTGCAGTCAGGTATATCAGTAGCCTCCATCAGCTCATTGCTGAATGCTTTTTCCTTCCATAGATATTCAATCCATGGGGAAGAAATGCAGTTCAGTCTGGATTGGCCTGAAGAGACGATATTGAATATTCGTTCAATCGATTTCGTATCTTCTTCATCCAGCACGATCCTGAACTGGCTTGTCATCAAATCCCTGATTTTCTTCTTGGTACATATGACGTTATGACTGCACATTGATTCGATGATTACAATCGTCAGAGCTTCAATCTTGGAAATAGGAAAGGAATCTGTCAGTAATGCGGCAAGTTCTTCTGCATTTTCAATAAACTGTGTATCTGACATCCAGTCTGTTGCTTTTGTGCTGTTTATTTTGTTATTCATACGCCCTCTCTGCAGAGCGCTGGAAGCGCTTTCATTTCGTTTGATTTTCTGATGTGATGTTCTGAAACAAGCGAAGGCTTTGTCTCATCACCTGAATCCGATTGGGTTCCATCTTTTTCCACCTCTTGCCTCTGCTGTGCTGATGAGGCTTCTGACCATGAAGGAACTTGAGACTTCATCAGGTTCCATAAAATCCGTGAGACTTTTAAGGGAGGCGAAATCTCCCGGGCCGATGGCCTCCAGTTCTGCAAGCATGCTTATGTCCTCTGTCGTAATTTGGAACTTCGGGAAATATAAGCTGAACAGCTTGCGGATTCCTTCAGCGGAAGGGAATCTGAAATCCACTACACGCTGGAATCTTCTTAGAAATGCAGGTTCAATGAGATTGATGTAATTGGTGATCCCGATCATCATCCCATCGAATTCCTCCATCTCCTGCAGGAAGCAATTTGCCAGTTCGTTATATGTCTTTGCCCCTGCTGAGGCAGCATTTGTCTTCCGGGAGATATAGCTGTCAATCTCATCAAGAAGCAGGATGGCACGATCAGCAGAGGCAGAAGAGAATATTTTCTCCAGTATCTTTTCCGAATCACCGAACCTGTCCGAGTAGATATCCCCAGGCTTCTGACTCATAAGAGGAACACCTAAGCTTGCTGCTATATGGTGTGCAAACGCAGATTTCCCTGTTCCGGATGGACCGGTGAAGAGAAGCCTTAATGGTTTCTTCTCTGAGACAGCCTTCATTGCCATCTTCTCGATTATTCCGATCGGGATATCTGCATTGATGATGCTGATGTCATACTTTGTGTTATCTAAAAATACCGAGCCAGATGGCTTCTCCCTATCATTGAATGACTGAAGGACGATCTTCAGTGATTCCTCGTCGTTCTTCCTGAGTATTTCCGATACAAGGGGTTTGTATGTGAGTACGGTATCAGGACGTGCTCCGAATTCAGAAGAGAGTCTGCAGATTGCTTTTGCTTCAGAGTCACCAAATGACTTACTGTATTCGGATAGGAGTCTATTGCCTGTTATATATGAAAGGGCTGTATCGATAACCAGAATGCCTTTTTTCTGGAGATTCTTCCTTTCCTCGGAAGCCTGTGAATTCTCGGAATCAAACTCATCAGGATCATTGTTTTTAGGCTTATATCCTCCCCATCGAAGAGAAAGCCTCTTCCCGATGTTGTTATCCATGATTTCTGAGAATCCGCAGAATGAGCTTGGTACAAGCATTATCCCATTGTGGTGATATGCATACAGAGCTCCGGATATGGAATCATCTGCAGCCGATACGCATTCTGGACCATCGAGTATGAATGCGGATATCCCATATTCTGATAACGCTCTTTTGAGGATATAGAGATCTTCAAGATCGAGTTTTGTCTCAATTCTCAGCATCATCGGAGTCCTTGATGAGATTGCATGTTTGATGACTGAAGCAATATGGCTATCCATCTCCAGATATCCCGCAGTTTCTGAGAGGGGAATATCTTTTGCTGTAAGGCATGAAGGCATCGGATCCTCTGGAAGGATATGCTTTATCCAGGATGGTATGGAGATACGCTTATATACCATGCCATTCTCAGTCCATGATGATATAGCCTCCATTACGTCTTTGATATCTATACCAGAACCTAATCTTTTCCTGATTGCCTCTTCGGCTTGTTCTGGAGTCATAGCACGTAAATCAGCAGGGAGACTATCAGCAAGCTGCCTTATGATTGCAAGTGCAATTGCATCCTTTTCAGTAAGCGCGAAATTGCTTCTGATGGATTGAAAGATTGATGATTTCCTGATTCTCTCAATGCCATTATCTTTCAGAGCGTGGATTCTGGATATGATTTCCATTTCATTCTCCTTATAAATCACAGAAGAAAGGAAGGCGTCGGAGACGCCTGAAACGAAATAGGGGTTAGAGAAAATACACTGAGCCCGTAAGTCAGGAGACTGAATTACAGGGATGCAGTATCGATGGTAATCTTGACTCGACGGAGTCAGGAGCCGGAGGCTATGCGAGTAACTCAGTGAAGGGTACTTCTCTAGGAAGGTATCACTTCTGTCACAAAATTACACAAGTCGCTGGTCATCGAAGTATCTTGTGAGGCTGTCCGTGCATGGTCATCCATGCCGGGCTGACCTCTATAATAAAAATGAGGACACATACTGCCAGATCTCTCAAATGACGCCTCCTGGACATCGTCAGACTACTTGGGGAGGTGTGTATATGGCATACACTGATCATGAATGGCCAGCGATAATCGGGCTGGACCTCGGCAAGCAGACCTATTCGGGCTGCAGGCTTTACGGTGAAGGCTATACAAAACGGCATAACTTCACCGGGAAGATGACAAGAGGAGAAGATGGCTATGCCTGTCTTCTTGAGAAGATCAGTGATGGGGATCTTGTGATTATGGAGGCAGGAAGCTCATCGTTCAACCTTGCCCGCTTCCTAATGAACAGTACGGAGGCTGAGATCGTAGTACTCAATCCAGCACAGCTCAGGCTCATCTGGGACAGCCAGAGGAAGAGTGACAAGGCGGATGCGATGAAGCTCGCCTGCATCGGGCGAGACATGGGGAGGGAGGCGTGGCCGACCGTATCAGTCCCGAGCGAAGAGGAACAGGCTGAAAGATCCATCGTCACCTTCCATGTATTCCTGAAGGAGGATGAGACAGCCAAGTTCAACAGGCTCTTCGCGCTGTTCAACAGCTCGGGCTACCCAGACATAGACAAGAGGCGGTGCAGGGAGGATGCGGAATACAGGCATCTTATTGCAGAGACCCTTCTCACAGGGCAGGCCGAAAAGGCAGCAAGGATCATGAATGACGGCATAGACCTTGTGCAGGTCCAGATTGAGGCCGTGAAGGAAGAACTTATCTCCATCTGCCTGAAGCATCCATACGAGGCCATTGCATGGCTGTCGATGCCTGGAGTCGGGCTTGTGAATGCAGCAACCCTAATCGCCTATGTCGGCGACGGTTCAAGGTTCTCAAAGCCTGAGCAGCTGATGAACTATGCCGGCCTTGTCCCCAAGCTCAACCAGAGTGGCATAACCAATATACATGGTAAAGTGACCAAAAAAGGGTGCAGGTGTGTAAGGCGGAATATAATCCAGGGAGCCTGTTCCATCATCAATCAGAAATACAACCAGACATGTCCCCTCTCAAGATTCGCATACCGCAAGAAGAAGGAGCTGATCTATCATGGCAAGGCGGCTGTGGCAGTGGCCAACCATATGCTCAGGATAGGCCTGGCTCTCCTTCATCACCATGACATCTACTGCACCTCAAAGGAGGATGGCTGCGAGAAGCTGAAGACCAAGCTTGCTGGTTATAAACTAAGCGCCCTTGCCGCTTACCTTCCACAGTAACCAAGGGCGCTTACATATTAAGATTTTTTTCAGGGGCTGTTGCAAAAGTCATAGCGGCTTTTGAACAGCCCTGTTTTATTGCCGTCATCAGAGCAGATGGAGAATAAATCGTTGTAATAAAAGCACCCATTGGGAATCGAACCCTCTGAGTGCCGTGGTAGACTGATGTTTGGAGACACATCTACCATGGAAGAGTTTAGCACGAAACAGGGGCTCCTGTTCTATTCCTTCCCCCTATACGAGGAGGAGAAGGAGAAAATCGATGGATTCCTGGCATTATTGGATCGGTCTGGGATCGCAGGACTCATACGAGAGAAAGCGAAGAAAGGGCAGCGAGGGAGACCTTCAAACGACCCATATAAGCTGTTCGCAGCCGTCTTGCTTGGCTTTGCATTAGGCTCGCCTAGCCTGAGGGAGATGGAAACATCCCTTCGCAATGACCTGCGCTTCATATATGTGCTGAGAGGCAAAGCACCGGATCATACGACGATCTCACGGTTCATAAACGATGTCATCCTCCCTCAAAGGGAAGAGCTGTTCAGCAGGATAATGGATGCCATATTCGCCAGCTGCGGCCTTGCAATGGATACGGCATATATCGATGGGACGAAGATGGAGGCGGATGCGAACAGATACAAGTTCGTATGGAAGCCGACGAGATGGCATGAAAGGCTTGATAGCAAGGTAAGGAATCTCCTGTCGGCCTTGGATCTTGCCGATGATCTGCCGGAGGAGGGATTGCTTCCTTCATCGTTGGTTGCCAAGAAACTGGAGAAGGCAGGACTGCTCTCAGATGGCAGCAATGCATGGGCTGGGAAGATAAGCAATCTCACATCATATCTTCTGAAGATGATCGAATACGAGGAGAAGGAAAGGATCTGCGGGCCATACAGGAATTCATACTACAAGACAGACCATGATGCTACGGCGATGTGCCTGAAGCAGGACTACTACAGCGGGCTTGGCTCAAGCATGCATGCCGCATACTCTGTACAGCTCATGACAAGCCATGGCTTCATCGTGTCGTATCTTGTCTCGCAGGATCGATCCGACATGTATGTGTTTACAAAGACAGCAGATGCCTTCCATTCGATGTACGGCATGTACCCGGAAAGGATCTGCGCGGATTCAGGATATGGATGCACCGAGAACTGGAGATACTGCCATGACCACGGCATAAAGGGCTTCATCAAATACAATTCCTGGGCCGTAGAGAGAAGCGGGCACAGTCCCGCAGTCTATGAGCTTGAGGACGATGATACGATGACATGCCTCGGAGGGAGGAAGGGATACATCACTCAGGTCCCCAACCGTCATCCCAAGAGGAAGGGTGCCGTATTCTACCGCGTGGATGGATGCCCGGGCTGTGCATTCATGCCCTATTGCAGGAGGTTCATGAATGAACGGACAGGATCCTTCAGGATCTTCGAGGTCTCGCCAGAGTACCAGAGGTACAAGCAGGAAGCGAGGGATATGCTCCTTTCCGTCGAAGGCATAGAGATTCGGGTCAACAGGAGCATACAGGCGGAAGGCTCTTTCGGAGGGCTGAAGCAGGACATGGCATACACGAGGCTCAGGAGGACTTCCCTTGAGAAGGCCTCGCTCGAGATCATGCTCACATGCCTGGGTTTCAACATCAGGAAGTACATGAGATTCATAGTGAAGCAAACCGGATTCAGGGAATGGAAGGCCCCTGAAGGGACAAAGCCCGAGGCTTTCAAGAAGCCTTCTGCAAAGCGGCTTGCAAATAGGGTTGCCAAGGCTAGGCAGAAGCCAAAGAACGAACAGGTCAGAAATTCTTACAAGTATAAGAAAACACAAAAAGAGGCTGCTCCAAAAGCATAGACTTTTGCAACAGCCCCCATTTCTTCATGTCCTTTTGTCAACCATTTGATTGGATATTGCTGTTTTTATTCCCATTATTGACTTACGGGCTCAAATAAACTATCTTACAAGCCCTCACCATTGGCTACGGCACCCTGTCACGGAAAATCTACTAAATATATGACTATAAAAAGCTTAAAAACGTGAGAAGGGCTCGTTGTCGTCGCTCCATATTCAGACCAGGTATCTCCGGGTAACGGTAGCCTGCATGAGATCGGATATCAAAAATACACTGATTTACAGGCCCCTACCAGGTGTCATTCAGCCTGTATCTGAGGTACTTCCCTCCGTTTTCCTTCAGCAGTATCTCCTTATCCACCATATCCCTAGCGATGAGTATGGCCGTCGCCTGCGATACCCCCAGAGCCTTCTCTATGTCCTTCCTGGATATCGTGCCATGATCATCAAATAGGTCTATCACGACCTGTTCCCTGCGGCTTACGATGCCCTCCTTCTTCTTTGTACTCTTGCTGTTCCTGTTCGGGAGCGTGATGCGGAACGCGTTGTCAGATACATCAATCCTTGGCTTATCGGTATCCGGCTCATAGCTTTCCATTATCCTTGCGATCCCGGTTCCATATGCTTCTATGAGTTCTAGCCGATAGAATACGTTTCCGAGATTGCGATTCCTCAGTATCGATACACCGAGCATCACATCATCAAGCGTCAGTTCATTCACAAGGCCTCCTGGCGTGGTGATCTCGATTCGGTTGTCATAGATGCTTATCAGGATAGGACCAGGCAGGGCATACTCCCTATGTACGAGAGCGTTCATGAGAGCCTCTCGTATGGCTTGCGTTGGATAGTCCCTCCTATCTATCCGGCTCAGCCCATCGAATTCAGAACGTGTCCTGTTGTATTGATCCAGGAAGGAATATGCATCCTCCAGCTGCATCA
The DNA here is from genome assembly GCA_949285905.1 of uncultured Spirochaetales bacterium. Taxonomy (GTDB): domain Bacteria; phylum Spirochaetota; class Spirochaetia; order Sphaerochaetales; family Sphaerochaetaceae; genus Ornithospirochaeta. Next base: position 774 of record CASDZV010000016.1, on the reverse strand, counting down.
GCAGCGAACCCGTGAACTCCCTTCTGTCCCTGAAGATCGCCTTCGTGTCCCCTTCGAATACCGCCGCCTTTATCGTGTGGCTGCACTGGTCTGAAAGCAGGAACGCGAGGTTCGTGTAGATGCCATCTGGCGTCATGAGGCCAAGGGTCTTCATCTCCGTCCTGGTGAATCTCAGGCCCTTGTCCCTGAATGCCTTTTCCGTCCTTAGGAATGTAAGATCCTGACGGAGTGAGTCCGTTTCCTCATAATCATCATCGGATGATGCCTTGATCATCCTTAGTATCGCGGAATGTGATGCCGGTACTGAGGATGCTCCATGCCGTATATATACACCTTCGGGCCTGATACCCTTGCCTTTGATGAAATATGGACGCTGGGAACCTCTCTGCACGATGATCTCGATCACGGGCTTGCCGCCTATCACGGCTTCTCTGACATCCGTGAATAAGGTTATGTCAGGAAGGATGGAATCCCTGATCGTATTCGTTACGGACAGCATCGATTCATCCATGTCTTCTATGCCTACCGGCGTGCCATCATCATCGATTCCGATATAGATCGTTCCACCTGCCGTGTTCGCGAAGGCTATGACCTCATATTTCAGATTCTCCGTGATACATCTCTTGAATTCTATCGTCTGGGATTCCTTCATGTAGCTGATTATAGCTGATAATCAGTTATTAGCAAGATTATCAGTGAGTATCAGGGAGCTGCTTCCTTTTGATTGACGCTATATTAAATTGTGATTTAATAAATCAAGCTTTAATAAATCAT
>CASDZV010000015.1 GCA_949285905.1 uncultured Spirochaetales bacterium | reverse complement strand
GAATCTTTCCTTCGCTCTTATAGCCGATATCAACCAAAACTGATTCGTCATTTGTCTGTACTACAGTACCGGTTACGATCTGACCGACTTCTAATTCCGGAATTGACATAAGATGCTGCTGCAGATAAGACTGCTTTTCAGTCATCTGAGTTTCATTTTCCACTTCTCTGCTCCTACCAACTGATATACTATCAGAGAGGTTCTCTGACAGTCCCTATCACTTTCTCACAAACTTGATTTATGGTCAATAGAGAGGTGTCGATATATATCGCGTCCTCCGCTATTTTGAGCGCTCCTGCCGCTTTTTCCTTGTCCCTCTTGTCCCTGAGAATGATAGCTTGCAGAACTGTGTCATAATCGGAGCCGGGCTGATCCTTAACCCTTCGGCGGGCTCTGATCTCAGGAGAGGCATCGAAATAGAACTTGTACTCGGCATCCGGGAATATCACTGTTGTCGTATCACGCCCTTCTGTCACGACATCAAGACCATGTGCGATAGTACGGGCAGCCTCGTTCACGAGCTCCCTGATCCGAGGATCTGAGGATACTTGTGAACAGAACTGGTCAACGCTTTCCGTATGCAACCTGTCCTCGCTGTCTTCTCCATCGATGCAGATATCACCATTCTCAACGGTAATGGATATCTTCTTTGCATTCTCCAGGACTTTGTCCCTGTCAAGCGGATCAATTCCCCTTTCCAGTGCGGAGAGTGTGTATGCCCTGTAGAAAGAACCTGTATTGAGAAAATAAAAACCGAGCTTTTCAGCAACCATGCGCGCGATTGTGCTCTTTCCAGATCCTGCGGGCCCATCAATTGCTACTACCATTCAACTCCTCCTTCACCTTCGTTTCCTCCCGTCTTTACGGGAATTGTCCTTCCCTGACAGCAGCCCAGAAATCTCTTCGCGTGTCAGATTCCTCCACTCTCCTGGTTTGAGATCTCCAAGTTCGACACAGCCTACTCTGATCCTGGTCAGTGACTTAACATCATAGCCGAGATATGAGAAAATTTTCCTGATCTCACGGTTCTTGCCCTCGATAAGAGTGACACGCACGAATTCCTTAGTCCTTGGCATAAGGTCGTAGCGTCTTATCCTGTAAGGTTTTGGCTGATCGATATAGACACCGCCCAGAGCCTTTGTAAGGTCGTCAATCGCAATGTCTCTGTCCAGTTTGACGATATACTCCTTCTCAACTTCGTATCTGGGGTGCATCATCTTATTTGCAAAGTCACCGTCATTTGTGAAAATTATCAGTCCGTTCGAGTCTTTATCAAGGCGTCCGACATTAAAGAGGAGCGCATTATCCCTTATATCGATGAGATCCTTTGCATACTTCTCCTCGTTTGGGTCGTAATTTGTGCAGACATATCCTCTGGGCTTGTTGAGTGCGATGTAATAAAGTCTGTCTGCCAGCTCAATCGTTTCTGTATCAACCTGGACAATATCATCCTCATTCACTTTGACACCCATCTCCCTTACAATGCGGTTATTGACCATAACTCGGCCTTCTCTTATCAGTTCCTCACATCCACGGCGGGAACCGACACCGCACTTAGCCATATATGCCTGAAGTCTCATCGGAAACACTGCAACATCACTCATTCTCTTCTTTATCTCTGCCATCTTCCACCTCTGTATTCTTCTTTTTCCTCGTTCTGCGCTCCGGAATGTCATCTCCGGATAAATCTATGCTCTCTATCTCGCCTGTCTCGACTTCCCTTCTTGGAGGTCTTTCCTGGAATTCTTCCTCGTCCTCATCAGCAAAAAGACCTTCATTCAGTTCATCTTCCTTCTCAAATTTCATCCTGTCGACTTCGGAAAGCTTCGGAAGGTCCGCAATCGATGTGAGTTTGAACTCAAAGAGGAATTTCCGTGTCGTGCTGTACAGGCAAGGATGGCCTTGCTCCCTGCTTCTGCCTACGACTTTAATATAATCCTTTTCCCTGAGAAGCTTTACAATAGAATCTGAATCCACTCCGCGTATATCTTTTATCTCACGTCTTGTAACCGGTTGCTTGTATGCGACAATTGCAAGAGTCTCAAGAGCTGCGCGCGAGAGACGCTTGTCGACTTTGCGGCCGTAATTCTGCTTGAGCTGTGGATAAAGGTCTGGAGATGGCGCGAATGAAAAGAGATCCTCATCCTCTGTCAGCATAAGGCCGCTCCCTCTCTCTTCATAGTCATCTCTCAGCTCATGCATCGCATCTTCGACAAGATCAGGCTTGATACCAGTCAGTTCACTGATTCTGTCCAGCGAGAGAGGCTGATTCTCGATGAAAAGAACGACCTCGCATAGCCGTGCCTCATCACTGAGCATTCTCGTCATCTGCTCCTCCTTCCTCTGTCTCATCTTCCAAGAGGTCAATCTCCTCTTCTTCTCCTATGAACTCAACCTCTTCCTTCCTGTTCTCTTCTTCCTCCGCCCTCAGCTTTGCCTCTGCTTCTTTCGTGAGGATTGAGAAATCCGACGGATCCTCAAGGTGTTCTTCAATCATCTCGTCGTATTCGGCATCATACTCATCTGCAAGCTCCGGGTTCCAATCCTGAGGCCGTGCCATGATGTAGATGATACCATACTCTTCCTTCTGGTAGAGGATTATAAGCTGGTTCCTTGCCGCTTCCAGGATTGCCATGAACGAGCAGATGATGTGCATCTTGTCCTCTGGATGGACGATGAGATCATCGAGCGTGAATTTCTCCTTCGTCTCCAGAAGCTCAAGGAGAAGCGCTTTCTTCTCATCAAGCGAGACTTCCTCATAGAGGTTGAAGATCTTGGAAGAAGGCGTTGCCTTTGATATCAGCTCTGCAAATGTCTTCATGAGCTTATCAAGAGTCACACCGCGGAAAAGATCCTTGCCGTCCACAGGAACCATGAAATAATTGTCATTTCGCTCAATATGGAAATTATCAGAGTTCCTGCCATCGATGAGCAGCTCTGTATATTTCTTGTACTTCTGGTATTCTATGAGCCTGTCAACAAGATCCTGACGTGGATCCTCGAAATCGTCATCATCCGCTTCAGTCTCAATCGGCAGCAGCATCCTGCTTTTTATGTACAGAAGCTCTGCCGCCATCTCGTAGAAGTCTGAAAGCTCTGTCAGCTCAGCGCCATGCTCCTCAAGATATGCGAGGAACTCACCAGTTATAAGGGAGATGTCTATATTATAGATGTTCAGTTCGTTCTTCTTGATGAGAAAGAGCAGAAGATCAAGAGGGCCATCAAAGCCCTCTACATGATACTCATGCTTATTCTCCTCATCGAGAATTCTATCGCGTTCCTCGCTCATAAGTGGCGATTATACCTGCCCTCTTGTTATTGCACAATCACTGTGCCTGGACAGGCTCTGTCTCTGCGTGCTTATTGGGGAACATGACTTCACGAAGTTTTGTGTCCAGCTCAGAGGCAAATCCGCTGTTCTGGCTGAGATACTCAAGAGTCTTATCCCTGCCCTGCCCGATTTTTTCACCGTTATAGGAATACCATGCACCGGATTTCTCAATGAGATTATATTTCAGCGCAGCATCCAGAAGCGAGCCGTAATAGGAGATTCCCGTGCCGAACATAAGATCTAGCTCGCATTTGCGGAAAGGAGGAGCAACCTTGTTCTTCACGATCTTCACCCTGACTCTGTTACCTGTAACTTCATCTGCATTCTTGCCGATTGATTCAATGCGCCTGACATCCATACGGACAGAAGCATAGAACTTCAGTGCGTTACCACCTGTTGTTGTCTCAGGGTTGCCGAACATCACTCCTATTTTCATTCTGATCTGGTTGATGAAGATAATTGTCGTATTGCTCTTTGAAAGAATGCCTGTCAGCTTCCTGAGAGCCTGGCTCATGAGACGGGCCTGAAGTCCTACATGGCTGTCTCCCATATCGCCTTCGATCTCTGCCTGTGGCGTGAGCGCTGCGACTGAATCGACGACGATGATATCCACAGCCCCTGAGCGTACAAGAGACTCCGTTATTTCCAGTGCCTGCTCACCATTGTCTGGCTGTGAGATCCAGAGCTCATCAATATTCACTCCCAGTGCTCTGGCATACCCAGGATCGAGCGCGTGCTCTGCATCGATAAAGGCTGCAATTCCTCCTTTCTTCTGGCTTTCTGCGATTGCATGCAGTGCAAGTGTTGTCTTTCCGGATGACTCTGGACCATAAATCTCGATAATCCTCCCTTTTGGGTAGCCACCGACTCCGAGTGCCTCATCGAGAAGAATGGAACCTGATGGGATAACTTCGACATCAAGTGTCTCCTTGTTATCACCGAGCTTCATGAGTGAGCCTTTCCCGAACTGCTTGTCTATCTGCAGGCGTGCGGCTTCCAGCGCTTCACGTTTTCCTTTAGCGTTCTCATTCTCTGTTATTTTCGCCACTGTATTCCTCCACACTATATATACACATTAAACCCTTTTTCCGGTCAGCTTTTCTGCGGGAAAAGCGAAGAATCAAGGGTGAAAGTCACGGGACCATCATTGATGTACCTGATTTCCATATGAGCGCCGAAGATGCCGCATTGGACGTTCAGTCCCTTGGCCTTCAGATACGATGCGGCCTCCTCATATAATCTCTTTGCTCTCTCTGGAGCTTCTGCACTATCAAAGGATGGTCTGTTTCCATGATAGACATCAGCAGAGAGCGTGAACTGGCTGATGAAAAGAACAGCACGCGATGTGTCCATCACAGAAAGATTCATCTTCTCATTGCTGTCTTCAAAGCATCTGAGCTTTATTATCTTGTCAAGAAAACGCGGAAGAATGGATTCATCGTCATTCCTGTCCACACCGAAATAAATCAGAAGACCTTCCTCGATTTCACCTGTTACAGCTCCATCAACTGTGCATGATGCTTTTCTGACTCTCTGGATGACAGCTTTCACTCCACACACTCCTCAAGTATGTGCAGATACTCTGCCTTGTCATCTTCGCTGAAGAACGATGTGCCCATCACTGCAAGATCAAGGCCGCTGAGATATAGTTCCCTGATATTCTTCTTGCCCACCCCTCCATCTGCTCCTATGATGAATGGATATCCCTCGTCCTGGCGCCTCTGATTGAGCTCTGATATCTTATCTATCATATTTGCGATGAAGCGCTGTCCTCCCCATCCCGGATTGACAGTCATGACAAGTACGCTGTCAACAATCGGAAGTACTGGTTCTATGAAGGAAACAGGGGTTCCAGGGTTAATAGCGACACCTGCATCCTTGCCGTTCTCTTTGATGAGAGCGAGCGTTCTCCAGAGATGATTCGTGGCCTCGGCATGGACTGTGATCATATCAGCACCGGCTTTTATGAATCTTTCTATATGACGCTCCGGCTGATTTACCATCAGGTGGACATCGAAAACAAGATCCGAAAGAGGCCTGAGATCCTCGATGAATTTCGCGCCGAATGTTATCTCTGGGACGAACGAGCCATCCATGACATCGAAATGAGCATAATCAGCACCAGATGAAGCAATTATACCGAGTTCTTCTCCTGCTGCAGAGAAATCCCCTCCAAGAATAGATGGTGAGAACATGAGGCTTCGCTGTTTCATGCACAGAGTATAGCATATTAAGGAGTATCAGCAAAATGCGGTAGGGAAAATAATTTGCAAAACGCATCGCTATGTGGTATATTTCAATTGTTTCCGAGCAGGGATTATGCCTGCCCGGCTTTTATTTTATACTCTGGACGCTGATTCCGAAGGAGAAAGAGAATGATAGACTTCAAAGAACTGCTCAGCGATGAGAAGAATCTCGGGAAGAACCCTGCAGCTGCTTATAAGGTATCTGCTTTTGAGAATATAGATAAGAAACTCTCTCAGGTTGGTGATGAAGAGAAGCTGATGGATGTAAGGGATGAAGCGAAGAAAGAACTTGAGAGCGCGGAGGATTCGCTTGTAATAAGCTATGTCGCTGCTCGCATTGGAATGCTTCTCCGTCCGCACGAGTACAGCATGAGAATGAACAATCTCCTTCTTTCCTTCTATGAGGCAGGCAACTGGGATGTCGTCAAATACATCGGAGCCCTCATCCTCTCCTCCGGGGAGTCTTCAAAGGCGCTTCGTGTTCTTGGTGATGTTGCTGACACTCAGGGAGAAGAAGAGAAGAAATGGGATTATTATGAACGCCTTGTCAAGGCAGACAGTACTGACCGCGAGATAATCATAATTGTAGCCGATCATTTTGAGGCTCTCGGCGACAAGCAGAAAGCAATGAATTATTATCAGCGGGCTATTCTCCGCCTGCAGAAGACAGATGATGAGCAGCACATCAAGGAGATTTTCCAGAAACTCCTCAGAAATGGCCGCAGCGCTTATCCGTTCTACTCATCATTTGTCGAGAAGGAGACTGAGAGAAATCCCCAGCTCGGCCTTGAGCTTTACAGAATGCTTCTCAGTGCGCTTCTTGAAGAGAGAAAACTTTATGCTGAAACATCAAGTGAGTATAGAAGGAATATTGAGAATACAATTGAAATCGGCCGCCGCATGCTTTTGATTGCTCCGGAAGATGCAGAGACAAGGAATGCGCTTGTCACTGCACTCTCTCTGAAGTACAAGACTTCACAGCGCCTGGACGAATGTCTCAAGCACCACAATATTCTGCAGGCGAAAGATCCTGTAAAGGTACTTGATGAATTTGAGCGCGACATAGCCTTCTCTGTCAGTACATATGTCCTGCAGAAGGCAACCAGGCGTGTCGGCCTCATCATTGCTGTTGCAAAGCGTGTTGTCACTGTACGCTACAGCGCATCAGACACACAGGAAATCAAGCTTGAAAGCGCGTTCGACGCACTCACACCGCTGTCGAAGCAGAATATCAGAGTAATAAAGAAAGGTGTTCCTGCGCCTAAGATCAAAGCGAAGATTCTCGGGGAAGGTGGTGTCGAGTGGCTTGTTCACACACTCCTTTACTCTGCACAGGACAATAAGGAAACACTGAAAGAGATGAAGAACGATGTGGTTCCGTCTGTACTTACAGATTCCGAATGGAAGGATATTGTCGAGAGAATCAAAGCTGAACTGAAGGAGAACAGCTACATCCGTATCATCCCTGGCGCAACCGATACGTATCAGCTGACAGCTTATCCTTCCACTCCGGAAGAGAAGCAGCTCTATGTCTTCCGTAACGAGATATCTTTCTACGGAAAGGCAGAGGCCGTACTCAACGCATTGCAGAATCCGCGTATTGAGAAGACTTCGGATGCATTCATGGAGATGGTTTCATATTTCCAGGATCAGCTTGCCTCTGAGAAGACTGCAGTTTCTGAGCGCATAGCATCTGTCCTCATTCTCGATTATCTTTCTGAGAAAGAGGTGCCAGTAACTTTTGATGTCTCATTTGAGAGCCTCTATCATGAGCTTGATGAAAGCGAGAAGAAGGATGTGTTCGCCTCTCTTGATAACACCACGCTGAAAAAGGAATTCGTCGATCATCTCATCGATGCCGATAAACCCACAGCGCCTGCAACGCTTGTATCAATCTTCCCGATTTATATCAGCTCATACATTCCGAACAAGCTCAGAAGACTCAATAAGGGCGCAGATTACTATGCACTTATCAAACGCTCTGTCGAGTCATTCAGAGACTGTATCCCATCATTTATATTCTTCTCATGTGAAGCGAATCTTTCTGAGCAGGATATGAAGAAGGCTGAAGTCACTGAGGATCAGATCTTCCGCACAAAACTCCTTGCTCTTTCCCATGTGACAAAAGCCCAGAGCACAGCTGAGACGAAGAAGAATGTGAAAGTTCTGAGAAAGAATCTTGTTGATGACAGGGCAATCGACAAATTCATCAGCAAAGCTTCAAGAGAACTTATTGATGAGATGAGACCGCTTATTCTCTTCAATGAAGGTCTGGAGACTGAGGAGAAGACAAAATACAGGAATGAGATACTCAATCGTTTCCCTGATTTTGATTTCAACGAAGCAAAGAAAGAAGCACCTAAGCCAGCGGCTCCTAAAGTTGTATCAGGATTTCTTTGCACGCAGAGAAGCTATGACAGGAAGAAGGAAGAGCTCAAGGATATCAACACTGTTCAGATGCCGGAGATTCTCAAGGAAATCAACTTCGCACGCGAACTTGGGGACCTCAGGGAGAACAGTGAATACCAGTATGCTAAGGAACACAAGAGGGAGCTTGAACGCCGTATCGGCGAGCTCAATAATGATCTTGCGACTGTGCGCGTGATGTCTCCTCAGGATGTGCTTCCTGGTCTTATTGGGTTCGGAACAAGAGTCACCCTTCATGACAATATCGCAGAAAGCGATATCGTCTATACATTCATGGGCAGATGGGAATCTGAACCGGAAAAAGGCATTATTGATTTCAATGCGCCTCTTGGACAGCATCTTGTCAACCATAAAGCCGGAGATGATGTGAAGTTCGTTATCAATGAACGTGAATATGACTTCAGTATCATCTCAGTCGAACCTGTAGAGTTCTGACAGAATACGCCCCTTCAGCAATCTGGAGGGGCATTATTATGACTATTTTCCCCAGCTTATATTTCCTGTGATAGACTTTAAGAAAAACTAAGGGAGGATGCAATGAAGTACATCTGCTCAGTTTGTGGCTATGTCTACGACGAAGAAACAGAAGGCATTCCGTTTGACAGTCTTCCAGAAGATTGGACATGTCCGATGTGCAAAGCACCGAAATCGCTCTTTGCTGAAGAAGACAGAGAGGAACCTGAAAGAAAAGCTGGGATTGAATATGCTGAGGAGAATATGGAGAAACTGCCATATGGTGTTGTCTCCGCTATTTTCTCAAATCTCGCCAGAGGTGCTGAAAAGCAGTACAAGGAGCGTGAGCGGGAACTCTTTACAATTCTTGCAGAGTATTTCTCCAGAATCTCACCTCCTGTTGTGGAGGCTTGTGCAGAATCTCTTTCTTCTCTGCTCTCTTCAGATCTATCAGATTTATATCCTTTTGTGAGAGAGCGGGCGGAAGCAGTCTCTGACAGAGGTACTCTGAGAGTTACTGTCTGGGGCGAGAAGGTCACGAAGATGGCTGCTGCAATCCTTGACCGTTATGCAAAGGAAGGTGACAGACTTCTTGAGAATACAGATATCTGGGTATGTTCTGTCTGCGGTTTCATTTATATCGGAGACAATCCCCCATCCATCTGCCCTGTATGCAAAGTACCTGACTGGAAGTTCGAGAGAATAGGAGGCTGATATGAAGAAGTACGCTGTAAGAAATCTCAGATTATGTACAAAGGATTGTCTCTGCCTCTATGTCTGCCCTACTGGTGCAACTGATACAGAGAACAGCATCATCGATACAGATAAATGCATTGGCTGTGGGACATGCAGTGAAGCTTGTCCCTCCGGTGCTATCAGCATGGTGCCGTTTGAGTATCCTCCGCAGCAGAAGAAGGCTGAGCGTGTCACTGCTGCAATTGAGCGTCTTGCAAAGAACAAGGCTGACGAAGAGAGAGAAGCTCTTGAAATAGCAGGAAAGACAGAATCTGCAACGCTTAAAAAGATTATGAAGGCGCTTGCCCGTTCATCACGTCTTGTTGCAGAGGATCTGATGAGAGAATGTGGCTACATGCTGCCTCAGAGCAGTAACTCGCTCTCCCTTGTCAGGGAATTTATAAATGAGAGGCCTACAGCTGCATTCCCTGTAAAGGAAGCTGAGGAAATCCTTTACCGGATTAAACCGAATGACAAAGTGACAGAAGAGGGACACTATCGCTGCTCTGTATGCTTTTCAGAGTTTGATCTAGGAAAAGACGATGAGGAGCGCTGCCCGATGTGCCATGCAGAGGGTGACAAGCTTGAGAGAATCTGAATCAGCCGAAATCAAGGACAGTTACTGATATGCCATTCTCTTCAAGTATTGAGAGAAGCTCGCGGGCCGGGAGAAAAACAGTCTCCCGGTTATCATTTGGATGAATGCCTATTGTTCCATCAATAAAGAATGAATCCAGAACAAAGACTGTCTTGTGCTCGTCATCATTGAGAAGCGCGAAAGGAGTAACCTCTCCCTTACCCAGTGATAGAATGGACTCAAGGTCGCTCTCCGATGCGAAGGACAGAGGACGTGATGAGAGCATCGCTCTGAGTCTTTTCAGATCAGCGGTCCTGTCGTTCCGGATGGATACAAGATAATATGAACGCTTCTTGTCGTCGCGGAGAAAGAGGTTCTTGGCAATGCGTTCAGCATGTGCGACTCCTGCTTCTTCCATCTCCTTGATTGAATATACTGCTATATGCTTCTCAGAAAAGAATCCTATGCCTTTCTCATTGAGAAGCGCGATGATATCATCCCTGTCTTTCACGTTTGCTCCTGTAGAATCTGTCAAGATAACTCGCTTTGAACTCTTTGAAACGGTCTTCGGCAATTGCTTTCCGGATTCTTATCATTAGGTCATAGAGATACTGAAGATTATGCTCAGTTGCCAGCATGCCTCCCAGCATCTCGTTGCATTTGATCAGGTGATGCATATATCCTCTGGAATACTCGCGGCAGCAAGTACACTGGCAGCCTTCCTGAATCGGTCCGTGATCGAACCTGTACTGAGCTTTCTTCAGCGCAATAACACCATCATCAGTGAAGAGTCCTCCGTTGCGCGCCATGCGTGTTGCGAGAACACAGTCAAAGAGATCAATACCATTCTCTACAGCTTCCAGAATATAGTCAGGGCTTCCGATACCCATCACATACCGGGGTTTTTCTTTTGTTATGAAAGATGCAGTGTATGCAAGGAAGTCGCAGAACTGATTCTTCTCTTCCCCGACAGACAATCCTCCGATAGCAACACCTGGAAAGTCCATGCCGGAAATGACTTCTGCTGAGTCTTTCCTCAGATCCTCATAGAAATTGCCCTGTACGATACCGAAGAGGTTGCCAGGAAAGCTCTCCCCCAGCCTCTCCTTCTCCTTCAGCGCACGCTCTGCCCACATCCGTGTAATATTCCAGGCCTCTGCAGCTGCTCTGTGATCTATTCCCGGAGGTGTGCATACATCAAGCATCATCGCGATATCAGAACCGATGACAGACTGTATGTCTACAACTTTTTCAGGTGTGAAGACATGTCTGGAGCCATCAATGTGGCTCTGGAATGTCACACCATTTTCCTTTATCTTCCGCAGCCCTGAAAGCGAGAAAACCTGGAAACCGCCGGAGTCTGTGAGAATATTCCTGTCCCAATGCGAGAAATTGTGAAGTCCACCATAATCTTTAAGAACCTCGGTACCGGGCCTGAGGTACAGATGATAAGTATTTCCGAGAATGATCTTGTACCCGATATCCCTGACAGTGTCATGGTAAATGCCTTTTACAGTTCCATTGGTTCCTACAGGCATGAATGCAGGTGTCTCTACATCTCCGTGAGGGAGCGAGAGAATTCCCAGTCTTGCTTCCGTGTCCTTATCTTTCTTGATGATTCTTATAATACTCATATCTTCCTTCCAAGAAGCGAAATCACGAGGGAGAGAAGCACTGTAAGCACAAGTGGTGCTATTACAGTCATCAGCGGTGTCACAGCTCCCTGATGCCCCATGATTGAGAATACCATATCCGCAACATAATAAATCACAGCGATTGAGAGAGACTGTATGACAGAAAAAAGCAGCACGTTCTTTTTGAAATTGTAATTCATAGTCACAGAAATGAATATGAGAACAAGAATGGCAAGCGGTGCACCCTGCCTTCTGTAATAATCTGTTGCCTTCTCCTGCCAGGTTGTCCTGTCTGATGTCCAGAGCCTTGAAAGATAATCCTCTGCAGTTTCTCTGTCCATGGTCTCAATGGATGTATTCTGGCTTCTGAAAAGCCTTGGCTCAGGATCGAACAGCGGCTCTTCATATTCAGCTACATACTCTGTCTCGACATCGCGGCCTTTTACGGAATATACCCGTGCATTCTCGAAAATCCACCAGCCTTTTTCCTCATCATAGCGCGCTCTGTCAGCTTCTACACGTGTTTCAATAATGCCATCACCGCTTTTGACAAGCACCGGGTTATATATCTCCCCTGACGATTCACTGAAACGCTGGGTATATATAAGATAACCATCCTCATCTGTCAGCACGATATTGCGACTGTCTCTTGTGGATGAGGCTCCGAAAAGCTCTGTCTCCAGCTCATCATGCCTGTTTATGGCTGCAATGACTGTATGCTCCTGAAACAGCGAGCCAAGTATGGTGAGGACGACAGCCAGAACGATGATTGGAATACGGAGACGCAGAGGAGATACACCTGCATTCAGAATCGGTATCATCTCATTGTTTGCTGTCAGCGTTGACAGAAAATAAGTGACAGAAAACAGGAACGCGATAGATGCGACCATCATTGTATACTCAGGAAGCCCCAGAAGAATATATTCGAGAAGACTTGGGACGGGAACGGAGCTGTGCATGATCTGATCCATCTTGGAAAAGAGCTCGACAGCTGCAAGTATCATCGCGAAGATGAGAAGCGTCACAATGGCGACACGGAGTATGGATGAAATTGTGTAGCGCGTAAGTATTTTCATCTTGCCTTCCTGAAGCGCATGATCAGCATCACGGCAATAAAGAGTATAGCAAGATCGGGAAGTGCTATTAACAGGTACGGTGAAGATGAGATATTGAATATCTCAAGCTGCACTCCGAAAAGCATATACCAGTATGCGACCGCGATAAGCAGCGATATAGCAAAGCCGGTGAGCTTTCCATGTTTGACCCGGAACATCGACAAGGGAAGTGTTATGAGCGTGAGACAGAAGCATGCGGCAGAGAGAACGAACTTCTTTGCAAGTTCTGCCTTATAATACTGAGAGTAGAAGTTGCGAGGGATTTTATCGCCTCTTGCGCTGATTGAGCTCTCAGCCTCCACTGCAGCTGCCTGCAGCACGGAAAGAGAGGAATTGCTCTTCAATGCGTCAGAAAGCGTGAGACGTGCATCCTCGCGTCGCTCATGCCATAGCTTAATATCTTCCCTCTCCTCTTCTGTACGCGCCCTGATTCCTGCCAAAAGATCCCTTGACGACAAGTTGACAGGAGCAGAGCTTGTAAGGGATGGTATCTGCTCTGAGAAATCGAGGAAGAATACAGCTGAAGCTGCATCTGAGAGGCCATATGAATCTATATCATCGGAGTCTGAAATAAGAATTTTCGGACTCTCCAGCTCAAGTGAGTAGATGTAATTCCAGCTGTCAATCAGCTCCAGCGTTCCTCTCTCAGAGAGCACAGTCCTGCTTTCCCCTGTATCCTCATCCTCCGATAAAAGGACTATGTCATGTATTATATTCCCGTCAGTCTCACCGTTTGAGAGCACAATATTTCCGACAGTGTTGACGCTATTGGATTCAATCTCAAATGTCGGCATTTCCTGCATCAGGACCGCAAGTCTCTCTTCATAGACAACGGAGGACCAGGGAAGGACAACATCAGCAAAGAAGAATGTGACGAATGAGAGGAAAATGGATGAAATGATCAATGGTCTGTAGACACGTGCGGAAGCTATGCCGGAACTTCTGATAGCCAGAAGCTCATTAGACGATCCGAGGTCTCCAAGTACCATTGATGAAGATGCAAGGGATGCAAACGGGAAAGTATATATAAGAAACTGCGGCATCGACAGAGATACCATCTCAAGCATCGTCAGCATGTCTATATTCTTCAGGAGAATACGCTGCACAAGAAGCAGTATTGAGTTAATGAAGAAGATGCAGAAGAAAAATGAGAATGCCACAGCGAAATTCTGCAGGAATTCACGGAGTATGAATCTGTATAGGAGGGAATAACTTCCCCGTGTAGGTTTCTCAGACACCGGTGGAGCCGAATCCTCCCTCTCCTCGCTCAGTCTCGGAGAGATCCCGGACTTCCTCAAAAGGGAGACGGGAAACTGGTGCGACAACTATCTGGGCAATGCGGTCACCATTATTAATCACAAATGGCTCATCTGAATGATTGATCAGTATCACTTTCACTTCCCCTCGATAGTCGGAATCGATGGTGCCAGGTGCATTGAGAACCGTGACACCATGCTTAAAAGCAAGGCCCGAACGCGGTCGGACCTGTACTTCATATCCCTCTGGGATCTCCATATAAAGACCAGTAGGGATGGCTTTGTATTCACCGGGGCGGAGTGTTTCAGAGCGGGTAAGGAAAGCCGATATATCGGCCCCTGCAGCTCCCTTTGTCTGATATTGAGGCAGCACTGCCCCTTTCTCCGCCTTGATCCGGATCATCAGTTCTTGTTTTCCTTCTTCTCATCCTTCTGAGCATCAGGCTGAGCGTCAATGTATGAGAGATTGAGACGTCCCATCCTGTCAATCTCGATGAGCTTCACATCAACCTGCTGTCCGACAGAGAGAACATCTGAGACATTCTTCACTCTTGTGTGTGCAAGCTTTGAAATGTGGCAGAGGCCCTCCTTTCCAGGAAGAATCTCGATGAACGCACCGAAGTCCACAATTCTCTTCACTGTTCCGTGATAAATCTTGCCGACTTCTGGCTCCTCGATGATGGAAAGCACAAGATTCTTTGCCTCCTGAGCAGAAGCATTGTTCCTGCCGTAGATCATCACAGTTCCGTCATCATCGATATTGATCTCTGCACCAGACTGCGCTGCGATTGTCTTGATAGTCTTTCCGCCTGTACCGATGACAGCACCGATCTTATCCTCAGGTACCTTGAGAGTAAGAATCTTCGGAGCAAGTTCGGAGATATCAGCTCTAGGTGCCGGAAGTGTCTCAAGCATGATGGAAAGGATGTGGAGCCTTCCCTCCTTAGCCTGATTGAGGGCTTTCCTCATGATCTCAGGTGTTACACCAGCAATCTTGATGTCCATCTGGAATGCAGTGATTCCGTCCTTTGTACCAGCTACCTTGAAGTCCATATCACCAAGGTGATCTTCCTCGCCGAGGATATCAGAGAGGATGACATAGCGTGAGTAATCCGCACCTTCTGTGATGAGACCCATAGCAATACCAGCAACAGGCTTCCTGATAGGAACACCAGCATCCATGAGTGAAAGGCAGCCACCGCAGACTGAGGCCATTGATGAGGAACCGTTGGATTCCATGATCTCAGAGACAACACGGATTGTATAAGGGAAGACATCCTTCTTGGGGATCACTGCCTCAAGAGCACGCTGGGCAAGGTGTCCATGCCCGATTTCTCTTCTGCCTGTGGTGAGTCTTCCGACCTCGCCTACTGAGTACGGAGGGAAGTTGTAATGGAGCATGAAGTTCGAATATGTCTTCTCTCCATCGATTGTATCAAAAAGCTGTTCATCCTGAACTGTTCCCAGTGTCGTCACTGCAAGAGACTGTGTCTCACCGCGTGTGAAGAGTGCAGAACCATGAGTGCATGGAAGCACACCGACTTCGCATGTAATCGGGCGGATCTCAGTGACCTTTCTGCCATCTGTTCTCACACCGTCATTGAGAATTGAGGAGCGGAGGATGTTGTATTCCATATCCTCAAACATCTTATCGACCTCACCGCTTCTCTTCTCGTCCTCTGCAATAAGATCTGCGAACTTTGCTTTCACTTCGCTGTGGACGTGCTCAAGTGCTGCATAGCGGTTCATCTTGCCCTTCACGAAGGAGGCTTCCTTCTCCAGCGGGTATGCATATTCCTTGATAGGCTCAAGCCAGGAGAGATCCTTTTCTGCAATCTCCATCAGCGGAAGTTTTTCCTTGCCGCAGATTTTCCTCAGCTCATCCTGCGCCTCACAGATGCGTGAGATGACAGGCTGTGCAGCAGCGATTGCTCCGAGCATATCGTCTTCGGATACTTCCTTTGCACCGCCCTCGACCATTGTAATGCCGTCATGTGTACCGGCAACAACGATATCGAGAGAAGCATTCGGTATCTGCTGGAATGTCGGGTTGATGACATATTCGTCCCCGATTTTGGCAACGCGTACAGCAGCAATCGGACCGTAGAACGGGATATCAGAAATAGTTACCGCACAGGATGCAGCATTGATAGCAACAATGTCAGGTGTATGGCACATATCGGAGGAGACGACTGTCGGGACAATCTGGATCTCACGTCCGAATGCCTTGTCAAAAAGAGGTCTCATAGGACGGTCGATGAGACGGGAGACGAGAATCTCCTTGTCCTTTGGCCTGGACTCCCTCTTCAGAAAACCTCCTGGAATCTTTCCAGCTGCATAATATTTCTCATTGTATTCAACCGATACAGGAACGTAGTCGATTGGTTCTGATGGTGCGTCTCCGCAGCATACTGTTGCGATAACAGCGCTTCCTGCATAGTGAGCATAGACAGCACCATTTGCCTGCTTGGCAATTTTTCCGGTTTCGAATACGAGGTCGATGTCCCCTATCTTAACCGATACTGAATGTACATCTGCCATAATAATCCTTCTTTGTTCTTTCTTTGTTCTTTATGTTCTTTCACAAGAGAAAGCCAGACAGTGCTGGCTTTCCTCTGTTATTTTCTCAGTCCGAGATCTGCAATAAGCTGGCGGTACTCGTTGATATCGCGGTTCCTGATATACTTCAGGATGCGTCTTCTCTGACCGACAAGCTTCAGAAGTCCACGCCTTGATGCGTGATCTTTCGGATTGTCCTTGAAATGATTCTGCAAGTCATTGATCCTTGCAGTAAGAAGTGCTACCTGCACCTTCTCGTCACCTGTGTTCCTGGCATCATTGCCATACTTGACCACGATTTCCTTCTTCTGTTCCTTTGTGATCATCTTCTCTTCTCCAGATATAAAGAATCCAGGAGCAGCCCATCTTTCCCGAACGTTCTTCCAGTATCTGGATGCAGACGTAGATACTCTTCGTCAATCAATGCAATGCATTTAGCACCAGATTTATCACTGAAAGCAAGCTCGGCATCATAAACCCCTGGTGGCGGCAGGAGCTGATGAATCGATGCTCTGCTGAAAATCAGTTCCCCAGAGCCGGATCTGTAAGGTAACGGCACAAGATCCACCCTGTAGAATTGACCGGAGAGCTCCGGGATACACCCGAGGTCTCCTTTTTCTATCATCTGTCTCAGACGCGTTGAGGATATTCTTACACCATCACTGTCTTTGACGGAATCAGCAATTTCAGTTTCTGAGTCCATTCCCCTTTCCCTGAGCATTCTCTCAAGTGTCATGCCATCACCGGAAGAAGAAGGTGCTCCGAAACGGAAGTCTTCCCCGACAACTGAACCGACAACACAGAAGGCCGATGCAAGGAGTGATGTGAACTCACAAGCTGTTATCTTACTGAATACAGGAGAAAAGTCAATCACTGCAAGTAAATCCGTTCCGAAAGATGCGATATATTCCTCTCTCAGCCTGAGTGTATCCAGCTGTGTTCGCTCCCCTTTGGGATTTGTTGAGAATGTGATGACAGCACTGAGCTCTGCTCTGCGTTTCTTCTTCATTTCCATAAGGCTGGAGAGTATTGCTTTGTGTCCGTTATGCACACCATCGAACACACCGATTGAGATAACAGTTCTTACATCTCTGTAAAGCCCTGAATCTGCAAGGCTCTGGAATGAATATGAACGCATCAGAACCTCGCAAGGATGGTGAGCCTGCCATCCTTCTTCTCTCCTATTCCATACAGCTCAGATCCGAAATAGAGGAAGGAATAGGTCTTTGTACTGTCACTGTCAGAGATGATTGCATTTTTGCGGATCATGCCGTTGTCTATTGTTTTCTTTTCGGATGGGCAGAGAAAAACCGAGGAAAGAAGACCAGTCTTGGAGAGAAGTTCCTTTGCAGAAAGCCCTCTGTCTTCCAGTGTCCATGGACCTACTCTGAGTCTTCTGAGATCTTCCAGATGCGCACTCGATCCTGCTTTTATGGCAATATCCCGGGCAAGCGCCCTTATATACGTACCTTTTGAGACACTTGTCCTGATAACACAGTCCTGCCCATCATATGAGAGGAGTTCGATGTTCTCTATCTCTATCTCGCGTTCAGGCATTTCAAGCACATTGCCTTTTCTCGCTTCCCTGTAAGCTCTTTTGCCGTCAACATGTATTGCTGAGTACTGAGGTGGACGCTGCATCTGCCGTCCTTTGAATGCAGGGATGACTAAGCGGAGTGTCTCAAGTGTCGGAGCCTCCGCTTTTTTTATGACAATCCCTTCAGGGTCCAGCGTATCTGTTTCCTCTCCAAAACGGATTCTTGCAATATATTCCTTGTCAAATGAAGAGAAAAGCGGTGTCAGCTTTGTGGCACCACCTAAGAGAACAACCATCAGGCCTGATGCGAATTTATCGAGAGTTCCGGCATGACCGATCTTCATGCCTCTGTACTCCCGTTTCACTGGATAGAGCGACTCGAAAGATGTTATGCCCTTCTCCTTGTCCATCAGCATAATGGAGAATGAATCAGCCATTGATCTCCTTCATTGCCTCATCAATCAGTCTGTTCACAGCCTCAGCCTCTCTGTAGCTGTCATCTCTTCTGAATGTGAGGACTGGGGTATTCTTTGTCTTAAGAAGCTGTCCGATACGCCCCTGGATAAAACCCTTAGCACTCTCAAGCGCTCTCACAGATGCATCAATGCGGTTATCAGGAATTGCAGTGACATAAACTGTAGCCTGGGCATTGTCAGGGGAAAGGGCAACACGTGTCACCGAAGTGAACGTGGAGAGATGCGGATTCTTGATCGCACCTGAGACGATAAGCTGACCTACCGCCTCAGCAATGCGATGCTCTAAACGCTGCTGTGAAAACTCACTCATTTACTTCAAGCTTCCTTCTGACTTCCTCAGTCTCTACAATCTCAAGGATATCTCCCACCTGCAGATCCTGCCAGTTTTCAAGACCGATACCGCATTCATAGCCTTCATTGACTTCCTTGGCATCGTCCTTGAACCTCTTGAGAGATGAGATCTTGATCATAGCTTTGTTGATCTGGATAGAATCACGGATCACGCGCACAAGAGCAGAACGTTTGACTTTGCCTTCAGTGACATAGCATCCTGCAATGAGCCCGACCTTCGGAACCTTGAATGTGTCGCGTACTTCAACCTTACCGATATCGACCTCTTTGATTTCAGGAGAGAGCTTGCCTTCCATTGCATCGCGGATGTCGTCGACAACATCGTAGATGATGTTGTACTTCTTGATCTCGACTTTCTCCTGCTCTGCAAGGGCCTGTGCACGTGGTGTCGGACGGACATTGAAGCCGATGACAATTGCGTTAGAGGCCGCTGCGAGTGTGATATCTGATTCAATGATAGCACCAGCTGAAGCCCTGAGAACATTAAGCCTGATCTCGGAATTCGAAAGTTTCTCAAGAACTCCCTGAAGCGCCTCGACAGAACCCTGGACATCGCCCTTGATGATGACATTGAAATCAGTGATCTGGCCTTCCATGATCTTCTGGTTGATGTTCTCAAGTGTGATCTTGTTGTTCTTCCCGCTTTCTCCGATTCTCTCAAGCTCCTGCCTCTTGGCACCGACCATTCTCGCCTGTTTCTCATCCTCTGTGACCTGGAACGGATCACCTGCGGAAGGAATGTCAGACAGTCCGATGATCTCAACAGGATCAGAGGGACCTGCGGCTTTGATCTTCTTGCCTTTATCATCGAACATAGCTCTTACGCGGCCAGGATAAATGCCAGCTACATAGTAGTCGCCCTGGTGGAGTGTGCCTTTCTCGATGATTACAGTCGCAACGATACCTCTTCCCTGATCGATTCTTGATTCAAGGATCTTGCCGACTGCACGGCAATTAGGATTTGCCTGAAGCTCAAGCATCTCAGCCTGAAGGAGGATAGTATCAAGAAGATCGTCAATACCTTCTTTCTTCAGAGCGGAAATGCGGCAGTAAAGAGTCTGTCCACCCCATTCTTCAGGGACAAGACCAAGCTCTGAAAGCTGCTGCATGACTCTGTCGGGGTTGGCATCTGGAAGATCTACTTTGTTTATAGCCACGATGATAGGTACCTTAGCAGCTTTTGCATGGTCGATTGCTTCCTTTGTCTGTGGCATGACACCATCATTTGCAGCAACGACAAGTACTACGATATCTGTAACCTGAGCACCGCGGGCACGCATCATAGAGAATGCAGCATGGCCCGGAGTATCGAGGAATACGACATCACCTTTTCCCGGAACAGATACTTTATATGCACCGATATGCTGTGTGATGCCACCGAACTCGCCTTCTGCGACATGGGACGAGCGGATAGCATCGAGAAGCTTTGTCTTACCATGGTCAACGTGTCCCATGATTGTGACGATTGGCGCACGCGGCTCCATATCCTCAGGTCTGTCCTCTTCCTGCTGGATGATGGTTTCATCGTACAGTGATACAAGATGCACCTCACAACCATATTCAGATGCGATGATCTCTGCTGTCTCGTGGTCTATCTGCTGATTGATAGTCACCATCAATCCCATATTGAAGAGCTTGGAGATAATGTCAGAAGCCTTCAGGTTCATCTTCTTTGCCAGATCGGCAACAGTGATGGACTCCATGATATCAATGGATTTAGGCACTGAAGCAAGTTTCTGCTCTTCTCTCTTCTTCTTCTGGAACTGGAAGTCAAGCTCTTCATCTTTCTGGTATCGATCAGAGTAATCTTTTCTTCTGGAGGCTGCCTGTGGCTTCTTCCCCGGTCCTTTCTGATTGATCTCAGGCGCACCCTGCCCTCCCATCGGGCGCTGGAAAGACGGGCGGTTGAATCCAGGTCTCTGCCCCTGATGGAATGCAGTCCTGTCTCCTGAAGGAGTATAGCTCTGCCCGGCACGTGGCATGCGTGGCCCCTGCCCCTGTCCCTGACGCTGAAAACCGGACTGCGGGCGGTTTGAGAATCTCTTCTGTCCACCCTGCTTGCTGCCATACCCTGCAGCAGGACGTCCACCTACAACGCCTGCGACTCTGGGCTTGTGAGGGCCATCAGATCCCTGAGCACCTTCGACTTTCTGTCCTGGAACAGGTGGAAGATCAGCGCTCTTGATGATTACAGGACCGTTATGAAGCGGTGACTGAATACGTGAGTTCTGATGATGAACTGCTGTATTAGTCATATAGCTCTTGCCTGTGAGTATGACATTCTCCTTTTGTGGAACGTCCTTCTTCTCGGAAGAGTTCTGCTCATGCAGTGTCTTTCTCGGTTCAGGATTGATTGGAGGAAGCTTGCTCTTGTCATATGGAATGACCTTGGGTGTCCTTGTCTCGCTTTCTGAAAGAGGACGGTCGTCACTCTTCTTCTCCTCTTCTTTCTCCTTGACTTTCACAACAATCGTAGGCTTTTTTTTGAGGATGATGTGCTTCTTCTCGACTTCCTCAGGAGCCTCAGTGCTCTTCTGAGGCTGTGCTGATGGCTGCACACTCCTCTTGATTACGTTCACCTTGATTTTCTCGTCGTCTTTTCTATCTTCAGCCATTTTCATCCTTTATCACTCGAACTCGAATTCAGCTCCGCAGTTCGGACAGACTTCTGTGCCGGCAGGAAGTTCTGTATGGCAGATCGGGCATTCAAAGCTTCCACCCTCTTCTTCCTCGGTTATCTCTACACTGTTCCTGACAGTCATGATCTCCTCATCTGTCAGCCCCGCTTCCTTCAGCTCGTCATCATTGTAATCGAAGAATTCCTGTATAGACCAGATGTCGATATTATGAAGCTTATTGACAAGGCTTTCCGGCAGATTGATATCTGTCAGAGGTGTGTCATCAGGGTCAATTCCGATCTCATCATTGGAAAGAACCTTCTCGCTTTCGATTTCCTCGTCCGATTTGAAGAGATTGTCTACATTCCTGTAAATCTCCATCGTCTCTTCCATCTCATTGAACTGATCCTGTGTCTTGACTTCAATATTCCAGTCGCAGAGCATCTTGGCAAGCTTGACATTCACGCCACCCTGTCCGATTGCGATGCCAAGCTGGTTGTCATCAACAATAGCAACGACATGCTTTGTCGAAGGATCTATTGTGACAACACGCTTTACCTGTGCAGGGATCAGCGCATTTGCGATGAAGACGAGCGGATCATCGGAGTAGCGCACAACATCAATCTTCTCACCTTCGCACTCTGTCATTACAGTCTGGATGCGTGTGCCGGCTTTTCCTACAGTCGAGCCGACTGGATCAATATCTGTCTTGTGTGTATCTACAGCGATCTTTGTCCTGACACCTGCATGTCTTGCAATGGATTTTATTTCGACATCACCTGTTGAGATTTCAGGAACTTCGTTCTCTATGAGAGCCTTGACGAACTCTTTTGACGAACGTGTCAGAAGAATTCTCACTCCGCCTTTCTTGCGTCTGTCGCGTCCATCGCGGCCACGCCCTTCATCGCCTTTATCTACTTTCTCGACGAAGAACTTGAGCTTCTCCTGGATCTCGTATGTCTCTCTGGGGGACTGACCACGTACAGGGAAGATTGCATCTGTATCCTCGAGATTGAGGTTCACGAGGAAGTCGCCGTTCTTTGTTGTCTTCTTGATCTCTCCGATGACAAGTTTTCCTTCCATCGCTTTGGCATCAACATAGACACGGTCTGTATTATATTCCTTGACGACCTGCTGTGAACGCTGCTTTGCGGACTGTACTGCAGAGTACTCAAAACTCTTGGGATCAAGAGGAATCTCAAGCGAGTCTCCTGCTTCTACCCCTTCTACAAGCTCCTGAGCCTCATCAACAGGGATCTGTCTGACCTTATCATACCAGTTCTCTTCCTCTACAACGTCTTTTACAGAGTAAATCTCCACTGCTCTGTTCTCTTCACCGGTCTTGCCTGGGAAGAAGCGTACGACAGCGTTTTCATCAGTGCCGAATTTTCGCTTATATGCACTGACAAGCATATCGCGGATAAGAGTGAGGACTTTCTCTTCATCCATATGTCTCTCGGTGATCATTGAATTGATTTCATCAGTCAAGTCAAGCATTGTCTAAGCCTCCCATCTGTATTCGAGCTTTGCTTTTGCAATATCGCTGAATGGAAGCGTCATCATCTCACGCTTCTCACCACTGTTTTCAACCTCAGCTTCAGCGAGTGTCACAGAGCTTTCATCCGCACTTGCTATCTTTCCGACAATGTATGCGGAAGCGGAAACACTGTAAACTCTCACGAGCTTTCCGGAGAATATGCTGAACTCAATTGTATCCTTAAAAGATCGCTGGAGACCCGGGGAAGATACTTCCAGCTCCATATCCCTATCTGCGAAAATCACGCTATAACGTGGATAGATAAGGTTATAGACTGTTGCGAGATCATCAGTGTTCACTTCCCCATCTTTTTTGTACACGACAACACGCATATGATGAGCTCCCTGATGAACTGAGTCAGTTGCTTCAACAAGAGAAAGGGAGAGCGTTGACAACAGCTCACCTACTTCTCTGAAAAGCTTTGAATCTTTTGCGTCTTCAGCCAGCATATTCCTCCATTCACGAATAAAGGGACCCTGACGGTCCCTTAAATTGCTTTAATGAAACTGAAATATATATAGCAGAAGCAAGAGAATATTGTCAACACCTACTTCATCTTCTTTTTCAGCTCTGTTATGAACATCAGCGCTTCAAGCGGAGTGGAAGAATCTGTGTCGAAAATCTCAAGCTCTTCAAGAATTTCGCTGCTCACGGATTTCTCTCTGTCATCACCGGATCCGATAAAAAGATCTCCTTGTGCCGAATCGAAAGCATAATCAGCGAAATGGCGCTTCTGGAATAGTGTTGCCTCTCTGACCACTTCTTTTGGAAGTCCTGCAAGTTTAGCAACATGGATACCATATGAAGACTGCGCTGCCCCTGGCTCCGCTTTCCTCAGGAAAGTGATTGAATTCCGTTCTTCTCTTACTGCCATGTGCAGCAGCTGGATGTCCGATGTGTCGAGCATTGTAAGTTCATGGTAATGTGTCGCGAAGAGAGTAACAGCTCCCAGTTTCTTGAGGTATTCCATGACAGCATATGCAATTGACATGCCATCCTGTGTGCTTGTTCCCCGTCCTATCTCATCCATTATGATGAGTGAGCGTTTTGTCGCACCACGCAGAATTGCCGCAGTCTCTGTCATCTCCACGAGGAATGTAGACTCTCCTCGCGCAAGGTTGTCGCTGGCGCCAACACGGCAGTAAATACGGTCCATGACAGGGATTGCAGCACTCTCAGCTGGAACAAAGGATCCCATATGAGCCATCAGTGAGATAATAGCGACTTCTCTCAGATATGTGCTTTTACCTGCCATGTTAGGTCCTGTTATGAGAGCGAAAGACGATGATGAGGATGAGAATGAATTAGCTGTATAGTGTTCTCTTCCTGTATATGACTCTACTACAGGGTGCCGCCCGTTCACTATATCCAATGTACCGGTATCAATGATTTCAGGTCTGACATAACCGCACTCAGATGCGAGAAATGCAAGAGAGGAGTAGTAATCGAGAAGCGAAATGATCCTTCCCATGTTCTCCAAGGCTCTGGAAAGAGCACGTGCTCTCTCAAGAAATGATGAGAACACACTCTTCTCCCGCTGTGCGGCATCGCCTCTGGAACTTTCAATCCGGCCTTTCATCTCCTCCAGTTCCGCTGTTGTGTATCGCTCTCCACCTACAAGTGTCTGTCTGCGGATAAAACTCTCAGGGACTTTGTCGAGGTTGGATCTGGAAACTTCGAAGTATGCTCCGATTATCCTGTTCTCACCCAGCTTCATGTTGGATATCCCAGTCTCATCCTTGATGCGTGTCATATAATCAGAGAGCATTGATTCGCCATTTGACAGGTATGAGCGGGCCTCATCGAGTTCTCTGTCGTACCCGGAGAGTATCACAGTCCCCTCATTCTGTACGTTTGTGCATTCCCTGTTGACAGCCTTGATGGCATCTGAGGAGAAATCGATGATGATGGTGAATTCATCTGAGAAATCCTCTGTCAGGGAAAGATAATCACTGTTTTCGCTTACAAGAGAGAAGAAGGAAGCAGCTGTATCTGCAATTGCGATGATATCACGCGGTGTGAGTTTTCTCAGCGAGGCTTTTGCTGAGAGCCTTTCCATATCAGACGAGGAAGAGAGAAGCTTCCTGACCCTTTCAAGTTCTGCCTTATCAGAAAGAAAACGGCTGACCCATTCCTGCCGTTCCTCGATTGCTTTTCTGGAACAGAGGGGATGGAGAATCGCATCTTTGAGAAAGCGTGCCCCTGAATGCGTCTTTGTGCGGTTCATTGCATAGAAAAGCGATCCCTGTGCCCTGCCATCAGAGAGGGATGTGATCAGCTCGAGATTCCTTACGGCAGCACTGTCAAGGAGAAGATAGGACTCGTCTTCTATCTTCTCAATTGCCCTGAGCTGCGGGAGTTCAGATTTCGTATTGTCTGCAATATAATGGAGAAGTGCTCCGATAGGAGAGAGAAGAGGGTCCTTTTCGCCTATACCGAATAACCGGAGTGCTGACTCAGGAAACTGCTTCTGCGCCTCCTTCCTCCCCTCGCGTATAGTGAAATACCATGCAGGCAGTTTTGTGATAATCGCTGAAGTGCGGTCCAGAACCTCTCTCAGCTGTTTTTCAGTGAAATAGAGATCGTCGGAGATGACAATCTCCTTCGGTTCTACAGAGGCAAGAAGGGATTCCAGATTCAGATAGTTTTTCTCAAGAGGCAGTGCACGCACGCGGAACTCACCTGTTGAGATATCTGCCCAGGCTGTATAAACACCCTTACCGGAACAGTCTATTGACAAGACAAATGAGGAGGAAAGCGAATCGAGATACTCTTCATCGACAACTGTTGCCGGCGTGTAAATTTCCGTTACGCTGCGTTTTGCAAGTTCGCGTGGATTATCAGAGAGGGAGAGCTGTTCACAGATCGCTACTTTCTTTCCTGCATCCAATAGGCGCTTGAGATAGTTCTTTGCTGCATGATATGGAATGCCGCACATGGGCATCTTTGCCCTGTGTGTGAGTGTGAGATTCAATAGTCTGGAGACTTCCTCGGCATCTGTGCCGAACATTTCATAGAAGTCTCCAAGACGGAAGAAAAGCACCATGTCCTGATGCTTTTCCTTAATTTCCATGTACTGACGCATCATCGGCGTCAGGCCGTCCTTGTTTTCCATTCTATCAATAATAAGACGTTGTAATGGCAAGGACAAGCTTCAGGCCTGTATTGCCGATACCAGAGGAATCCCATCGGATATGGTTATCTGTCTGGTTCCATGTCCAGTTCTCGACAAGATAAAGGCCAAGCGGGAACCCTGGGATCATCATCTTGATGCCGGCACCTGCTGCGATATACCAGTCGATATTCCTGAACGATGAGAGCTCTGTAATCTCATCTGTGACACCGGTAGCAGATACAAATGCTTCTGCTGCAAGCATCTGATAGACAAGCGGATATGTCAGGTCTACCTGGTTATGCCACAGGAATGCCTTGTCATAGATGACGTCGAAACCGCGTCCGATATTCATGCCGTCTATGTAGAGCATCTCATAGCGTGTTGCGCCTTCCTTTGCGTTGTACCAGTCCCACTTGCCATCATTGGGCCAGAACTGATCAAACATGAAGGAAACATTCGTCGAATAAGAAAGCACAAGACTCATGCGGCGGTCTTCTTCATCCGTGAATGAGAAGATTGAATGGTAGACAGCACCGGAAAGGGAAATCCTGTTGTAATTCGAAAGTCCTCCGAGAATACCGCCAGCATAGGTGTATGAAGCGGAGAGAACGTAACCTCTTGTCGTATTCTGCCTCAGGTCCCTGCCGTCCCATGTCACTGAAAGCGTAAGCCTGTTCGACCACTGCCATCCCTGATGATATTTATATATGAGCTCTTCATACGGCGTGTAGAGCGAATCATTGTATACAGCGTGGTTGAGACCGAGTGAGATTCCAGCGGAAAGTGTAAGTGAGCCAGGGTCAAATACGAAGGTATATCCTGTAGTATAGCCGAGTGCGATGCGATAGTAATCATATGACATGAGATATGCATCTGACGGATAAAGAGGATTATCTGTCGCATACCACTCCTCTGCGGAATTATAGCCGAGGGGGAATGTCACTTTATTCTTGTCGCGGCCGTCGAACATCGCAGAGTTCGGGTTTTTCTGCAGTGTATTGTCACGGCTGCTGCGCTCTAAGGAGAGGGAGATTGAGTTCGACCAGCGTCTGTCCCCCACCCAATCATCAGAGAGTGATACAGAAACAGACTGTGTATCGGGAGATAATGTTGTGGAGATGGCGAGATCACGGCCAGTTCCTGCCAGATTTCTGTCAGCCCACTGGAGAAAGCCGGCAATCGGAAAGCCATCAACGGTTCCTCCGAATGTTGCTCCGAACTGAAGCTCCATCTGATTGCCTTCCTCAACTGTGAACTCGATGATGACCCCATCCGGAGTGCTGCCATACAGAAGATCTGCACGCACAGTTGACAGGAGACCTGTATTCATCATGTTCTGCTGGCTTCTGATAAGAGCAGAACGAGAGAAGACATCACCGACATGCAGTGTTATCTCCCGCTCAAGAACATAAGGCTTTGTCTTTGTCAGTCCATTGATGACAATTGCCTCTACAACTGACTGAGATCCTTCTGTGATTGAGATATCATAGCTGATGGTATGCTCGATCTCATCGCGTTCCGGGGTAAAGACAATAAGCGCTCTGATGTAGCCGTTGTCATAGTAGAGCGAATTGAGAGCCTCCTGCTGTCTTGCGATATAGGCAGCATCATAGGCATCGCCTGGACGCATTGTTATGAGATTCTCAATCGTCTCATCGGAAAACACATTGTTACCGGAGAATTCGATATCCCCGATTGTCCATCGCTCGCCTTCTTCGATTGTGTAGACGAGATTTACGAAAACAACGCGCTCATCCTCCTCCCCTGTCGGTTCGATATCAACATTGATGACGCGTGCATCTGGATATCCCTCAGTTCCATAGAGGAGAGTAATGGCGGTCTTGTCAGTCTCGATATTGCTCATAACGAGATTGCCTGAGCTGAAGAATGATTTCTTCT
The DNA here is from genome assembly GCA_949285905.1 of uncultured Spirochaetales bacterium. GTDB lineage: Bacteria > Spirochaetota > Spirochaetia > Sphaerochaetales > Sphaerochaetaceae > Ornithospirochaeta. Next base: position 39,345 of record CASDZV010000015.1, on the reverse strand, counting down.
TCTGCGTCATCACATCAGTTAAGTCGCTCGCAGAGAGCCCGCTGATTCCATTAAAGAGGATATCGCGGACTTTGTACTGCTTGCCTTCGCTGACTGTATAAAGCACTGAAACAGTATTTGCATCCTCATCGAAGGTATAGGACGGAGTGACTGTAGCGTCCTTGTATCCCCTTGCAAGATAATATGAGAGGACAGCGTCTGCATTGATATCCAGCATGCCAGGTGTGAAAAAATCACCTTCGTCGATAGACTGCGAACGGAGAAGAGGGTTTCTGCCTATTCTGTTCTCACCGGTCACAGATACAGATTCAACCATCGGATTCTCTGCAAATGTAAACAGAATCACAAGATGACCATCATCCCCTTCCCTCAGCGCTTCTGCACTCACATAACTGAGCCATGGTTCGGCATAAAGCACGCTGTTCATCTCTGAAAAGACAGCATCTGAAAAAGGCTGGCCCAGATAATCTGACAGAAGTCTGTCCACCGTCTTTTCCTTGACATTCTGCAGACCGGAATATCTGAAAGCAGTCATTGGCATTCCATCCCACCAGACACCGCTGTCGTCACTTGCAAAAAGAGCGGAAAGCGACAGTATGAGCATCACTGAGACGAGAATGATAATCCTTGCTCTGTTCTTCATTGAAATTCTCCTTCGTGCATACTACAGGATTTGCCTCATTGCTTCCATATGCTTTGCCTTAATATGCGAAGATACACATAAGCTACACACAGTTACCATACAATCCTCTTTGAAATCCCGAAGCCGAATGTATCTATTATATCATAGAATGTGATATTCTCCGGCTGTGTGAATATAGTGAACACTGCAAGAGGATTATCCCATTCTAGTGATATCTCAATATCGAGATTGAGATCATCTGCAAGGAACGTGTGGCTCCTGTCTATCGCATTGCTTTCAGCATCAAGATGTATCATTCCCTCCAGATAAAGCTGCGGCGAGAGGTATTTGCCGAGATAAAGTGTCGTACCGTCAAGATATCGCGCCATTGGCGAGAGAGCAACGCTATCGATATTGGATGCTGCATATGACACGGTATCGAAGATGAGATTCTCTATGATATTCGTATGAAGCGAGAATGTATCGAGCGACAGCGATGTGCGTATCGATTGCTCGAGCGTGTTCTCGTTCTCAGCTCTGATGATTCCGAACCTGGAGAGGATGTCAAAAGAAGCGGAGACAAGAGAGACCATTGATGAGACTGTGATATCTCCATAGACAGAATTAGGAAGGATTGACTGACCAAGTATCTGCATGATCTCACTTAGCGGTTTCGCCGGAGAGCTTTCAAATGACGGGCTGAGATTGTCCATTGTCGCATTCCTGAGAATGAGATAGATATCGACAGGGTTTCCATCACTGTCGAAATCCCTCAGCCTTGCCCGCAGATTGATAATCGGATTGAAACCTGTGCTTTCAAACATGTTCTGCATGAAGCTTATATTTCCTTCTGTGATATAGAAGTTCTTCTGGAAATAGAAAATCTCACCTGAACGGATATCCAGTGATCCTGAGACTTCCATGCCTCCCATGCCGTCCACTTGCACTCTCAGGTTCTGATACTCTGCAAGATCCGCCCTCAGAACAGGATCGCCTGTCAGAGGGAAGAGGAATTTCACATTCTCTGTCAGCAGCAGCTTCAGATCGGAGGTCACTCTCTTCTTTGATTTTCCCATCCACTCAGGCATTGGTTCCATGCCAATGGACATTGTAAGGTTTGAAGCATTAAGGTCACCATTGAGATAGATGATATCATCCATCTCTGACCCGACCTGAAGATAGCCTGTCACATCACCCCATATATCGATATTCGATGACAATATAGGAAGCCTTATGCCGATCCAGTTCCCTTCATCTGCATAGACATCAACCTTCCATCCATCAAAAGAAAGAGTATCGGAAAGCTCTATTGTAAGAGCTACTCTTCCCGGTGTGCGTTCATATGTCTCTTTGTTGAATACTGTGCAATCATCGATAAGAGAGACAAATGAGTTATCCCAGACTGCGAAGTAAGGATTGTGGAGGATGACACGCTCATCGGGCATCCAGAAGAGGTCGAAGCTGACTTCCTCTGCCGTGAGATACCCTGATAAATCCCATGTGGATCCATCCTTTACAGCAATGATCTCACCCGTCGCCGGCGCTGGCGTTATGAAGCTGATGGAAGGTGTTATGAAAAGATTCGCGACACTGATTTCAAAGCTGTCAATCAGAATTCTCAGCTCACTGTCATGGCGCTCGGTGCCAAGTATTCCCTCAACGCTGAACTCGGCTACAGGATTGAGATCGACGCGGAGTGAAAGCAATCTGTTCGCTCCGTCGTAGTATCCTGAGGCAAGGGATCCTGTAATACTGATTTTCCCGTCATCATTGACAAGGTGGATTGAGCGCTCATCAACGAGGAATTTATTCCCTATATTTGTATCTTCCACAGTGATGTCAATAGCTGCATTGTCAAATTTTTCCTGATACATCGAGAAGAATGAATCTGCGAGGTTTGAGCCTTGTCTCAGCTTTCCGCTCATTGTCACGGAGGATGTCACAGGCTGAGGTCCATCTGCTCTTGCAAGGGATGTCGTGAGCTTGACATCAGCATCGAACAGGCCTGTTTCAGAAGAGAATGATATAGAATCCGAATGGAGGGAAAGAGAACCTGCTGTATATGAAATGTCTCTGATGACAATCTCATTTCTGTTGATATAAAGATCTCCCTCTACTGTCTGGGGATCATTTATCATATCGCGGCTATAACTTCTGAGAGAACCTGAGAACATGAGAGAGTCCCAGGTCCCTGCACGTGCTGTCAGGTTCAGGTCACCTACCATGCCGTCGATACCGAGACGATCAAGATAGAAGCCATCAGCACGCAATAGTCCTGAGAACATGCCATCAGTGTTTCTCACTATTGAAAGGAGAAGACGCTCATCATCATCAGATTCAAGGCTGGCTGCGATTGACGGCTCCATAAACGAAATGAATATGTTTCCTCTCATGTCTGTGTCGGATGGAGAAGTGAAGAGAATGTCAGTGAATGCAAGCGATGAGTTGTCGCCTCTGATGGAGAAGAAGAGATCCGGCTGATCAGGAAGCAACCCTATGTTCCCTATCCTGAAGTCGTCAGAGGAGAGTATGAACTGCTGCTCTGAGAAACTGAATGAAGCTGAGATGACTCCATCAAGATATGTCTGGCTTACTTCCCTCGAGGAGATAACAGGAAGCTCGAAGCGGTCGAAATTGACACTGCCTGAAATCATGTCACCGAATGTTATCGCGCTGTGGAGATGGTCGTTCTCGATGCTGATCAGATTATCTTCAAAGTCAATGCTGATATGGAAAGGATAGTAGTAATTGCCGCTTTTCAGCGTAGCGATTGAATCAATGACACTCTCATCGGACCAGTTTACATTCCCTCTGAGATAACTCGATGAGAAGTATGGTATCTCTGCGTTGAAATAATACTCCTCGTCACTTTCAAGTGTAAGGGAGGCTGTGAGAAGCTCATAACCGGAGTCAGTCATCGAGAGGACAAACCTTCCTTCTGGCAGCTTCGTCCTGAAATCGATATTCCCATCAAACGATGCGCGGACGAAATCAGAAGTAAGCGACAGCTGGGATATCTCCGCCCCGTTTTTGCTGAGTGTGCCACTGCCGGCTGCCGCAAGAGAGAATGAGAAATCATTGAAAGCGATCTCTGAGAGCGCGATGACGAAATCAACAGGTCCTGTCATATCGCTGTCAAAATTGACAGAGAGACTTCCTGTCGCAGCTGTATCCTCTCCGATATAGTTGTAAATCACAGGAACATATTCTTTTACAAACGGTGCAAACGGGCGTAGAGGAAGAGCGCTGTAATATGCGTTCAACCTCAGCCCATCACCGGCACTGCCTGAAAGGCTGAAGTGGCTTCCAAAAGAACCCTGGATCAGCGCATGCCCATTGTCGAGCCGGAGATAGAATCTTCCTTCATCATCAATGCCTGGGAGAATGAAATCCGAGATCGAGAACTCTCCATTCACTATTTTCCCATCTTGCTCCCGCAGATAGAGCGAGAAATCACCTGCTGTCCCATCAAGTACTGAACCAGTCCTGACTGCACTTAGTTTCCCAGAAGCAGAGAGTACTGATGTATCACCTTTCCTTCCTTTGAAAGATATATCGCTGCCTTCGATAACCAGATCGGAATCAGCGAACCTGAGCACATCGGAAGAGAAGAGAGGAACAGTGAGCGAGAATGAAGACATAGGTATGCTGTACTCCAGCTCTGTCCTCTCTGCCCGGTAGAGCGATATACCATCTTTTGATGCATTGCTATCGTTCAGCGACAAGGACACAACCTTGTCCCTGATTCTCAGATCGGCTTCCTCTGTGGCAAATGAATATTCACTGAACGATGCTTTGAGATCTGTAAGAACAGCCTCTGCATCCTGCCTGTCTCCGAAAAGTGATGAGTGTCCCATAGAAATGGAATAGTCACCGCCTGTGGCTCTGAAAGAAGCAACGGAGAGTGCAAGCGATGATGAGTCGAGGTCATCAAGCGAAGAAACACTGTAACGGAGTATAGGGCGCTCAGCAGCAGCTTTGAGAGAATCAGAATCAAGCGTGATGAGAGATGCTGAAAGTGAGACAGAAATATCCGAGCGTATCACGATTGTCATCGCTATATCATCTGATGCAAGATTATAGCCTTCGTACACAGCTTCCGTATGAGGCAGTACCATCTCGCTTCTGATACCATCATCCTCAAGATAGAACGAAAGCTCTGTGTTCTCTGCGTTCACGCCATATCCTGATATATCAATATCGTGCAGATGGAGACTGGCTGTGTGATTACCCCAAGCTATGCCGGATCCGGCAGCACCGCCTCCTGCGATGGCGGGGATTGCAATAGAACCATTCATTCCCTCCACTTCAAGATGCCCGCTTCCGGTTATAAGGTATCTGACGAGAGCCGGAATCCCCATGTGTACACGCAGTGTCTCAATTTTGGCAACATTCTCGCCATTGTACCCCACTTCAATATTGTTGACAGTGAAGCCGCCTTTGAAATTCCTGTCGATTGAATCAAATGAGAACGAGAGCGGTGAATCAGAAGCTCTCAGGTCATCCATCAGCTTCTCAGCAACTATCAATGTCGGAGATGTCATCCCGAGTGAGAATACAGCGAAATAGGCCACTGACACAAAAAGCAGCAGTACAATGATGGAGATGATGATAATCGAAAGTGGCGAATGGTATTTCATCTGTCGAAATTTGGGCTTAATATACTCCTCAGTACAGAATAGCATAATAACGCCTTCGGGAGAATGGAGAATCAAATGAGCATACTCAAGTCTTTTATTGTATTCGAAGGGCTCGATGGAGCCGGGACGACAACACAGATCAGAAATCTCGCACGCTACTATGAGTTCAACAAAAGGGAATACTTCATCACCAATGAACCTACCGGTGGCCCGATTGGCCGGCTTGTAAGGCAGGTTCTCCAGAAAAAGGTCGTGACCACTCCCGATGCGCTTGCCCTTCTCTACGCGGCAGACCGCAGTGACCACTTATATAACCCTTCGTATGGGATCGTTAGGCTGCTTGACGAGGGACGGATTGTGATGTCTGACCGTTACTTCTACTCCTCTATCGCTTATCAGAGCGTTGAGTGCGACAAGTCGCTTGTCAGGACAATCAACAACTTCCCGTCACCGGAATTCCTGATCTTCATCGATACTCCTGTCGAGGACTGTATGAAACGCATTGAGAAGCGTGGAGAGGAAAAAGAGCTTTTCGACAGAGAGGAATTCCTCACAGAAGTGAGGAAAAACTATCTGGAAGAGCTTGAGAGACTTCCCTCGGGTGTCAATCTTCTCGTTCTCGACGGCAGAGCATCAATTGAAGAGACGGAAGCTGAGATAAGGAAATACCTCTCTTCTTTCAGCCTCTGATGAATGTCGCATCCCCATAGCTGAAGAAGCGGTAGCGTTCCTCTATTGCATGCTTGTATGCTGAGAAGATGAGATCCTTGCCTGCCAGAGCAGAGACCAGCATCAGAAGTGTTGATTCCGGAGTATGGAAATTCGTCAGGAGGTCATCCACAAAGCGGAACGTATATCCGGGGTGTATAAAGATACTTGTGTCTCCGGTGAGCTTCTCAAGGCGATGGTTATAGCTTGATGCGCTCTCGAGAGTACGCACAGATGTCGTACCTATAGCGACGATACGCTTTCCTTCCGCTTTCGCCTTATTCAGGCTTTCAGCTGTCTGTCCGTCGATTTCATAGTGCTCAGTATGCATATGATGATCTTCGATGTTCTCTGTACGCACAGGAAGGAATGTACCAGCCCCGACATGCAGCGTCACTTCGTAAATAGGTATTCCCATTGCCTTGACTTCATCCATCAGCGGTTTTGTGAAGTGAAGTCCTGCTGTAGGTGACGCGACAGAGCCCATCTTGCTTGCGTATACAGTCTGGTACCTTGTCTCATCGCTCCAGCTGTCTTCTCTTTTGATATAAGGCGGAAGAGGAACATGCCCGCAACGCGTGAAGAACGCTTCTCCCTCATCATCAGAAAGGAGCACAGAGCGTGTGCCATCGCTGTTTTCACGGACTATTCTGCCTGTTGTCGCATCATCATTTCCGTCGTGCTGGAGGAAGCGGTACATCTTTCCCGTTTTCTGCCGCTTTGTCTTTGTGACCATGCACTTCCACGCACCATCCGCTTCTCGTCCGAGGAAAAGGAATTCTACGGTACCACCTGTTTCAGAAACACCATAGACGCGCGCTTTCCGCACCTTTGAGTTGTTGACTACAATGACACTGTCTTTATAGAGGAGAGACGGGAAATCATGCATCATAAGGTCGCTGAAAGTCCTCATCTTCCGGTCTATCAGCAGAAGACGGTCCTCTCCCCTCTTCTCTGAAGGTTCCTGGGCTATAAGCTCGGATGGAAGATCAAAATAGTAATCCCTGGTCAGCATTTCCCCTCCTTCCTGAAATACCAAGAAGCTCGTAAGCTTTCTCCGTCACACAGCGGCCGCGCTGTGTTCTCTTCAGATAGCCCTGCTGTATCAGATAAGGCTCATAGAAATCCTCAAGGCTCTCAACAGCCTCCCCGACGCTTATAGAAAGCGTGTCTGCGCCGACAGGACCACCGTCATAGTAATCAATGATTGTCTTCAGTATTGTCCTGTCCATCTTCTCAAGGCCGTTTTCATCAATCCCCAGTCTTCCCAGGCCTTCGAAGACAATCTCCTCAGTAATTGTCCCATCTCCAAGAATTGACGCAAAATCCCGGAGACGGCGCAGAAGCCTGTTGGCAATTCTCGGCGTGCCTCTTGAGCATCTGGCAAGCGCCATGACAGCATCGGGTGTGATTTTCGTCTCAAGAATACGTGCAGAGCGCGCGATGATTGTCTCAAGCTCCTCTGGTGTGTAGAAATCGATGTGGATATTGATACCGAAGCGCGAAGCAAGTGGAGAGGAGACACTGCCTGCTTTTGTGGTCGCACCGATCAGCGTGAAATGAGGAAGCGGAACCCTCATTGTCCTTGCCGCTGGTCCCTGTCCGATGACCCAGTCAATCTCGAAATCTTCCATCGCAATATAAAGCATCTCCTCAAGAGCTGGCTTGAGACGGTGGATCTCATCTATGAAGAAGACAGAGTTCTCTGCCACATTTGTAAGTATTCCTGCAAGATCTTTTGGTTTTTCCAGTGCAGGAGCTGAGGTCATGCGTATCTCGCTGTGCATCTCTGATGCGATAATCGAGGCAAGCGTCGTCTTTCCCAGTCCCGGCGGACCGACAATGAAAGTGTGATCCAGCGCATCGCCTCGGGAGCGTGCCGCCTGTATGAAAACGGAGAGATTGTCCTTGATGGACTGCTGGCCCTGGAAATCGCTGAGATACTTAGGGCGCAGGATATTCTCCTGCTTGTCCTCCTCCTGAAATGCGGCATCAACTGGCCGTGTCACTGCAGGAGAGTCATCAAATTCCATTTCGTCGCTTTTGTCGTAAATCATGACAGCCTCTTAAGCATAACTGAGAAGATCATCGGCTCAAGCGTGCGGTAATCGCCCGCTTTCAGCTTCTCCTCATTTTCCTTCAATACCTCTGACAGCGTTCTAACGACAAGACGTCTGTCATGTCCCATCGATACAAACGAATCAACCATATCTCTATATTCATGCGCTTCAAGTGGCCCGGATGGTGAAGATTCCTCACCTTCTTCCTCAAGTACAAGGACATTTCTCAGCTGCAGCACAAGTTTCTGGGCTGTTTTTGGTCCTATCCCAGATACTTTTGCAAGAGTCTTCACATCCTGCGAGTCGAGTGCTCTGACAAGATTCTGGACAGTAATGCCGGAAAGGATCTTTATAGCCTGTCTGGCTCCGATGCCCGGAACGGTCTGAAGCTGCTCGAAGCAGAAACGCTCCTCTTCAGAAAGAAAGCCGAAGAGGGTCATGGCATCCTCTCTGTGCTGGAGATATGCAAGCAGCCTGATACGGCCTCTCTCGTCCTGTGGCATTGAAGCAATCTTATCTGAAGTATTTCTGGAGACTTCCAGGCGATACTCTACACCGCCAGGTGTAAGTACAGTTATATAATCCGGATGAATCTCCCTTACAGAGCCATGTAGTGCATTGATCATGGCTTGAGTTTACTCTTGAGAGACAGTGTCGAGCAATAGCATATGCAGTCAGCAAGCGCGTCTGCTGCATGGTCGGGTTTAGGGATAGTTCTGAGACGGAGTATGACTTTGACCATCTCCTGAACCTGTATCTTCTCTGCCCTTCCCATGCCAGTGACCGCAGTCTTGATCTGAAGCGGCGAAAAAAGGTGCACTGGAATTGACATCTCTGAAAAACGGAACAGCACGGCTCCGATTACCTTCGCGACCGGTATTGCTGATGTTATATTCTTTGTAAAGAATATATCCTCCATCGAGACAACGGATGCGTTGTATTTCACCGCAACCTCACCAAGCTCCATCGCTATTGTATATACTCTTTTCTGCAGATCCTCGCTGGCTTCGGTTTTGATCACACCAAAAGAAACAGGCCGGTAATGCTGTCCATCGAACTCGACAACACCCCAGCCTGTATCCGCCAGTCCCGGATCGATTCCGAGGACAATCACTACTCTTCCTGATAATCCTCTGGAAGCTCAAGGTTCGTTGAAACCTGCTGAACATCATCGAGATCTTCAAGTCTGTTCACAATGTTCATAACCTTCTGAGCTTTCTCATTGTCAAGCTGGACCATCTGGTCTGCAACACGTGTGACATCAGCGCTCTCCTGCTCGAATCCTGCAGCCTGCATTGCTTCAAGCACCTGCGAGAAGTCTCCCTGGCTTGTTGTCACTTCAATGACACCATCTTCTGTGGAAACATCCTCTGCACCATTTTCAAGCGCGGCCTCGAAAATCTGCTCTTCAGTATATTTCTCAGCGTCATATGTGATGATGCCCTTTGTCTGGAACATATAGCTGACACAGCCTGTAGCTCCGAGGGAACCGCCGAGTTTGGTCAGCGTCGAACGGACATCAGCTGCTGTTCTGTTCTTATTGTCTGTAAGTGTATCAATGATGATAGCGACTCCACCGGGTGCATAGCCTTCGTATGTAAGCTCATAATACGTTGCATTGGCAAGCTCTCCGCTTCCCTTCTTGATCGCACGGTCGATGTTGTCCTTAGGCATGTTCTCTGCTTTAGCCTTGAGGATAGCTGTCCTGAGTCTTGCATTTCCCTCCGGATCAGCGCCGTCCTTTGCTGCGACTGTGATTTCCTTGATAAGCTTTGTGAACTTCTGTCCGCGCTTTGCGTCAGCAATTCCTTTCTTGTGCTTTATAGTTGCCCATTTGCTATGGCCAGACATAATTACCTCTTCTTTTATTAAGCTATATCTTTTGAGTACCGATTAAAACTATCACAATGGCATCCGCGGTGTCAACAGCACCATTTCTCACAGTCCCATCGCCAGAGACAGAATTATCCTGTCCAGCATCATGAAGCCTTTCTCCGTAAGTGCAAAATGCTCTGAATCATTGATATACATATCACTCTCATAGCGCTCTGTGACACAGTGCGCTATCTCATCGAAAGAGGAAGAGAATCGCGCTGAGTACTCTGCTTTGTCTATTCCATCGCTTGTCCTGAGCGCTGTGAGAAGGTATTCCTCAATCGTTTCCTCTCTTGTCAGCGGAGTGCATGTCATCTGAGGATTTTGGAGAAACTCCTCAAGTGTCTCCGAGTCCCTCATCGAGACAACGCTCTCATACCCGACAGAGCTCTCTGCTCCAGGACCGAATCCTACATACTGACCAAGGTTCCAGTAAACAGAGTTGTGTATGCACCTTCTCCCGGGTCTTGCGAAATTGGAGATCTCATAGTGCTCATAGCCAAGTGACCGGAGCTTCTCCCATCCTCTGAGAAGAAATTCAGATTCCTTATCCTCCCCCAATGGCTTCTCTCTTGCAATAAGAGGTGTATTCTCCTCGAATGTAAGGCAATAGAAAGAAATATGATCTGGAGAGAAACTGCTGATTTCATCAATATCCTGAAGTGTCCGCTCAACACTTTCTCCCGGAACTGCAGTGATTATATCTGCATTCCATATGTATGGAGATTGCGATAGGATTCTGAGAGCATTGAGGTTATCTTCCCTCCGAGCATTGCGTCCAAGTCTGGAAAGAACTTCATCGCTCATGCTCTGGATACCGACTGATACCCTTGTCAGCAGGGAGGAGAGAGAAGAGAGATCCTCTGTGATGTTTTCAGGATTGATCTCTATGGTGACTTCTTGAGGCTTTCCATTCTCCTCAGCTTTGGCAAGAATCGCTCTCAGGCGCTCAATGCCGAGGACTCCGGGGTTTCCACCTCCTATGAAGATAGAGCGGTAGCATCTGCCATAGTCGCGGTTCAGCGCATCAAGCTCGGAAAGGATTATCGATGTATAGCGATCAATCCAGGCATTATCCACAGACGAAAGCGGCAGTGAGTAGAACGCACAATAATCGCACTTCCTTGTGCAGAACGGCACATGTATATAGAGAGAAAGCGGTCTTGAGGTATCCAGTCCTTTCATTGGTTATCAGTGAGGCTTGAAATCCTGTTCAGAGGCCAGAACCGGCCTACGACACGTCCGTTCACATCGGTCTCCGGTACTGCGCCGAAGTAACGCCCATCACGAGAGTTGTCCCTGTTGTCTCCAAGCGGAAGGACATAGCCTGAAGGAACATAAATTCCGTTCTCATATCGCTTGTGGGTGGATCGGAGGGAGAGATCGGATGGATTGAACGAAGAAAGCGTACCTGTGCGGGCCTTCTCATACTCATAGCGGTCAAAGACATAGTTATAACCGCTGTTTTCCAGCGATGAATACTCTTTGTAAAGGGAAACCGGCGCTTCTCTGCCAATACCGGCTTCCTGATACGCAGTCAGTGCAGCAGCAGCTTCGAGCGCAGGGTAATAGCTCTGATCAACTGATCTGTGAGGACCTTGGGCAAGACCATTATGCTCTCTGAACTCTTCTTCCGTCATGAATTCTGTCTCGCCAGATGGGGCAATCAGAACATTGCCGTTGTCAAAACGGATGATATCGCCAGGCATGCCTACAGCGCGTTTTACATAAAGTCTTTCAGCTGGCTGTCCATCATCAGTCTTGTCGATATTGACAAGTGTCAGTGTACCCATATAGACAATCTGCGACAGGACATCGAAGACAGGTCCTTTTGAATCATATTCTGGATTATAGAATGTGATGATCTCATCGCGCTGAACGCTGCGTGTGTCAGTCAGGACCTTCTTTCCAGCAGGATAAAGCTCTATTCCATAGCTGTCCTTATTCACAATGACCCTGTCCCCTACATTCAGCGTCGAAACCATCGAAGGAGATGGGATGACAAAGAGCTGGAAGAGATACTGATTAATCAGGATTACCCAGAATATTGCGAAGATAAGTGCATCAACCCAGCTCCAGATTTCCCTTAAGATAGAATGCTTCTGTTCTTTCTGATACGCTTTGAGCTGCTTTCGCCTTGTAAGGCGCTTTTCAGCCGTGCATTCCAGAAACGTGAGGAATCGGTCCATGTTCAAGAGGGTACACCCTCTCCAGTTTGTTGACAAGATATGGCAAAAGTCTGACTATTCTTTTCATGGGAAAAAAGAAAGCTCTTCCAGAGGTTGAGCCGGTACATCTGAAGAGCATACATGGAATCAGGCCAGGGATATTCATACTTGCAGGAATAGCCGCGACTGTAGTCATCCTCTTCTTCCTGGTCTGCGTCATGCCAGGCTTGTTATCTGGAAGCGGATATGTCCGGTTCGAGACAAATACTGTAAATACTGCGATTTACACAGGGGATGGCAAATACATCGGATCATCAGAGGGTTCCATGTACCGTCTTCCTTCCGGTGATTACACATTCACGTTCCTTGTAGATGGCATTGAAGCAGGAAGGACAGAAGCACATGTCCCGCATCGTATATTCTTCACGATCTTCACTCACAAGACAGATGTGATCGAGTTCAACGCTGAAAACTCTCCAGAGCTTGAGAGGGAAGTCAGAGAGCATTTCCTCTCCTCTGTCGCATCCTGGTCCGCAGTCATTGACTATGATGGGAGCTATCACTATCCTCCCCTCTTTTCAGATTTTGCTCACAATGCTCTCGCCCTTGGCTTTGAGAACATAGGAAATGAACTTCTCTATGGGGCAATGCACATCACCTCATCTGTTATGTACAGCGATTATCTTAACGCGCTCTCAATCCTCTCAGACGGGAATACATCATATCTCACACCTGAAATCAAAGCGCTGAACGGGAAGCTTGAAGCTATATACAGCGGAGAAGGGTGCAACGTTCTGAGAGATTCGGAGCAAGTCACGACACAGGGCGATTATGAACGTGGCTTCTACAGTTTCCCGGAAATGACAGTGGAAATGGGAGATGAGAGCGCTGCAGATTACCCTGAATGCGTTGAGAATCCAGTAACAATCACTGTTCCATCTTTCTCAATTGCCGAGCATATGGTCACTGAGTATGAGTACGCGCTGTTTGTTGACAGCAACCCGTACTGGAAGCGCTCGAATCTTGAGAATCTCATAGCTGATGGAATGGTGGACAGCGGCTATCTTAGCGGCATAGTGCTCTCCTCATCCATCATGTCCTCAAAACCAGTCAGGAACATCTCATACTATGCGGCAGAAGCCTATTGCAGATGGAGAAGCGAGACAAGCGGCAGGACTTACACCCTCCCGACAGAGGGTGAATGGTATGTTGCCGCGCTTTCTGCAAACGACAAGGAATATGTGACGACCCTCACGCATGATGACTGGAAAGACACTTCGCCACATGCAATGATGGGTGGACTGTGGGAGATGACATCAACCCCGTTCATCCCTCTGATGCGCTTTGATTACGACAAAGCCCTTGAGCTTGGCGAGAATTATCCGTATGATGGCATAATCGTCAAGGGTGGCAGTTTCATCAATTCAGATGATGGCATCACAAAGGAGAGCGTGGGCGTAGTCGATAAGGATTCAACAAGTCCTTTCGTAGGCTTCCGTGTCTGCAGGAAATGAACGTAAAGGTTATACAGAAGAATAAAAAAGCCTATTTCAACTATGAGATCCTCGAAGAGCTTGAGGTCGGAATGTCACTCGTTGGAACGGAAGTGAAATCTGTCCGCGAAGGCAAATGCTCTTTCTCAGACAGCTATATCGTACCAAAGAACGGCTCCTTGATACTCATAGGCTTCATCATCCAGCCCTACTCCCATGGGAACATATTCAATCATCAGAGCGATAGGAAAAGAGTGCTTCTTGCACATAGGCAGGAAATCAGGAAATTCACGAGAAAAGTGAACGAACGCGGCTTGACGATTGTGCCACTTGAAATCTATCTCAAAGGAAATCTTGTGAAGATGAAGATAGCGCTTGCACGAGGCAAGAATGTGCGCGACAAGAAAGAAGCTATCAAGGAACGCGACATGAACAGGGATACACGCCGTCAGCTGAGGGAAATCAACAGCTACTAACAGAATGCTGACTGCGATTTCAGAATCAGTGCATTGAGCTCTTCTGCCACATCGTCAAGCGAAGCCTCAAAGCTCTTCTTTATCCAGGCTTCGATGACATTCACAGCGCCTCCCATCACATAGTAATAGAGCATCGTGGCTCTGTGTTCATCCATTCCAAGCTCATTCACCCAGTTCTCTACAGCAGAAGGAAGGGCAAACATGAGTATGTTCCTGAGAAAGTTCTTATCACCGTTGTCAGAGAACAGCAGCATACAGATATCCTGATTATTCTGTATCGTCTCAAGCAGCAGTCCCATGATATCGCGCACAGAGCTGATAGACTCTTCAGATATCTTCACTGATGAGAAGAGTTCCTCCATGAACTCCCCTTCTATTTCAGAGAGAATATCTTTTATGTCGCTGTAGTGCTGATAGAAGGTATTGCGGTTGATGCCGGAGAGACGGCAGATCTCACTGATGTTGATTCTGTCGATATTCTTCTCCTGCATCAGAGAAAGGAGAGCGCCTTTCAGCCTCTCCTTTGTCTTCTGTACTCTTATGTCAACCTTTGGTGCCATAAATTCCTCAATGGAGGTGGGGAGACTCGAACTCCCGTCCTAACAGTCCACCCATAAACGTCTACGGATATAGTTCCTCTTCTGTCTTACTCACCATTCGGCAGCGGAACAGGCGTTCAGGTGAGGCATTGCCTTAGCGTCCCTTCCTCCGCGGCAAAACAGAGAAAGGCAAGTCCCCTGTCGTAATGGAGAGGATGAATCAGGGACTTAATCCATCCAGTCCATGCTCAGTGCTGATTAAGCAGCAAGAGCGAGTGCTTCGTCAGAGACGTATTCGTCTTCTTTCTTTGCATTTAATTTTTTTTTGCCGGTTTTACAAGTCAGCTCTTGATCCGCAGTCTACGGCATGGCAAAGCCAGTCGAAACCAGAACACCCCCAAAAGTGTCCTGTGATAAAAATAGCAAAAAGAATACGTATCATCAAGACGGGAACGGAAAAGAGCCAGATCAAGCAAGATATTCTCTGAATTCGTCGAAGAATGCTTTCAGGTCAGTAAAACGAAGTGAAGCATATTCATCGATATATGTCTTGTCTCTGTTTACAATTACGATATCATTACCGCTTCTTGCCGTGATATATGGCAATGTTGCCGCCGGATTGACGACCAGCGAGGAGCCGAGCACAATGCACAAATCGCATGCAGCAAATGCATTCTCAGCTCTCATCAGCACAGATGTATTCAATGGCTCTCCATAGAAAACAATATCTGGTTTGACAAGTCCTCCGCATTGTCCGCACACCGGTACAGCGCCACTGTTTACAATATCTGCCATGTACTTGTAGCTGTAATGGCTGTGGCACTTCATGCAGTATCCTTCTTTAACAGAGCCATGAAGTTCATAGACTTTCCTGGATCCTGCTCTCTGATGCAGTGCGTCGATATTCTGCGTGAAAATACCTTCCGAAAGCTTCCCCCTCCTCTCCATCTCTGCAAGAGTTGTATGAATAATATTCGGCTCAAAGGAATCCATCTGATACCAGTAATCCTTTGCCCATGAATAGAAGACATCAGGATGCTCTGTGAAGAAATCTATATCGAGTATGGACTCAACTCTCATCTTGCCGAATTCCTTGCTATAAAGACCGTCGGATGAGCGGAAATCAGGGATACCGGATAGTGTTGATACCCCAGCTCCAGTCAGGACAGCAATCCTCCTGCTCTTCTCATAAAGCTTTACAAACGATTGGAAATCAGACATGTTCTGTACCTCTGAATGTGTTTCCTTTAAGCTCTGTTGCATCGATTATGACAACATCTCCGTTCCTATGCTCAGAAGATGATGAGAATGAGAAGTAGTCATTATGCTCGCCTCTGGCAAGATACCGATCCTTATCGTCACGGCTTATACCTGTCACGATGCACTTTGCAGTAAAAGGAAGCATCGCGCTCTTGATACGTGCCTGACGCTGGATCTGCTCATCAATAAGACGCTCCAGGCGTTTTATCTTCACGCTCTCCTCTATCTGACCATCCATCCCTGCAGCTCTCGTGCCCTCTCTCGGGTTGAAGTAATACATGAAAGCCTCAGTACAGCCCATCTCCTCCATCATCGAAAGTGTCTCCTCATACTCACTTTCTGTCTCTGATGGGAAACCTGTCATCACATCTGTAGATAGTGTAAGCCCAGGAATCTCACGTTTCATCTTGCGGACAAGATCAATGAACTTTTCCCTTGTCGTCTTCCTGTTCATCAGCTGCAGAATCCGTGTAGAACCAGACTGCATTGGAAGATGAATATGTTTGGCAACTTTGTCATTTGCTGCGATAACGGAAATGAGGTGATCGGAGAAATCCTTCGGATGCGGGGACTCAAAGCGCACAAAGATGATTGAGGACATATATGGTGTGATAATCTCAAGAAGAGTCGGGAAATCAACATGGCGTCCATTGTACTCTGCAGAATATGAATTGACATTCTGCCCGAGGAGCGTGATCTCCTTCACACCTTTCGATTCCAGGAATTTAATTTCATCAATAATTGCCTCAACAGGCCTTGATACCTCTCTGCCGCGCACATATGGGACAATGCAGTATGAACAGAAGTTATTGCAGCCGTTCATGATAGGCACATAGCTTGAGAATTCTCCTTCGGAATAATATGAGGAGAGGAAATGATAGCCATCAGCCATTTCAAGAGGAGAGCCCAGGATGAAGTCTGGTATCTCAGATTTCTCATTCGTTCCAATGACAGCATCGACATAAGGAGCCTCTTTCCTGAGCTCATCCTTCATGCGCTCTGCCATGCATCCTGTGATTATCAGCAAAAGCTCGTGCTTCTTTTTCTCGGCACTGTAAAATCCAAGCCTCCCCCAGATCCTGTTCTCTGCAGTTTTCCTCACAGAACAGGTATTGAGGATGACTGCATCAGCTTTGTCAGGATCCTCTGTCTTCTCCAGTCCCCTGCCCTTGAGCATTGTCTCCAGTGCAGCGCTTTCTGCCATATTAAGCTGGCAGCCATATGATTCAATCAGGAACTTCAACCTCTCCTCCTCTCAGCAGCTTCAAGTGTGTTGGACATAAGCATGGAAACAGTCATCAGCCCGACTCCCCCAGGTACTGGAGTAATTGACACATTCCGCTCTGAAAAAGAAGCATAATCTGCATCTCCCTCGAGATGGAAACCGTTTTTCTTCGATGGATCCGGGATTCTGTTGACTCCGACATCTATGACAACAGAACCGTCCTTCACATAAGAGGAATCTATTGTCCCGGGCTTTCCTGTCGCTACTATGATGATATCTGCATTCTGCGTGTACTCCCTGAGATCAGGTGTCTTTGTGTTGCATACTGTCACTGTTGCATCAAGCCCACGCTGCATAAGGAGAGCCGCCATTGGCTTCCCGACAATATTGCTGCGGCCTATGACAACAGCTCTCTTTCCAGCAGTCTCGATACCATAGTATTCAAGAGTCTTTATGATTCCTTTCGGCGTGCATGGAACGAAACATTCTTCCCCGATGAGAAGACGTCCGGCATTCACTGGAGAAAAACCATCGACATCCTTTTCAGCGCTGATTCTCTCAATAACTCTCTGCTCTGAAACATGCGGTGGAAGCGGCAACTGTACAAGAATTCCATCCACATCTGAGCGCTGGTTCAGATCATCGATGAGGGAAAGAATCTCATCCTCTGTAACATCTTCATCAAAACTATACTGAAAATGCAGAAAACCCAGACTCTTGCATGCCTCGGCTTTTTTTCTCACATATGTCTCACTTGCTGCGTCATGACCAACAAGCACAACAGCAAGAGATGGTGCGCTATTTCCTTTGTTTATAAACTCTTCAGTACGTCTTTTAAGTTCTGAAAGCACGCTTTCAGCAACTTCTTTGCAGCCTAGTCGTATCATGATTGAGAGCATAGATAAAATACTCTTTGTCTGCAAGAAGGCCCTTTGCCTATACTCCGGTGTTCCTGTATAATCCTCACAGGAGTTTTCAATGAAGAAAAAGCTTAGATTCCTGGCAGCTCTTCTCTTGTTGCCTGGTCTTCTGTTCGCTGCAGAGCCGTACTATGATTCCGGTTCCCAGATATTCAACATCACAGCAGGCGTGACTGTACCGTTCTTCTACAATGATCCGAATAATGAGGATGACATTTACTGGACATTCGGACCAGGATCGTCAGATGATGGCCACACGAACAGTACTGTCGGAGGTGTCGGAGCCATTTCATACCAGGTATTCGTAAATCCGTATCTTGCAATCGGCGGAGAACTTGGCTTCCAGTTCGATTTCCAGGCGAAATCAAAGACTGTTGCGACGAATGTCCCGATTTTTGCCAAATTGACGACAGTACCGGTACAAGGCAGGTTTGAAGTACCAATCTCTCTTGGGGCAGGACTTGTCTATTCAAGCTACCGTGGTTCTTCAAAACTCACATTCGGGTGCAGCGTCGAAGCTGGTGTAAGGTATTTCATCACAGATGAATGGGGTCTTGGCATTAACGTCGGATTCCTCTTTATTCCGGAACTCTACACAAGCAATACAGCAAAGATATCGACACTCTCATATATTCCTGCAACGCTGACTGTCTCTTACAGGCACTGAGGTGAATTATGAAAAAACTGATAAACAAAAAAAACATAATCATTACGCTTATTGCTCTTATTGCTCTTACAGCATGCAACCTGGATTCAAGCCGTGGTGTCTTCCAGAAGAAATTCGCAGACTCTGCTAAGAACTATAAGAATATACAGAATGTACTTGGCATTGACAGTGAAAATAATCTCATCTTCCTATCTGATGGCGGCAATATCTATAGAGCTGACATGAGTGCGAACACACACGAGCGTGTAGTCAACGCAAACAGGTTCAATCTTGCAGATGCCAGAATTGCGCCAATTTTCGCAAAGGATGATTATATTTTCTTCTCAGCTCTCAATGACACTGCAGATAATGACTATTACACTGTCTTCTATGCCACAGTCGATGATCTGAATGGAGAAACAAAGATAAACAGCGAATTCATCCAAACTCATAGTGTTCCTATCACATTCGGCTTTGAAACTGAGAATGAGCAGATTGTCCGCTGGGACACACCTGATAACTTCGATTTATCAGGAACATATGTCACTTTCAGCCTTGCGGGTGAGAACGATGGGAAAACTCCTGATGAGAGAACAAAACATTATGGTTTCATCGACAGGGAAACCGCAGGCATAGAAGGTATCACAATCTCCGGAGGTGCTGAAATTCATGAAGCAGGAAGAATAATCGGAGATGGTGTTGCACGTGTATACACTGACGGCTCAGATAAAGGCTACAGTAATTTCAACTACTTCTATTTCATCAGTGATGATGGCACAACTGTTGAGAAGCGAATTAAATTGGGCGAAGGTGACTATGACAATCTTGCTATGGGTTCTGACAGAGAATATTTTATTACTCTTGAAGGAGACCTTTACAGCATCGAGACAGAGAAAATGGAGGACAACGATTTCGTCAGTGATAATCTCTACAGACAGGATGACTTGATGCCTGTATTTGTAAATCCTGATACAAACCTCAAGGTCGGCTATCTTTACGAAAGCGGCATTTACATCAATCCAGATGGTGCAGACACAAAACCTGATGTACTCAATATCTCTGAGGATAATGACTTATATGCATCTGCATGGCTTGGATCGAATGGTGATGATTATCTCATGGCTTCAAAGGAGAGCGGCTTCTGGATTGTTACAGTAAAACTGAATGAGAATGGACGTTACACAGGATCAATACATCAGTACGATCCAAAGACAGATACTCCGTTTACTGATTTCATCAAGTGAAAATTCTTATGACTGAGTTTTACCCTTCAGGTTTATTTCAAAAATGACTTGAAGGGTTTTTGCTTATGAATCCCTTAATTTTCCACAAGACTCTTGACCGAAGCTTTCGTTTTCTCAAAGAAAGTCCTCAGCATATCCATCGCCAGCGTCCTTCCAAATAAGGAGACCAGAGCGTTATTATCAATGACATCTTTAATGAGAAGCGTCTTATCAACATAATAGCTTGTTGTAACAAGCCTCACATAGTTTGATATTGTGAATATCTGCCATTCCTGATTCTACTGTCTGCAGGCTTCTCCGCTTCATCTGGAATAATCCAGCACCTGCCCTCTTTGGTAGCATTTTCCATCAGCACAGAGCCTCGCAACGCGACGTTCACTTATTCCCCAATTTCTGGAAGCTTCCTGAATGGTCATGAATCAATTATATACGATAAGGAATGTTTTTATATTTCCGGAACAATATCAAAAAGCGCTGGCATTGTTCCGGAGATTATTCGCTATTCCAGGATTGTATGAAGTATCTTCCTGACTTCCTCGTCCTTGTAGACTTCATCAATCTCATCATGTTTGAGACCGATGAACTCATGGCAAGTGTAGTGAATCCATCTGGAGTCCTCCGGGCGGTTGAGAACATGCTTGCGGCACCAGTAATCAGGCTGTATCGGTAGAGGCTCCTCATTCTTATAGAGAGGCACTTTATAATCATAGACTGCGACTTTTATATCCTCTCTTGGAATTCCTGCATTCATCACAGTCTTGACAAGTGCATTCACTGTCATGCCTGTATCAAAAATATCATCAACAATAAGAATCTTCTGCCCCTTTTTAAGATTCTTGGGAGACCATGTCCATCCATCAATATCCACATGGGATGAATGCTCCTTGACATCCCCATAGGAACGCGCAACAACTGCAGCATAGAAAACAGGAGTCTTTCCCTCCTTCATGGCTATGAGCTTATAGTACTCACTCATCACATTTGCCATGTAAGCACCTCCGCGAAGGGAGTCGTAGATGACATCAGGTACGAACTTATCCTCTGTGTGCATCTTGTAGACAAGCTTGAGGGCAGCATCCCTGATCATGTCGCATGTGATGAATTCCTTGCTCATATAACCTCCTTAGAGCTGTGTGAGTATTTCAAGACCATCGGATGTGATGGCAACTGTATGCTCCCAGTGGCATGCGGGCTTTCCATCCATAGTCTTCACGCCCCAACCATCGGGTTCCGTCTTGACGCGGTACGTTCCCATATTGATCATCGGCTCAATTGCGATGACCATCCCAGGCCTCAGTCTCGGATTAGGATTGGCAAGTGACACATAATTAGGGACTTCAGGATCCTCGTGAATCGAGAAACCAACTCCATGTCCGCAGTAATCGCGAACGACACCGTAACCGAACTTGCGAGCATAGCCAGAGACAGCTGCCCCTATATCCTGTATGCGTGCATGAGGCTGAGAAGCCGCTTCTATGCCAAGATAGAGGCACTTATTAGTGACCTCATTGAGCTGATGGACCTCGGGTGAAACCTTCCCTATTTCATATGTATGTGTTGAATCACTGACATAGCCATTCTTTTCAAGGCAGATATCTACACTTACGATATCACCATCACGGAGAATGACGCGCTTATCAGGAATACCATGGATAACCATGTCATTGACGGAAACACATGTCACGTTAGGGTATCCCATATAACCCTTGCAAGGGCCTGTAGCATGATGGCGTTTCATGAAATCATGGCATAGTGCATCGACATCATAAGTGCTCATTCCTTCCTGGATCTGTGGACCGACTTCCTCAAAGAGCTGGGCAAGCAGCTTGCAGCTTGTCCTTATTCCATCAATATCCTTATCGCTCTTCAGCTGAATCATTTCCTTCCATATCCTTTCTGGCCGCATCCAGTATACCATTGATAAACTTGAAAGATACGTCATTGGAAAGCTCCTGCGAGAGCTTCACTGCCTCATCGATAACGATTGCCGGATGAACGTCTTTGGAGAAAGCCATCTGATAGAAAGCGACACGAAGGATGTTCCTGTCAACAGCATCAATTTTATCAAGAGGTCTGTTCAGTGAATAACGCGAGATAAGCTCATCAATCTTCTCCCTGTTTTCCAGAGTTCCAAAGACAAGAAAACGGATGAAGATCCTGTCCTCTTCATCCAGAGCAGCAACCTCCTCTTCATTCATACCCTGAAAAGGATCGATATTCTCACTGGGCGTATCGAGAAGGCCGCGGAAATCAAGTGAATAAAGCGTAGCTACCGCTATGCTTCTGTCATGGTGACGTGCTTTGTTCTGCATCTCATTCCTCATAAAGAATGCGGATCTGGGCCTGACTTCTAAGATCCTCAAGAATTTCCTGAATTGCTGTGTTGATAGCAATCTGCTGGTTTCTCATATAGAGAACCTGTGTGATATAGTCACGGACAGTTGCTGTATCCTCAGGTGAGACAGGATCACTGAGACCAAGGATGCGTCCTGTATTGTGCACTGATACTTTTACAATGTGATAACCCGTATTCGATTCAAGCACATCAGAAATCTCCCCAGGCTGCATTGAGAGAACAGCATCACAGAATGCATCTCCCCAGCCCTGGCGAGCAACTGTATTATCTGCAGTAAGCCAGCCTATATCGCCTGCAAGATTCTTTGATGAGCTGTCCTGGCTGTATTCAAGCACTGCCTGCTCGAATGTGATCTTACCGCTGTGGATATCTGCAGCCACAGCTTCAAGTTTCGCTCTGTTTGCCTCATCATCAGAAGCATTCCCTGTCTTTGGAATGTAAATATGAGCAAGCTTGACGTTCTCTGCCTGGAAGAAAGCCTGCTGGTTCTGTCTATAGAATGATGCGATCTCACTGTCTGTCGGAAGAGCAACATTCTGAAGCTCCTCGCCTTTTTCGAGCATCACGTACTGGTTGACAATATACTGCTCTCTCAGAGCTTCTCTATATGCATCAACAGAACCGAACTGTCTTGTAGCCTCTGCGGCAAACTCCTCGTCTGTGACAGCACGTCCAGCCTGGGCGGCTGCATTTGATTTTGCCTGAGCATATAGCTGGTCAAGCTGTCTGTCAGAGATAGTCACTCCATCACGCTCTGCACCCTGCAGAAAAACTTCATCATTGATGAGCGTCTCTAGCACATCCATTTTGGTAATGCTCTGCACCCCTCTGTCGATATAGCTCTGATACTCGCTATCAAGTTCAGCTGTAGATATCATATGATTGCGGATAAGATTGACAGTCGCAGCAGGACTGGAAATCATGGAGCTTGCAGCAAAGAGTGCAGTAGCTGAAGCTGCCATTACTAAAATAAACGCAATGAATCTTGTCTTCCTCATCAGTTGTTCCTCTCAACATTAAGGCGTTTACCAATAGCCAGCGCCTCTTCCGGCTTCTTTATCACTTCGGAAATCTTGAGCATCATGCCCTCCCTTTCCATTGTCTTCATGAGATTCTGCAGTGTCTTCCCTTTTCTCAGGCATGGTGTGATGAATGCCATGCAGCGCTTTCCGGAAACAGTTCCTGCCTCGGCGAGGAACTTTGTCAGGATCTCCGGAACAGAGGCTGAGAAAAAGGAAACAGACTCAGAGCCGATGACCACATAGTCATAGAGAGTGAGTCTGGTATCATCATGAGCATTTACGACATCAGCCTGATGGCCTTGCATTTCCAATCCTTTTGCAAGTGACTGGCATATTGCCTTCAGCTTATCACCGGATTCTCGGCTTTTAGCCGCATATACGATACAAACTTGCATTTTCAACTCCATGAACTGCCCTCAGGGCTTCCGGTTCGGCACCTGCAGAGGCAGGAGCGAAGCTGTACTGCAAAGGCTTCACCGGAGTGCACATGCGTTCAACATGTGTGCAGGGTTTTCCCCGCAAGAATTATCAAGATTATAGCATACGATTCATTTCCAGCCTATAGAGGCATGAAGTTTTCACGTTATAAAAAAAATAAGCCGGCTGGTCAGAAGACAAGCCGGCATGTAGGATAAATGAATCACTGAGCAGAAACTGTCTCTGCACTGGCCTCTGTTGTTTCTGTAACAGCAGCCTCATCAGCCCAGTTCGTTTCCTCTGATTCTGCTGCCCAGTTTGCAGCAGCGGCTTCTGCTTCTGCCTCTGCAGCTATCGCGGCCTGAATCTCTGTATCGCTGGATTTATATACAACAGCTACTACAAGAGAAAGGACCATGAAAACAACAGTCAATATCGTTATTATCTTCGTAAGGAATGTAGAAGTATTCGAGCCGAAGGCTGAATCAGAACTTCCACCGAAAATTCCACCAAGACCAACACTGTTCTCTCCCTGGATTGCTACGAGGAAAATGAGCAGAAGAGAGATGATACAGAAAATCACAAGAAGGATGATACCCAGAATAGACATTTCCACTAACTCCGATCTTATTTGCTAAATGTTATGATGGGCAGGAAATCATCAAGCTTGAGGGAGGCTCCGCCTACCAGTGCGCCGTCGATATTCTCCTTTTCCATCAAAGCCCTGATGTTGCTGGGCTTAACGGAACCACCATACTGTATTATGAGATTATTTGCAATATCCTCGCTATAGAGAGCAGCAACAGTCTTGCGAATAAAGCTGTGTGCGCCATCTGCATCCTCAGGTGTTGCAGTCTTCCCAGTACCGATTGCCCACACTGGTTCATAAGCGATTGTAACCGCGCTCATCTCTGCGGGAAGGACATCCTTGAGACCAACTCTGAGCTGGCGTTCAAGAACTTCTTCGAGCTTACCCTCTTCCCTCTCCTCCAGGGTCTCCCCTACACAGAGGACAACCTCCATCTTCAGGGAAAGAGCAAGGAGGACCTTTGAGTTTATAATCTCATCAGTCTCACCATAATACTGCCTTCTCTCGCTGTGTCCGAGGATTACAGTATTCACTCCGATATCCTTCAGCATCTCAGGAGAGACCTCTCCGGTATAAGCACCGGAGAGATGGTTAGCCATATTCTGAGCAGCTACGGTAATACCTGTACCTTTCACAGCTTCGACAACACCAGGAAGAGACACAAAGGACGGAGCAATCATCACGCGGCAATCGACTCCTGCATTCTTGACAGCCTCACCAAGCTTCTGAGCATATGCGGCTCCTTCAGCTGGCGTGAGGTTCATCTTCCAGTTTCCTGCGATATATGGCTTTCTCATGATTACTTCTCCAGTGCCTTGATGCCCGGAAGCACCTTGCCTTCGAGGAATTCAAGAGAAGCACCACCGCCTGTGGAAACATGGCTGATGCGATCTGCAAGACCGAACTTGTTGATAGCAGCCACGCTGTCACCGCCACCGACGATTGATGTAGCATCCGATGCGGCAAGAGCCTTTGCAACCTCTTCTGTTCCCTTGGAGAATGCTGCGAACTCGAATACACCCATCGGTCCATTCCATACGACAGTCTTTGCGCTCTTGATAGCGTCCTTGATAAGCTCAACTGTCTTGGATCCTACATCCATGCCCATCAGGTCATCTGGGATGTTCTTGCCATCAACATAGACTGGAGCTGCATCTTCCTTGAACTCTGCAGCGCATACATGATCGACAGGGAGAATGACATTCACATTCTTTGCAGCAGCCTTCTCAAGGAAGCTCTTTGCTGTCTCAAGGTAATCCTCCTCAAAAAGTGACTTGCCGATTGTATATCCCTGTACGCGGAGGAATGTATAAGCCATGCCACCACCGATTACGATTGTATCGCATGTGCGTACAAGCGACTCGAGAACAGTGATCTTGGAAGAAACCTTGCTGCCTCCGATGATAGCCACAAGCGGCTTCTCCGGATTCTCCAGCACAGGTGCCATGAACTTGACTTCTTTCTCAATGAGGAATCCTGCATATGATGGAAGATAATGAGATACACCTTCTGTGGAAGCGTGAGCACGGTGTGCTGTTCCGAATGCGTCATTGCAATAGATATCGCCATAGGATGCGAGAGTCTTTGCGAATGTCTCATCATTCTTCTCTTCTTCAGCATAGAATCTGACATTCTCGAGAAGAAGAACATCGCCAGGCTGAAGAGCCTTTACTTCCTTCTCCACTTCCTCTCCGATCACATCCGGAGCAAGTGTCACCTTCTTTCCGAGAAGGCGCTCAAACTCTGCAGCAACAGGAGCGAGGGAGAACTGAGGATTCTTCTGTCCCTTTGGTCTTCCGAGATGTGTCATCACAACAACAGAAGCACCATTGTCGAGAATATACTTGATTGTAGGAAGCGCAGCCTTGATACGTGTATTATCTGTAACCTTGCCATCCTTGAGAGGAACATTGAAATCTACACGGATAAGGACTTTCTTTCCCTTAAGATCCGCTTCGTTAATAGTATTGAGTACCATAGAGATCTCCTAATTTAAAAGAATGGGCCTGCAGAGGCAGGCCCGTAGTCCCGGGCAGAACGCCGGGTCAGTCAATTAACCGTTGACCTTCTTCATATGAGCGATGAGGTCAAGAACCTTGTTGGAGTATCCGATCTCATTGTCATACCAGGAAACAACCTTGACGAATGTATCTGTAAGAGCGATACCAGCCTTTGCATCGAAGATTGATGTATGTGTATCTCCGAGGAAGTCAGAAGAAACAACAGCGTCCTCCGTGTATCCGAGGATACCCTTGAGCTCGCCCTCTGCTGCCTTCTTCATAGCTGCGCAGATCTCATCATACTTTGCAGGCTTTGCAAGGTTGACTGTGAGGTCAACAACGGAAACATCAAGTGTAGGAACTCTCATTGACATACCTGTGAGCTTGCCATTGAGTGAAGGAATAACCTTGCCAACAGCCTTTGCAGCACCTGTTGAGGAAGGAATGATGTTGCCTGAAGCAGCGCGGCCGCCTCTCCAGTCCTTCATTGATGGGCCGTCAACAGTCTTCTGTGTAGCAGTTGTTGAATGGACTGTTGTCATGAGACCATCTGTGATTCCCCAGTTGTCGTTGAGAACCTTTGCAATAGGTGCAAGGCAGTTTGTTGTGCATGATGCGTTGGATACAAACTGTGTTCCCTTGACATATGTATTCTCGTTTACACCGCAAACGAACATCGGTGTGTCGTCCTTTGAAGGAGCGGACATGACAACATACTTAGCACCAGCCTTGAGATGAGCTTCTGCCTTCTCCTTTGTGAGGAAGAGACCTGTTGACTCGACAACATACTCAGCTCCGACTTCATCCCACTTGAGCTCTGCAGGATCCTTGCAAGCTGTAACGCGGACAGAGTGTCCGTTTACGATAAGCAGGGACTTCTCAACGTCACAATCCACTGTACCCTCGAACTTGCCATGCATTGTGTCATACTTGAGCATGTATGCAAGGTAATCTACAGGGCAGAGGTCATTGATACCTACAATCTCGATATCCGGGCGGTTCATAGCTGCGCGGAATACAAAGCGTCCGATTCTTCCGAATCCATTGATTCCTACTTTAATCATATTCTCTCCTTCTTCCTCTTTCAGAGGATGACTTATTTCAACAGTAAAGATTTATACCATCTTCACAGGAAAATAGCAATGAAAAGCCTATTATCAGGTTTAATATAATAGCTACTCGATGAAATCGTGAACATTATGCTCACTTTTTGAGGAAATCCAGCGCTTCAAGAATCCTTTCCTGCTCCCGGAGCATCGGCTCAGTGGAAAAATCATTTGTCTTGTGATCCATTCCACGGAGATGAAGAACACCATGAACAAGAAGTCTCCTCAGCTCCTCGGCTCGGTCAACAGAGAGAGCAGTAGCATTACGCGTCATCGAGTCAATGGAAATAAAGATATCACCAAGCTCCTTCTCCTCTCCCTCTACCGACGGAAAAACCACCCCGTCATTGATAGCGAATGTGAGAATATCTGTCGGATCATCAATTCCGCGGTACTCAGAGTTGAGCGCCCTCATTTTCTCATCAGAGATGAAATGCAGGGAAAAATCCCCAGTCTCACCGAGATAGCGGAGTATTTTCCCGAGAAGTGCATCCACCTCCTCTATATTAATGCTTTCTGTCTCATCTTCTATGTAGTGCATATCAGTCCTTACCATACTCAATGCGCTGATGGTCGCGTCCCAGCAGATAATGGATGAATGATTCCCTTATCTTGTCAAGGTCATTGATCGTCAGCTGGGAATTATTGAGCTGCTTGTAATTCATTTTATCAATAAAGATGTTCGTGATGAATTTATCATATTTCTGGTGGTTAGGATTCTTGAGCGTTCTTGTAGCAGCCTCTGTGCAGTCTGCTAGCATGACAACTGCACTCTCAACTGTTGATGGTATATGACCGTTGTAGCGGAAATCCTCCTCGCTGACCATGGAGCTTCTCGATTCCTTTGCCTCTCGGACAGCTTCATTGTAGAAATACTTGATGAGATCATTGCCATGGTGCTCGGAGATGATATCTATAACCTCCTGTGGAAGCCCGATTTCCTTCGCCTTCTCAACGCCAAGCTTCACATGTGACTTGATGATAGCAGCGGAAAGCGTCTTGTTGATCTCATCATGAGCATTCTTCCCTGCCTGATTCTCGATGAAGTACTCAGGATGCTCTGCCTTTCCTATATCATGATAAAGCCCTCCGACACGCGCGAGGTCGGCATTCGCGTTGATGGCCTTGCAAGCATCATATGCCATCTCGGAGACATTCTTCGAGTGGTTGAAAGTACCTGGCGCGACCTGTGAGAGCCTGTTGAGTGTGGGTGTGTCTGTAAATGAGAGCTCATGCAGTCTGTAAGCTGTCGGTATGTTGAACATCTTCTCGATAATCGGGAGCAGGATTGAAAGAAGTATGAATGACATGACTACATTCAGGGCTGCCGCGATAGCGCTTGTGAAGACAACCTGGAACTCCAGATCATATATGAATGATACAAGAACAGTAATGCCCGAAGCTGCAATTGACGAGAATAGTGTCTGATAGATGATATCCAGTCTTTCAGATCCAAAGCGGATGAACATAAGACAGCATTCTATGAGTGCGATGAAGTAGAAGAACGAGAAGGACCTGCTTCCGGGATAGATTGATGCGAAAGCCGAGAGGACAAGAGCTACAGAAAAACCAACCCTGCGTCGCCCTGTGATTGATGTTGCAAGAGCCGGCATCAGGACAAAAGGAAGGAACGGATCGATGTACACAACTCCTTCTTCTGGCAGGAGGCGCGAAAGAAAGAACGAGGCAACGAGTGTGAGATCAATCCCTACGAGGAACATCATTGAATATACAGCAAGACGATATCGGTACTTGATGAAGAAAAAAAGCAGATAGACAAGAATAAGCACCATGAATGAGAGGAACACAAGGTATCCCAATGCCTTCAATGGGGAAACGGAGACAATGGAGGAATCATAAATTCTTGCGATTGTCCTGAGCTGCTGCTCTGTCACCACTGTATCCTTCTGGATGATGTAATCACCGCGGCTGATCTCTACAAGCACTGGAGGAACGGATGAAGCCCTGCTCTCCCTGAGACTCGTTGTCAGAAGCGGGTCATAGAAGACGTTCGGAGTAACGAGAATTGAGACAGCGTCTGCAACAAGGCTTGCATATGAGGATGGAATATCAGGATACCTTTCAGATGAGAGGAGAGAGACTGTCTCATATTCGCTTCCGCTGACAATGACGGAATCAATGACTCTCAGACGGCCTGAGTATCTGAACGGAAGATGGGAATCTTCCATCATGATTGTCCTGTATCCGCTATCCTGTGCTTCTCTCAGATCCTCTTCGGAAAAAACTCCTTCGTTCAGCAGGTATATGACACTTTCATTGATGAGAGAAGCTATGAGCGGGCGGTCAGAACCAGGAATCTCACTGAGTCTGGAAGCTACATTTTCTGTGTCACGGATACCATTCTGCGAGACGAACTTCTCAGCCTCTCCTGTCTGCACAGCTGTCGCAAAATCTTCTGCAAGAGAGCGTATGCTCATCGATTCAGAAATTGAATAATAAAACTGTGGCAGTACGCTTCTTGCAGCGATTGCAGTCTCTTCTGCAGTCGCTTCATCATCAATGTAAGAGAAGTCTGAAGGCGCGATGACATCTTCGTCTGAAAGCTCCCCCGGACGGTACTGACGCTGCAGCGTAAGCACTGTGCGCGGATCAGAGGAAAGGAGGAGCGGCCCGGCAAGTCCCAGAAGAACAGTAAGCACCATCAGCGCATAAAGCGCGCGGCGCTGCCTCTTCGTAAATGCTTTCAGAGCTTCTGAAACCAGTCTATTCTTCATCTCTCTCCCTCTCAGAATATGCGCGGACGATTTCTCTTACAATTCTGGAACGAACAGTATCGTTATGAGTGAATCTTACCACTGAAACCCCTTTGATTCCACTGAGTATCTGCAGTGCCTCCTCAAGGCCGGATTCGCTATGGAATGGAAGATCAGTCTGAGACGGGTCTCCTGTCACTATTGCCTGGCAGTTCTCACCAAGGCGCGTGAGGAACATCTTGATCTGGGAACGCGTTGCATTCTGTGCTTCATCGAGAATCATCACCGCATTGTTGACAGAACGGCCACGCATATATGCAAGCGGAGCGATTTCAAGGCTTCCATTCTCTTCCATCCGCTTGATCTGATTAGGAGAGAGAACATATTCTGCCGCATCGTACAATGGGTTGAGGTATGGACTGAGCTTCTGCTTGAGATCTCCCGGCAGAAAACCCAGGGATTCTCCAGCTTCAACGACAGGACGTGTCAATAAAAGCTTGCCCTTCCTGCCTGACAGAACCTCTGAAAGCGCCCAGATAACAGCGACAAAGGTCTTTCCAGTCCCTGCAGGCCCGACAGAGAAGACGACATCGGAGGTTGGGAGGATGGAGAAGAGCTCTTTCTCTGCCCTGCTCCGTGGATAGATAGCCTTGCCAGCTGCTACAATGACAGGGCTGTCATCCTTCTCTGCCATAACAGCTGGTTCTGAAAGCAGCTGGAATTCCATGAATATCTCAGCCTCTTTCAGCATACCGCGCTCCTGGGCAGCCTTCTCCAGCCGCTTCATGAATGGTATGAAGAGAGGAACATCATCGCTGGAGGAGACACTCGTCCCTCTGACTGCGAGATCTGTTGCAAGCAGCATCTCAAGGTATGGAAGGTTCGCATCATTAGCACCCAGCACCAGACAGGCATTCTCGCTTTTGAAAACATAGCTCTGAGACATCATCGCTCCCATTTCTCGCTTGTTGCATTATATTCCCATTCCTGATCGATCTTCAGATCCGGCATGATCTTCCAGCTCAGATAGACACTGAATTCAGGAACAAACTGATAAACATCATCGTGCAGTTCGATATGCGCAGAATATGAACAGTGAAGGTCCCAGTCATTCATATAATGCACGACATCAAGCTGCGCCTCGCTCATGACGAAATTCGTTCGGTTGCGGCCATCTCCGAAGAAATCGAAAGAACGGAAGAGATCGCTGAAGAACTCCCCGAAGAAATTACCGCTCTGATAATAATCATAGAACGCATTGTTCGATGACTTGAAGGAGAACGTGAAGTCAAGGAACTCCGCGATGGAGAACGTTATCGAAGGCTCGAATGTGAACATTGACGCATAAGGGTTGTCCATGTCGAACTCGAACTCGGATTCAAGTCCTAGCGAGAAGTAGAGCCTGCCCTTCCAGAGCTGGAATGTAGCTGAATTGATATCGAGATGAGCGTCAATTCCCTTGAAAGAAACATCACCGGCTGCGCCCTGCCAGTTTACAGAGATATCGAAATACGGAATCGTAAGCGTTGTCTTTATGGAATCGAAATAGTTATTCATCCCATTTTCATATGCGTAGTAGTCGAAATACTGTGTGATGGACCAGCGCTTATCCTCTGTCCTCAGCGATAGAGATGCATTGCCATAGAATGGATTCCAGAATGCATCCCTGTCGTAGTCAGCGCTCTGATACCTCAGAGACATGTTGGATGTTATATAAGTACCATTATAACCAAGAGATAACTCGATAAGATCGCTTCTGAAAGGCGCATCAGTCTCCTCCTGCAGGAACTGCCATCCAACGGATGCAGCAAATGGCCCATAGCTGTATGAAAGGCGTGGAATGAGCTCGGATGCGAGAGGCGGAAGGACATACTCGACAGATGGTGTGAATGTTCCGTAATCTGTCTGGAAAGACTTTGTGAGAGCGATTGAGTGGCTTGTTATCGTATCCTTATTCCATCCAGGAGTAAGGAAATCTGAATCAATTTCCACATCATTCTCCACTTCGCTCTTGAAATTCAGGAGTCTGGAAGCAATATGGTACTCAATGCCGATATACGGAACTGAGAATGTGATATCTGACGTGATGGCACCACGGTGAGTATAACCTGTAACTGTCTTGTCATCTTCCCAGAGATAAGAGTATGACGGCGTGAAAATCGCCCTAAGCGATGCGTACTCGGAAGCGACAGCATCGAGTGTGAGACGCATGGATGTAGAGCTTGACAGCTCTCCGTCATCATATGATCCATCGCGTTCGAAGCTGTACTCATTGCTGAAGTTCTCTGAGAGCGAGTACCCCAGTGAAATCGAGTATGTCTCATTGCCGGTTGTCTCTCTCCTCTGCTCCTCAGCCTCATAGATGCGGTAAAGAAGAGGATCGGAGAGGATGTGGATTTCAGTAACATCCGTCTCCTCCTTCTCGGCTTTTGCCACAGGAGTCGCCACCGTTGTCGCAAAGCTGAAAAGCGTGCCTGAGATTGATGTCGAGAACGATGGAAGCGTTGTCTCGCTAAGATAATATCTGTGTTCCCTTGAATCCCATCGATGTCTGGTGCCGACATTGAGATCGGAAATGGAGAATGATGAGACAAGATCTCCTCTGTATGCGGAAGGCAGCGTGTAATCAATCTCGAGTTCGTTTCTGTAGGATGTTATTGTTGAGTCATATTCAGTCGGGAACTCAGGCTCCTGTATCAGTGAAAAGAGAGAGAAGCCTGTCAGTCTGTCCCCGAAATCCATCATGACGCGGCTGTCTGAATAGAATGGAACAGAAAGTGAAAGATCAAGGCCATAGTCCTTGTATTCAAATTCATTCACTCCGTAGTATCGCAAATGGCCGTCGTAATATGTAGATTCAGGAGAGACTGCAATACCATCAAGAACCGAGAAAGACAAGGAGTCATCAAAGAGCGAGATATGGCTTTCAATACCCATATGAAGACCATTCTCAACATAAGCGTCTCCCATCAGAGCGATATAAGACCCGCTCTCTCTTGCCCATCTCTCAGCTTCGGAAAGCTCTCCTTTCGATGAATAGTATGC
Source organism: uncultured Spirochaetales bacterium (assembly GCA_949285905.1). GTDB lineage: Bacteria > Spirochaetota > Spirochaetia > Sphaerochaetales > Sphaerochaetaceae > Ornithospirochaeta. The sequence goes on along the minus strand of CASDZV010000015.1, from coordinate 6,220 downwards.
ACCTGTGGGGTGGCTGTTCTCGCTGTCCCCGCTGGCTGCAAGGATTGACATGAATGATTCCTCTTCATCATCATCCCCTTCCCCATGGACGCTCTCGGCCTGTCCAAGGAGTTCGAATGTAGTGTTGAGGAACGCGCCGCGCTCTGATGAGAAACCCATGCTCGGATTACCTGTTATCTGGGAACCGGGGAAGAAGAAGAAAGGAAGCCACAGAAGCGGCACGCGTCCGATTGAGAGATATGCATTCGACACGAACATGTCAGCACCTGAGAGCATCGCAATCTCCTTTGCTGTGATGGAGACATACGCTTCTTCCGGATCTGATGTTATGAAGCCGTCATCGTAAAGCATTCCTCCTTCAGGGTTATACGAGAGCGTCTCACCCGAGGTATATATAGTTATAGCGTTATCATCGCCTTCTTTCCCGCTCTCAGTGGATGTCGTGGCATTAGTTACCATCAGGGAGCCTTTTTCCCAGCTGACAGTGACAACATCTGCCTCAATATCCTTTATAGAGGCACTCTCGTCATCTGTCTTGTATATGACATTTTCCAACGCAGTAAGACGGCTGTTTTCCGTATCTATGATAATCGTATCTGCAGACAGCTCTGAGTGTACGCCATCATCATCCATGGAAATGGAAGAGTTTCCGGTAAGGACGACACGCCCATCCTCCCTTGAAAGATTCTCAGCGCCGTTTATCGTAAGCAGAAAGCTCTCATTCCCGTCAGGGCTCTCTTCATCACGAGATGTCTCCTCAAGAGCATATGCCTCCAGTCCCTCATACTCATAAAGCGCATTCTGCATTGCCTCCCTCGACCCTGCAGCAAGACCACGGAGACTGACCATGTTCCTCAGCGCTTCATCGGAGGCGAAGTATATGGAAGGTGCCGTCAATGCAAAGAGCATGGATGGCATGGCAAGAATGAGGATGAGCAGACAGATCTTCTTCAATTACAGATATCTCCTCAGATACTCTCCTGTGAAGCTTCCGGATACAGAGGCAACCTCTTCCGGAGTCCCTGCTGCAACAACCCGTCCGCCATCATCTCCTCCGTCAGGACCAAGGTCAATGACATAGTCTGCGGTTTTGATTACATCAAGATTATGCTCGATGAGTATGACACTATTACCATTCTCCACAAGCTTCTCTAGCACTTCAAGAAGCTTTTTGACATCTGCGAAATGAAGACCTGTAGTAGGCTCATCAAGAACATAGAGCGTCTTCCCTGTCTGGACCTTCGACAGTTCTAGTGCAAGCTTAACACGCTGTGCCTCTCCTCCGGAGAGAGTCAGGGCGCTCTGTCCGAGGCGTATATAATCGAGACCGACAGCCATGAGCGTATCAAGCTTGCGCATGATCTTCGGATGGGATGAGAAGAATGCATGAGCCTCGCTTACTGTCATATCCAGGACATCGGAGATGTTCTTCCCCTTATATGTGACAGAGAGAGTCTCCTTGTTGTAGCGTTTTCCATCACAGACATCGCATTTGACATAGACATCAGGAAGAAAGTGCATCTCTATCTTCAGCTGGCCATCTCCAGAGCAGTTCTCGCATCGTCCGCCAGGAACATTGAACGAGAAGCGGCCGGCGCTGTAGCCTCTTGCTTTAGCCTCCGGCATCTGGGCGAAAAGCTCTCGTATCGGAGTGAAAAGATCGACATATGTCGCAGGATTCGAGCGTGGTGTGCGTCCGATTGGAGACTGATCTATTGAAATCACCTTGTCAATGTACTCTGTACCTGAGAGCGTCTTGTAACCATCGTATGAATCATTTTTCTTTGAAAGGCGACGCTGGACTGCAGGAAGAAGTATCTCATTGAGGAACGTGGACTTGCCTGAGCCGGAGACGCCTGTTATGACAACGAACTCTCCAAGAGGAATATCCACATCGATGTCTTTCAGATTGTTCTTCGAGCATCCGGTTATCTTTATATGCCTGCCATTGCCTTTCCGCCTCTTAGGCACTGGAATGGTCAGCGCTCCTGAAAGGAACTGCCCTGTGATGCTCTCCTTATTGGCCGCAATCTCCCCGGGCGTTCCCTTTGCAGTGATATACCCACCTCGCTCACCTGCTCCAGGACCGAGATCCACGACATAGTCTGCTTCCCTGATTGTATCCTCATCATGTTCGACAACAATGACTGTATTTCCAAGATCCCTGAGTTTCTTGAGCGTATCGATAAGCTTCTGGTTATCTCTCTGATGAAGGCCGATGGAAGGTTCATCAAGAACATACAGGACACCGGTAAGTGCAGAACCGATCTGAGTGGCAAGCCTGATGCGCTGTGCCTCACCGCCCGAGAGTGTCGCAGCTGCCCTGTACAGTGTCAGGTACCCTAGTCCCACATCCTTCAAGAAATGGAGGCGTGCATTGATTTCCTTCAGTATTTCCCTGGCAATCTCACGCTCTGTATCCGTAAGCTGGAGATTATCGAAGAAATCAATTGTCTTCAGAACGGAAAGCTTTGTCGCCTCTATGATGTTCAGCCCGCCGACGTAGACAGATAAGGCTTCCTTTCTCAGCCTGTCACCATGGCATGCGGGACATGTGACCTCTTCCCTGAACGAATCGAGCCACATGCGGATGTTCATCGACTGTGTCTCATAGTAACGGCGTTCGAGTTCAGTGATGATTCCTCTGAATTCAGTGGTACGCTTCTCGCTTGCACCCTGATAGGAATAGGAGAAACGGTCCCCTCCACCGTACAAGAGGATATTCACGAAATCCTCAGGCAGTTTCTCGATAGGCGTATCCATTGAATAGCCATAATGCTTGTACAGAGTCTCGATACCTGCTCTGTAGTAATTGGCATCCGGACGGTGTGTGCGGATAGCCCCCTGATTATAGCTCAGCGAGCGGTCTGGAATAATCTTCTTCGGATCGAATTCCTTCCTGAATCCAATTCCGTTGCACTCTGGGCATGCGCCGAATGGTGAGTTGAAGGAGAAGAAGCGCGGCTCTATTTCAGGTATTGTTATACCACAATCAGGACAGCTGTTCTTCTCGCTGTAGATCTCGCTCTTCTTCTCATCATAGTATTCAACTTCGACAAGTCCGTTGGCTATCTCGAAAGCATGTTCGACAGCATCTGAAATCCTCGTCCTGTCAGCTTTCAGGTTCTTCACTCTGTCAATGAGTATTGAGACATTATGCTTCACCTTCTTCTCAAGCTGAGGAATGGATTCATCAAGATTATATAAGCGCCCATCAATAACAGCACGCAGGTATCCGAGTTTAAGAGCATCTTCCAGCACTGTCCTGAACTCGCCTTTCTTTCCCCGTGCGACAGGTGCGAGAATCATAAGCCTTTCACCTTCAGGGTGTGAGAAGATGATATCAATAATCTGGTCAACTGACATCTCTGTTATCTCACGGCCGCACTTTGGACAGTGCTTGTGTCCGATACGAGCCCAGAGAAGACGGTAATAATCATAAATCTCAGTAACAGTCCCGACAGTTGAACGGGGATTGCGGTTTGTTGACTTCTGCTCGATTGCGATGGCCGGTGAAAGCCCCTCAATTGAGTCAACATCGGGTTTGTCCATTCGTCCCAGGAACATTCTGGCATAGCTTGAAAGTGATTCTATGTACCGTCTCTGCCCCTCTGCGAATATCGTGTCGAAAGCAAGGGAGCTCTTCCCCGAGCCAGAGAGACCGGAGATGACGACCAGAGAGTTCTTTGGAAGCTCGAGATCGATATTCCTCAGATTATGTTCGCGTGCACCGCGTATGATTATCTTATCATTCACAGCAGATTGCCTCTAACAGCGCCTCTTCGGCTTCATCCGCGTCAACGCACCGGACCATCGCTCCTTTTCTGAAGAGATAGACCTTGTCTTTAATGCCGGTAATTGCGAAGTCAGCACCTTTTGCTTCACCCGGTCCATTGACGAGACACCCCATTATAGCAACAGAGATATCCTTATCAAGAGAGAGAAGCTTTTCCCTTATGCGCTTTTCAAATGAAATCGTATCGAATGCATGGCGTCCACAACGGGGGCAGGAGACGATTCTGACACCACCCTTTCTGAGGCCGAGTGTACGGAGAAGTTCTGTGCCGGCTATTACCTCATCCTCCATCTCACCTGTCATTGAAACACGGAGAGTATCGCCTATCCCTTCGCTCAGGAGATTCCCGAGAGCCCAGGTCGAACGGACTGCAGAGATTACAGAAGAACCTGCTTCCGTCACCCCGATGTGCTGAGGAACATCTGAAACATTGTGGAAAAGACGCGCCGCTTCCATTGTCTCTTCTGTACTTGAGGATTTGAGCGATACCACACTGTTGGAGAAACCCCATGACGAGAACCAGTCAAGATACTCAAGAGCAGTACGGACCATCACAGATGGCACACTTTCTCCGCTCTTGTGCTGAGGAAGAGATCCTGAATTGAGTCCTATGCGTATAGCTGTGCCATGATCTAGGGCAGCTTTTACAATCTCCTCGCTCTTCCACTTAGCCCCTATATTCCCAGGATTGATCCGGACTTTATCTGCGCCCGACTCAATTGCAAGGAGCGCAAGCCTGTAATCGAAGTGGATATCAGCGACAACAGGGATGACGCTGTGTTTTGCAATGTATTCAAATGGCCTCTGGTCATCAGGGGAAACAAAGCTGAACCGGATCATATCGCATCCAAGAGCATGGAGATGAGAGATTCTTGAAACAACAGCAGCGGGGTCTGTGTTCGCAATCGGCGAATCATACATCGTCTGTACGCTGACTTTCCCACCATCTCCTATGATAAGGTCACGTACTTTCGCGCTCATCACTACCTCCTACGATTCTCATTACAGCTTCTGTATCCTCTGTATCGCATTTGACTAGAAACGGTTCTCCCGGAAGATAGATGGCAAACATGCCGCTCTCAAGACTGACGGCACCTGTCACTTCACGTGAGTCAGGATTCTCCCTCCAGGATGTCGCAGCAGTGACGCTCCCCTTCTCCACAGTGAAGATTACAGTATGCGAACGATTGATCTGAAAGCTGTGAAATTCAGGAATTGGAAGGACTTCTGCTTTGCTGATGCTCTTCAGTGCCTCGTCCAGCGGGAAATACAAATGTAGATTCCTACCCTCATCAACGACCATATGGGAATTATAGCTGAATTTGACTTGATAAGTCACCCTGTAACACTTAACCAATTATCATCAACAATGCTAGTATCACTATAAAACTAAAAAAGAGGATTTGTTCATGAAGGAATATCTACAGTCCCAGGATGATGTCATCTCATCACTGACATCTTCCCGCGAAGGCCTTACCTCCGAAGAGGCTGGAAAACGTCTCGGCCAGTATGGCCCTAACAAGCTTGAAGAGAAGAAGAAAGACAGCGTAATCAAGAAGTTCTTCGAAGAGCTCTCAGACCCTATGCTCATCATACTTATGATAGCAGCAGTGCTCTCTGTCATCACATCAGCAGCCGCGGGCGAGACAGAATGGTCAGATGCGATCATCATACTCGTTGTCGTCCTTATCAACGCGGTACTTGGCGTGGTGCAGGAATCGAAAGCAGAGAAAGCGATAGAAGCCCTGCAGTCGATGTCAAAAGCGAAGTCGAAGGTGAAGCGTGGCGGGAAGATCGTGACAGTCGAGAGCGAGGAGCTCGTTCCCGGCGATATCATAGAGCTGGAAGCTGGAGACAGCGTTCCGGCAGATGCGAGAATCCTTCTCTCTGCATCTATGAAGGCAGAGGAAGCAGCGCTTACAGGAGAATCTGTACCGGTTGATAAAATCTCTGACACACTCTCCGGAAACGAAGTCCCGCTCGGTGACAGGAAGAACATGGTGTACATGGGCTCGACAATCGTCTATGGGCGCGGCGAGGCTGTTGTTGTATCGACAGGTATGAAGACAGAGATGGGGAAGATTGCGACAGCTCTCTCTGATGCGGCAGACAACGAGACACCGCTGCAGAGGAAGCTGAATCAGCTCTCGAAGGTCCTGACATGGCTTGTACTTGGAATCTGTGTCTTCATGTTTGCAGTCAATCTCATAAGGATGGCTTCACAGGGAGATATACACCTTGCCGGCGTTCTCGACACTTTCATGATTGCTGTATCGCTTGCAGTTGCAGCAATTCCTGAAGGTCTTGCTGCTGTTGTCACCATCGTGCTTTCAATCGGTGTCACGAAGATGAGCCGCAAGAAGGCAATCATCCGCAAGCTCACAGCAGTGGAGACTCTCGGATGTACAGAAGTCATCTGCTCTG
>CASDZV010000014.1 GCA_949285905.1 uncultured Spirochaetales bacterium | reverse complement strand
GTCAACGACCTTCAGGACAAGCCTGAAGGCTTGGACGTGAGTGTTTTATCCACAGGCTCCGTTTCCGGTTTACCTATGGCACTCCATCCACTTACGGGGTGACCCGAAGGCTCCCCTGGCTGATTGACTGCAGCCTGCCCGGATTGCTGGATCCGAGTAATGTAGTTGCCGCGGATGTTGATGGCAACATTTGTGTCTGCATGCATCCTGCTGCCGCAATGTCTGCATGTGTATCGGTTCCCTTTCCTCGAAGCCTTGTCTATCGTCTTGCACACCGAACACTTCTGGCTCGTATAACGTGCATCCACAAATTCCACCCTTATGCCGTTCCTCTTACACTTGTATGTGAGCTTCTCTTCAAGGTCGGAGTATGACCAATTAGATAGCCATTTCCTCATGGTCTTATTGCTCTTTCCCCTGAGCCTCAGCATGTTCATGGATGACAAATCTTCAAGGACATATACGGATACATTCTCATCAGTATTGGCAAGCTTTTTGGAAATACAGTGGTTCTGGTCATGAACAAACCTCTTCTCGCAGCCGGAGATGGAGACAAGTCTCCTCTTCGCACTGCGGGTGCCTTTCTTCTGCAGCTCAGAACGCACATGGTTGTATTTCCTCTTAACCCGCCTTACATCCTCTGCTCCATAGTGAACACCATCAGAAGTTGTAACAATGTTGTAGACACCCCTGTCCAGTCCCACTATCTTCCCATCGTTTTCAACTATATCGCAATCAGTGCATTCGTAGATGAGATTGACGAACACTCTTCTTTTTCTGTCTATCCCTATGTTCGCTCCCTTGAGCTTCCATCCCTCGGAATCCGGATAACGCTCAGTGAAGAACTCAGGAATCGTTATTATTGTCTTTATTCTCTTGTCGCAGGTGCTGAAGGTGAGCTGACTGCCTCTTAATGTCACAGTGCGCACATCATAGCGCATCGTGCACTTCTCCTTCATCGATGGCCTTTTCATTCTTTCAGCTTTCTTCGGCTTCTTCTGCTTAAGCTTCGTCCTCTTCTGCTTAAGCTTCGTCCTCTTCACATTCCAGTTCTTGACAGCTTCCACTGCAACATCTCTTGCGCATTGTATGAGTCCTGTTGGAAGAGACGGACATTCTTCCTTTATCCTCTCATACTGAACTTTATGAAGGAATCTCTTGGATGTGCTGTTGTTATTGATAAGACACTCAACTGACATGTTGAAGGCCCTTGCATACTGCTTCCTTGTCTCAATAATGGAAGCTTTTTCATCCCCTGACAATTTAGGGAAAATACTAACTGTTCTTCTCATGTCTTCATCATATCACTTCAATAATCGGCTTCACAATGACTGTTGTAAGGAGTTAGATGAAAGCTGATGTTTTTTTCTCATTTACACAGTGGAGAGAAGAAAGGACACAGGTGTGATTGATTGAGAGATGCTAAAGATACTCTCTCAAGGAGCAGGGGAAGTGGAAACGAAGACGATACTGGCTTAGGTTATGGCCGGACACTTAAGGCCATAGAGGTCATGCCTGAGCATGTCCACCTCTTTCTTGAGGCATCTCCTGATGAAGCTCCATCCATGATTGCACGCACTCTGAAGTCCATTTCAGCTGTGCACATATTCACAGCATTTCCAAAGCTGAAGGAACGCAAGTTCTGGGGATCAGGCCTATGGTCTCGTGGATGTTATACGGGAGTGTCGGGGCAATCACAGAGGAAAACGTGAAAAAGTACATAGAGAACCAGAAGTCGAACATCGGAGGTACCGAATGAGGGAATGCCCTGCATGCAGCAAAGAGATGATCAAGGGAACAGTCATATCATCTGGGAGCATGCCTTTTGGCGTTAATGTCATATTCAGACCTACGGAGAAGGCTACGAACCGTCCACCGCATATCATCCTTGAGAAGAATGCCAAAGCGTATTACTGCGAATCATGCAACAGAGTCTT
>CASDZV010000013.1 GCA_949285905.1 uncultured Spirochaetales bacterium | reverse complement strand
TTTAGATTCTGAAAGCGGAGGCAAGGATGTACGGCGGTCCATATTCTTTGCCTCGCTGGAGGTGTGAAAATGGAGCATTTCACTCTGAGTAATGGAATCAATATTCCTGCACTTGGATTCGGTACATTCCAGATTACGGATCCTGAAGTCTGCAGGAAGAGCGTGCTTTCGGCATTCAGAGAAGGCTACCGGATGATTGATACTGCAGCCTGCTATGGAAATGAGAAGGCTGTGGGGGAGGCTGTAAGTATAAGTAGAATCCCAAGGGGGGATTTATTCCTCGTATCAAAGGTCTGGGTTCAGGATTCAGGTTTTGACAAGACACTATTCTCATTTGAGAAGACACTGAGGAATCTCGGAACAGATTATCTTGATCTATACCTCATACACATGCCGCTTGGTGACTATATGGGAAGCTGGAAGGCTATGGAGAGAATAATGAGGGAGGGGATGGCAAAAGCTATCGGGGTATGCAACTTCTCCACATCCCGCATTGTTGATCTCGTGCTCTCGACAGGAATCATCCCGATGGTTAACCAGGTGGAGATGCATACGTTTTATCAGCAGATGAAGCTGAGGAAGATGATGGACGAATACGGCATAAGGCTGATGGCCTGGGCTCCTTTTGCGGAAGGCCGGAATAATATCTTCTCAAATCCAATAATCGGGAAGATTGCCGAAAATCATGGAAAGACAAGTGCTGAGGTCATACTCAGGTTTCTCATCAATGAAGGTGCTGTCGTGATACCGAAATCAGTTCATGAAGAGCGTATCAGGGAGAATGCTGATATCGATTTCACTCTCACGGAAGGAGAGATGGCAGATCTCCGCTCACTTGATGAAGGACGGCCCATGATACTTGACCTTGAAGATCCTGCAGAGCCCGCAAGGCTTCATGGAATCAGATTCATACAGTAGGGAGGAAATTGAATGAAGATAACGGTAATAACATCCAGCTCGCATAAGAACGGCTCTTCGAATCTCCTCGCATCATCTTTCATAAGAGGAGCGGAGGAGAAAGGACACACGGTTTCGGTGTTCGATGCAGGGCACAGCATGCTCCATCCATGCATAGGATGCGGCAGATGTGGAATGAATGGAAACTGTATACAGAAAGATGATGGAGAGAGGCTCAGGGATCTTATCCTCTCATCGGATATGATGGTACTTGTAACACCTCTCTACTACTATGGCTTCTCTGCACAGATGAAGGCTGTCATAGACAGATGGTACAGCTACACGACGCGTCTTTCATCAAAGCACATGAAGACAGCTCTCATTGTTGCTGCCTGGAACAGCAATGACTGGACTATGAAGGATATCAGAGAGCATTATCTGACGCTCTGCCGTTACATGAACTTTGAGAATGCCGGCATGATCCTTGGCACTGGATGCGGAAGCCCTGAGATGACACGAGGAACTGAATTCCCTGAAAAGGCGTACAGACTTGGAAAAAGCCTTTGAGAGGACAATGTAAAATGGAATACACGAGAATCGGGAATACAGATATAGAAGTCTCTAGGATATGCCTAGGGTGCATGAGCTTTGGCAAGGCCGGGACAATGCACGACTGGACGCTTGATGAAAATCAGTCTGAAAAGATAATCAGGCACGCCCTTGATCTTGGCATCAATTTCTTCGATACAGCCAATGGCTACTCAGATGGAACCAGTGAGGAATACCTTGGAAAAGCGATAAAGAGGAACGCAGCAAGGGACAAGGTCATAATCGCATCAAAAGTCTACTTCAACCCGGGCAGGCTTAGGAAGGAAGCTATACTGAGGGAGATTGATGGCAGTCTGAAGCGTCTTGGCACTGATTATCTCGATCTCTACATCATCCATCGCTTTGATTATGACACTCCCATTGAGGAGACAATGGAGGCACTGAATGATCTTGTCTTGCAGGGGAAAGTCCGTGCAATCGGAGCATCTGCGATGTATGGCTACCAGTTTTATAACATGCAGATTGCCGCCCGTGATAACGGCTGGGCCCAATTTTCCGCGATGGAGAATCACTACAATCTCCTCTATCGTGAGGATGAAAGGGAAATGATTCCCGTCTGCAGGGAAATGAATGTCTCCCTTATCCCATACAGCCCTCTTGCATCTGGGCATCTGGCAAGAGCTGAGTGGAATTCAGATTCAATCCGCAGCCGCACCGACAGAGCGGCAATGGGAAAGTATGACAGGACGGAAAGAGAGGATATGGCGATTGTCCGCCGTGTCCATTCACTTGCTGAGCGTTATGGCGTGAAGATGTCTGAGATAGCACTTTCATGGCAATGGGCAAAAGGAGTCACCGCTCCGATTATAGGTGCAACGAAAGCCTCATACCTTGATGATGCAGCAACCGCGTTCAGTCTGAAACTCTCAGGGGAGGATATAGCGTATATCGAAGAGCCTTATGAACCACACAGGATTGTCGGTGCAATCGACCACAACCCTGCCGACGGGGTGATGCTAATTGATGAAAAGAAGTGACTATTGTCAAAGGAGCTTGCCAAATGAAGAAAGCAATAATCGCACTGTTTTTATTCTCAGCCATCCTCTCATCATGCATGGCTGGAGGAGAAGATGTCATGACAAGAAGGATCTCAGTTACAGGAAATACTGGCAGGGTTGTATTTGAACTCAATGATTCAAATGCAGCAGACAATCTCTGGGCTCAGCTTCCCATTGTTGCTGAGGTGGAGAATTTCGGCAATAACGAGAAGATCTTCTATCCAGAGAATGAACTGGACACAGCAAATACACCGTTTGCGGAAGGAGGTGCGGGAACACTCGCTTATTACAGGCCTTGGGGCAATGTTGTCATGTTCTATGGCCGCTTCAGTTCCAATGGCTCTCTCTATGGACTTGGAAGTGCTGTCGAAGGAGAAGAACTTATCTCATCGCTTTCCGGAACGCTCAGAATAGAAAAGGCGGAAGAAGCATGAGAAAAACACTTCTATTGATGTCCGCATACCTCTTGTCGACAATATGCCTTTTTGCAGGTGGTAACAGCGAAAACACGCAACCTGTTCAGGGAGATACAGAAGGAAGAGTCCTTGTCGCATACTTCTCATGGGCTGAGAACAATGATGGAAACTTCGGAGTTGATGCGTTTTCTACCTCAAGCCTTACAAGGCCCGGAAACGTTGAGGATCTCGCTTCGTTCATCACATCAATGATTGACTCAGACATGTTCGCGATACAGGTTGAGGATCCATATCCCGCTGCCTGGGATGCCTGCCTTGCGAGGGCGAATGAGGAAAGAAGAAACGGAGAGCATCCGGCCTTGTCCAGCAGAGTCAGGAATATTGATGATTATGACATCGTTTTCCTTGGCTATCCGAACTGGTGGTATGGCATTCCGATGGCTCTTTATACGTTCTTTGAGGAGAATGATCTTTCAGGAAAGCAGATTTATCTCTTCTGCTCGCATGGTACTGGAGGACTTGCCAGAAGCGTTGATCAGATAAGGGAAGCACTTCCTGAGAGCATCATTTCAGGTAATGTCTTTGACATTAATGAGCATCAGGCACATGGAAGCTTTTCGGTAGTCTGGGACTGGCTGACAGAGCTCGGTTTCCATTCCTGAAGAGAACTGACATGGAAAAGACTCTTATAGTCTATTTTTCGCAGAGCGGGAATACCAGGAAATGCGCGGAAACCCTTCATTCTCTTATAGATTCGGATCTATTTGAGCTTGTGCCAGAGATTCCATACCCAAGAGGTTATGGGAGACTGCTGAAGGAGACGAAGAAAGAGGCAGAGGAGAAATCAGTTAGAGAATTGAATCCTGTGGCTTTCAATCCTGCTGATTATGACCGTCTGTTCATCGGCTGTCCCAATTGGTGGGGCGCTCTCCCAGCTCCGGTGAGGACATTCATGAGAGATACAGACCTATCTGGCAAGGAAGTCGCTTTCTTCATCACGCATGGGGGAAGCGGCATAGAGAACTTGAACAAAGAAATTAAAGCATTATTGCCAGCTTCATCACATTTTCTCGGAACTCTTTCCATCTTTGATGATGGAGAAGGACGACTTGAGAAAAGGTGCAGCGAATGGCTCAGGAAAATCGGAAAGGAGAAAAACGGAAATGAAAAAGATTATGATGACTGTATTGATGGCGGCACTGGTCGTCATGCCGCTTCTATGTGATCCTCTTGTAGTGTATTTCTCAAGATCGGGAAACACGGAAAGCGTCGCAGAGCGCATCGCGGAAAGGACAGGGGCGGATATCTTCGAGATTGTGACCGTTCAGGAATATCCAGAGGATTATAATGAGCTTCTGGATTTTGCAAGGAATGAGCAAAGGGCGGAGGCACGCCCGGAACTGGCTGAACACATTGAGAATATGGATATCTATGATGTCATATTCCTTGGTTATCCCAACTGGTGGGGCGATATACCGATGCCTCTCTACAGCTTCCTCGATGAATATGATCTTTCAGGAAAGACTATAATGCCATTCGTCACGTCCGGCGGTAGTGGATTTTCCCGTACAATCAGGTCGATTGAAAATGCAGAACCTGAGGCGACTGTTCTTGAAGGGCTTTCCATCAGGGACAGAAGAGTCAATGACAGTTCCACGGACAGAGCCATTGAAGAATGGATAAACGGATCTGGACTGTTCTGATGAGAAGAGCAAGAATTGCCATTGATATCATCATGAGCCTTCTGCTGGTTCTTCAGATGCTATATCTCCTCGTTGGGGAAGCGTATCACGAATGGGCAGGACTGACTCTTACAGTGCTATTCATCGCACACAATGTGCTTAACAGACGCTGGTACAAGGTGATTTTCAAGGGCAGATACACAAAGATGCGAATTCTCTCTACAGCAATCAATTCAGCATGCGCCCTTTTAATCATCGCCCTTGCTGTAAGCGGCATTTCGATGGCGCGTCACTCCATGGCAGCTCCTCTGCTGCCTATGGGGGTGGCACGCATTCTTCACATGACAGCCGCATACTGGGGTTTTGTGTTCATGTCGCTCCATGCAGGACTGCATATGACGGTAATAGTGAGAAAAACGGTAGGAAAACGTTACGGGAAGATAGTAATAGCTGCCATTGTAATCATCGGAATCTGGGTATTTCTCAAAGAGCGATTTCTTTACTACATGTTCCTCTTCGAGGAATTCGTATTCTTTGATTTCTCGACTCCATTACCATTGCTTGTTGCGGAGTACGCTATGATCATGCTCCTTTTCATGTTCATCGGCGCTGCATTGTCTGCGGCACAGAGACTAAGAAGAAAAGAGTGAGAATAAATGCCTAAAATGCATGTTTAGATATAAAAAATAAGTATTAGACATATATTGAGTATCTTCGTATCTTTCGCATAGGGACGCAGATGGAGGAGCTGACGATGACGGAAAATGAGAAGCTTCTTGCTGGTATGGAATATGATTACAAGGATCCTGAAATACAGATGATGCTCAGGAAAGCACGCATCCTTACCAGTGAGTTCAATGAACTTGGAGAGGATACGGCTGAAAGAAAGAGCGAGATAATAAAAGAGCTTTTGGGCTGTATCGGAAAAGATGTGACCATACAGCAGCCATTCAGGATTCTTTATGGTGCGCATACAAGTGTTGGTAATCACGTGTTCATCAACAGCGGGTGCGTCTTTCTCGATGGTGGCGCGATAACAATCGGAGACAGGGTTCTGCTGGCTCCGGATGTCAAGCTATACACGGGATTTCATTCTCTTGATGCAGCAGAACGCTGGAAAGAGCGAGAAGACGGAAGCATGTATCTGGTCTCGAAAGTCTCCGGTATCACAATCGGCAACGATGTGTGGATAGGAGGAGCTGCCATCATCCTTCCTGGGGTGAAGATAGGGAACAATTCTGTCATAGCAGCAGGGGCTGTTGTCGATAAGGATGTCCCTGCGGGTGCACTCGTAGGCGGCGTGCCTGCGAAGATTATCAGAATGCTGGAACCGATAAAGACGGATAGATAAGGAGAAATATCATGGACAAGGAAAAACTGCCAAAGATTGCCCTCGGTGCATGGGCATGGGGAAATGACGGGACATTTGGGAACGGACTGCCTGAAGATGAGCTGAAAGCCGTATTTGATGCTGCAAAGGCCAATGGCCTGAATCTATGGGATACAGCCTATGCTTATGGCATGGGTACATCGGAAAAGATTCTCGCAGGGTTCCTGAGGGGTCTGTCTTCTGACAGCTATATCGTGTCAGACAAATTCACTCCTCAGTGCGTTGCGGATAAGGATTCTCCTTCCGCTATGGCTGATATGCTAGCGATGCAGGAATCTTTCTTCTCCGGAAGGCATTTCGACATCTACTGGATACACAACACAACTGACGCCCCGAAATGGACAGAGGCTCTTGCATCATATTATGAAGGCAAGGCTGATGTGCCGATGCTCGGTGTGTCGAATCATGATCTTGAAGAGATAAAGGAAGCAAAAGCCATTCTGGAAAAGCATGGCCTGAAACTCTCTGCTGTACAGAACCATTACAGTCTTCTCTGCCGTTCTTCGGAAGACTCCGGCATACTCGATTTCTGCAAGGAAAACGGTATCACGTTCTTCTCATACATGGTGCTTGAGCAGGGAGCGCTGACAGGTAAGTATGATACGGCACACCCGATGCCAGCGGGTTCTGCCCGTGCTGAAGCCTATAATCCGATTCTTCCCAGTATCGAGAAGCTCAATGCCGTAATCGGAAAGATTGCAAAGACACATGGCGTTGATACAGCCCAGATCCCGGTTGCATGGGCAATCGCGAAAGAAACACTCCCGATTATCGGAGTGACAAGGACAAAACATGTGGAAGATGCCGTAAAGGCAATGAATATTGTACTTCTGGAAGATGAAATCAAGGAAATTGAGGATACTGCCTCTGCGCTTAATCTCAATACAATCCGCTTCTGGGAAAAGGAGATGAGATAATGAAGAAGAACATAGGAGCAGTGCTGGCACTTTATCCGTGCCCAGTAGTAGTGATAGGTGCGATGGTTGATGGAAAGCCTTCCTGGACTCTTGCCGCCCATGCAGGAACGGTTGCACACAGCCATCTCATGGTATCGCTTGTGAAGGCTCATTACATCAACAAAGGTATCAGAGAGAACAAGGTGCTTTCCTTCAACATCGTTGATGAATCATGGCTGAAGAATGCCGACAGGATGGGGGTCATTTCCGGTAGCAAGACGGACAAATCCGAGGTGTTCTCCTACAGCATCGGAGAAAACGGTGCCCCAATCATCAATGCTGCAAAGGTATCAATTGAGTGCGAGATGGATGGAAACTACGAACTGGAGAATTTTGACAATTTCATCTGCCGCATACAGGCAACCTATGCAGACGATTCCGTCCTGAACGCTGATGGGAAGATCGACTACCATGTATTCAAACCCGTTCTCTTCGAGTTTCCGACATATGAGTACTTCGTCACAGGAGCGGCTGTCGGCAATTGCGGAAGGATTTGAGATGAGCTTTTCAATGAACCTCTATTACTCTGGTGAAAACGGTAATGCAAAAGCTTTCGCTGAAGAAATGCTTTCCTCTGGAATCGTTGAAACGATCAGGCAGATTGAAGGATGTCTTAAATACGAATACTTTATAAGTCTAGAGAATCCTGAGACTGTTCTTCTCATTGATACATGGAGAAATCAGAAAGCCCTGGATGCATATCATTCCTCACCTTTAATGGCTGACGTTGCAAGTCTTAGAGAAAAGTATGACCTTCATATGAAAGCTGAACGGTATACCAAGGATGAAATGCCTGAGGAAGACAACTCCTTCATCAGAAAGTAGACAGAGTTTATTCATTTCCTTCTGCTTTGAATCATTTTCTGGCAGAAGGTTTTTTCCATCATATGGCGATGGATGACTATATCAACGAAAAGGGGAAATTCAGATATCTTGTGTAATGAATTTTCAGAGGAGTCTCCGATACGGGGAACTTGGTAAAGAGAATCTATTTTAGAATAGATAGCACCTGACCCTAATTTGGCCCCAAAAGTTCTTGAAACGACTGAGGCCAGTGAGATGAATGAGATATATAGCGGTTATCTGAGATCCTGTAGCACCACAGATAGTGTATGGAACGATGAAACAATTGAGCTAGAGTAATAATTACTTATAATATAAGTAATTGAATATGAAAATACTGTACTAAAGGTTCTCGCGTGTATCTCCTGTGGATGTGTATCATGCGAGGGCTGAACTTTTGAAACCTTTCATCTCAAATACATTCATATATGCAAAGGCGGAGAGAAGTTTGGTGTAAGAAGCCGAAGATGCTAAATGCATGCAATTACAGATGGAAATCCAGAGCCTGACACAAGGTCTATGAGAAGTTCATTTCCTTTGTCTTGAAGCCTTATGAGAAGTATATCCTGCTTGTGGATCAACTATATGAAAAGCTCGTTGATGATAGTCCTCAAGGTGTTGGTATTGTTGATGTCGTTGATGTTTCGATATTGTGTAAAAATCGATGAAAGGTGCTCCGGCATGAAAATGCTGTTGCTACTATTTTGTGGTTCTCGATAACAGAAAATCTTTTTGGGTGTGATTCGCAAACCGAATGTTTTGTCTCCATAAACAATGTTGCGATCTCCATCATTTTATGGTTGAATGATGTAGATATGGTTGAGAATGAAGGAGATTCGCATGAGAAAATTCGATTACGCAAAAACCTCGAAAAAACTGCTTACGCCAGAAATTGTCCAGCTGCTAACCTCTCTTCATGAACATAAGGGGCGTCAGGATTTATTCGTAGAAGCCCATATAGATGAATTGCAGACTCTTCTGGAAGTGGCAATGATACAAAGCACGGGAGCTTCAAACAGAATAGAAGGTATCTTCTCTACGGATAAACGCCTGGAAGAACTTGTTAGGCAGAAAGCTGAACCTCGTAACCGCTCTGAACAGGAAATTGCGGGATACAGGGAAGTGCTCTCAATAATCCACGAAAACTATGAATATATAGCACCTCGCCCAAATGTCATTCTACAGCTTCATAAGGACCTGTATTCCTATTCCGATGGGACAGCAGGTGGTGTTTACAAGAATTCGGACAACTTCATTGCTGAAAGGGATTCGGAAGGCAAGCAGAGAGTGAGATTCGTACCTGTTCCTGCATGGCAGACAGCAGAAGCTGTGGATGAATTGTGCTTAAGCTTCAATGAAGAATGGAATGCTGGCAAGATAGATAAGCTGCTTTTGATTTCCATGTTTATCTTGGATTTTCTGTGCATTCACCCTTTTGCTGATGGTAATGGACGTCTGAGTCGCCTTTTGACATTATTGCTTTACTATAAGGCAGGTTTCATAGTTGGAAAGTATATCAGTCTCGAAATGCTTATTGAAAAGAGCAAGGAAACATATTATGAGGCATTGCAGTCAAGTTCTTCAGGATGGCATGATGGCGAAAACAACTATGAACCATTTGTGAAGTATTATCTTGGAATTGTCTTGAAAGCATATAATGAGTTTGAGTCCCGGGTTGAATATCTGAGATATAAAGGACTATCAAAACCGGACCGGATCAAAGCTGTAATTGAGAAGAATGTTGGGAAGATTACAAAGAAAGAGATTATGAATCTTTGTCCTGATATCAGCAGGGTGACTGTGGAGAGAACCCTTACGGAGCTGGTAAAGAGAGGATATATCGTAAAGGTCGGAGCCGGACCATCTACAGGGTATATAGTGCCTTGATTGGATATTTCTTCTATCAATGAGCTTAATGAAGATCTGAATAATGCTGTTCAGATGAATAAGTCTTCCCAGATAATGCTTCGAGCTGAAAGTATGACGGTATATTTTTAGATGGTGTTTATGGAGATTCTCTGGCTGAGATGATGAAGACTAAAATATGATGTTCCTCCAGCATTCAATTCAGGAGGGCAGAAGCTGATGTGTGTCTGGGCTAAATACCTGCTTATGAACAGCTGGCTGACTATCTGAAATCATGGAATATTAAGAAAATAATTCATTTTATGACAAAATAATAGATTCTCTGCTTTTGTAGAAATAGTGAAAAATATATGAAAAAAGTTGAAAATAATTCCTGCTATTTTGGAAAAATTTTCAATTTTGCTTGAAAATCTGGTTTTATGGCTTACACTGAGGTTGGATGAAACAGTTGTTATCGAGATGAAACTGCAGATTGCTATGCTGTGTTTTTGAATGGAGGTAATCAGTGACGCTGAAAGAATTGTCAGAGGCTACTGGTATATCTATAGCAACAATCTCCCGTATTCTTAACGGGCAGACAAATTGCACTCCAGACAAGCTGAAAAAGCTGGAAGCGGTTATTGAGAGCTCCGATGACCGGAAATTGCAGGCTCGTTTCAAAGCCATTACGGAAGAACGCAAGATCATTGCAGTAGTAGTCCCCGATATAACGAATCCTTTTTTCACTGATGTTCTGAAAGGAATCCGTTCAGTCCTTAATCAGTATGATTTCGAACTTATCATCATGGATAGTGAAGAAAGCGTTGCCAAAGAGGTCAATATCCTCAATACGCTGAAGTTTTTCAATTTGCAAGGAGTGATTATCACACCAGTGTCGGATGCTGAGGAGGAATTCCCTGCAGAGAATCTGCTGGGAGCTTTGCATGTTCCTGTTGTTCTTGTTGACAGGGATGTTAGAAGTTCATCCTTTGATGGTGTATTCATACATAATGAGCTTGGTGCGCATGATGGTGTAATGGAGCTGATCAGAAATGGACATTGCAATATAGGGCTTATTGCAGGCCCTGTATCCTCAAAGCCTGGCCGGGAAAGACAGCAGGGGTATATCAATGCACTAAGAGAAGCAGGTATCGCTGTTAACCCAGACTACATTATGCCCGGTGATTTCAGCAGGCAATCTGGTTTCGGCCTTGCGAACCTGCTTCTGGATAACCATCCTGAGATTACAGCAATATTTTCTTCAAATAATCTGATGACTATCGGTGTGCTACAGGCTTTACGGCAGCGCGACGGGAAAGAGATTGAGGTCATCGGTTTTGACGAGATATCAGATCTCATGGAACAGAATCCTGGCATAACTGTAGTACAGCGTCCAACAAAAGAGATGGGGGAGGCGGCTGCAAGAATCATTCTGGAACATTGCAACTGTAAGGGACATTGGACAAATAGAAGAATCACGTTGATTCCTAGCCTGTTGAGACCGAAATCCGAAAAGTGAAAAAAGGAGATACAAATGAAGAAGATTTCGATTTTATTATGCTTGCTTCTGGCAGTTTTCAGTGTTGCTTCTTGTACGAAAGAAGAAACAGCAGGGACAGCTGCTACAGCCGCACCTGTAGCTGAACAAACCTCTGCAACTGTTGAGATTTCATATCTTTCACGCTATACAAATCCGGAAGTTCCCCGCCATAAATTCTTCCTCGACAAGCTGGATGAATTCAGAGCATTGAATCCTGATATAGTCGTTGAAGATGTATCAATAGCAGAAGCTGATTCTTATAAGAGCACTCTGCGGGCCTCCGTTGCAGCTGGTACGACACCGACTCTGTTCATTTGTTCAGATGCGTTCCCTCATCTCGAATGGGCTGAAAGCGGAGTGATGAGCGATCTTACACCGATTATTGAAAGCCCTGAGTGGGAAGGACCTGTCGATCAATCGGTCTTTGAGTCATTCGCATTTGATTCACTTCCTGGAATTTATGGAGTCCCCAATGGTGTTGTCAATTCACCTGTGTATGTCAACACTAAGCTTCTTGAAGAGCATGGGCTCGAAACTCCGGCAACATGGGAAGATGTTTATGAGATGGCTGAGGTTCTTTGGGCAGCCGATCCTGACATTATCCCTTTTAGTGTATCTGCAAAGACAACATCCGATCTTGGAAGATTTTTCAGTGAGCTTGTTGTACGCATGTATGGCTTGGAGTTCAGGGACAGGTTCATCAATCATGAGATAAAATGGACAGATCCGGAGATGATACATGCTCTTGAAGTATTCAAAGGAATGATTGATTCCGGACTTTTCGGGCCATACCCGATTTCATTTGATACAGATTACAATGTCGCTCAGTTCGGTGAGGGAAAGATTGCGATGCTCTTTTCCGCTACATGGTTCTGGGATAGATTCAACAGCTTCGATTTTGCTGATGAGATAGACTGTGTGAATTTCCCATATTTCGAGAGCAATCCTGAGAATAAGGATATCTGGTTTGCAACAACCAGTGAGGGGTTCTGTATCTCGGCACCTGTCGGGTCTCCAGAATATGAAGCTGCTGGAAAACTGCTGAATTTCATGCTCAGTAAGGAAACGTTTGAAGGTTATGCTGAGGAGATTGCTATGGGCGGTGTGTATCCTCTTGATATTGATTATGATGTTTCCAAAGCCTCTAACCCGATGCGGACCTTCATGGAAGGATATGCTACAAGATCCGCTACTACGGATATTATCGGAACCTATATGAATAACTCTGATGTTCTGAATATCACAAATACGGAGTTGCAGACGCTCTTTGTCGGGGCTGATGTTGAAACAGTTGCTGAAAATCTTCAATCCCTGTACGACGAGCTTTTCCAGCAGTAAGCATTGATGGGCTGTTTGTAGAGGTGTTTTATGGACAGCCCTTTTGATCCCTCAGGTAAAGTAATGAGAAATAAGAACACTCTGAAGCATAAAAGATACTCAGTTGAAGCGATATTGATGCTTCTTCCTGTGCTCATACTTTATTGTGCGGTTGTTGTTTATCCACTTCTGAGTATGTTCTACCTCTCCTTTTTCTCATGGAACGGTGTTTCCAGTGTTGCAAAGGAGTTTGTCGGGTTAGACAACTATACCAAATTCAGTAATGACAGGAACACGCTGACTGCATTCAAGAATATCGGGATTCTTGCCATGGTAGGAATTTTTGCCACTCTTCCGGTTTCCTTCTTCCTCGCTACCGTCATCAATAGAAAATTCAGGGGGCTGAGAATCGCCAAGACGATGTATTTCCTGCCAGTGGTAATCAACCGTATGGCAATCTGTCTTATGTTCACATTCCTGCTGCTTCCAGGGGCTGGTCCCGTTCCGATGATTCTTCAGAAGCTGGGTCTCGTTAAGAATCTGAATCTTCTTGGAAACATAAAATCTGCTATGTGGACCATCGCGTTTATCAATATGTGGGGCAATGCAGGTTTCCAGATGATCATCTTCTCATCAAGCATGGCTGGAATATCAAATGATTTCTATGAAGCAGCGACAATTGATGGAGCCAGCAGCTGGCAGAAACTGTTATATGTGACACTTCCTGCTCTGAAACCGACTATATGCACAGTTATCATTTTCATACTTACCGGAACCTTCAAGGTTTTTGATTTCATCATGGGGCTTACAGGTGGAGGTCCGGGGTATGCAACTGAAGTTCCAAATACTTTGCTTTATAAACAGGCTTTCACATATGGGCGGTTTGGGTATGCCAATGCCATTGCTGTTGTAATGGTCGTCTTCAGTCTGCTGATTACGATTATAGTAAACGCTTTGTTCAAGGAACGAGATACTGCGATTTTCAGAAGGAGAACAAGATGAAGACGAGATGGACGATAGGTCGCGTTATATATATTTCCCTTGCCGCTCTATGGTTTCTCAGCACGCTCTTGCCCTTGTTCTTCACTTTGATATCCTCGTTCAAGGATGATCAGAGCATATTCACGGATTATTTCAGCCTTCCGGAAGTCTGGCACTGGGAGAATTATGTCAAGGCTGAGAGCATGACTAATATCATACAGGCTGTCTTCAATTCTCTCTTTGTGTCGATTCTTTCTATTCTTCTCATACTTTTCGTATCGTTATTGGGTTCGTATGTGATTTCCAGGAAGAAAGTACCATTCAGCGGGGGCATAACTCTGTTCCTAATAGCTGCAATGATGATTCCGATTCAGGCTGCAATAGTACCGATTATTCAGATGGTCAGCTCAGTAGGGCTGAATAACAACCTCTTTGCACTTTCCGTAGTATATGCCGGGCTGAATCTTTCGATGGTTTTCCTTATTCTGAAAAACAGTATTGATTCTGTTCCCGGAGAAATCGACGAAGCCGCGACGATAGACGGGTGTGGGCTTTTTCAGATTCTTGTCTGTGTCATTACTCCGGTAATCAAGCCGGCGCTTTCTACATGTGCCATCATCTCATTCCTGTTTGTCTATAACGAGCTTCCGATTTCGAATGTGCTTATCACGCAATCGGACCTCAAGACCATATCTCAGGCTCTGTTAAACCTTAAAGGTGATTTCGGGACCTTCTATTCAATAAGTTTTGCTGCAATTGTCATCAGCATCATTCCGACATTGATTCTCTATCTTCTGGCTCAGGAAAAGGTCGAGAAGAGCCTCTGTGCAGGAAGTATCAAAGGATGAGTAATATGAAATATTCTGCTTTTCAGTTAGAGGAAAAAACATTCACCAGGGCGGGCCTTCCATTGGAAAAGGCAGTGACTTCGCTTTGGACATTTATCCAGGAAGGCGAAATGGAGAAGGCTATCGACATCGCATACGATATGTACCGCACAAGCACGTTCATACTTGAAAGACTCTGGAAGGAACTTTTCAGAATAGCAGTGAACATTGTGGGAATGGCAGAGCCATATGCCCTGGATTATGTCTACAACCTCTACAGGATATGTTATGATTCAGAGCCTTATGCACCGGAAAGTGGTGGAATGATGGCGCTTACATTCATCCATGCTATACGTTATCTTTGCACTTGCGGACATGATTCCAGCGTTTGTGATTCCTTATACGAAGTTAAGAGTGCCTTTGATAATGGAGAAACTGCGCATGTTCCGGTTTTTGCGTATGATCACCATAATCATGAAGGAAGGAAGCTTGGACATAATCCTCTTGATTTCCTCAATGAGGATGGTGGGAGCTATGTCTCAAATGAAGTTCCAGGTATGGCAGAACCTTATAAACAGCGGCTCAGAGCATTACTTTCAAAAATATATGGGGGCCCGGATCCGAAGCCGTTTGCGGTAAATAGCTACAATCATTTTTATGAGATGGAGTCCATCAATGGTTTCAATCTGGAACTGATGCAGTCTGCCTTCCAGAAATCGATAAGACGTGGGCTGGAAAGAGATGCTCTGATGATAACCTATGAAGCGCTGATTTCAGGGCAAGAGATGGAAGAATATCTCTGGGAGCGTGTAGTAATCATGTCTGTTGAGGATATCGGTATGGGAGATCCGGAGTGCAACAGGCTGATGTATTCATGCTGCAAAATCAAAGATCTCTTCGCTGATGATGCAGAAACGCGCCTGCTTGTTCTATTCCAATGTGTCATGTATCTCTGCCGTTCAAGAAAGGAACGTTCTACAGAGCTTATAAAAGGCATCCTGGTACAGGAATTCAAAGATGGCAGGATACCTGTTCTTGCCAAGGAGAATGAATGTGAGTGATAAGCAGAAAAAAGTAGTTGTATTTGGCAGTTTCATCGTTGATCTGACAGCCAGAGCATCTCATCATCCTATGCCCGGAGAGACTGTATTCGGCTCGTCTTTCAGAATGGGACCCGGCGGGAAAGGTTTTAATCAGGCTGTTGCAGCACACAAAGCAGGAGCAGATGTGGAAATTGTCACCGCAGTAGGCAATGACGCTTTTCAGCATATCCTGTTTGACACGATGGAGTGTCTGGGGATGGCTTCTTCTGTGATGGTTTCAGAGAACAGGTCAACAGGTACCGCCTTGATTACTGTCGATGAAAACAGCGGGCAGAATGAAATCGTCGTTGTCACCGCAGCCTGCGAAGAGATGAATGAAGCTGCGGCAGAATCTGTCAGACCGCTACTGGAAGATGCAGATATACTTCTTATGCAGTTTGAGATTGGCATGAGCGCCATAATACGTGCCTCTGAAATTGTCAGGAAAGCTGGAGGCATGGTAATTCTCAATCCTGCTCCTGTGAGAGATTTTTCGGAGAGTCTTTACCGGAATATTGATCTCATCATTCCTAATGAAACTGAAGCTGAAAAACTTACAGGAATCAGCATTGAAGATGAAAATGCCGCATTGGCTGCTGCAAGATATTTTGAGGCACAAGGTGTCTCTGATGTATTGATCACACTGGGAGAGCGAGGCGCTTTCCTGTACTCACATGGCACTCCTCTCATGATACCCCCATATCAGGTTAAGTGCATTGACAGCACCGGAGCAGGGGACGCTTTCTGCGGAGGTCTGGTCACAGCACTGGCAGAAGGTAAGAAGCTTGAAGACGCCGCTGTATTTGCAAGCGCAACAGCCGCTTTGTCCGTCACAAGGGCAGGCACAGCTCCATCAATGCCATACAGGAAAGAGATTGACAGCTTCCTGACGCTGCAGCACTGAGTGTCCGCCAGCTCCTGCGCAGAAACAAATAGTATACATTTGGGCAAGATAATGCCTTTGATTGACAGCAATTTCTTCTGTTTTCGTAATTTTCATAATTTTGCTTGCCTTTTCTGGAAGTGGTGATACGATTTGATTAATCGATTAATCAACGAAAGGAGGAGATTATGAGATCATCCTTGAAAATGAGAGTAATATGCACACTTCTCTCTCTCTTCATTCTTATTGTTCCTGCATTCGCAAGCGGAAGCGCAGAGAGTGGGAGCGCCGCAGCTGCTTCTGGTCCTGTACATATCAAGATTGCTACATGGACAAGCAATCCAGACCAGATTGCTCTTCTGCAGAGCTTTGTAGACGAGTTCGCAGCAAAAGAAGGTATTGAGATAGAATCAGAGTTCGAGTCAATCGAGTTCGGTGAATACAATACAAAGCTTTCACTTGAGCTTCAGGGATCACAGGCACCTGATGTATTCTGGGTACTTGAGACATCCGCGCCAGCTTTCATCGCTTCCGGTCTCCTTGCACCGCTTGATGAAGCGCTTGCTGAATACAATCCTGAAGACTTCTCAGCCAAGGCAATGGAACTCTGGGTTCTCGATGGAACAACATATGCAGTTCCATTCTCAACAAGCCCGTTCTTCATGCTCTATAACGCAGATCTCTTCGCTGCTGCCGGAATCGACACACCGGATAAGCTTGCTGCAGAAGGAAACTGGAACTGGGATACATTCCGCGAGGCTTCAAAGGCTATCAAGGATGCTACAGGCGTATGGGGATACCAGACTGTTGACGGTGCTGGATATGATGCAAGAGTCCTTCATAACCTCTGCCCGATCATCCGTTCATATGGCGGAGATGCATGGACAAGCGATGGACAGATTCTCATTAATACTCCTGAGTCTGTAGAAGCTGTACAGCTCTTCCATGACATGGTTTATGTTGATGGTTCTGTAGTTCCTCCTGGAGATCAGAGTGATTTCTTCTCTGGAGCTGCTGCAATGACAGCTGCACAGGTATCAAGAGTCTCCAAGCTCACAGATGTTGACTTTGCATGGGGTGTTGCACCAATGCCTGCTGGACCGCTGGGTGATGTTCCTATTACAGGACAGGCTGGTGTAGGCGCATTCAGCAAGGGCCCAAATGTGGAGATTGCAAAGAAGCTCGTTGCTTATATGACAAATGAGGATTGCGTAGCACGCATGGCTGGTATCTGGCCACCTGCAAGATACAGTGTTCTTGAATCGCCTGACTTCCTCACATCACAGCCACTTCTTACAGCTGATCAGATGTCTGCAGCAGTTGCTGGATCCATCGAGACAGGTAGAGTACTTCCTTCACATGTCATGTATCCGCAGATTGAAGTTGAATCAAGAATCGTGTGGGACAGACTCTGGAATCCAGATGCTGACGTGCAGTCCGTACTTGATGGTGTCGCAGCAGTCTACGCTAAGTACATAAAGTAAAATCATAGGAGGAACCATGAGAAAGAAAATGACCAAGCTCGAGAGAGGGGAGGCTCTGACAGGATATCTCTTCATCTTGCCGCAGATGGCAGGCTTTCTGATTCTTGTCCTGGTTCCTCTGATAATGGTTTTCGCGTATTCCTTTGAATCCCGTAATCTCCTCTTCGGGAATATGGGATTCACTGGATTCGATAACTACAAAACGCTGGTTGAAGACGATTTGTTTTTCATGACGCTCAAGAATACGGTTATATTCTCGTTGGGCGTCGTGCCACTGAACCTTATTCTCTCCCTTGCTCTTGCGCTTTATCTGGGTGCGAACGGGTCGGGAACGAAAATCGTCCGGAGTGTCATATTCCTTCCTGTAATAACCTCTGGAGTTGCATGGGCAATCGTCTTCAAGTATCTCTTCCAGGGCGGCGATACGGGACCGATTAATTACCTGCTGTCTTGTGTCGGTATCACGGGACCTAACTGGCTTCACGAGAAGGGGTGGGCAATGTTTGCAGTTGTCGTATCCAGAGTTCTTAAAAACCTCGGAACGAACGTCCTCATATTCATGGGGGCGGTAATGAATCTGCCGCAGGATGTTCTTGAAGCAGGCCGCATTGATGGTGCTACCAAGCCAGTTCTTTTCTGGAAGATAAAACTTCCGCTTCTGATGCCATCCATCCTGATGGTCATGATTGTCACCGTCATCGGCTCTATGAGAGTCTTTGATACGATAAAGCTCATGACGGATGGAGGCCCTGAGGGCTCCACTATGGTACTTGTTTATTACATCTACCATCAGGCATTCAAGACATTCAACATCGGTTATGCATCGACTATCGCCGTCGTACTGTTCTTCATCGTACTGATGCTGACAATTATACAGTGGGCGCTCAGAAGGAGGGCTTCATACTATGAAGACTAAGACTGCAAAGAATATCGTTTATTATATTATTGTTATCGCCATCGTATTAGTCTTCATTTATCCGTTCTGGTGGATGGTGACCAATTCACTGAATTCTATTAACGAGATATTCGGCAAGCCATCGCTTCTGCCTAAATCATGGCTATGGCATAACTACATTGAGATCTTCCGTGTCCAGCCATTTGCAAGGCACTATCTGAATACGATCATTGTGGCATTGCTTGGAACTGGCGGGAATGTCCTTATATCTGCACTGTCGGGATACGCATTTGCGAGACTCAGATTCCCTGGCAGGTCAGCGCTTTTTGTATTGCTGCTGACAGCTCTCATGATGCCAATCGAGGTCACAATCGTCCCGATGTATTTCATGATGAATGGTATTGGCGCTAACGATACGCTTGTACCTCTTGTCCTGATACCGATCTTCTGCTCACAGGGGGCCTTCTCTGCATTCCTCCTGAGACAGCATTTCATTACAGTCCCGAAGGAGCTTGAGGAAGCTGCCAGACTTGATGGCCTGAAGCCAGCAGGAATATTCTTCCGCATCATGCTTCCGATATCAGTTCCGGTTCTGTCTTCTGCCGCAATACTTGCATTCCTCTCTGTATGGAATATGTATCTTGAGCCGCTTGTCTTTGTTTCAAGCCTCAATAAGTTCACGCTGCCGCTGTCGCTTGCGAATTTCAATGATACATATGGATTGCCGCAGTGGAACCTTCAGCTTGCCGCTACAACGCTTTCTGTTATACCTGTCATGACATTCTACCTGATATTCCAGACGAAGATTTCCAATGCAATGGTCAATTCGGGAATGAAATAGGAGGCCAGTATGATTAATGAACTTGAATATGATGTTGTTGTCGCTGGTGCAGGCATCGCCGGAACGCTTGCAGCAACAGCCGCTTCCCGCCATGGCGTCAGAACTCTTATAGTCGAGGAGACGGGTTTCCCGGGCGGCTGCCTTACAACATGTGGTACCGGTCCTATGATGACATTCCATGCAGGCGACAACCAGGTGATAAAAGGACTGGGCGAAGAGCTTATCCAGCGTCTGAAAGCTAAGAATCTCTCTCCCGGGCATACTGTTGACAGTACAGGCTATACATACACAGTCACACCATTTGATGCAGAAGGTATGAAACGTGAGCTTGAACTGATGGCTACAGAGAGCGGTGCTGAGTTTCTTTATCATGCCAAAATAGTCGCGGCAGATGTAGAAAATGGCAAAGCCGGATGCATTACAGTCTCCTCACTTGGAGAGATGATACGCATTCATGCTTCTGTTTTCATTGATTCAACCGGTGATGCCGTGCTTCTCAAGCTTGCCGGAGTTCCTGTGGAGTCTGGAAGAAAGAGTGATGGTGTAAACCAGCCTATGACGATGAACTTCAAGCTCTCTGGTGTGGATATCCCTCTGATCCGCAGGATTATGGAGGAACATGTCGAGCTCTTCCCGTTCCTCGCGCCTCATGAGAAGGGGCTTGAGAAGAAAGCTGTGCGTCTTTCCTTCTCTGGTTTCCAGGATATCATGAAGAAGGGAATAGAATCCGGAGAACTGGATATAGACAGGGATATCGTGCTTTGTTTCGAAACTAACAACCTCAATGAAGTGATTGTTAATATGACACGTATCCCCAGACTCGATCCGCTCAATCCATTTGATATTTCAAAAGCTGAGACCGAGGGCAGAAGGCAGGTATGGGAGATGTATGCATTCCTGAAAAAGCATGTCCCAGGCTTTAAAGATGCGCTCTTGCTTACCTCTGGTCCGAGGGTCGGTGTGAGAAGTTCCGGACGCATGGTCGGTGTGTATGCAATCACTGCAGATGATATTCTCAGTGAGACGAAGTTCAGCGATGGTATCGCATGCTGCGGTTATCCTATAGACATCCATTCAGATGGCGCAGAGACAAAATCCACATTCCTCAGATGGGGTGGATACTATTCTATTCCTTACAGATGTCTTATTAACAATCATGTGCAGAACATTATGGCAGCTGGACGCGATATCTCCTGTACATTTGAAGCGCACGCATCGCTCAGGGTCAGTCCTTGCTGCACGGCAACAGGGCAGGCTGCAGGAACGGCTGCGGCAATAGCGGTAAAGAATAACGTCTCCCCGCTTTCTGTCGATGTTGCTGGACTTCGTGATACTCTCTTGAGAGATGGAGCAGTCATTGACTAGAAGAGTTACACTTTCCGATGTCGCTGAGAGAGCAGGGGTTTCCAGAGCAACAGCCTCTGCTGTCATCAGTGGCAAGGAAGGAAGAAGCATACGAGTCAGCGGCGAGAAAAGGAAAGCGATCCTTGCTGCAGCGCGCCTTCTGGGATATGTGCCCAATACAGCTGCCCAGAATCTGAAATATGGTGATGATAATCATATCATCGCCGTCTTTACTTATGAGAATATATTCCCTGCAGATCCTAAGAGCGAATATTATCTCTTCTTTGCAGGCATACAGCAGGAAGCGGAGAAGGAAGGTTATGATATCCTGATTCTCAATAACTGGGCTAAAGACAAATCCAGGTCATCCCGCATCAGGCTCGCCTCAGGTGCGATAATGATTGGTGTAACACGTGATGATGAACATATCACATCACTCGTGAAACAGGATTTCCCGCTTGTGTTTGTCGGACGCCGGCAGATAGGGAACAACCTTCCTGTTCATTGTGTCACTTTCGATTATAAACCATCAGTTGAGAAAATGGTGGCTTCAATGAACGAGGCGCGTATTGCTTATGTGTCTTCAACGCATTCCAACGCGGAACCGTCTGCGGATAAGAGTTTCTTCCTGCATGAATATTGCATGAGGAAAGGAATTGCTGTTGATGATATCATTGTGGATGATAAGCCCTCCGACACCGACATAAAAAGTGTTCTTTCATCGAAAGCAGTTATTTTCGACAGGCTCTTTCTTGCAGATATCTTCTCTTCATACTTCAGAAATCTGGATGTGATACCTAAATGCGCGATATTCGAAGATGACTGGACTGAGACACATCAGGGCTGGATGCGCTGGGAGAACAGGCGCCTTGAGCTTGGCGCGCTTGCCACAAAACAGCTCATAGCAATGCTCAACGGGCATGAGCATGATGATGGTGCGTCTGTGTCATTGCCTATTATTGTTCCGTCAGAGTCATAATGCTTCCTGATTCAATGCTGAGTAACGTCGCTTGTATTTGCAATCTTCTCAATCGGTGTATAGCCTTCGCCTAGCACATGGAATGTTTCGTTGATTACCATGAATGCTTTCGGGTCGAGCTTGTTTACCTCACGCGTCAGTCTTGATATATCCTGATTCGGCACGACTGTCATGATCATCGGTCTGGATTCTTTGGTGTAGAAGCCTTTTGCATCCACGACAGTTGCACCTCTTTCCATTTTTTCTGTGATGAATGTACCTATCTCGTCAGTCCTGCCAGAGATGATGAAGACTGTCTTTGCATAGTTCGTGCCCATTGAAAGCACGATTTTGTTCACGACTATTGTCGTGATGTATGCGACTACAATTGCATAAAGCGCATTTTCAAGTCCGAAAAAGACAGCAGATGCTGCTATGATGATTCCATCAACAATGAAGAGCGCAGTTCCGAGCGATAGGGATGTGAAGCGGGCGATTATCTGTGCTACGATGTCTGTACCGCCTGTGTTTGATCCGGATTTCATCACCATTCCCATTCCTATTCCGGATACAACTCCTCCATATAGGGCGGAAAGCCACATTGAGATACTTTTCGTGTAATCGAGAATGCCATAATCGCCGAATGCCGCGACCCACATCGATGTGAAAACTGATAGAAGAACGCTGCCAAGGAGTGTTTTCACACCATATTGCTTGCCGAAAAGTCTTACTCCGATGAGAAAGAGAGGCAGTGTGAGAACGAATATCGTGAGTCCCAGATTCCACCCAGCCAGATGGAAAAGTATTGTGGCGATACCGGACACGCCTCCTGGTGCAAGCTTCGCAGGATTGAGGAAGACTGCAACCGCAAATGCTGTGATAGCGGATCCGACAACAATATAAGCATAATCAATGATGTTTCTTGTTCTGTCTGTCATTTTCTCGATTTGTATGCTTTCCAGCTAATGCTGTCAATTGCAGTGCATGCTTTTGGCTGAAGAGAAGCTCCGGTTGTTTAAGTTCGTTAACAAGAAGATAATCAGAAAACAATGGAATGAAAAAGAAGCTCGGGTATAATTAGATTAACCCGTTGGGCATTGTTCATTCCAATGGGATAAAACTGATGGCACTTTACGGTGCTGAGGAGGACCTAAGTGAACAGGACAATCAGGATTGCTGTCACATCTCTTGTTATTTCGTTGTTTGCTCTTTCTGGCATTTTTGCCGGTGCTTTTGATGGCAAGACCGTCATTCTTCACTCAAATGATGTGCATGGCTCTATCGCAGGATATGCGAATATGGCAGCACTCAGAGATGAGTATGAGGCAGAAGGTGCGGATGTAATACTTGTCGATGCTGGAGATTTCAGTCAGGGCAGCGCATATGTCAGCACATCAAAAGGTCTTGATGCCGTTACAATGATGAATGCAGTCGGTTATGACATTGCAACTCTTGGTAATCATGAATTTGATTATGGCTATGCCCAGCTCAGGGAGAATCTCTCGAATGCTGAATTTGCTGTAATCTGTGCAAACGTCTTCGATTCAACTGGAAGCACAATCTATCCATCAACTGCTGTTATTGAGAATGATGGGGTGAAGATCGGTTTTGTCGGCCTTGAGACTCCCGAAGCACAGACAAAGGCAAATCCTGCTCTTATTAAGGGACTGTATTTCGCAGCTGAGAATGAGCTTTATGCTGTTGCTGAGGCTGCTGCTGCCTCCCTTAATGCACAGGGCGTGGATCTTATCATTGCCCTTTCCCACCTCGGAGTCGATGCAGAATCCGCTCCAAACAGATCCGTAGATCTCTATGCAGAGACAGACGGTTTTGATTTCATCATTGATGGACACTCACATACTGTGATGACAGAAGGCCCCAATGGCGAGCCTATCCAGTCAACAGGAACAGCTTTTGCTAATATTGGTGTTATTGTAATCGATGAAGAGACAAAGACTATTGAGGATAATTTCCTC
Organism: uncultured Spirochaetales bacterium; assembly: GCA_949285905.1. GTDB lineage: Bacteria > Spirochaetota > Spirochaetia > Sphaerochaetales > Sphaerochaetaceae > Ornithospirochaeta. The sequence goes on along the minus strand of CASDZV010000013.1, from coordinate 65,668 downwards.
CGCCAGGTAAGTCATAGTGAAGGTGAGGAAACCGTCTATGATATCAGTGCAGATCCTGCTGTTTCCGGTTATGCCCAGGAGATTATGGACAGAGTGAATGGTGAATACAATATCGTATTTGCTGAGTCGCTTGTCGATCTCAATGGTGAGCGTGATCCAGGCAACAGAACAGAGGAGACAAATCTTGGAGACCTCATCACTGATTCAATGATGTGGACAGTCCTTAAGGATGAAGGCAGCCTTTCTGTTGACTCGTCATATGCTGTTGCTGTTGCCAATGGCGGTGGTATCAGAGCATCGATTGCAAGCGGAAGCATTACAAAGAAGGATGTGAACACGGTTCTTCCATTCGGCAACACCATTACTGTTGTCTATGTGACAGGCGCAGAGCTTCTTGAGGCACTGGAAGCTTCTACATACTGCACACCTGTCGCAGTCGGTGGCTTCCCGCAGGTCGCTGGTATTGAATTCACCGTTGATACTTCCAAAGCATATGACAGCAATGCGGAGACATATCCATCTTCCACATACTATGGACCTGCTTCAATTAACAGAGTCACAATCAACAACGTCAATGGCAACCCATTTGATGTCAATGCAGTGTATGCAGTCATCACAAACGACTTCATGGCAGCTGGTGGCGATACATATTATGCATTTGCTGCGTCTGACAACAAGTTTGACACGGGAATTCCTCTCGATGAGGCTCTGATGTCATACATTACAGACGCGCTTGGCGGAACTGTCGGCGAAGAGTACGCCGAACCTCAGGGACGCATTCACGTACTCTGATTCGTTCTTATGTGCAAGGGACCTGCAGCGGCATTGAGTTGATGCAGGTCTTTTTTTTTTACACTGGGCTGCATGAAAGAGAGTAGAATGGAACTATGAAAGTATTGGTTTTAGGTGGTGTCGCAGCTGGTACGAAAGCTGCTGCAAAGCTCAAGAGAGAGGATCGGTCTCTTGATGTCAGGATTCTTACCAAAGGTAAAGATATATCATATGCGGGCTGTGGTCTGCCGTATTTCATTGGCCATATAATACCGGAGCGTAGTGATCTTATTGTGAATACGCCCGAGAAATTCTCTTCGCTTACAGGTGCTGATGTCATTACAGGTGCGGAAGTCACTGCTGTGGATTTTCCAGCAAAGACTGTGACGTATACAGTAAATGGTGAGGAGAGGAAGGAAAGCTACGATAAACTTGTCATCGCAACAGGTGCCGAGAGCATTGTTCCTCCTGTTGAAGGAGTGAATCTGGAAGGCGTTTTCAAAGTCCGCACTCCTGATGATGCTCTGGCTATCAGGGAATATGCGGCTGCAGATGATGTGAAGAGCGCTGTAGTTGTGGGGGCTGGATTCATAGGTCTTGAGATTGCTGAGAATCTGAAGAAAGACGGTCTCCGTGTCACTGTGATGGATATGGCCGCCTCTATCATGCCGAACGCTTTTGACACAGAGATGGCTCTCTGGGCCAGGAAGGCTATGGAAAACGATGGCATCACTGTTCTGACATCGGCAAAGCTTGAGGCTGTTACTGGCACTGTGAAAGCTGAAGGTGTCAGAACAGACAAAGCAGTGCTTAAAGCAGATATTGTCATCCTTGCTCTTGGTGTGCGTCCATCAACTGCTTTCCTTAATGGCACAGCCATTGAGATGGAGAAGGGTGCCATTGTTGTAGACAGTGCGATGAGAAGCAGTATCGATGATGTCTACGCGGCAGGAGACTGTGCTCTTGTCACTAACCGCATAACAGGGAAGCGCATGTATTCTGCGATGGGATCGACTGCGAATATATCAGCTCGTGTTGCTGCCCAGAATATTGCTGGAAAGGGGACAGCGTATCCAGGTGCTGCCGGAACTGGAGTTGTCCGCATCCTCGACAATCTCAGCGCAGGGCGGACTGGACTGACAGAGGAAGCTGCTGTCTCTCTTGGGTATGATGTTGTCACAGCTGTCGCAGTGACAGACGATAAAGCACACTATTACGAAGGCTCCTCATTCTTCATCATGAAACTTATTGCCGAGAAGAAGACACACCGTATACTTGGTTTTCAGGTCCTTGGCAGCGGCAATGTCGATAAAATGACAGATATCGCAGTCATCGCTGTCTCCAAAGGAATGAAAGTAGAAGAGTTCGATACAATGGATTTTGCCTATGCCCCTCCATTCTCGACAGCAATCTCTCCATTTGTACAGCTGTGCTATATCCTTGAGAATAAGATTCTCGGTGAATTTGAGACAATGACACCGAAGGAATATCTTGAGACACGTGCGAAGGGATATAAAGTTGTTGATGTGATGCCTGAGAAGACTATTCCGGGAGCTGTGTGGGTGAATCTTGGCAGCGTCACAGGACCTGTGGATGGACTTGGTAAAGATGACAAGCTTCTGCTTGTCTGTGCCCGAGGAAAGCGTGGTTATTTTCTTCAGAACAGGCTGAAAGTTTATGGATACACAAATACAAAAGTCCTTGAGGGCGGTATTACTGTCAATGACGTGCGTGTTGATTTCGGTTCCGTCATACCAGCAGAGGAGGTCAAGCGTGTCAAAGGTCTTGGCTGTCTGCAGGATAAGAGACAGCCGGATCACTTCAATGTGAGGGTCATTACGCGCAATGGCAAGATTTCCGCAGATGAGCAGATAGCAATCGCAGAAGCTGCCGCGAAGTTCGGATCTGGCGAAGTGACAATGACAACGCGCCTCACTCTTGAGATACAGGGCGTCCAGTACAGTAACATAGAACCGCTGATTGCTTTTCTGAAAGAGCGCGGCCTTGAGACAGGTGGAACAGGAAGCAAGGTGCGGCCTGTAGTCTCCTGCAAGGGTACTACATGCCAGTATGGTCTGATTGACACATTCGCCCTATCTGAGAAGCTTCATACAATTTTCTATGAGGGCTGGCATGGTGTCTCGTTACCGCACAAGTTCAAGATCGCAGTAGGTGGCTGCCCGAACAACTGTGTGAAGCCAAGCCTTAATGACATCGGAATTGTGGGACAGCGGCTTATTGCTTTCGATTATGACAAATGCCGTGGCTGCAAGATCTGTCAGGTAGAGAAGAGCTGCCCGATCGGGATTGCCCATACAGTGGATGGCAGGCTCGTCGTAAAGGATGGTGAGTGTAACCATTGCGGACGGTGCCTGGATAAGTGCCCGTTCGGTGTCACATCACATTACACATCAGGTTATGCTGTTTATGTCGGTGGCCGATGGGGCAAGAAAGTAGAGATGGGCAAGCGGCTTTCACGCGTGCTGACAAGTGAGGAGGAGGTTGTACAGACTGTTGAGAATGCCATCCTGCTGTTCCGTGACGAAGGTATAAGCGGTGAGCGCTTTGCAGATACTGTCAACAGGCTTGGTCTTGAGTATGTGGAGAAGAAACTTTTTGACAGCAAGATTGACAAGGAGGCTATCCTGAAGAAGAATGTGGTTGGTGGGGCAACCTGCTGAGCATCAGAATGTGCCATACTTGATATTGAGAAGGAAAGGGCCTTGAAACATTCCTGATTCTCTCTGGAATGATTGATGAAAAGGCTCTTTCTTTTATTTCTGCTGGTAATACTCTCATTGCCTGTCTTTGCTATTAGGACAGCATGTCTCAATTCCTCTCTTGCAGATCTCTGGTCGCTTGCCGGAGGTAGTGTGGATATCACGGTATCGGAGGCTGTGGAACGGGGTTTTGCCTCCCCGGAGGCTATTCTTGCTGATTCTTCCTCTGGCAGGAATATAAATACGGAAGTCCTTATTTTCTCGAAGCCGGATCTGGTCATAGGTTCTGCTGATACAGCAAGCCATGTCAGGCTTAAGACGCTTATGGATGAGATGGGTATACCGATGATGCTCGTCACAGAAGATAGTTTTGCGGATTTTCTCTCAGTTTTCAGAATATTGACGGAAATAACAGGAAGGCAGGATCTTTACAATCTATATGGCTTGAGCCAGCAGGATAGCATCGGAAAGATAATCGTGAAAGCCTCTTCTTATGAGGAAAAGCCGCGTGTCTTGTTCATCAGGGCAGGCAGTGCATTCTCCTCTGTCCGTGCAAAGCGTGCTGATAATCATTTTGCTGCGCTGATTATTCAGGATTTAGGCGCGATAAACGTGGCGGATGAAATGAAAGTGCTGACAGAGCAGCTCTCTCTTGAAGCCATTCTTGCCGGAGATATCGACAGAATCCTCATCGTGCCACAGGGAAATGAAGATGCAAGCATTGCTTATATCAATAGTCTGTTCTCACAGCCGGGATGGCGCGATGTGAAGGCCGTGAAGGAAGGAGAGGTCTATTTCCTGCCTAAAGAGCTCTTCCATTTCAAGCCTAATGGCAGATGGGCTGAGGCGTATTCGATGATGGAGAAAGTGCTTTATGAATAACCGGTATCACCTTTCTCTGTTGCTTCTTATTGTGTTTGACATAATAGCTTTCACACTTTCAATGCTGATGGGAAGTGTTCCTGTAGATTTCATAGAGGCTTTCAATGACAGCGGTAGTATCAGTGGTGTAATTCTTTTTTCCATAAGGTTCCCACGTACCATTGCATGCTTTTTCGCAGGTATTGCGTTTGCCATTTCCGGAACGCTGCTACAGGCGGCGACTGGCAATGACCTTGCAAGTCCTAATATCATAGGGCTGAATTCAGGGGCGGGGCTTGCAGTGCTCCTCTCTCTGTCAGTTTTCCCGTTCTGCTTCGGTATTCTTCCTGTCGTGGCATTCCTGGGAGGCATGCTGGCTCTTGTCATTGTATTTCTCATATCTTCTTTTATCGGACGTGTCAGCTCTTCGCATTCAATCATTCTTGCAGGTATTGCTGTAAATGCGCTCTTCAATGCATTTATAAGTGTCATAAGTTCTTTAGATCCTGATGTGCTGAGTACTTACAGCTCCTTTTCAGTCGGAGGCTTTGCCTCTGTAAACGCTTCGATGCTCTGCCTTCCATGCTTCCTTATAGCCATCGCTGTCATTGCCTCGTTCTTCCTCTCCGGGCTGATGGACATCATCATGCTCGGCGATGAGATAGCCTCATCGATGGGATACCGGCCCATGATAATAAGAATCATTGTTGTCGCTATAGCGGCACTTCTTGCAGCCTCTGCTGTCACATTCTCCGGTTTGCTGGGCTTTGTCGGACTTGTCACACCTCATATTGCAAGAATGCTGGGAGGAGGAGAAAGCCGGAAGACGCTTTCTCTTTCCCTCTTTGCAGGGCCGTTTCTTGTTCTGCTTTCAGACATACTGGCACGTACAGTGATCAGCCCCGGTGAGCTTCCTGCAGGTATTTTCATGGCAATCATCGGCGTTCCGTTCTTCATTGCTCTTCTCATAAGGAGGGCGCGTTCATGATTGAAATAAGAAATCTTTCGCTGTCTATAAAAGGACATAATCTTCTTAACAACATTTCCCTGACGCTTGAGGATGGCAGAGTTTATGCGTTGCTGGGCGAGAATGGCAGTGGCAAGACGACACTTATCAGAGTGCTGACATCGTTTTACAGAGATTATTCCGGTTCTGTAAAGGTGAAAGGGAAGGAACTGAGAACATGCAAGAGATCTGAACGCGGGAGGATTCATTCTTTGATGCCTCAGACTCTTCCGTATTCAGATCTTACTGTCCGCTCTTTCCTCTCTGTATTTGATGATGGACAACGTGAACTGGAAAAGTTCGGTCTGTCAGATTTCCTTGATAAACGTATGGATACGCTTTCAGGAGGAGAGAGGCAGATGGTGTTCCTGTCACTCACTCTTTCTCATAAAGCACTTATGTATGCATTTGATGAACCGGAGGCAAGCCTTGATGTGCATTATCGTGAACAGGCAGAGAAGGCGCTGCTAGCACTGAAGGCACAGGGACATATTGTCATTGTCTCCTTCCATGACATCAACAGGGCACTGAGAATAGCAGATGATATAATAATCCTCTCACAGGGACATCTGTTGTTTTCAGGTAGCAAACCTGAGCTTTTTGAAAGGAAAGTGCTGGAGACTGCATTCGGTCTTGAGCGCGGAACAATCATAACAGGAGATGGCAGCAGCCATGAATTATTCATTTAGCAGTGCTGCAAGGTGCCGCCTGAAGATTTCTGCAAAGCCTGACGACAGATTCAGAAGGCCGTTTTCACAGAGTGTCACATTCTTTCCTCTTTTTGCCAGATATGGAATCATGGTCTTCACGATATCATTCTTCACATGGTAACCACACGTAAGGAGGAATGGTATGATGGTGATTTCTGTGTCCGGAATCGCTGTATAGTGGTAATCATCTGGCCCTTTGAGAGCTGTGAGCCTCATGTCAGGTCTCAGATGTTTTCTCAGAAGATTATATTCGCTTATTTCTCTGTTCTGCATGCCATGTCCAACCAGAAGATATGTGTTATCTTTTCGCTCAGGTAATACAGATGACAGAATGGCCGCAATCTCTGCAGCATCACTTTCGTCTCCAAGGAGAGGCTGAGCTGCCGGAAAGCCATATGACAGGATTTTTTCATATTCGTATCCTTTCTGTACAATAAGCGGCAGAAAAAGAAGTTCGTCATCGCTGTGGTTGCTGATGATTTCATCAATGCTGCCATGCATCAAAGAGGCAGATTCTACAGGTACATGGAATGCATAGGATAAAGCAGTCTCAAGATTGTTCATCGCATCTTCTGCACTTCTGTCTCTTGAGCTGAATCTGATAGCTACTACATGCTTCATTCCCTGATAATACCAGAAAACAAGACATGCGTTCAGAATGGACAATGACACCTATAGAGGTGCCATGATGTGCCTTCTGCTAGTTCACACCACTTTGCATTCTTTGTAGAATACTCTGGAAGACAAATGTCTTCTAAGGAGTATCAGATGGATGAAGCTCTAGAGAAGCTGAAAGCTAAGAAGGCTACGGTCATTGCCGGAGGTGGCGAGAAGCGCATTGAAGCACAGCACAGCAAAGGCAAGATGACAGCACGTGAGAGAATAGAATATCTTCTGGATCCGGGTAGCTTTTCTGAAATCGATATGTTCGTCGAGCATAGAAGCACTTCTCTTGGAATGGATAAAGTCTATGCACCAGGGGAAGGTGTTGTTGTAGGCAGTGGCAGGATTAACGGGCGGCTGGTGTTCGTTTACTCTCAGGATTTCACTGTTATGGGTGGTTCTCTTGGAGAGATGCACGCCAAGAAGATTACTGATGTGATGGATCTTGCACTGCGAGTCGGTGCTCCTGTCATCGGTATCAATGATTCAGGCGGGGCAAGAATCCAGGAAGGTGTTGATTCCCTGAGCGGGTTTGGCAATATCTTCTACCGCAATGTGCAGTCTTCAGGAGTCATTCCCCAGATAACTGCTATTATGGGACCGTGTGCTGGCGGTGCTGTCTATTCTCCGGCTCTGACGGATTTCATCTTCATGACAGAGAAGACCAGTTACATGTTCATTACCGGACCTGATGTCATCAAGGCCGTGACAGGGGAGAGTGTCACTTCGGAGAAGCTAGGTGGTGCTGAGACACATAATACACAGAGCGGTGTCGCTCATTTCTCTTACCCTGATGAGAAGTCCACGCTTGATGGTATCAAGAAGTTGCTGACATATATTCCTCAGAACAATCACAGTGAAGTACCTGTGGGGAAAAATGATATGGCGGCGTCTCCTGATCCGGAACTTGGCGCAATCGTTCCTCTTGAAGCGAAAAGAGGGTATGATGTCAGACGCATTATTGAACGCGTTTTCGATGCTGCATCGTTTTTCGAAGTGCAGGCACAGTATGCCCGCAATGTTGTTGTGGGCTTTGCACGAATGGCTGGAAAGAGTGTGGGTATTATTGCCAATCAGCCTTCAGTGCTTGCTGGGTGTCTTGAAATCAATGCATCTGACAAGGCTTCTAGATTTATCAGATTCTGCGATGCCTTCAATATTCCTATTGTCACATTTGTTGATGTCACAGGATTCCTTCCAGGTATTTCTGAGGAGACAGGCGGTATTATCCGTCATGGTGCAAAGCTTCTGTATGCGTATTCTGAAGCCACTGTTCCTCTAGTTACTGTAATTCTCCGCAAAGCTTATGGTGGTGCATATATAGGTATGGCAAGCAAAGAGCTTGGTGCTGATATCGTATTTGCATGGCCTAATGCTGAGATTGCAGTAATGGGAAGTGATGGAGCTGCAAACATCATCTACAAGAAAGAATTCGCAGCAGCTGCAGATCCTGTTGCTCTGCGTGCAGAGAAGACAAAGGAGTACAGAGCAGAGTTTGCTAATCCGTATCAGGCTGCAAAGCGCGGTTATGTCGATGATGTCATAGATCCTGCGGAGACAAGAGCAAAAGTCATGTCTGCTCTTGAGATGCTCAGGGACAAGAAGAAAGCAAAACCGGAGAGAAAGCACGGCAATATTCCTCTCTGATTATTTCCTAAGTACGTTGCAAGCGCTTCCATGCTAGAATCTTTACAGAGAAGATCCAATGGAAGCGCTTTTTGTTTGTTTTATACAACATAGATAAAAAATAGAATCATTTCGGCTAGAAATTAGTACTTGTTTCCACTAGATAGTGGTGGCACTTTTTATGATTTTGTGACTTCGTTACAACCATTTTGAGACCTGTAAGCAGAACAAAGAATCTCTAAAAAATTTATGCAAGAATCATGTAGTTTTCTCAAGAGTTGCATTGTCAAATTAAGTTAGAAAAGGATAGGTCTTGTTTATATAAGTATTGCTAGAGAAAACGCTTGCTTATTTTTTTAGGGTTTTGTGTTATCGAACACATATCAAAGGAGGTTGCTGAATAACATGGAAGAAAAGATTGAACTGGAACGTCTTGAAAATACCATACCGACTAGTGCTGGAACTGGTGTTGTCAGAAAGATGACAAGGGAAATCTGGTTGGAGGAATGTTTCCCTGAATGGCACCAGATGCTTAATCAAGAGATTGAGAATATCTGCGTTCCCGATGGGGCTTTTGCTCTTTGGATGCTGGGAGGACCTTCTTGGGCATATAAGTCATCAGGAGGTGCTGTATTTTTAATTGATAATTATTCCGGATCATCTCTCAATAGCGAGTACCATTATTGTGGTGTGTGCAGAACAAGTGGTGCACCATACCTTACATGGGTACGTACAAATCCTCACGTAATTGATCCGTGGAAATTCAAAACGCTGGATTGTGTTTTTGCCACACACCATCATCAGGACCATGCAGATTTCTATACTGTTATGGCAACGCTTGATACAACTGATTGCAAGTATATAGGCCCCCAAAATACCTGTGCTCTTTTCCGCAAATGGGGAGTCCCCGAAGAAAGAATCATTGAGGTTCGGCCAGGAGATTCTTTTACAGTAAAAGATACAAAAGTAATTGTTGAAAAAAATTATGATTCAATGGCTTGCCTTACAGGAGATTATGATTCATCAAAGCCTCTGGATTTTGATTCCAATGCGGTTAGTTTCCTTTTTGAGACTGCAGAGGGGTCCGTAATTTTCCTTGGCGATACTCTTTACAACGATGGGTATCGAGCAGTGGGAGAAAGGAACAAAATAAATGTTGCAATCATGGATATGGGACACAATGCACCAGGGGCTACTGACAAGATGAATCCATGGGATTGTATGAGAGTAGCACAGAATCTCAATGCAGAGGTTCTAATTCCTGATCATTATGAGAATTGGGCTAGTTCTGAAATGAATCCAGAGGAGTTGAAAAAGATTGTCAGAGCAAATGATGCAGAATTGAGAGTCTGCATTATGAAACACGGGGGAAGATATATCTATCCTCAGGATAAAGAGATGGAAGAATACAAATATCCTGACTGGAGAGAACGCTATAACTGGAAGAAATCCCTGGTTTATGGCGAATGCAAGAAATAAAAAGGAGAATGGTAATGAAAAAAGGTTTATTTGTTTGCTTAATGGTTTTCATTTCTGTATGTTTGTTTGCAAGTGGACAGCAGGAAGTTCAGGCTGTCAATCCTGAAGATTATGCTTCAACAGCATTGGAAGGCTATCCTATTGAAGGTTTGGGATGGAACGTTACATCCGATGTGAAGGCTGATGAAGAGTATACCATTGCCTGTGTTGTGAAGAATAACACAAATCCATGGATGGCTGGGTTCTCTGGAGGATTTGAGAAGGCTGCTGAATCTATGGGGTTCGAGCCTATTGTGCTTTCACCTGCAAAGAATGACAACATCGAAGAACAGGCAAGAGTTGTTGATGATTTGATCCAGAGACAGGTGGATGGAATTGTGATATCGCCGATTGATTCAAACGGAATTGTGCCCTGTCTAGAGCGAGCATATGCTGCGGGCATTCCCGTAATTGTTGTTGGTACGGCTGCAAATACAGACCAGATATTTGGATTTATCGGGACTCAATATTATGAGCAGGGAAAGTATATAGCAGAATATATTGCTGAAGCCCTTGATGGAAATGGAAATGTTATCAATTTACCAGGTCCTCCAGAGGCACAGAATGCACATGAAAGGAATGCCGGAATACACGAGGTTTTGGATAAGTATCCTAATATCAATATAATTGCGGAACAGCCTTCAAACTTCCGTAGGACAGATGGCCTTACAGTAACTGAGAATTTAATTCAGAAATATAGCGAAGATGAAATCGACGCAATAATTGCAAGTAATGATGAAGCTGCAATGGGCGTAATAATGGCATTGGAAGGTGCTGGTTACAAAGTAGGTAGTGCTAATGACGGAATAATTGTTGCCGGATTTGACTGCAATGAAGATGCCAGTTACGCAATTCAGCAAGGTCGTCTGGAGGTTTCAATCAATCCAGATCCTCCATCACTTGGATGGTTGGGTGCGGCATATATCGTTCAGTATCTGAATGATGGCACCTTATGTCCAGAAGGGTATATCCCTTATCCTGACTTGAACACGATGGATGGTGTTATTGTAGATGGTTCCAACATCGATTATTACATCGATGAAGTTGCATGGTGGAAACAGCCTAGCAAGTGATTAGGATACGTTTGTACGTAATCACATTGATATGAGATGCTGTATCGGTATTATGAAGATTGGTATCAGAAGTTCTAGAAAGTACCGATGCAGCAAATAATTAAACAGCAGTAATTTTTAATTCCTTGGAACAGGTGTGGACATATTATGGGAAATGGAGCCAAAAATAAACAGCCAGTAATGAAAGTTACAGGTCTGACAAAATGTTTTCCTGGCGTAAAAGCGCTGGATAATGTTGACATTGAAATCTATCCGGGAGAGGTTCATGCCCTGATAGGAGAAAATGGAGCAGGAAAATCTACGCTGATAAAATGCCTTATTGGTGCACATCGACCCGATGGTGGAGTCATTGAATATAAAGGAAGAGAAGTTGCATTTGCTTCCCCTTTTGATTCCTCTGAATGTGGTATCGAGGCGGTTCACCAGGAACTCATGCTTGTCCCATGGCTTAGCGTCAAACAGAACATATTTCTTAACCGTGAATTAAAAATCGGAAAGACATGTTTCTTTGACATGAAGAAAATGGAAGCCGCCAGCAGGAAGTTAATGGCTCGGTTTTCTTTAGATATAAATGTTAATCGGCCTGTTAGGGAATATTCGCCATCAATCTGGAAAATGATTGACATAGCCAGGGTTATTAATCTGCACCCCGAAGTCATTATATTTGATGAACCAACTGCAATACTCACAGAAAGAGAAGTCGAGAGCTTATTTATTGCAATTAATGATTTGAAGAGAGAAGGTGTTGCGGTAATTTATATCTCTCATAGACTAAAAGAACTTCAACAGATTGGAGACAAAGTTACAGTACTTAGGGATGGCAAGAAAATTGGTACTTGTGATGTTTCTTCATGCAGTGAAGAAGAACTTGTCAGGATGATGGTTGGAAGAGATATCGGGGATTACAATTCCAGAGACAGTCTAACCCCTGGTAAGGAAATTGTGTCATTGGATTCTGTATGTTTAAAGAAAGGACAATCCGATGTCAACTTACAGGTTCATGAACACGAAATTGTCGGACTCGCGGGCTTGGTTGGTTCTGGTAGAACTGAAGTTGCAGAAGCATTGATTGGTATTAATAAAATCATTTCTGGAACTTTTAAAATTAATGGTAAAAAATGTGAGGCAAAATCTCCTTCCCAGATGCTTGGCAATGGTGTTGTAATGCTTCCAGAGAATAGAAAATATTCTGGTCTGATTCTTCCATTTACTGTGTCATTTAATACAGTACTTTGCATTTTTAGGAAATGGTCAAAAGTATTTTATGTAAAGTCAAAAGAAAAAGAAGCTTCCGAAAAAATGATTAAGCAGCTTTCTATTAAAACTCCTTCGCCATATCAGCTGGTTTCAAATCTTAGCGGAGGCAACCAGCAGAAGGTTGTTATGGCAAAAGCGTTGCTTACAAAAAGCAAGTTGATGATTCTTGATGAACCAACGGTAGGTGTAGATGTTGGTGCAAAAGGGGAAATTCATCAGCTTATGGATGATTATGTTAGGCAGGGCGGTGGAATCCTGCTGATTTCTTCTGATTTGCCTGAAATCATAGGCCTATGTGACAGGGTGTATGTGATGTATGAGAACAGAATCGTTAAGCACCTAGAAAATGATGATGTAAATGAAGAACAGATAGCGAAATACATGCTTACAAAAGGAGAAGAACAATGATTAATATGAAGTTGAAATCTATTCCCCCAGTTGCGTTCCTTTTGTTTGCAGCTGTCCTTACATTCAGTATTTTTGCTGACAATTTTTTGTCTGTTAGCAATATGCTCAATATCCTAATTCAGGCCTCCCCGTTACTTGTATTGTCTATTGGGCAAACTATGATCATCCTTCTAGGTGGTACTGATCTTTCGCTTGGTTATGTTATGAGTTTTACAGGGCTTATGTGTGCATATATGATTAATGCGGGATTCCCTTTGGTTTTGTGCATATTGTTAGCTCTTATAGTCGCACTGGGAATAGGCATGTTAAATGGCTTGCTGGTTTCAAAATTCAGGCTTCCATATTTTATTGCAACATATGGCGTTGGCAATATATTTTTTGGATGCGGCCTTTTGATTTCCGGTGGCCTGTCAGTTCCGGCCCTCCGACGCTCATTCCGGTATATTGCTGATGGACGGATTCTGGGAGGGTTCCCCGTAATAATTCTGATTGCGGCAGCAATTTATATTCTGATGGCCTTTTTGCTGAAATATACTTCACTTGGCAGAAACGTTCATGGGTTAGGCGGAAACAGGGAAGCTTTATTCCTTTCGGGAATTAACGTGAAAAAAGTTGAAGCATTTATTTTCACTGTAACTGGATTGCTTGCAGGTTGTGCAGGGATAATGTTTGCAGCAAGAGCTGCCAGCGGGCATGCCAGCAGTGGGGTCGGCTGGGAATTTGATTCAATAGCCGCAAGCATAATCGGAGGGAATTCATTTATAGCAGGAAGAGGGGGATTGGAGAAAACAATTCTTGGTGTTGTTTTCATCTGTCTAATAAGAAATGGGCTGAACATGTGCGGCGTTGCGCCAAAATATCAGTCCACGCTAGTTGGTTTTATTGTAGTCTTGGCTATTTCCATTGATGCGATATGCAAGAAGGCAGAAAAGGAGAGTTAAGCATGAAGATTTTTGATAAGAAATATTTCAAGATAGTGATACTCTTTGCATTGTGTTTTATTCTTGCGCTCACGAATGAAAGTTTCCTTAAGATTTCAAACATAATGAATGTATTACGCCAGGCGGCTGTCCTTGTGGTCCTTGGTTTGGGTATGACTCTTGTTGTGATTTCAAGAGGAATAGATCTTTCGGTTGCAGGAGTTATGTCTTTGTCGGCATGTTTCTGCGCTACATTGCTTAATATGGGAATTGCTACGCCATTGTCGATAGCAATAACTTTACTTATTGGAGTAGTTTTTGGATTCACCAATGGAGTTTTGACAGGTTATATCGGACTGCCCGCCTTCGTTGCAACTTATGGTATGAGTTATATAGCTAATGGGTTTTCATTGATTCTTATGAATGGAAACATTCTTTATGGCTTTCCTGATTCATTTCTATTTCTAGGAACAGGCTTTGTTTTGGGCGTTGTTCCTGTGATGGTAATTTATACTTTGGTTTTGGTCTTTCTATTTTACGTGTTGCTTTCTCGCACAAATTTCGGGAAGCAAGTTTATTGCGTAGGCGCTAATCCGCAGACATCAATGTATTCAGGCATAAAAACGAAGAGAATTCTGGTTATGACATTTATTTCAAGTGGAGTCTGTGCTTCTATTGCTGGAATTATGCTTGCCTCAAGAATGAATGCAGCGCAGTCAGGTATTGGAGATCAGTATCAAATGCTGGCTGTTGCTGCTGTTGTTATGGGTGGTACATCAATGTCAGGAGGAGAAGGTGGTATCCCTGGTACAGTTGTCGGAGCATTGATTTTGATACTAATTGTCAATGGAATGAATTTGCTTGGTATTTCGAGTCTTGCGCAGTCTCTTGTGAATGGTTTAGTAATAGTTGCCTCTGTGGTTCTTGATATGTATGTAAAGAACAAAAGTACTGGCAGCATCAATATAGAAAAATCAGAAAAAACAAAAAAGGCAGGTTGAGTGCTATGCATATTGAGAAAAAGAAATTAATGAATTTGAAAGGAGTATACGTTGCAGAGTGCCTTAATTTGGGAAATAGAAGATATTATGCTGTTGCAAGTGAAGATAGGGGAGAAGGAGCATACCTGATTGACTCAGATAAATTTCAGGTGACTCCATTCTGGAGAGGAGAGAGTGGAGTTATGAATATTATTCAGCTGCCATTTTCAGATAAAGCATTATGTATTGATAAGTTCTATCCAGTTTTCCAATCAAAAGAGGCCGAAATCAGCATCCTTGATTCTGTGGGTAAGAATTACTCTGAAGTTTGGAATCGGACACCAATAGCCCAATTGCCTTTCTGTCATCGTATCGGTGTTGTCAAAGGATTAAAAGAGAATTTTCTGATTGCTTGTACACTGTGTGAAGATAAGAATTTCCAAGATGATTGGAGTATGCCAGGATCTGTGTATCTGGCTTCAATTGATGAATCTATTAAAAATGGTGAATGGAAATTCAAGAAGATATATGGCGGGCTTGTAAAAAATCACGGGCTTTATATATTCAATGACAGCCATTTATACGTTGCTTCTGATGAAGGAGTTTTATATTTTGACTTCTCTCTTTATTCTGCGGGGAAAGAAATTATACCAATAGTTATATCAGATGCTCCAACAAGTGATTTGTGTGTTTGTTCGTCTGATGAAAAAATAGTAATGGCAACAATTGAACCTTTTCATGGTAATTCCGTTGCAGTTTATGAAATAGATGATAGTAAAGCAAAATTAATTTGGACGTCTAATATTTCGTTTGGACATGTCATATGGTGTGGCAATATTTTAGGAGAGGATTGTGTAATAGTTGGAAGTAGAGGAGGAGATAGACGACTTGAACTTTATTCGATAGAAGGAAAGCTTAAATCTATTATTGATGAGGATGTAGGTCCGACTCAGATATCAGTCTATTCAACTAATGATGGAGCATTTATTCTTTCTGCGAATCATGGCGTGGGAGACGTCTCTCTTTATCATATCAGAAAATAACCGAGGTGTTATGACAATAAAGGAAATTGCAAGACTTGCTGATGTTTCAACAGGAACGGTGGATCGAGTGATACATAACCGAGGTTATGTCAGAGCAGATAAGAAGTCTAGAATTAAGAAAATAATCAATGACAATGATTATAAACCGAATTTATGTGCTAGGAATTTAAAACTTAATTCAAATATGGTAGTTGGTTTTGTCTCTCCTCTCCTATCTTCTGAGAATGGGTATTGGAATCTTGTTTTTCGAGGAGTGTTGAAAGCGCAGAAGGATTTGGCGGATTTTTCTTACAAGGTTAGAATGGAAGAATATGACCGGAATGAAATTGGATCATTTACGAAAGTATGCAACATGCTGCTTGCAGACGGAATTAAATCTTTTATTATCATACCAAAATGTCTTAAAGAAGCTAAGGAATTCATGTTACGACATTCAGAATGTAATTTTATTCTATTAGATTCTGTTGTCCCTGATGCTATGCCGCTTTGTAAGATTGGTGAGGATTCTTATAAAGGCGGCCGTATTGCAGGGCGTATACTTTCAATGATGGCTCCAGGTGCAGATAATATTCTTACATTCAGCTTCAATGATTCATATATCAGCAAGGAACGTATAAGAGGTTTTCGAGATTACTATTCTGAGGCAGGGAAAAGCGAGAATATAATTGAAGAGAATCTTAAAAATCCTTCCGAAATACCAGCTTTGATTAATCGTATTTCTAAAGAATTTGGCCGTATAGATGGTATTTTCAGCCCTTGCTCTGCCGGACATTACTTTGGCGAGATTTTAAATACTGCTGACAAAAGTGATTATGCTTCGATTGTGACGTATGATTTTACACTAGATAATAAGAATGCATTATCCAAAGGACAGATAGGTTGTATTCTTTCCCAGCGACCATTTACGCAGGGATATGAAGGCGTATATCAGCTTTACAGATCCATAATGCTTTGTCAGCAGATTGAGGACATAGAGATACAAGTTGACATATTTTTTGCAGAAAATATGCCTTATGGAGAAGAAGAATATCGCTTAGTAGGATCTTCGTAATATTATGCAACATCCTGAGGAAATAATATGTGATAATGGGGATTGAGGATGAAGGAAAGAGTGAATATTCGTTTTATAAGCAAACTTTATCATCATAATAGTTCAAAAGTGCAGAGACTCATTCACTTACATGAAAAAGTCGATGAAATAATACTTATAGTAAATGGAAAGAGCGAATATGTATTGGATGGTATTTCTCGACAAGTAAAAAAAGGAGATGTGATAATTTGTCCTCAGGGCATGACTCATTACGAGAAAATAGAAAAAAACAGAAATATGGATTATTTCTGTTTAGGAGTTGAAAACTTTTCAGATTTAATACGTGCTGATAGTTCTAAAGGTATCATATGTGTTTCCGGTTCACGTTTTGAATTCTTAGCAAGGAGTTTTGAGAGTATATATGAAAATCTGAGTATTAATTCAGTTAAAGCCAAGAAAGGTGTAGATGATTTCATCTCATGTGTATTGGATTTTGTGCATGAAAATAGCAAGTCCCATGTTTGGGCAGAATCAAATATAAAATATGATGTTTTATCTAATGATATATTCAGATACATAAGCTGCCATTTTGATAATACAGAGATGACTCTTGAATTCTTGAGTGACATATTTCACGTAAGCGAATCTCTGATTTCTCATAGATTTAGTGATACATACGAACAGCCACCAATGAAATTCCTTCAATGCTGCAGAATTGGCAGGACGCAGAGCGAGTTAATTGTAACGGACAAGCTTATTACGGATATTTCATTTGAGGCTGGATACAATAATCTTTCAAATTACAATTCAACATTTTTGAAAAAGATTGGAATGTCCCCCCGCCAATACAGGTTGTATTACAGAGGGCTTGATTATAAACAGGTTGCTTATAGCTGATTCTGGTATAGCCTGAGTGTATCTACTAAAGTTTCGATATCCTTGCTGGTTGTGTATTTGCTTAGTCCTATCCGTATTGAACTGTTGATTATATTCTTGGCTAGTCCCATTGCTTTGAGTACATGACTTTCCTTTCCCTTTGTACAGGATGAAGCTGATGAGACATATATCTCATTTAGACTCAGGTATCTTATAATGTCTACGGAGTTTGATCTGGGGAATGAAAAGTTTAGTATGTATGGAGAACTGTTCGGAGGACTGTTGATACAAATGTCTTTTAACTCATTTGATAATAGTTCTATCAAATAAGTTTTTAATTTTATAGCAGCCTCCATTTTGTCAATAAGTTTATATGCTGCCTGATCAGCAGCCATTCCAAAACCGCATATTGATTGTACATTCTCCGTACCAGGATGTATTCCGTTCTCTTGTTTACCTCCATAGGAAAGGGGGGCAATCAGATTGTTTGTCCGTTGATAGAGCAGGCCAATTCCTTTTGGCCCATGTATTTTATGAGCGCTAGCACTAAGAAGATCTAATTTGTTTTCATATATCTTAAATGGTATTTTTCCGTATCCCTGAACACAATCAGAATGGATAATTATTTCAGAGTTTCGCTCCTTTACTTTTTCGCATATTTTAGAAATAGGGAGTATTGCTCCGGTTTCATTGTTCACACTCATGCATGAAACAAGCAATGTATCATCTCGTATTGCATTTACAATTTCTTCTGCTTCGATGTTTCCTTCATCATTTGGCATGATATAGTTGACTTCGTATCCTATGGATTCCAAAAAGCGACAAGCATTAAGAACTGAATCATGCTCAATAGCCGTTGTAATAATATGTCGTTTTTCTGGATGCTTTTTGGCGCATCCTAATATTGCTAGATTATTGCTTTCGGTTCCTCCAGAGGTAAATACTATTTTAGAAGGTTCACAAGCTATTATTTTGGCTACCTGCGATCTTGCCATACCAATTGCTTTGTATGCTTCTGCCCCGATGAAATATGAGGCTGATGGGTTGGCAAAGTTGGCCAGCATGGTCTCTTTTACCATGCTAGCAACTTCTTCGGATACTTGTGTTGATGAGCAGTTATCCAGATAAATCACAATACATCCTTCCTGTCAGTCAGGCTTCGAGTATTTCAAGGTTGAATGATTTTGCTATCGTCTTAATCTTTTCAGTCCAGTTCCCATAAACCATACCAAAATGATGTCCAACATATTTTTGGCAATCGAGGAAATGATTGGCATCTTTTACATAAAAACGCATTGCCAATGTACATTCTGGTGTAAGGAAATTTTCACACCCTTCAATTTCTCCGTTCACAATCATTATTTTTTTCATGTCAGGACTGAGGTTTACAAGTGTGACGGGGCTTCCTATATCCTGAGAGAAATCATATCTGATAGTTGTTCCCCAGCCATCAAGGGCAAAGTTAACTAATTCAAATGGCATCATTGGCTTGTCATAGCCTTTCATGAATCTTGTTGGTGAATCGTGATGAATTCGACACAGATTTCGGTTTCTTTCCCATACCATGGTATTCCCCATATGCGGAGCACAATTGGTAATCGCCATGAGAAGGGCATTCGTTATCACCGATCCGACATCTCCTGCACATGCAGAAGGAATTCCTTCTTCTCTGAAAAGAGATTTTGCGAGACAGAAAGTGAACTTCCGTTTGTTCAATTCTCGTGTTGCACATACTTCAAAACAAGGTATTGTAAATGCATTGCAATCGCGTTTCGACATCATCTTTTTTGTTGCAAGATAGAACATGTAGTCATTTTTCATGAATTCTGGACTCATGTGGACATCTTTGGCTTGTTTTACAAGATTATTTGCCATTTCCGAACATGTTTTTAATTCATCATCTGATAGCGCGTCGATTTCATCGAAGACTTCTTGCGCATTAACGTGGGCAAATGTTGTACCGAAGCGTTTTGTAATATCATCAAGGTTGATGTACGAACTTTGACAACCGAATGAAAGAAAAGCGCTTTTTATCGGGAAGAAGACTTTCATGCTTTTCATGACTTTCTTTACCCAGAGAATATCAAGTGTTTCTGTCAGATCATCAGTGTCGTAACACGGATATACTTCCGGTCTGCCAATTGCATACAGATGTGCGCTCATATCAACTTGATCACATCTGACATGACTTTTAACCGCAGGAAGAAAAGATATTGCCTTGCACGTTCGTTTTGCTAATTCAACAGTGAAATATCCAGATACTCTTACTCCGCAAATAAGATACAAGTCGACTTTATTGTCATCTTTTAATGCTTCCTCCCAGACGCTATTGCGCATGATGAAATCTTCATTCCAATGAAGAATGATAGGCTCAAGGAATATTGTCTTTTCAGGATTGGCTGAGGATTTCATTCTCTGTTTGAATCGTTCAAATTCCTCTTTTGTACTTTCTATATCATATTCAGTTGTCAGGGAATATCCTTGCCCATAGCGGCACGGTCCTTGATATGCATTAATATGGTACATAGACCAAAGTATCGGTTTTACAACAATTTTCTCACTTAAGCATTTTTTAATCTCTGGTAATTTAATTTCTGACATCAGCTATCTCCTTTTTCTTGAATTTTAGTAGTGCTTGGAGATTCCTGACTTGTTGAATCTTGCATGAGTTGCTGAATAAGTTTGTATGTATTGTCTC
Source organism: uncultured Spirochaetales bacterium (assembly GCA_949285905.1). Classification (GTDB taxonomy): domain Bacteria; phylum Spirochaetota; class Spirochaetia; order Sphaerochaetales; family Sphaerochaetaceae; genus Ornithospirochaeta. The sequence goes on along the minus strand of CASDZV010000013.1, from coordinate 45,508 downwards.
GATTGTGATACAGCATTATTGCAAAACAAAAACCGAGGCTTTTGATGTAACCTCGGTTTCGTCAATGACAGCATCTGCTTGTTGTTAATTACACTTAAGCATCCTTGCCATAGACTTCCAGCTGGATAAGTGCCGGGAATGGAGATGGATCATCTGCTTTTATGAGATTGGAAAGCTTGATGAATCTTGTTGTTTTTCTGGGGAATGTTATCTCCTGCGGTCCGTCTTTCTTCTCCAGTTTCACTTGCATTTCCCTGTTCCTTGAGAATGTGATAGTTCCTTCTGTCCACCATGCATCGTGTGGGAAATCTGCACGAGTGTAGAAAATCAGACGGTCAATTGAGACCGAGTGCCCGAAATCGATTGTCAGCTCTGCATTTGGATCTCTGTTGATTCCCCAGCTTGACCATGGCCACGTGCCATGCCCATTCGAGGCTACGATGCCGTCAATTGCATTGCGGGCTGCAAAAACAGATTCGCCTCTTGTCTCTATATTGGCCTTGGCATGTGGGAAGAGCGATGTGTTCTCGTGTCCGTCGTACGGATTAAGTGCGAGATTCCTGTACACAGTTTCCCATTCATGGGCTTTCCGAACCCATAGGAAGTGTTTTGTACCTCTGTAAACTGTTTCATGATAGCAGTCATGTTTCTGTGCAAATGGAATGGGGTAGATATAGTCCTGCCCATTTGTGAACAGTGTGGTGCGCCCAAGAACCGCATCAAGCTGGAGTGTTATAAAGCCTTTCTCAAGTTCTGTGAGACGGATGGCATCTCCTTCTATATACTCATCCTGAAATACGAGATATGTCTCAGTGCGCCCTTCTGATGAAGCGATGACGTTGTTGTTTCTTAGTATCTCAATTCTCATTGTCTTCTCCTTTTGCAATGATATTCCATGTCTGCGGACCGGGCAGCGTGACAAGCGTCCTGTATATTCTCTCCGGCCATGCTTTTCTCAGCCTGGCATCTGTTATTTCCATTGTCTCAGTCTTGTGAGTTACAGGCTCAGTAAATGAGATCGTGAAAAGAGGCCAGGAGAGTGTGTTGCCATTCTCCTCTGGCTTCAATAGTGTCAGCAGGCTTAGGACAGCGGGGTTGTCTGAATCAAAATCCTCATTGATTGAGATAACACCCTTATCCCTGTCAAATGTAGCTGTGCGTCTATACTTTCTGAGTTCTTTGCTTTCTGGAAATGCTTTTACAAGATCGAGAGAAATCGAGGTATCATCCAGACTCAGAATCTCGGCCTTGTATCCGCTTCCGGCAGCTTCTTCCAGCGGTGGGAAGTTCAGTGTGTTGTGGTATGTGCTTCTCATCGGACTGAGTGTGTATCGCTCAGGTGAGAATGTCGTCTTTGTATAGGTTTCCACACCTATGTCTATCAGACAGGGGGTGTTATCTATGTAGAGAGTAATGCTTCCCAGATCATTGTGGTTGTGACTCTCTCCATTGTTTCCGCCTTTTATGGCAAATACAATTCCTCTTCCTCTGTATATCGCAAGACCTGTCGAACTGAAAGCCGTGAAAGCTGGCTTTGTAAAATCTCCTGTCTTTTCAGCTTCTCTGGCAATCTCACCGTAGTTGCTGAGAGTGATATAAGCATAGAAGAGATTGTAGTTGTTATCGTCTTCCCTCCAGTCTTTGATTGTATCTTGCGCGGCATGATGCATGAGCGCATTGCTCGCTACAGCCTTGCCGAAAAGATATTCTCTTCCAGTGAGGTGTCCTGCTTTAGGCGAACAGTCTGCAAAATTGAGATATATGTCATCAGCAATATGTACTTTCTCAATGTATTCTGCCATCGCTTTTATCTTCTTATCCGCAAAGACAGAAGAAAGAGAGTTTGCAGTGGCTTTTGAGATGATATACAAACATCCCCACAGCGCAAGAGCCGCGGCGTGGTAGTATGAGGCGCCTTCATCGCATCCACCATCGTCCGGGTATGAATTGATGTAGCTTTCGAGGGTGTCGATTGCTGTGAACAGGACTTTTCTGTTTTCTTTTTCTGTCAGAGGCAGGGAAAATGCTGTTATGAGGACATTCTGTGTGCACCATGGTGACCAGTTGTTCATATCACCGTCGGCGCCCATCCACCAGAAGTGGTCTTCGATATAAGGCTTTACTATGTTTTCCCGGAGAACATGCTCAACGTCCATTTTGAGGACAGGATTGAGCTTTTGCGAGAGCATGCTGATTGTCATAGCCAGAATCTCTCCTGTCTCGCACTGGAAGAGATCCAGAATGGGACGCTCCAGAAGCGGGGTGTCAAGAGTTTCCTGATCACGTACATATGTATTGTGTGGAGGTATCGTCCATGCCGGTTCTGACAGCAGAGACCAGATACCCTCTTCGATTATATCAGCAAAGCGTCCCTTGTCTTCAATCGCTTCCGCAAGAACTAGTTCTGTAAGGTTCCGTCTTTTCTCAAAATATGGTTTCTCAAAGCGTGCCCTGTTACCTGTCTTTGAGTAATCGCGGTAAAGAGAGAGTGGAAGATACGGAAATGAATCCACGCTCTCTGCCCGCTTTATGATGTCAGCTTTGATGTTCTCAGGCAGTGTCCTCAGCGAAGCAGGGGAGAATGAGATTCTCCCGATACTCACATCCCGGCCCAGTGCTTTGTCTATAAGACCCATCTCACCACCAGCTCTTCCAGCAGCCGCCGAGGCGCATCAGCGCTTCCATCCAGTAATAGTCCCCCCAGCTTACACACTCATCCACGCCAGCTTCAGTACATGTGTTGTAGGGACTTTTCTTTGAATAGGTACCATGCTTGACAAGTCCGTTTATGCCAGTCTCATCAGATCTCACCATGCATGTATCGTAGATTGCCTTCATAAGCTTCTTCGCTTCGCTGCGGTATTTCCTTGCTTTCTCATACTCCTGCATCTTCTCATAAGAGTCGGCTGCATCCAGAAATCCGCATGCGACAATCGAGGCGGAAGAGGAGTCGCGAGGCTCTTCGCCGGACGTGAAGATCAGATCCCAGTATGGAATCATGTCCTCTGGCAGCTTCTCCATGAAATACGCAGAGACTTTCTCAAAGAGATCGAGATACTTTCTTTCCCCTGTATGTCTGTATGAAAGGGCCATTCCATACACAGCCCACGCCTGTCCGCGAGCCCATGAAGAATCTGCTTTATAGCCCTGGCATGTCTCTCCGCGGCGTGGTGCTCCTGTGTCCTTATCCATGAAGAATGTGTGGTAGCAGGAGAAATCACTCCGGAAGGAATTGGCGACACATGTTGCTGTGTGACGCAGCGCAATTTCCCTGTAATGTTTGTTGCCTGTTTCTTTTTCTGCCCAGTAAAGCAGAGGCAGATTCAGGAGGCAGTCGATGATGTACCTGTAATTGTCATCAGCTCCCATCTTTCCCCATGCCTGTATGAACGCGCCCTTTTCCTGAAAGCGGGCGACGAGATTATCTGCAGCGAGCAGAGCCGCTTCGCGTGCGTGAGCATCGCCTTTGATCATCCATGCAGAAACACATGATGGAGTGTAGAGGAAGCCCATGTCGTGATGATCTGTCGCGATGTGCTTTCTGATACGTTCCCTGAAGCTTTCGACAGCTATCATGGCAGCATGTGCGAATATCTCGTCTTCACTGTGGAGGTATGCAAGCCATAACTCTCCAGGCCAGAAGCCTGTTGTCCATTCGATGTTGTCAATGGGCTTGTAGATGCCGTTATTTGTATTTGTGTCCTGGCATTTATATGTGTAATCAGGAAGATTCCTCCTAATAATCCCTATTGCATTATTCAGTGCGTCAAGCCTTTCCTGCTCGTTGAGTTCCCTCACTTTTTCCTCCTAATACTTCAGCACAGCTGTATTTTCATTGTTCTTCTTGATCAAGACTTTGCCATAAGCTTCTGCGTCTCCTGCGGTAAGCAGAAAACCACCGTTCATGTATTCATTCGACACGATGCCGATAGAGTATCGTGCATCTTTGTCTTCGATTACAATGCCGAGTGCTATCTCCTCTGGTATTATTGTTCCTGTAAGGCTTTTCCTCACCGGAACGGAAGTGAAGCTGAATGCTTCATCTCCAATTGATATCAGCGTGATGATAAGCTTCCTGTTTTCGACATGCTCCTTCCTTATCAGGAGAGGTGCTTGTGAAAGCTCATTGTATCGTTTTGCAAGCGGATACGATGCAAGTTCATAATCCCTGTTTCCTTGTAATGCAATAGAGATTCTGCACTCTTTATTTGCCACTTTCAGGAGATTGCTATCTTTGGACAGTACAGAGTTCTCATCGAAATGGAAGAGAATGTCAGCATCGCAACTACCTCCTCTGATATCATCGGCAAGTATGATATAACGCTCTCCTATAGTAATGATAGAACGTGTGATGAGAAGACCTTTGTCTGCGTATCCTGTGTGCGATGAGCGGAGAAATCTGAATTCCCCATCAATAACTGCATCGCTGAATGCAGATTCGGGTATTCTCTCCATATCCCAGCTACCCTTCATCAATGCCGGTTCTTCGCTGTTCAGGACAATTGTATTGTGACCATAAGCGCCTTTCAGAGCATAGCGCTCACTCTTGTCCACATATGTGTACCGTCCTGTATCTGTGAGAATTGCCACCCCTTTGTGATAAAGGTCAAAGTGCAGGTTATCCAGATGTCCATGCCCGCTTCCCATAAATCCTGAACGGAAATGCAGCGCTGTGTCAGTACCAAGACGCAGAAATGCATTTCCGCTTTCCCTGAAGAAGAACGATGTCTGCTCTTTCTCTGGTTCTGGCAGCTTTGTATCAAGCTCGAATGAGAGGTAGAACTCCTCGTCGAGACCTCCCTCTGCATAGCCTGAAAGAACAGGGTCCGAGAAGAGCACAGCTGCCTCAGCAACAAGATCTCTCATGTCAATTTCATCACTGTCGCCGTAGAGGTAGCACTTTCCATCGCATCTGAGCGAGCGGGCCAGACCAAGTGCAAGACAATGTGTGTTTGCTATAAGCCGCTCTGGCAGTTTGATGCCCTGGCGCTGAGCTACAAGAATCGTATCAAGCACTGCATGCAGAACTTCGCCATGATACATGCTGCTCTGTTCCCAGTGCATGCCATCGGGCAGAGTCTGCAGTGCAATTTCCTCATCGAGGCGATCTGCGGCAATCTTCATGCTGTCTTCATCACCAATGTAGAGCGAGGCGAGGAACAGTCCGTGGTCCTGTAACACACCCCAGTTTGAAAGACGGTGAAACGCTGTGTGTGCCGATAGAAGATAATCTATGTGAGTGCGGAAAAACGCCTTGATATCATCATAAACATCTTTGCTCGGTGCCATGCTGACAGATTCAAGCAGCTCCAGAGAACGAATATAGTTCTCAATTCTTATGCCGCATTCCAGAGAACGCCATGAACGTTTCTCTGTTTCATTACAGAGCGTTGTGTTGTGGTAGAAGTCCTCAAAAAGCCGAACCCAGTTTTCGCTATACCGTTTGTCCCTGGTGATTACAGCGGCTTTGGCATTGTTCAGAAGAAATGTATGACGTGAGAGTGCAAAACACCACTCCTCGTCATCTCCGGGCACAAAATTCCAATCGATGGGGTCCATTGTCACCGGATCGGCTACGCGTTCCATTTCATATTTGTCAGTGAACAGGAATGAGTTGTGAATGCTCTTCTCAGCAATGTCTAGGACATGAGCACGCCAGACAGTGTTTGTCTGGCAATGCCCTATATTTTTTGCTGCGTCTTCCAGGTAGAAATACATATCAGCCTTTAAGACCGCTTGATGCGATGCCTTCGACGAAGAAGCGCTGGAAGGCAAGGAAGACAACGAGAACAGGGATAATCGCAAGAACACTTGTTGCCATTATGAGGCCGTATTCAGCTGAGTACTGTCCTACGAACATCTGAACACCAAGCTGGATTGTCTTGTTGCGGTCGCTGTTGAAGTAAATCATTGGTCCCATGTAGTCGTTCCATACAGTGACAAAGCTCATGATGGTGAGTGTCGCCATAGCTGGCTTTGTAAGAGGCAGAACGATACGCGCGAACGTGCCATACTCTGAAAGTCCGTCGATTCTGGCAGCTTCGAGAAGTTCATTAGGTATTGAAATATAGAACTGCCTGAGAAGGAAGACGCCGAATGCTGTGAAACTCTGCAGGAGAATGATGGCAAGATGCGTATCAATCAGATGCATTTTCTGCATCATGATGTACTGAGGAAGCATGTAGACCTGCCATGGAATTGCGATTGTTGCAATATATGCAAGGAAGAGGCCATTGCGTCCGGGGAAGCGGCACTTCGAGAATCCATAAGCTGCAAACGATGATGTTATAAGCTGGATGAGTGTGATGATAATCGAGAGCTTGAAAGAGTTGAATGTGTATGTTGCAAGATTAATCTTCTCCCAGATTGTCACATAGTTCTCCCAGTGGAATTTCTCGGGAATCCATTTGATAGGGAATGTAAAGACTTCTGTCGAAAGCTTGAATGAAGCTGAGAGCATCCATACAAGCGGCAGGAGAGTAATGACTGTGAGCACAATGAGCATTACATATATGAGAACGGTTTTTACCGGATTTCTTTTTTCAATCATCATATAGCCAGCCCTCCATCATAGATAATCGGTGAACTTCTTCTCACCGCGGAACTGCACAATAGTGACAGCGAGAACAATGACGAAAAGCACAACAGACGCAGCCGCGCTCTTTCCGTAATCCCAATAGACGAATGTCTGGTTGTAGATGTAGTTCGCAAGAAGCGTTGTGCTGATTCCCGGGCCGCCTTGTGTGAGAGCGTAAATCAGGTCAAAGCTCTTGAAGCTGTTGATTGTGAGCATGATGACAACGAAGAATGTGCTTGGTGTGAGCATTGGAAGAGTGATTTTCACAAATCTCTGCCATGCTGTTGCTCCATCAAGAGTCGAAGCTTCGTAGAGCTGCGCCGGAATATCCTGCAGACCTGCGAGATAGATGAGCATGTAGTATCCCATGAATTTCCAGACGGATACGATGATGACACCCCAGATTGCCCAGTCAGTTGAAGCGAACCATCCTGGAGGGTTGCTGATGCCGATCATGCGCAGGAAGTGATTTATAGGACCGTAGTTCTGCTCGAAAAGCTGCTTCCATACCGCTCCGATAGCAATCATAGATGCAACATACGGGAAGAATATTGCTGAACGGAATGCATCGCGTCCCTTTATCTTCTTATTCAGTGCGCATGCCAGTCCCAGCGAGGCAAGGAGCGTGAGCACGACTGAGAAGACGACATAGAGAAGCGTCTTCCAGAATGCTGAAGAGAATCTGTAATCTGTGAAGATTTCTTTGAAATTGCCCATTCCTGCGAATGTCGGGGTGTTGAAGCCGTCCCAGTTCATTACAGCGAGGATGAGGGTGAATACAACAGGTATGAGAATGAATATGGCGAAGCCCAGGAAGTTTGGCAATATGAACGTGTATCCGATCATGGCATTCTTCCTCTTCAGAGATGTTGCTTTCTTTTCAGCAACAGATTTCTCTTTTGCCATAATGTTCCTCCTTTTTATTTTTCATTCAGGAAAAAACAGGGCTGCCGTGCAAGCAGCCCTGACTGTACTGATCAGTCTCAGTTGCCCATGATTCTTGCGTAGTTAGCGTTCATGTTAGCAATGCCTTCATCAACACTCTGCTCGCCGAGGAGAATCAGCTGGTGCTCTGCAAGGAGCATCTGGTCAATCTCAGTTACGTGATCCATAGCTGGGCGGTCCGGTGAGATGTGTGTAGCATAGAGGCCTTCCATGACACCTTCTGGCATGCCGTCAACAGCTGCGAATGTCTCAAGGTATCCCTCGCCTGAGAGAGAAGGAATCTGTCCGTTCTCTGCCATGATCTGAGCTCCTTCAGGTCCGCAGAAGAACTCTACGAATTCCCATGCAGCATCCTTGTTCTTGCTTGCATTGTTGATACAGATAGGTGTTGTTGCACCGACTGTGTATCCTGCAGGAACATCATCTGCGTGTGGTACTACTGCGACTCCCCAGTTCACGTTGCTTTCACCAGAGGCATTGCGGGAGACCATTGTGTTGATCAGCCAGCTTCCCATCGGGAGCATTGCAACCTGTCCCTGAGCGAAGATATCTGTGTAGGAGAGTCCGGATGCCTGGATCTGTGCGAATGACATCGCTGTTCCTGCTTCCTGCATCCTGAGAACCATCTCATAGTATGGCTTGAAGAATGAGTACTCACCATCCATGATAGTATGCTTTCCGTCCTGCACACCCCAGTTCTGTACACATGCGTTCCAGCTGTGGAAATATGCACCATACTTCTTTGTAGCACCGTCACCCATTGTAACCTGAGCTGCGAGATTCTCGAACTCTGCCCATGTCATGTCATTTGATGGATAAGGAACTCCTGCTGCATCGAAGATGTCCTTGTTGTAGAAGAGCACATACTGGTCAGTTCTCACAGGCATTCCATATGTATTTCCATCGAAGATGAAGTTAGCATCTGTGCCATTGTATGCTGCCATGTCGATGCCTGCTGCTTCGATATATGGTGTGAGGTTTGTAAGCTGTCCTCTGTCATAGAATGTCTTGGTCTTGTCAGCTTCCTTCACGAGGAAGAGGTCGACGTCGGAACCACCATTGAGCTGTGTGTTGAGCTTTGTGACGTAATCAGCAGCTGGTGTATCCTGGATCTCGATCTTGATATCAGGATGTGAAGCCTCGAAAGCTTCGATAGCCTTCTCAAGATATGCGTTCTGTGCGTAATCCCATACTGCGAATGTGAGTGTAGTTGTTCCGTCTTTTGACGAGCTCTCGCTGCTGCCTCCTGCTACGAGGCCTGTAAGCGCGACAAGAGCAACAAGAAGAATAGCAATTGCTTTTCTCATCTTTGTCTCCTTTTTCCAGCCCTATTTCAGGCTACATATAGATTGGAACATGACTATTGCGGGTTTGAAATGCGTTAAATTGGCAAAAATTGGCAATATTTTTAATTCCACGGCACTTGCATTTGCAATATTTTTCCATTTCAAGAGCGAAATAGTGTAAAATTCAGTAAAAATGAAGATCACGCTCAAAGCAAAGATTCTATTTTCAGTACTGGCCTGCTTCCTTGCTGTCTGGCTTCCATCTCTTGTCATTTTATATTCTCATATGAACCGGGAAGTATTCAGAGCATCTGGAGAGGCAATGAGAGAACAGATAGAGCGTGCTGTATCTGATGTGAACGACAGCCTTTATTCCATAGTAGATGCTACCGCCTGGATATGTGAAGACAGAACGGTTGCTGAAGCTTTCGGGTACGAAAGTCTTGATGATGAGGGCGCTGCTTATGATGTTTTCATGGCACAGTCCAGAATCTCAGCGTTCATGGCAGCATCTCCTGTATGGGATTATCTTAATAAAATCGTAATATTCTCACCGGAAAGCGAAATCTTTTTTGAGTATGCGAGATGGCGGAGCGGAACATTGTCGGACGCTGTCCTCATCGAGGAGAGCAGATATTTCCAGCAGCTTTCATTCCCCGACGGATCTGTCGTGCATCTCGAGCTTGGCACTACTCTTAACAGGCCATATGAGAACGCTGTCATAGCTTACGGACGCATCCGCGAAAACAGCGCTTATGTCTATGCAGAGTTCTCCGCTGATATCTTCGCTCCGCTTCTGGATGTCTTTGAAGGTATGTATATCATCTCGGAAGAGATGATGCTGCCCCGTGACATTCCCCCTCGGATGCTGGATACATCCCAGTATTCGTCTTCTGTTTATCCGCTTGAAGTGCCAGGTATGCAAGCTGTGTATTACCAGAAGCTTGAACCACTGTCGCTTTTTTCCTCATATGGGGCGGCTGTATTCCTTGTCATCTTTGCAGCGACACTGCTGCTTTTCATTATAGTCTCTGTTCTTCTTTCCCGATACCTCACGAAAGCTTCCTCTCGTCTGGTCAGGCATATTGAGTACCTGATGGAGACAAAGGATTTCGGGTACACAGATAAATCAATAGAAAAAGGAAGGGATGAGATTGCTGCAATCGGACATGCAGTGAATGCGATGAGCCTTTCAATAGCTGCGCTGCTGGAGCGTAATGAAGCGCTCTTTGAGGAGAAGAAGCGGATGGAGATTGACATGCTTCAGCTGCAGGTGAATCCTCACTTTCTCTACAATACGCTCGAATCAATGCATTACCTTGCTGAAATCCAGAAGAATGATGGTATAGCCCGCATGAGCAGAGGACTGTCGACATTGCTGAGGAACCTTGCCAAAGGCAGCAGCGATAAGATTCTTCTTTCGGAAGAGCTCTCACTTCTCGGAGACTATGATGAGATACAGCAGGTCAGGTATATGGGCATGTACGAAATAATCTATAGCGTCCCAGAACCGCTTTTGGCTATGAGAATACAGAAATTCACGTTGCAGCCCCTTGTCGAGAATGCCATATTCCATGGTATTGAGCCATCAGGAGAATACGGTACAATCACTATCTCTGCTTCTGCTGTTGATGACGATCTCTATATTTATATAACTGACAATGGCGTTGGCATGACAGAGGATGAGGTTAAGCACATCTTCGATGAAAGAAAGCATTCCAAGACAGATATGACAGGCGTGGGCGTGAGAAATATCAACGACAGGATACGGCTTATTTACGGAGAGGGATACGGTCTTTCCTTTGATTCTGAGAAAGGAAAAGGTACACGGGTGACTGTGAAGATAAAAGCTGAGCGGGGTGAAGATGTATAGAGTTCTTGTTGCGGATGATGAACCTATAATCCTCTCTGGCATACGTCATCTCATTAACTGGGAAAACGCTGATGCCGAGATTGTCGGTACTGCCACAAATGGAGAGGAAGCGTATAAAATCATAGAGACCGAGCATCCTGATATTGTCATTACAGATATCAGAATGCCTGTTGTTGATGGTCTGGCTCTCGCGGGACGCTGCAGCGAAGAGTATCCAGAGATTGTCTTCATCATCCTTACAAGCCTCGCAGAGTTCAGCCTTGCGAAGGAAGCAATCCGCTATGGGATTTCAGATTATCTTCTGAAGACAGAGCTTGACGAGAGGAAACTTCTGGACGCGCTGGGGAAAGCGGAGGAGGAGAGCAAAAGGCGGAGAGGTGGAATCAGTCAGGGGGGCAGATATGATGAGAACCACATGTCAAGTATCATCTCAAACCTTCTTATAATGCGGGACATCACCCAGGATACACGCACTTTTCTCAGCGATAGAGGCCTTTTGTCCTCTTATGCCTTCATAGCTTTTGCTTTCTCTTATCCTCAATCGAGTCTGGATACGCAGTGGAACCGCGATGACTATAAGAAGCTCCATGATTGGGAAAAGGATGTGATACTCAAAGTCCTGCCATCATTTTTCCATTCTTTCTGGCCCGTTGTGCCTGTCGGGGGAAAAGAAGGGATATTCATGTACTTCATTCCATCTCTTTCTTCCGATACCTGGCAGGCTGTGGTGCAGCGTGTAGAGAGCCGGATAGTTTCAGCCTCCTCGATGGTCACAGGTCTCAAGCCCATGCTGCTTGCGACAGAAGTGATGACAGGCCGTGAAAGTCTCAGAAACGCCCGGGACAGCATCGAGCATAAGCTTATGGCTTATTATCTTGACAAGGATGAATCTGATCTCAGTCCGGCACAGCTTGATGTTGATACTGTATTCCCGAAGCTCGAGAGCGCGATCAAGGAAAAAGACAGTGTGGGAATGAGGGCCTGTTTCTCAATCCTCCGTGTCGCATTGAAAGACACCGATCATAGTCTGGGTCAGTTTGAGTTTGCTGTTTCCGCTTTGTGTTCTGCAATTTCAAGCGGGCTGGCTGCGATCGGGCTGAAAAACGAATGTTCTCAGGAGATTTTTGAGACTGCGGATTTTATCACGAAGCGTCAGGAGGCACTGAGTTTCATAGATGATGCAGAGAACAGTCTCCTGATGCTCTTCGGAGGCAAGGGTGGGGCTGGAAATGGCGTTGCAGACCGGGCGCGCGAGTATGTGATGACACATATAATGGAACGGATTTCACTCAGTGATGTCGCGGACTATGCCTGTGTCTCCCCCAGTTATATGTCAAAGAGTTTTAAACGCATCATGGGTATAAGTCTTGTGGATTACATCAACAAGATGAAAGTTGAGAAAGCTAAGGAGATGATACAGGAGGGGCGTGAGGACAGAATCGCTGATATAGCTCTTGCGCTTGGATTCAATAATATCTATTACTTTTCCAAAGTTTTCCGTAAAGTTGAAGGAATTCCTCCTTCTGAATATGGTAAAATCATTTCCAGTGATTAATATTCCGCATTCGGATTATCAATTAATATATAGATAGAGGCACATGATTCATTTCCAGCTGTGCTACAATCATGGTGGAGGGCTTATGCTTGATTATTCATTGCTTTATCCGCTTAATACAGCCACACGCTTCTCGATGAAGCTCGATGGAATGTGGAAATTTGCCATTGATTTCGATTCCGTAGGAATGGAAGGAAACTGGGCTTCTGGTATCCCCGGGCATGACATGATTCCTGTACCTGCCAGCTTCCAGGATTTTTATACAGATAAGAGTATCAGGGAGTTCGCAGGTGATGTCTGGTATGAAACTGATGTAATGATACCTTCTTCCATGAAAGGGAAGAAAGTATTCATCCGCTTCGGTGCGGCAACTCACAGGGCTGAGGTCTTCCTCAATGGAAGGAAAATCGCTCAGCATGAAGGAGGTTTCCTGCCATTTCTTGCCGATATTACAGATTCATCTGATTACGGCAGGGTGAACAGACTTGTCGTCAAAGTGAACAATGAGCTTACAGAGACGAATATCCCGTGCGGAATGAACATCACGCTTTCCAATGGACGGAAGATGAACAAGCCGTATTTCGACTTCTTCAATTACTCCGGTCTCCAGCGCTCTGTTTATCTGATGGCTGTTCCGGATGGTGGCATCAGTGACATTGATTTCAGCTTCTCAGTAGCAGCTTCCTCTGCGGACATCGCGTATACGATAAAGACAGACGGAAGTGGTTCCATTCTTCTTGAACTCTTTGATGAGGATGGCGCTCTTGCTGCCAGTGCAGAGGGAAAAGATGGTGTTATCCATCTGGAAAATCCGCATCTGTGGAATGTGAGGGATGCATATCTTTACGAAGCCGTCATCACACAGAAAGAGAATGGTGAGATTGTCGACACTTACTCTATACCAGTGGGAATCCGGGAGGTGAGAATTCGTGGAGCAGAGATTCTCATCAATGGCTCTCCTGTATATCTTAAAGGTTTTGGTAAGCATGAGGACAACGAAATCACAGGCCGTGGCTTCAGTTTCGGTGTGATGAAACGTGATTACGAGCTGATGAAGTGGATCGGTGCTAACTCCTTCCGCACCTCGCACTACCCATATGATGAGGAGATGTACAGGATGGCGGACAGGGAAGGTTTCCTGATTATCGATGAGGTTCCAGCTGTAGGTCTTTTCGAGAGCCTTACCAACTTTTTTGATGCGGGGACTGGGAAAGGTGCTCATTCCTTCTTCTCGAAGCCGACGACTCCAGTTCTCCTGAACGCACACCTCAAAGCTGTAGAGGAGATGATTCAGCGTGACAAGAATCATCCTTCAGTCATCGCGTGGAGTCTTCTTAATGAACCAGAGTCCACAGATGAGAACAGTGTTCCATATTTCACTGCGCTCTTTGATCTTGCAAGAGATCTGGATGTGCAGAAGAGGCCACGTACATTTGCGATGGAAGTCAGTTCAAGTCCCACTAAGTGCAAATGCTACCATCTTTCGGATTTCATCTCGCTTAACCGCTATTATGGCTGGTATATCCTTGGTGGCTACGAGATAACGGAAGCGGAGGAGCGTTTCAGAAAGGAAATGGATGAATGGCAGTCTCTCAATCTTGGAAAGCCTTTCATCTTCTCCGAGTATGGCGCGGACACACTGTCCACAGAACACAAGATACCATCTGTCATGTGGTCCCAGGAGTATCAGTGCGAGATGCTTGAGATGCTGCACAGAGTCTTTGACAGTTACAGTTTTGTCAAAGGAGAGCAGGTATGGAATTTCGCTGATTTCCAGACTACAGAGGGCCTGATGCGCGTCAATGGCAACAAAAAAGGCATCTTCACTCGTTCCAGGCAGCCCAAAGATGCTGCATATCTTCTTAAGCGCAGATGGGAGAATTTGCCTCTAGACTACAAAAGTGAGGGAAAATGAAAGAAATGCTCTGAGCGGAGTCTCAGGGCTTGTCTTGAGTAATTTATGTACAGGCAAGGAAATATGCCGATGTGGCAAAAAAATATTGAAATTATTTGGAAATATGCCTTTTCAGTACTATGCACACGGGGGCGTATTCTCTACTATTGAGGCGTAAAATATGGGGCTGAATATTCAGTCTGTAAAAGGACGCATTGTTTAAGGGAGAGCAATGATAGAGATTAGACACCTCAGAAAAGTATTTGATGATGATACTATCCCGCTGAAAGACATAGACATCACTATTAATGATGGCGATGTCATATCCATCATCGGACCTTCCGGAACCGGTAAGTCGACCCTTCTAAGATGTATCAACATGCTTACCGAACCGACATCAGGCAGCATTATTGTCGATGGTCAGGACATTACAGAAAAAGGCTGCAATCTTAATGAGATCAGAAAGAAGATGGGAATGGTGTTTCAGTCATTCAATCTGTTCGGGCATCTCACGATAATCGAGAACATCATGAATCCTCAGATCACGCTTCTGGGAAGAAGCAGGCAGGAAGCTTATGACAAGGCAATGTATCTTCTCCAGCAGGTTGGTCTTGCATCTAAGGTATTTGCTTATCCAGAGGAGCTTTCCGGAGGTCAGCAGCAGAGAATCGCGATTGCACGTACTCTCGCTATGGATCCTGATATCATACTCTTCGATGAGCCGACATCAGCTCTTGATCCGTCGATGATCGGAGAGGTCCAGTCGGTTATCAAGATGCTTGCAAAGAGCGGCAGGACGATGATGATTGTCACGCACGAGATGGATTTTGCCAGAAAGATCTCCAACAGAATCATCTTCATGTACGATGGCTATATTTACGAAGAGGGTACGCCCAAGCAGATTTTTGAGCATCCGCAGAAGGAGATCACAAAGCGCTTTATCCAGCGTCTGTCATCGCTTACATATCATATTGCCTCTGCTGATTTTGATGTCGAGGCCATGAATGATGAGCTTAATGCATATGGTGAGAAGCTCCTGATTGAGGCAGAGCGTCTCAGCAAGCTGATGCTCGCATTCGAGGAAATCTGTATAAACAACATCGTAGTTGATGCTGAGAACCCTGATATCCTCGTCAAAGTCGAATATTCTGAGAAGCTTGATATCCTGTCAATGCTGATCTGCTATAAGGGAGACAAGTTCGATATCCACACATCTGGAAGCAAGCTTTTCCAGGATCTTCTCTCTGAGCCTACAACAGAATCCAAGCAGGAAGATATCACCTCAGATCCGATGGGCTATGAGCATCTGATCGCTCTGCGCTTCAAATGGGCGGAGGAGGAATGATGAAAAGAGCTGCTTTACTTATTTCACTTCTCGTTCTCTCGATTTCGCTTTTTGCAGAGCCTCAGTATAAGACAATCGAGGATCTGAACGGCAAGGATATCGGCGTGCAGACTGCTGTGCTTTACGAGGATCTGATCCGTTCGCGCGTGCCTGATACGACATTCCAGTACTACACGATGCCTAACGATATGATTCTTGCTCTCCAGTCAGGAAAGGTTGATGCATATCTTATAGAGGAAGTGAGTTTCGGCGTGCAGAAGAAAAACCATCCGGAGCTTACCGTCATCGAGGAGCCTGCTGGGTATATCAACGCTACATGTATCATCGGCAACAATGAACGTCAGGACAGACTCCTTGGTGAACTCAATGCCTTCATCGCAGAAAGCTGGGATAATGGTCTTCTGGATGAGCTCTACGATTACTGGATTGCAGATTTCGATCCAGTGAACGATACATGCGATGTCTCTGGTTTTACAGGTGAGAATGGCACGATATCTGTAGCTGTTGAAGGCGGTTATGAGCCATTCTCATTTATAAGTAATGGTCAGGTCTCAGGTTTTGATGTGGACTTCATCTGCCGTTTCGCACGTGCATATGGTTATACACCGGAATTTTATGAAGTGCCTTTTGAGGCTATTGCGCCAGGTGTTGAGACTGGAAAATATGATATTGGAATGAACATCGTCGTCTCTGCTGAGCGCAATGAGACAGGAACGCTTTCCGATGTCTATTACACGACGCCGATCCGCCTGGTGATACTGGGTGATGAAGAGTCTGATCTCGGTTTCTTTGCCAAGCTTGCAGAGAGTTTCAATAAGACATTCATACGCGAGTCGCGCTGGGAGCTCTTTGTTCAGGGTGCCGGTATCACAGTGCTCATTACAATTGCATCCATCATCGCCGGAACTGTCCTTGGCTTCCTTGTCTATCTTCTCTGCAGGAAAGGTGGGAAGGTAAGCAATTCCATCACGAACTTCTTCCTGTGGCTTATCCATGGAATGCCTACTGTTCTTCTGCTGATGATTCTCTACTACATTGTATTCGGTTCCTCACGGCTGAGTGGTACATGGGTATCTGTTGTCGGATTCTCTCTTATGTTCGCATGTGCGATGATTGATATGCTCCGCGTGGGCTGCAATGCGATAGGGAAAGGTCAGACAGAAGCTTCAAGAGCACTCGGATACTCTGAGAGTCAGAGCTTTTTCAGGATAATCCTGCCACAGGCAGCACAGCATTTCCTGCCCATTTACCGCAATGAAGTTGTCACGCTCATAAAGGAGACTTCCGTTGTCGGTTATATCGCAGTACTTGATCTGACAAAGATCAGTGATCTCGTCAGAAGCCGTACATATGAAGCATTCTTCCCGCTTATTGTCACTGCTATAATGTATTTCGTAATCTCTGCCTTGCTTACTAAGGTCGTTACCATGCTCGAGCATGCAATAGACCCGAAGCGCAGGAAGAAAGATAAGATACTCAAAGGTATCAAAGAAGAAGAATGATTAACGGCCTCTGCCACTGGCGGAGGCTTTTTCAGTTGACAGCAGCTGCCTTTTTCTCTAAAACATACCGGAAAACAAATCCCGACTTTCCCCGGAATCTCTCACTTTCACCACAGAGAGGATACTGAATGAACAGAACTGAAGATTTCATGCGTACTGAGAAGATTTTTCCTCTTGTTTTCTCTATGTCGGTTCCTATGGTCATCTCGATGCTTGTCAACTCGCTTTACAACATTGTTGACAGCTTCTATGTCGCTAGAATCAGCGAAGAGGCAATGACTGCGCTTTCGCTTGTTTTCCCGATCCAGAACATCATTCATTCTGTCGCTGTCGGTTTTGGTGTCGGCATCAATGCTGTAATAGCTTTCTATTCCGGTGCCGGTGAAAAGAAGAAAGCAGATTGTGCTGCAACACTCGGTCTTGTGCTTGCACTCATACATGGTATCCTGCTGACTGCCATCACAATTTCTGTCATTTCGCCATTTCTTTCCGCATTTACGACAGAAGGTGAAATTATCTCATATGGAGAGCGGTATGGCTTCATAGTTTTCGGCTTCACTGTAATAGACGTTCTCGGCATAACCATGGAGAAGATTTTCCAGGCAGAGGGGAGAATGAAGGTTTCAATGACCGCTCTGATGACAGGGTGTGTTGTGAACATCATTCTTGATCCTCTCCTGATCTTTGGAATCGGACCATTCCCTGAACTCGGGATTGAAGGTGCTGCCACTGCGACGGGACTTGGTCAGCTTTCCGCTTTGCTGATTTATTCTGCAATTGCCCGGATCCGGCCGTTGAATGTGAGAATCAGACTTGAAAGTCTTTCCCTTTCCAGTGCTCTTTTAAGACGCCTTTATGGCATCGGCATACCTGCCACTCTGAATATGGCACTTCCTTCAGTTCTTATTGCTGCGCTGAATGCGATTCTCTCCGCCTTCTCACCGCTATACGTCATGATACTTGGTATTTACTACAAGCTTCAGACGTTCCTGTATCTGCCAGCAAGCGGTTTTGTGCAAGGCATGAGACCGATTATAGGGTATAATTATGGAGCAGGGGAGACTGTGCGTGTCAGGAAGATCTTCCTTGCTGTTCTTCTGATGTGTGCTCTCATAATGCTTGCTGGTACTGTGATATCACTGGCCTTGCCAGATGTAGTCATATCGTTGTTTTCTGAATCTTCCGAGACAGTAATGGAAGGTTCCCGGGCTTTGAGAATCATAAGCATCGGCTTTATTGTTTCTTCTGTTTCTGTAGCAGCCTCCGGAGCTCTGGAAGGATTGGGAAAGGGCCTGCCATCCCTTGTGATATCCCTTCTTCGCTATGTAGTCATCATCATACCGCTCTCGTATATTCTTTCAGCGATTATGGGAGTGACAGGGGTATGGCATGCATTCTGGATTTCGGAGCTTATTGCCGCTGCTGTTTCCTTCCGGCTTCTCAGACCCGTTCTGGGGTGCTGAGCAGCGTGCGCACATAGTCTTCATATGTCTCTGAGCGTCTGATGCGGTAAATACCGTCATCTTCTATCAGATACTCTGCATGGCGGAGCTTCGCATTGTAATTGAATCCCATCGAGTGTCCATGTGCACCAGTGTCATGAATGGCTATGATATCTCCTTTCTCAAGCTCTGGGAGTGCTCTGTCGACAGCGAATTTGTCGTTGTTCTCGCAAAGTGACCCTGTGACATCATAGAGATGGTCAGCTCTTTTGCTTTCCTTTCCAAGCACCGTTATGTGATGGTACGCGCCATAAATTGCAGGCCGCATCAGATCCGCCATCGAAGCATCCAGTCCTGCATATGTTTTGTACTTCTCTGCTACATGCAGCACTTTCGCAATGAGCCATCCATAAGGCCCTGTGATACAGCGTCCGCATTCGAAAGAGAGCCTGAGAGGTCGCAGTACAGGAGGAAGCATCTCTTCATATAGTGCGTGGATCCGGTCAGAGAGATGATTGAATGATATTGCGGTGTCTTCCTCTCTGTATGGTATTCCTATTCCTCCTCCCAAATCGATCTGCTCAATTCTTATACCTGTCTTTTCCCATATTTCATTGACAAGCGTGAAAAGCATTCTGGCTGTTTCCACGATGTAATCCTCGTTGAGTTCGTTGGAGGCGACCATTGTATGAAGATAGAAATGCTTCACACCCTTATCCCGGGCTGTCTCATAGCATCTGAAGAGCTGTGCATGGGTGACACCGTACTTTGCTTCCACAGGATTGCCTATGATGGCATTCCCTGTTCTTTCATGTCCTGGATTGTAGCGGAATGAAATTGTTTCAGGGAGACTGCCACAGACACGTATTACATCGCTGATATGCGTCTCGTCATCGAGATTGATGATGGCTCCTATCCTGTAGGCTTCCAGAAACTCCTCATCGGGTGTGTCATTCGATGAGAACATGGTGCGTTCTGGAGAAAATCCTGCTTCTCGTGCGAGAAATAATTCAGGCAGGGATGAGCAGTCCGCTCCAAAACCAAGGGATGCCAGAAGACGGAGTATTGCAATATTGGGGAGGGCTTTCACCGCAAAGTAATTGATGAAACCCTCTGCCCAGCTAAATGCAGCTTTCATATCTTCTGCGTTCCTGCGGATTGCTCTGCCATCATAGATGTGGAAAGGCGTCCCGACCTTCAAAGCGAATGCTTTCAGTTCATTGCTGTCAAGCGGCAGTTTCTTCTCTGTCATCCTGCGTTCTCCCTGATTGCGGCTACAGCTTTCTCCGTGTCTTCCCTGTGTCCGTATGCTGAAATCCGCACAAAACCTTCGCCTGCATTCCCGAAACCTGAACCTGGAGTAACTGCTACATGCGCTTTTTCAAGGAGGAAATCGAAGAAATCCCAGCTGGAAAGGCCGTCGGGACACCGCATCCAGATGTATGGACTATCAGTGCCACCATAGCATTCGAATCCTATCTCCTTCATTCCGTTGAGTATGATTCTTGCATTCTCCTTGTAGTAGGATACAAGACCAAGACATTCCCTTCTTCCCTCTTCAGAGAGTGCAGCCAGGCCTCCAGCCTGTGCGATATTTGATGCACCATTGAAGAAAGTGCACTGTCTGCGGTTCCATAACCTGTGGATGGTTCCGGTATCAGCGTTATCAGATTTGAGAGCCTCTGGGACAATCGTCCAGCCGAGACGTACGCCAGTAAAGCCCGCATTCTTGGAAAAAGAGCCGATCTCAATAGCACAATCCTCAGCACCTTCTATTTCATAGATGGAATGAGGGATTCCTTCAGTTTCTATGTAATCTGAGTAAGCACTGTCAAAGATGATGATTGCTCTTTCTCTGTGCGCATAGTCGATAAAAGCCTTGAGCTGTTCTTTTGTCGCCACAGCACCTGTCGGATTGTTTGGAAAGCAGAGGTAAATCAGATCGGCATGCGCTTTCGGAACTTCTGCCACGAATCCATTTTCCCTGGTTGCTTTCATGTATACAATGCCGGAGTATCCTCCTGCTGCTTCGTCGTAGTCTCCTGTATGGCCTCCAGCGACAGATGAGTCTGTATAGACAGGGTAGGCTGGATCCTGAATGGCAGGAACTGACGAGCGCGAGAAAATCGACTGGATATTCCCTGCGTCGCTTTTGGCACCATCCGAGACAAAGAATGCAGAGACTGGTAGCGATACGCCATACTCCTTCTTGTAATGATTGCATAGTGCTTCTCTGAGCGGTGTGTCACCCTGCTCATCGCCATATCCTGAATATGTCTTTCTGTCTGAAAGCAGATTGATTTTAGCGTGCATTGCTTCTGTGATGTGCTTTGTAAGTGCTTCAGTGGTGTTGCCGATGGAGAGCTTCATCACAGCTTCCCCTGGGTTCTTTTCCTGCCATGCCCTGATACGCCTTGCAACCTCTGGAAAGAGATAGCCAGATTGCAGCCTGAGAAAATCTTCATTAACCGATGCCATCAGATTCTCCCCTCCTTTATATCCTCTGCCATGCTTTCGATGATTGAGAAAAGTCTTGAACGGTGTTCAGATGATTCAAGTGAGCACATAGGAAGTCTGAATGATTCGCGGCACCATCCCATGTGAGCCATTGCAGTCTTGATCGGAATAGGATTTGTCTCAATGAAGCATGCCGAGAAGAATGGTGCAAACCATTGTCCGAGCTTATCTGCTGTTTCCCAGTCTCCGTCCAGTGCCGCATGTGTCATTCTGACCATCTCTTTCGGAAAGAGGTTTGAGGCTACAGAGATGACACCATCCCCGCCGAGTTTTATCAGGTCAAGGGCGAGGTTGTCGTCGCCAGAGAGCACAGAGAAGTTCTCTTCTGTCTTGTCTATGACAGCTTTCATCTGTTCCAGTGACCCAGACGCTTCCTTTACTGCCACGATGTTACTGCAGTCACAGGAAAGTCTTTCCAGTGTCTCTGTCTCCAGATTCACTCCGGTGCGTCCTTTGATGTTATAGAGGATGCATGGAATCTTGACAGAGTCGGCAATGGCTTTGAAATGGAGGTACAGCCCCTTCTGTGTCGGTTTGTTGTAATAAGGATTCACAAGAAGCACAGCGTCCGCTCCTGAATCTTCCGCATGCTGCGAAAGTCTTATTGCTTCCGTTGTCGCATTGGATCCAGTCCCTGCAATGACAGGAACGCGTCCAGCGGCATATTTGACTGTCTGGGCAATGACCCTGTCATGCTCTTCGTGTGACAAAGTGGGGCTTTCCCCGGTGGTCCCACATGGGACAAGGCCGTCAATGCCCTGGTCTATCTGTTCGTTGACGATTTTCTCCAGCGCCTGATAGTCAACTGTGCCAAGATCTGTAAATGGTGTGATAAGTGCTGTATATACGCCTTTTGCCTGCATCATATTCCTCCAAGTAAATCCGAGACAAAGTCGTCCATTGTGTAGAAGCCTGCCGGTTTTGAGACAAGCCATCTTGCCGCTCTGAGAGCACCTTCTGCAAAACCTTCCCTGCTTCGTGCAGTGTGGGTTATCTCGATAGTGTCTGCACTGCTGTCGATTAATATTGTGTGTATCCCTGGGACGCTTCCGATGCGGACAGATGAGACATTGATTCTGTCTTCAGTGATACGCCCGTCCGGATTTCCGATCTGGAGTGCTTTTTTCCGCCCTACTGTCTTCAGAAGTTTCTCAGCTGCCATCAGTGCTGTACCAGATGGTGCATCTGCCTTCCCTCTGTGGTGTATTTCGCTGATGGAAACATCGTAGGAAGGAATGTTGTTTATAATCTCTCCAGCCTTTTCAGCAAGTTTGAGGAAAACAGAGACACCGATTGAGAAATTCCCGGAAGCGATGAGCTTTCCACCTTTTTCTTCTGTATCTTCCTTCACGTATCTTTCTTTTTCATTCCATCCTGTAGTTCCGATGACTGCAGGGATGCTGTGTTCCGTATAGAACGCAATATTTTGCATGATGGAATCCGGAGAAGAGAAGTCAATAGCCACATCTGCTTTTCCAAGTGCTTCATCAGACAGAGTGCCCGTTGTCACTGCTTCGTCATTCACATATGGGTCGATGATAGCTGACAGTGTATCAGAAGACTCATAAATGAGTGACTGTAACATCTTTCCCATTCTGCCGTACCCGACGAGTGCTATTCTCATATAACCTTCCTTTCGGGTATAGAATAGCCTTTATTAACAATAATGTCTATATTATAACATATATGTTATTTTTATAACAAATTGTCACTTCTTAGCAAAGATGAATAATCGTCCCGCAAGATAGTTGCATACACCCATGACAAGGTTTGAGATGAACTTCCAGAGTGTGTGATTCCATCCAAGAAGGCTTACGGTGATGAACATGATGATGATATCTAGGACGCCGCTTGCTGCACGGCAGAAGTAAAAGTAGAGAAGCTCTTCAATGATGTTATGTCTGTTTTCGGTGCCTTTCACGCGGAAGACAATGAATTTATTCGTGAAGAAAGCAAAGGTGACAGCTGCAACCCATGCAAGAAATACGGAAAGAGTATTGGGAATATGCCATCTGGCATAGAAAAGCTCATAGCTGAGCATATTCACTCCGGTAGCCATGGCGCCGAAGATGCAGTAAACGAAGAAATCCTTGTGAATATGTATTCCTTTCATCCTGCATGTATTGTAGAAGCATTGTATTATATTGTCATGAGACTTCTGATAATCAACCCCGGTTCGACGTCGACAAAGGTGAGTGTGTTCGATGATGAGATCGCAGTCTTCACTGAGAGCGTATTTCATGATGCTCCCGTACTTCTTGCTTTCAACTGTGTGAATGACCAGCTTCCGTTCAGAAAGAATGTTGTGATGAATCTTCTGGAAAAGCATGATATCCCACTTTCATCAATTGATGTCTTTGTCGGACGGGGTGGAACTGCTTATTCGCAATGCGAGGGAGTCATGTACATCGACCAGAGGCTTTATGAAGATACACGTGATGACAAGGGCGGCAGCGATCATCCGGCAAAACTCGGTGTGATGATGGCTTACGAGTTCGGTACAGAGCTGTCAAAACCGATGTTCACGCTCAATCCGACAAATGTCGATGAATTCATACCTCTTGCACGCATCACAGGTGTGAAAGGCATTTATAGAAGGGCGCAGTCCCATGTTCTTAATCAGAAGGGTATAGCTCGCATTCATGCCGCAAAGCTTGGAAAATGTTACGAAGACTGCTCTTTCATTGTTTCCCATATTGATGGAGGTATTACGATATCTGCACACAGAAAGGGGAGGATGATTGACGGTACAGAGGGGGCGGGAGGCGATGGTCCTTTCACACCAACACGGCTTGGCTCGATTCCTATCATGGAGACTGCACGTTATCTTGAGAATCATAAGCCGCAGGAGATGGAGGCGATGTGTTCGCGCTCTGGGGGATTTGTGAGCCATTTCGGTACATCCGATGCTTCTAAAGTCCATGCACTTGCCGAGAAAGGCGATGAGCATGCTGCACTTGTCTGGGAGACTATGATTTACCAGATTTCAAAATCCATAGGATCAATGGCCACTGTACTGGAAGGCAATGTTGACGCCATTCTTCTCACAGGAGGTCTTGTACGTTACAAGTCAATAGTCGATGGTATAGTGAAGCGCTGTTCATGGATAGCTCCTGTCACAGTCTACCCGGGGGAAGTGGAGCAGGAGGAGCTGGCCTTTAGGGTGCTGAGGGTAATGCGGGGAAAAGAGGAAGCAAGGCGCTATACCGGGAAACCTGTATTTTCTGGTTTTCCGTGGGATGGAAATAGCTGAACATTTTTCAAAGAATTTGTACATCTGTTGCATTTTGTTTCATTCCGGTGAGAAAGCTGTGCTAAGATAAAGCCGAGAGGTAAGGACTTGGAAAAGAACTCGGCAATTGAAATGAAGGGCATTACCAAGTGTTTCGGGCAGGTTATTGCCAATGATAGCATTGATTTCACAATCAATCGTGGCGAGATACTTGCACTTCTTGGTGAGAACGGCAGCGGTAAAACCACTCTCATGAATATGCTTTCCGGGATTTATCAGCCAGATGAAGGCGAAATTTACAAGGATGGCAGCCAGATTTACATCCGCTCTCCAAGAGAAGCCTATGAATATGGTATAGGAATGATTCATCAGCATTATAAGCTTGTTGAAGTCTTCACCTCGACAGAGAATATCATACTGGGGCTTGATGATGGGCGTATGGACCTGAAACAGGCGGAGAACAAGGTTGCTGAAATCTGTTCACGCTATGGGTTTGAAATTGATCCGTCAGAGAAAGTGTACGATATGTCCATCTCCCAGAAGCAGACTGTGGAGATTGTCAAAGTTCTCTACCGCGGTGCGGATATCCTCATTCTTGATGAGCCTACTGCTGTTCTTACACCTCAGGAGACAAAGAAACTCTTTGCGATTCTTGCTGCCATGAAGGCGGATGGCAAGGCAATTGTCATCATCACACATAAGCTTAATGAGGTTATGGAAGTCTCTGATAAAGTCACAGTACTGAGAAAGGGCAAGCTGATAGGGACTGTGAAGACCTCTGAGACAAATCCGCAAGCTCTTACAGATATGATGGTAGGGCATGCTGTCACGCTTAATATTGACAGGCCTGTTTACTCTGATCCAAAGAGAAAGCTCATAGTTGAGAATCTGACATGTATCGATGAAGAAGGTGTTAAACGCCTTGATTCTGTTTCTTTCATAGCCAATACCGGAGAGATTCTCGGTGTCGCTGGTATCTCTGGTTCCGGTCAGAAGGAGCTTCTGGAAGCCATCATCGGGCTCTATCCTGTGAAAGATGGCAGTATCCGATTCATACAAGGAGATGGCACTGAAGTTGAGCTTGTCGGTAAGACGCCGAAGAAAATAAGGCAGACTGGTGTCGGCATGGCTTTCGTACCTGAAGACAGGCTTGGAATGGGCCTTGTTGGTTCCATGGGTATGACAGGAAACATGCTTCTCCGGTCATGGAAGAAAGGAAAAGGTGCTCTTTTGCAGAAGAAGGAGCCGGAAGCGCTTGCGAATAAAGTTCTTGAAGAGCTTGATGTGATCACTCCTGATGTGAACTACCCTGTGCGCCGTCTCTCCGGAGGAAATGTGCAGAAGGTTCTCGTTGGCAGGGAGATAGCCAGCGAGCCTGAGGTGCTGATGACCGCTTATGCTGTCAGAGGTCTGGATATCAACACATCGTATACAATTTACAACCTTCTGACGGAACAGAAGATGAAGGGTGTTGCTGTCCTCTATGTCGGAGAGGATCTGGATGTGCTTCTGGAGCTGGCGGACAGGATTCTTGTCCTCTGCGGTGGTCAGGTAGCAGGTGTTGTCGATGCAAGGACGACGACAAAGGAAGAGGTTGGCCTCCTGATGACCCAGTTCAACGCAAAGGAGGAGAAATGATGAGTGCAGAAAACAGAACACCTCTGGTTCGTCTTGCAAAGCGATCTGAGATGAGCCGTCGCAGTATGTGGTTTATCCGTGTTGGGTCGATAGTCGTTGCCCTGATTCTAGGTTGTCTGCCGATGCTTTTGACAGGAACCAATCCTGCTGAAGCCTATGGTGTCATCATCCAGGGCTCAGTTTCCAGACCTGTATACCTGAGGCAGACAATCCGTACAGCGATTCCTCTTCTCGGTTGCGCTCTTGCTATAGCACCTTGTTTCAAGATGAAGTTCTGGAATATCGGTGCAGAGGGGCAGATTACGATGGGTGCAATGGCTGCCACATACTTCGCGCTATACTGGTACAATAAGATCCCACATGTGCCTCTTCTTATTATTATGGCACTCTTCGGAGCCCTTGCTGGTGGTATATGGGCAGTCATTCCTGCCTTTTTCAAGGCGAAATGGAATACGAATGAGACGCTTTTCACGCTGATGATGAATTACATAGCTATCGGTATCGTGGCATGGCTTCAGGGGGGTCCATGGGAAGGAAGAAAAGGCTCACAGCTTATTCCTATGTTCAATGATGCTGCGCGATTGCCGACTGTGCTTGGTATAAACTGTGGCTGGATTATTGCGCTGGTGCTTGTTGTTCTGATGTATATCTATATGACAAAAACCAAGCAGGGTTATGAAATTGCAGTCATTGGAGACTCTGTGAATACGGCACGGTATGCTGGTATGAATGTTGGCTGGATCATTGTACGTACGATGTTCCTGTCCGGTGCGATCAGCGGTCTTGTTGGTTTCATCATTGTCTCCGGATCGAATTTCACTCTCTATAGCGGTGTTGCGAATGGTGTTGGATTCACATCTATTACAGTTGCATGGCTTTCACAGCTGAATTCATTTGCAATGATAGCAATCTCAATGATTCTCGCTATCCTGGAAAAAGGCTCCAACACACTTCAGACAAGAATGGAAGTCCCTGCATCGATTGCAGATATCATCACAGGTATTCTCCTGTTCTGCATGCTCAGCTGTGAGTTCTTCATTAACTATAAGCTTATCTTCCGTCATAAGGAGAAGGAGGTGAAAGCATGACAACGCTTATTACTCTTATCGTTGCTGCCGTAACATTCGGTACGGTCCTTATGTACGGAACGCTTGGTGAGATACTTACTGAGAAATCTGGCAATCTGAACCTCGGCGTTGAAGGTATTATGTACATGGGCGGCGCATTCGGTCTTGCTGGTGCATTCTATTATGAGAAGGCTGCGGCCGGAGCTGCGTCAGGACCTCTTGCAATCATCATTGCCATTCTTGCCGCGTTTGCAGCCGGAATGGCAGCCTCGGCCATATACAGCTTCCTTACCATCACGTTGCGTGCTAATCAGAATGTGACAGGTCTTGCACTTTCAATATTCGGCACAGGCATAGGACAGTTTGTCGGAGAGTTCATGAGAGTCAGCGAAGGTGGATATGTGGCATTGAGCAATAATCTGAAGGATGCCTTCTCCGCTTCCATATTCCCTAAGGCCCTGATTGATATCCCTGTCATAGGAAGAGTTCTCTTCTCGCATACAGTGTTTTTCTACCTGGCTGTTGTAGTTGCTGTTCTCATGTTCCTCTTCCTGAAAAAGACACGGTATGGCCTTTATCTGACAGCAGTCGGGGAATCCCCATCCACGTCCGATGCCGCAGGTATTAATATCACGAAATATAAATACCTTGCCACAATCATAGGAGGTGGAATATCCGCTATCGGAGGCATGGTATATATCATGACAACCGCAGGATGCGTATGGAACCATGAGGGACTCTCAGGTGTCGGCTGGCTTGCAGTCGCACTGGTAATTTTCTGTATATGGAGGCCTCTCAATGCTATCTGGGGATCTGTTCTCTTCGGCGCGATGATGATTATGTATCTCAGGGTTTCTATTCCGTTCATACCGACGGAGCTGTATAAAATCCTGCCTTATATCGTGACAGTCATTGTTCTCGTCTTCACCAGTATGCGTAACAGCCGTGATAAGCAGCCGCCGGCATCGCTTGGAAACAACTACTTCAGGGAGGAGCGTTGAAAGAGAGTGCATAATATGTACTATTTTGCACAGAAAAGTCTACTTAATGGTTTCGTATCAATGTTTTAACGTTTGCGAAACAGAGTATATCTGATAGAATCTAATTAAGGTTTCCGATCATAGAGACCGAAAGGAGAGTATATGAAAAAATTATCGTTCGTTCTTATTACTCTGATGCTTCTTTCCAGCTTTGTTTTTGCAAGTGGCAGCGGAGAGACTGCAGCAGCGACTGACCCCAACACTGTTAAAGTAGGTCTTCTTTGTATCGGTGATGAAAATGACCAGGGATACACCTACAACTTCATCAGGGGTCGTGATGAGGCTACAGAAATGCTGAAAGCTGATGGCATCAATGTCGAGTGGGTGACAAAGTACAACATCGGAGAGGATGCAACATGTACAGATGCCAATATCGAGGCTGCTGAGGAAGGATGCCAGATTATTATCAACAACAGCTATGGTTTCGAACCGTTCATGCTTGAAGTTGTTGATGACTATCCAGAGATTGAGTTCATCAGCTGCACGAACTGCGCTTCCGCATTTGATGGAAGAGAGAATACCCACAACGCGTTTGCGAATATCTTTGAAGGCAGATATATCGCAGGTGTTGTTGCAGGTATGAAGCTTCAGCAGATGATTGACGAGGGACAGATTGAACCAGATGAGGCTATCATCGGTTACGTCGGTGCTTACTCATTCGCAGAGGTTATCTCAGGTTTCACATCATACTTCCTCGGCGCAAGATCTGTTTGCCCATCTGTGACTATGAAAGTTT
The DNA here is from genome assembly GCA_949285905.1 of uncultured Spirochaetales bacterium. Classification (GTDB taxonomy): domain Bacteria; phylum Spirochaetota; class Spirochaetia; order Sphaerochaetales; family Sphaerochaetaceae; genus Ornithospirochaeta. The sequence goes on along the minus strand of CASDZV010000013.1, from coordinate 16,859 downwards.
CATTCGTAGGTTCATGGTCTGATGCAACAGCAGAGTCTGATGCCGCACTCGCACTTGCAGATCAGGGCTGTGTGATGATTTCCCAGCATTCTGACAATACAACTCCTGCAACAGCTGCACAGTCCCGCGGTGTATTCCACACAGGATACAACAATGACATGACAGGAATCGCACCTAATGCTTCTCTCATTTCCACAAGAATCGACTGGGCAATTTACTTCTATGAAGCTATCAAGGCATATGTAAATGGCGAAGAGATTCCTCAGGACTGGTGTGCAGGCATGGGTGAGGGTGCTGTCGTTATGACACCGCTCAATGAAGCTATTGCAGCACCTGGAACAGCAGAGAAGATTGCAGAGGTCGAAGCAGCTATCGCTGACGGTTCTCTCCAGGTATTTGATACAAGCACATTCACAGTCGGTGGTGAAGAGCTCACACATGCATTCGCACTTGATACAGATGGTGACTTCACTGCAGATTCTGAAGAAGCTGTATATGATGGCGCATTCCATGAGTCAGTATTCCAGTCTGCTCCGTACTTCACAGTACAGATTGATGGAATCGAATGGCTTAACGCTGCATATTGATTCACCTGAACTGAATGCTATCCAGCTGGAGCAATCTGGCTGGATATTTTGTTGTCAATTAAAAGCAAAAGAAATCCAATTATAAACAATAGTTGTCAGAAATTAAATTATAAGTTGACAATAGATGGTTATATGTTTAGTTTCTGACTATGAACAGGGAACGTTTCCTCAGCATCATCAACAGCTATTCAGCATTCACAAGTGTTCCAAAAAGAAATGGTTCAAGGGTAATCATACCTATTGACTCAGTGAAAAGAATCGAGCTTGAGATAGGGCAATACGATGTGGAAGTGCATACCATAGTGGATGGAAAGAAAGAGAAACGATACAGTGTCATCCGTTTTGCTGATATTAACAAATGCTGGTTCTCCTTCCATTCACTTCCTTATCTTGTAATCCGGACGGGGTATCCTAGAAGATTTGCGTATATTCCATTTCCCGGGATGAGGAAAGACTGGAAAGAAAGTGTACTTTCTGGATCTCCGAAGTATCTCTTTCCCGCAGTCGTCATGCCCGACACTCTCAAGCGTCTTACAGATGGAGAGAAAGTCACAGTGTACACTGACGGATCCTGTGTTAATGCTTCAGCTTCTTCAGGGCGTGGTGATGGGGGATGGACATTCTCAATAACAATCGCTGGAGATGAAATTTTCTCAAAGACAGGGCTATGCACACATGTGACAAGCTGGGAGATGGAAATCCTGGCAGTAATCAGGGCTCTTGAGAAACTTGAGGATTGCGTGCCAGAGAGTATTCTTGTTGTCTCAGACTATAAAGAGATTGCAGATATCATGAGAGGACGGAGGGCGCTGGATTATTCTTCATTTTCTCCGAAAGCTGTGATGTACCGGAGGCTTAATGATGTAGTGAAACGGCTTAATTGTCCTGTCCGATGGCGATGGGTGAAAGGACATAATGGGAACAAAGGCAATGAACGCTGTGACATGCGATTGAAAGCAAAGATGAAGAATAAAAAACAGACAGAACTGTAGAATCTCAGCCATTTCTGTCGCTATAATCTCTGCAGGACTGAATATGACGTTAGATAACCTGAAAATCGGTGAGAGTGCCAGGGTTCTCACTGTCTCCGGCGATGCAGCGCTTCGCCGTCATTTCCTGGATATGGGACTTACCCCGGATACTGTTGTCACACTTGTTAAGATGGCACCAATGGGAGATCCTCTTGAGATTTATGTACGTGGCTATGAGCTTACACTCCGAAAGGAGGATGCTGCACGGATCACATGTGAAGCAGCTGCTACGCCGAAAACAAGGAAGCGCATTCAGCCGCATAAGATGATCCGCCATCCACAGGTTGGAGAAGCTGAGACTCATAAACCAAGCGATAAGCCTCTTATTCCTGAAACACAGGGCATAGTCTTTGCTTTGGCTGGCAACCAGAACTGTGGCAAGACAACACTTTTCAACCAGCTGACAGGATCGAATCAGCATGTAGGCAATTTCCCTGGTGTAACTGTCGACAGCAAATCCGGCAAGATCAGAGGGCATGAGGATGCTACAGTTGTGGATCTTCCAGGTATTTACTCATTGTCTCCTTACACAAACGAGGAGATTGTCTCCCGTGATTTCATTCTTAAGAATAAACCCGATGGGATTATCAATATTGTCGATGCGACAAACATTGAACGGAATCTCTATCTGACAATGCAGCTGATTGAGCTTGATGTGCCTATTGTCATCGCTCTGAATATGATGGACGAAGTAAGGGATAATGGCGGTACAATTGATGTCAATCAGCTTGAGGAGAGCCTTGGAGTAGCTGTAGTTCCTATATCTGCTGCTAAAAACGAAGGTGTAGAGGAACTTGTTAAACATGCTATACATGTAGCAAGATTCAAGGAATCTCCGGGCTTGAAGGATTTCTGCCCCGCAGAGGGGGAGCCTAAGGACGTAGCAATACACCGCTCTCTCCATGCAATCATGCACCTTATTCAGGATCACGCAGAGCGAGCGGGTATTCCAGTGCGTTTTGCAGCCTCAAAGCTTGTCGAGGGCGATCAGCCGATAATGGCTTCCCTCTCGCTCGATGAGAATGAGAAAGAGACACTGGAACATATTCTCAAGCAGCTTGAGACTGAGAGTGGGACAGACCGCGATGCCGCACTTGCAGATGCACGCTTCAGATTCATCGAAGGAGTTTGTGAGGAAAGCGTTATCAAGCCACATGAATCAAAGGAGAGGAAGCGCTCTCTTGAGCTTGACAGGATTCTTACAGGAAAGTACACAGCCATCCCTGCGTTCATCCTCATCATGGCGCTGGTCTTTTATCTTACATTCGGACCAGTCGGATCATTCTTGTCAGATGCTCTTTCCCTTGGGATTGAAAAGCTGACAGCCCTTGTTGATAGTGGGCTTACTGCCTATGGACTCAATCCGATCGTGCATTCTTTGATTATCGATGGTGTCTTTGCCGGAGTTGGCAGTGTCCTCTCATTCCTCCCGATAATCGTTGTTCTCTTCTTCTTTCTGTCGATACTTGAAGATAGCGGTTACATGGCCAGAGTCTCATTTGTTATGGATAAGCTCCTGAGAAAGATAGGGCTTTCGGGAAGAAGTTTTGTCCCGATGCTCATCGGATTTGGCTGTTCTGTCCCCGCCATCATGGCCACTCGCACGCTCTCATCCGAACGTGACAGGAAAATGACAATATTATTGGTTCCATTCATGTCATGCTCTGCGAAGTTGCCGATTTATGCAATGTTCACATATGCATTTTTCCCTGAAAATGGTGCCTTGGTGATGATTCTGCTTTATCTTATCGGAATTGTGATGGGAGTAGGGTTGTCGCTTATTCTCAAGCACACTGGATTCAAAGGCAACCCTGTGCCGTTTGTACTCGAGCTTCCTAATTACAGAATGCCAAGTCTGAGAACTGTGTTGCAGCTGATATGGGACAAGACTAAGGATTTCGTGACAAGAGCTTTTACAATCATATTCGTGGCAACCCTAATCATCTGGTTCTTCCAGAGCTTTGACATAAGGCTTAATCCTGTATCTGATTCTTCAGAGAGTATGCTTGCGGCCATTGGCTCCTTCATCGCTCCTCTTTTCCGTCCGCTTGGTTTTGATGACTGGAGGATATCAACGGCGCTTATTACGGGATTCTCTGCAAAGGAGAGCGTTGTCAGCACTCTTACGGTCCTCCTTGGAGGTACAGCTTCGGTTCTTGGAACACTTTTCACTCCATTCACGGCCTTTGGATTTCTTATTTTCACGCTTCTCTACACGCCATGTGTTGCCGCGATTGCTACAGTGAGAAGAGAACTAGGCAGGAGATGGGCACTAGGTGTTGTTATCTTGCAATGCGCAGTCGCGTGGCTTGCCTCGTTTGCTGTGCACATCGTCGGAAGTCTTGCTGGATTGGTGTGAGACTATCAGAGCCTGCTTTATTCTGCAGGCTCTGACTCAGATGCAAAGACTTTATGGATGTTCTTCATCTTTCAGATAGAACCAAAAAGAGCTACCGTAGTCATTTACGATAGCTCTGCTTATTACAGGATGTGATTCAGGAAATCCTGTGTTCTTTCATTCTCCGGATGGGAGAACATCTTCTCAGGTGTTCCTGTTTCTATTATCTCACCTTTGTCCATGAAGACGACTTTGTCTGCAGCTGCCCGGGCAAATCCCATTTCATGCGTGACAAGGAGCATGGTCATTCCGTCTTTTGCAAGGGAGAGCATTACATCAAGCACTTCCTTGATCATCTCCGGGTCAAGTGCTGATGTTGGTTCATCAAAGAGCATCGCCTTTGGATTCATTGCAAGTGCGCGTGCTATAGCGACTCTCTGCTGCTGTCCTCCTGAGAGCTGTGGTGGGTGCACGTCGGCTTTCTCTTCAAGACCTACACGCTTAAGGAGTTCCAGAGCGAGCTTTTCAGCATCCTCCTTCTTCATTTTCTTCACTTTGATAGGTGCGAGCGTGATGTTTTCAAGGACTGTCAGATGTGGAAAGAGATTGAATGACTGGAATACCATTCCAACTTCTTCCCTGATCTTTCTGATATCCGTAGCGGTATCAGCAGTATCGACGCCATCGATGAGAATATGTCCAGATGTTGGTGTTTCCAGGCCATTCACACACCTGAGCATTGTGGATTTTCCTGAACCGGAAGGCCCGATGATCACAACAACTTCGCCATCATTTACAGTCAGCGATGTATTCTTCACAGCATGCAATACGCCGTTAGGTGTATTGAAATCTTTTGATAGATCTTTAATTTCAATCTTAGCCATTTTTATGCAGCCTTTCCTCTAAGAGTCCTACAAGACGTGAGAGCACGAGGGTGATGATAAGATAAATAAGCGCGACGACAAGCATGGTTTCCAGAGAGAGGAATGTACGTGATATATACATTCTTCCGCAGCGGAGGATATCTTCCAGTGAAAGGACGGACACAAGTGATGAGTCCTTGAGCATTGAGATGAACTCATTGCCGATAGCCGGAAGGATGACCTTGATTGTCTGTGGCAGGATGATGTATCTGAATGCCTGCGAGCGTGACATGCCTAATGCAATAGCGGCTTCCATCTGACCCTTTGGAATTGCCTGGATGCCTGCTCTGACAATCTCGCCCATATAAGCGCCAAAACAGACGGAGAGTGAGAATATAGCAGCTATCATGCCTTCGACATGGAACAAGGATCCTACGGCATAATAGATGAATATGAGCTGGACAAGCAGTGGTATACCTCTGATAAGTTCCACATAAACACCGCAGATCATATTTATCCAGCGGCGTTTTGATACCGAGCCAAGTCCTGTGAAGGTACCGATGATAACAGCGCCGATGATTGAGAAAACGGTGACCTCAAATGTGACAGGCGCTCCACGAAGACATGTGATGAAAATCTGCCTGTATGGGTCAGGGAAGAAAATAATCAGTATTGCAGAAAGAATGATAGCACCGAAGAATGTCAGCCTCCACGATGTGAATACATGCCTTTCTTCTTTCTTAGGAATGAGCACACCATCTGTCATGTTGATGGTAGTGTTCCCAGTTTTAGGCGCGTTGGGATCGACAGATATAGTATGCTGTCTGATAGCTTCCGCCTTGATTCGCTCGTTTATTTCTCTTGTATCCATTGTATTATCTCGCAAAGTTCATAATGTATAAACTTGCAGTTTTAGTCAACTAAAATCCGAATACTTATGCAATTGTGTGTAGCATGATGCATAAAAGCTACAAATCTGCTGCCTGAGCATCCTTTGTTGCCAGTATAGTGCCAGCTGTCATGATAATCGTTGCCGCAATATATGTTCCCGTAAGCTTCTCTCTGAGAATGAGGAATGACAGAAATGCGCCGATGAATGGCGAGAGCGCGTAGTATGCACTGGTCCTTGCCGCTCCAAGATAGCGTTGGGCATATACATAGAAGAAGACGCTGAGGCCGTAGGAGGCAAAACCCAGAAGCAGAATGAGAGGAATCGTATGAAATGGAGGAAAATGGGAGGATGTGAGTATGGCAACAATAAGCGCTCCGGTTCCTGATCCCAAACCCTTTATTATGACGATTTCCTCAGGACTTTTCTCTGAAATCATGCGTGTGCAGTTGTTTTCCATCCCCCAGCATATACATGCAAGAAGCACAAACAATGAACCGACAGAGAAATCGAATGCGGACAGATCGTTGAAGGAGAGGAGTGCACTTGAAATGACAATAAGAATTATAGATCCCCAAAGCATTCTGCTGATTCTTTCCTTGAAGACAACAAGAGCGATAAGCGAGGTTGCGACTATTTCGAAGTTGTTCAGAAGGGAAGCGTTTGCGGCTGTGGCTTTTTCAAGCCCCGTCATCATCAGTATAGGTGCTGCGATATCCAGAACGACCATCGCTATTGTATATGGCAGGTCTTTCCGTGTGAGCGGTTTTTCTGTCATCCTCCTGCCTCTTGCAAAATGCAGCAGTCCCATGCCGATACCGGATCCAAGGTAAAGCAACCCTGCCATCATCTCTGGCGATGCTTCTGAAAGAAGAAGTTTGGAGATTGGCGCATTCACTGCATACAGCGCAGCTGCGAGAATTGCCATCAGTATCGGATTCAGTTTCATAGTATCAGATTAACAGAAAAGGCCACCGTTTCCGATGGCCTCTCGCGCTTGATGTTGAATCAGATGATTCCCCACTTTGCCTTGAGTGCGTCAAATTCTCCATTGTCCATGAGAATCTGAAGACCTTCATTGATCATATCAAGAAGTTCTGTATTACCCTTCTGGACTCCGATTGCAATCTCTTCTGATGTAAATGGCTCACCTGCGATTGTAAGGAGATCTGCATAGTTGTCATTCTTCAGAACGAAATCGGAAGCGATGAGAGAATCGCAGACAGCACCGTCAAGGTTGCCGTTGAGCATATCCTCGATAGCAAGTCCGATATCATCATATCTTCTGATTTCTACAGGATAGCTTTCGAGTGCGAAGTCTCCTGTTGTTCCAATCTGCACACCGACCTTTGCACCTTCCGGAAGAGCATCAATTGATGTGATCTCTGCGCTCTTTGCCGTAGGAATGATCAGAACCTGTCCCTGATTGTTGATTGGTGTCGAGAAGTCGATAGTCGCCTTTCTTTCTTCTGTGATTGTGACACCTGAAGCAACACCATCATACTGGCCATTCTTAAGACCTGCGAAGATTGTGTCCCAAGGAATGTTCTCGACAACAAATGTCTTGCCGATAGCCTCTCCAATCATTGGAACAAGCTCTACTTCGAAGCCTGTGAGATTGCCATTCTCATCAATATATTCAAATGGTGGCCATGTTGCATCTGTTGCGAATACGTATTCTGTTTTCTCCTCTGCTGCTCCACTTGCGAAAAGTGTAACCGGAAGAAGAACAAGAGCAATTGCTATTAATGCATATTTTTTCATTTCTTTGCCTCTTTATGGCGATAACCTTAATATTTATGCAAATCTATGTCAATATTCTTGCAGAAAACTATGCATTTTCTGCAGGAATCGGCTTAATCTTCGTTCTATATACGTAGATATAGAAGATGATGGAGAGTGTAAGACCAACAGCTTCTGCAATCGTGAATGAGAGCCAGACATTGTCCAGTACTCCAGTGGCAGCCAGAAGTGAAGCGACAGGGAGAAGCACTGCAAGCTGGCGGACTATCGAGACAATCATAGCTGCGTATCCGACACCTGTTGCCTGGAATGCTGAAGTGAGGCTTATTGAGATTGCTGCTGGAATGAAGCAGATTGAGATTATTCTAAGAGCAGGCCTTCCGATGGAGAGCATCTCTTGCGAAGCTGCAAAGAATGAAAGCAGCAGATCCGGGAGAATCTGGAACACGAGGAAGCCAAGTACCATGATACATACTGCTATGATGCCTCCTGTCTTGAGAGTTTTAGTCATTCTGTGTTTTTTCCTCGCGCCATAGTTATATGCGATGATAGGAATCATTCCAGCCTGAAGTCCGAATACAGGCATGAAGACGAAGGACTGGAGCTTGAAGTAAACGCCCAGAACGGAGACAGCTGTTGCAGTGAATGCAATCAGAATTGAGTTGAGCGCACTGACCATGACAGTACTTACACTGTTCATGATGATTGTAGGTACGCCGACTTTGTAGATTTCCTTGATAATCTTTCCAGATGGTCTGAATCCCTTCAGTGAGAAATGCAGTTTCACATACTTGTTCTTGCTGACGAAATACAGAGCTGCGATCATAGAGACAATCTGTCCTATAACAGTTGCGATTGCAGCTCCTGCGACTCCCATATTGAATACAAAGATAAATACAGGGTCGAGGATGATGTTCGTGATGGCTCCAAGCGATTGTGTGATCATCGGATGTATTGAATCACCAGTTGCCTGCATGATTCGCTCTGCAGTTATATCTATGAAGATTCCGAACGAGAATATGAGACAGATGGAGGCATAATCATCTGAGAGCTTCAGAAGTTCAGGGTCTGAGGTGAAAATAGAGAGGAACGGGCGTGTTCCGAATATGCCGAAGAGCGCAAAGACAAGCCATGTGATAATAGCGAGGAAGAAGCCGTTGTTCGCAGCATCTTCCGCTTCTTTCTGTCTTTTCTCTCCCAGTTTCCTTGCCAGATAGGAGTTGACACCAACCGCAGTGCCGATACCAAATGCAATCATGAGGTTCTGCAGAGGGTAGGCAAGTGATACTGCAGTGAGGGAAGCTTCTGAAACGCGTGCAACGAAAATGCTGTCAACGACATTGTAGAGAGCCTGAATAAGCATTGAAAGCATTAATGGCAGCGATAATTTTACAATCAATCTTGGGATGGATTCATATCCCATTATGTTTTCTTTGAGTTCGTTGTCCATAGCACTATGAGTATTATGAAAAAAGATGTGATTATGCAAGAACGAAAGTTTGCAAGTAATTTTCCATTCATGATACCCTTTTTGATATGAAACGCCTCTTAACAGTTCTTGCCATATTATTTCTTTTCCAGGTTTCTGTTATGGCTCAGACATTCAGCGAAATCTGCCAGAGCGCTGAGAATGTGAGCAGTGACGCCCGTATGGCAAGGCTTGAGTATCAGTCCAGACTGATAGCGCTTGAGGAAGCAGAGCTTGAGGACCGTACCGATTATTCTGTCTCCTTCTCGGTTTCCCCTCTTGAAGATGATAACAGGATTGTCGCTGTTCCTGAGCTTTCATTCTCCGCAGTGCTTCCTGATGATGATACAGAGATGACTGCTTCCATCCCTTTCAGTGTGCGCTACGACGGGGAGGGTGCACTCATTTCACCTTCTGCTTCCGTTTCCCATGTCTTCGACTGGGGACATGATGATGAAGCATTGAAGGCATTGCAGAATGCTTCCACACGGCTTTCGGTGTCGAGGGAGCATGAGAGTGCGTTTCTTACTCTGCGGATGAATGTGATCAGTGCAATTGCAGGACTTCTTGAGAATGAACGCAGCATGATGGAAGAGAAAGAGAATCTGAGGGATCTTCAGCGTGCTCTTGAGACGGACCTGAGACTTGGCAATCTCTCAGAATCATCACTTCTGTATGTCGAAGAAGAGCTGACTATAAAACGCACTGAAGATCGGATAAGGAGTCTGGAAGAAGAGAAAAGCGAGCTTTTGAGGCGCTTTGAGAATATTACAGGACTGGAATGGGAGGGGGTTGCGGATATCCCATATCCTCTCTTTCCTGATATCCTTTCATATACTTCGTCGTCTTCTGTGGAAGAATCGAGGCTTTATGCTGAGATAGCGAAGGAGGAGTATCTTCTTGAGTCTTCAAGACAGAAACCACGGCGGCTCATGGTTGGCGGTACTATCGCTGGAGATATCTATACAGGAGCAGGTCTTGGATTGAATTCAGCTGTGAATGATCGTGATCGCATAAGCGCGCTGGGGGAAATCGGCTGGGAAGGGAAGTCCTGGTCGTTTGGTCTTTCTGGAGGCGGATCATGGGATGATGATTATACTTTCACCCCACAGGTGACACTCAGCGGATCATGGCAGAGCAACAGCTCGTCAGAAAGCGATGAGCTGACACTTCGTGCGCTTCGGACAGATACCGAGATGCGTGAAAGAGGATATCTTGATGCACTTCTCTCTTTTGAAACTGAATCTGCAGAGCTATGGAACAGGCTCCTGGCATGGAAAAGGGACTTTTCAGAACTTCAGGCAGATATTGATTACAGAAGTGCACTTCTGGAGAATACGAAACTGCGTTTTGAAAGAGGACTTGCCACAGAGGAGGACATGCACGATGCAGCACTGGAGCTTGAACTTCTCTCCATTGACCGCTCTGTTCTTCTTCTTGAAGGATTGTCGCTTGAATGCGAGATTGAGATGCATATTCTTTAGGGGGAATTCATGGATGATAATAGCCTGATAGCTGAAAGAAACAGACAAAAACGGAGAAAGAGGGCGAGGCGTATTATTGTCACGCTTGTGCTTCTGGCTCTTATCCTTGGCGCCGTATTCTGGTTCCTCTTCTCTGAAGAGAAGGAAGTTCCAGCTTCCCCCGCTGAGAGGGAAGGACGCGTTACTTCAAATACTTATACACAGATTATCGATGTTTCTGGGTATGTTGAGCCTTATGACAGCCAGACACTGCGGTTCAGGTCTACCGGACCTGTTACAGCTGTCCTCGTCAGGGAAGGCGACCATGTAGAAAAAGGCGATCTTCTCGCTTCCATTGATAACACACAGCAGCTTGCCTCTCTTCAGGATATCCGGAATCAGATAGAGGAAGCTCAGCTGAATGGGTCTAGACGGGAACTGGAACTGCTGAAACTCCGGGAGAAGGCTGCACAGAACAGTCTTGAATATGCTGATATCGTGGCACCCTTTGATGGAGAGATCGCTGCAGTTGATGTAGATGAGGGAGATTATTTCGAAGGCGGGGATGAGGTCATTACGATTGTCGATCGCTCAAAACTGAAAGCAACAGTGGAAATTGATGAGATAGATATGCAGTATGTGGAGCTCGGGCAGGAAGCGAAGCTGGTCTTTGAATCCCGCCCGGATGCAGTTGTGACTGCACGTGTTTCATATATCCCGATGCTCGGCCGCTACACAGATCAGGGAATAGGCGTTGCAGATGTTGAACTTCTGATAGAGAATCCGCCTGAAGGTATAATGCCAGGTTTCACATTCGAAGGCACACTGGAAGCTGAGGAAGATGTCACGATGCTGTTAGTGCCTCAGAATGCTATCACGCGTGGCAGGGGAGGCTCGGAAACCGTCCGTGTCAGAAGAGATGATGGCCGTGTGGAGACAGTAAGCATCCGGACTGAATATTTGGGTGAAGGTCTTTCTGAACTGCTTTCAGGTCCGCTTGAAGAGGGTGATGTTCTTGTATATGAAACGCATAGCCAGCTTGGAGGTTTCCCGCTGTGAGTGCTGTGATAGAGCTTTGCAATGTCAGCAGATGCTATGTGCTTGGAGATACTGTTGTCAGAGCACTTGATGATGTCTCGCTTTCTATCGAAGAGAAATCATTTACTGCAATCATGGGCCCTTCCGGATCCGGGAAATCAACATTGATGTCATTGATAGGCTGCCTTGATGTACCGACTTCTGGTGTAATCAGGATTGACGGGGAGGAGCTTGGCGGTCTTGGAGAGGATGATCTAGCTTATATAAGAAACAGGAAGATCGGCTTTGTCTTCCAGCATTTCTCTCTCCTGCCGAAGCTCTCTGCCCTTGATAATGCTGCGCTTCCATTGCTTTATGCCGGAGTACCTCTTTCAGAGAGAAGGGAAAGGGCTGCTGAGATGCTACGTCGTGTAGGGCTTGAAGACAGGATGAAGCATAAGCCGAATGAGCTTTCCGGAGGGCAGAAACAGCGTGTCGCAATAGCCAGAGCACTTGTGAACAACCCTTCAATACTTCTTGCAGATGAACCAACTGGTGCCCTTGACTCGGTGACGGGACACGGGGTTATGGAACTTTTCCATGCGTTGCATAGGGAGGGGCGTACAATTGTCTTTGTCACGCATGACAGGACTCTTGCCTCTGAGTGCGAGAGAATCATACCTATAAAGGACGGGAGGATAGCCGATGATAGTTGAGAATATACGCATGGCGCTCTCTTCGATGGCTTCTGCCAGACTCCGCACCTTCCTGTCTCTTCTCGGGATAATGATTGGTGTCGCTTCTGTCGTTGCTATTCTCAATCTCGGACAGAGTGCTGCAGAGAGCATAAGCTCGTCGTTCGATGCAGGAGGACTCGATACTGTAAGCATTATGCCGCGAGGAAGTGCGAGGGAGACAATGGTCTTCACAGAGGATTTTGCTTACCGTCTGATGAATGAGATTGATGGTATAAGAGAGACTCTTCCAGTTGTTTCTTCCGGTGGAAATAATTTCCGCAATGGGCAGGAGATTGTGGAGGCCGTGATTGTACAGGGGGTGACATCCGGCTTCTTTGAATCCAACTCGCTTTCTGTCTCATCTGGCAGCTTCTTCTCTCCTGTGGATAACATCAACAGACGCCAGGTCGTTGTTCTTGGTTCGGAGCTTGCAGAGGAGCTATTCCCCTCAGGAAACTGTGTGGGAAGATACATTTCCATATTCCGTCGCAATCAGGCAAAAAGCTTTCTTATTATAGGTGTTCTTGAGGAGCGGGATGCTTCAATGGGCACATCATATAATGATTCTGCGTTCATGCCATACAACACATATGTACAGCGTTTCAGGCGTACTGATCAGGTAGGGACTTATGTCGTCAAAGTCGACGGGAATGCAGATGCCATAAAAGTGGCAGAGGATATAGAGGCATACCTTAATGAGATTGTAGGATCGGATTATTACCGTATCATGAGTCCGGCAACCATCAAGGAGATGGCAGATGCTGTAACTGGTACCTTTTCTTCATTCCTCGCAGCAATCGCAGCAATCTCGCTGCTTGTCGGTGGCATCGGTATTATGAATATAATGCTTGTATCAGTCGTGGAACGTACCGGGGAGATTGGTATAAGAAAGGCTCTGGGGGCAGCGCCTCGTGCAATACGATCTCAGTTTCTTGTAGAATCCGTCACGCTCTCGCTCTCTGGCGGTCTCATAGGCCTTTTCATTGGCAATCTTCTGAGTTTTGCCGCAGTGCGCATCGCGGGATGGGAGCTTCACGTCTCTATAGCGGCAGTTATCATTGCACTCTCGTTCTCACTTGCAATCGGAGTCTTTTTCGGATGGTATCCAGCCGCAAAGGCCGCAAAGCTTGAGCCGATGGAGGCGCTTGCCAGAGAATGAGTTGTCACTCTTAGGCGAAAAAATTTAGAATCATGGTGGAGGAACGCGATGATAGTTTCTAAATTCGGTGGAAGCAGTGTCTCGGATGCTGATCAGATCAGAAAAGTTAAAGCCATCCTCGAGAGCGATGAGAGACGTATGATAGCCATTGTCTCTGCGCCAGGCAAGAGAAACAGTGAGGACCAGAAGATTACCGATCTTCTGTATAAATGCAACAGTCTTGTACAGAAAGGTCTTACATGCCGTCCTGTGTTCAATGAGATATCTAAACGCTTTGTGCAGATTGCCCAGAAGCTGAAAATTGATGATGTGAAGCTGTCTGAGAGACTTGATGATATCAGATGCAATATCGATGCCGGACGTGGTGCCGATTACACAGCTTCCCGGGGAGAATATCTTTCCGCGCTTATCATAAGCGAATTCCTTGGCTGGGAGTTCATCGATGCGGAGAGTGTTATAGTCATCAATTCGGATTCTACTGTCAATGATGAGACTTATAAGCGTCTTGCTGCCAAGCTGGAAAAAGGCAAGCGTTATGTTATTCCAGGCTTTTACGGAGAGACAGAGCAGGGTGTTGTGAAGACATTCACACGCGGTGGCTCAGATATCACAGGTTCCATAGTAGCGCGTGCTGTTAATGCGGAACTCTATGAGAACTGGACAGACGTGTCAGGTATCTACAGGGCAGATCCGAGAATTGTCAAGGAGGCTGAGGTCATTCCAGAGCTCTCTTATAAAGAAGTCCGTGAGCTTTCCGATGTCGGTGCCACAGTATTCCATGAGGAGGCTATAGCTCCTATCTATTCATCCGGTATTCCTATTGTTGTTAAGAATACCAACAGGCCAGAGGATCCAGGCACCCGTATCGTTCCTGAATCCAATGATTTCGGTGCAACAGGCGTTTCAGCCCGCGGAGGACTTTCCCGTATCAGGCTGAGAAAGCTGATGCTTTTCAAGAAATATGGTGTGCGCCATGCGCTTCTTACAATGCTCCATGTTTTTGGTATCCGTCCTTGCTACTCGCTATTTGGAATTGACAGCATTGTATGGTTCTTTGATTCCAAAATGGCTAGCGACAGCGTTTGTCAGGCAATGTGTGAGCGGCTCAGAAAAGAATTCGGCCTCGATTCAATTGAAGTCGATCATGGTTATTCAATCCTCGGTGTTGTAGGCGATGGCATGAATGACAGTGATGCATATCTGAAAGCTACAGAAGCGCTGAAGGAAAACAGTATCAAAACCGTGTTTGTCAATTACGGCTCTTCTGATACATCTGTTCTTTTCGGTATCAAGGAAGAACAGAGCGCAGAAGCTGTTAAAGCTGTTTACGATAGTCTTTTCTGATAATCTGCTGGAAAAATATGCAGTCTCAGCCGGGACTGCATATTTAGTGAAACTTGTTAAGCGCATATCAATTGGCCACTACAAGTATCTTGATTCTATTCTCTTTATTGCCTCAAGTATCTCCTGAGAAAATGATTCAATGGTTTTATTTTCGGAAAAATTATAATCTCTTGGCAGGAAGAATTGATACACTTCTATATCCATGGCCTGTGATAGCTTCTCCAGCGTTTCTGGGGAGACCCATTTCTTTCCGTTTTCTATATCGCTGATAAAAGTAAACGCCATATCCACTTGTTCGGCCAGCTGAAGTTGAGAGAGATTATTCAGCTTACGTATGCGTCTTAAATTATATCCAAGCAGCTCTTTTATTTCAGAATTCATATTTAATCTTTCGAGCTAAATTTTACTCTCATGGCTTGATATAAGTCTAAAATCTAGTAGAATAAAATTATAGCTAATAGCTTAAAATTTTAGGAGGAAAATATGGAATACAGAAAGCCGCAGAATTTGGGTCTGGTTAACGGAGCACGAGATTTTGGTTCGAAATTTGGTAACAACCCTTATGGTAAGTGTGATTGTCCATTCCCAGCTTTTGCAGGTTGATTGGCAACGATACCTATGTATTATTGTTTAAACAATTTTATCATGGTGAGCAAAGATTTCGGTCTTTGCTCTATTCGTAACTGTATAAGTGACAGTTCTTTGTTAGGTAATGATATTGCATATGTCTTTTTATCTGCATTGTCGTATGATCCGATAAGTATTAATGAAGCAAGCGAAGTAATACTTAGGAGTTTTAAAGATGCTGAACTGAATCAGGTTATCAATGACGCTACGGAATACTTTGATTCTCTGATTCCTGCTGGAGTTCTTTCAAAGGGCCAGACTAAAGAGGAATGTATCTCCAATAGACTGTCATTCTCATATGATCATCAGAATGAGATAAGAGAGCGATTCGAAAACTTTAATCCAGTTGATGAAAACTATATTTCCAAGATAAATCCTCAAAGGGATATCAAACTTAAGACTCTTCATATTGAACTTACTTCGAGATGCAATGAACGCTGTATCCATTGCTACATACCTCATGAGCAGAAAACCACTGACATGAGCATGGATATGTTCAACAGGCTCTTTGGGGAAGTGCGATCTGCTGAAATCAAATCCGTCATTTTGTCAGGAGGAGAGTGTATGCTTCATCCATTCTTCCTGGATATTCTGAAACGATTCAAAACTGAGAATATATATGTGATAGTTCTTACCAATCTAACTCTTCTGAATCAGGAAATAATCGATGTCCTAGCTAGCGGATTTCTTTCTTCAGTACAGGTGTCATTGTTCTCATTGAATGAAGAAATTCATGACAGAATCACACAGAAGAATGGGGCCTGGAAGACAACCATGCAGAACATTGAGAGACTGAGACATGCAAACATTCCAATAAAAATTGCTTCTCAATGTTTTAAAGACACTATTTCAAGTCAAGAAGAACTGATGAACTGGTGTGTGCAGCAAGGATACTCTTACAATATTGATTTTGATATTGTTGGCAAAACTGATGGGGATACCAGCAACTTGCGCAATCGTGTTGACGACATTGCTCTATACCAGCGGATTATAGAAATAAAAGATAAGCTGGATCCGGCTTTTGCTGGTAAGCTCTATGTAGGAAAGTGTCCAGAATATCATATCTGCAATGTTGGAACCTCTGTATTGGCAATATCTTCATTGGGTGATGTTTATCCCTGCGTCGGATTTGCTGGCTATAAACTCGGGAATATAAAAGAGTCTTCTTTGATGGACATTTGGGAGAATAGTTCTGTTCTGAATAGATTGAGAGAACTGCGTCTAAAAGATTTTCCAATGTGCGCAAAGTGTGAAGATAAGGATTATTGCAATGTATGCATGCAATATAATGCGTCTGTGACTGGTGATATCTTTACTCCAGACGAGCGCAAGTGTGAGATAACACACATGCTGAAGACATATGCTATGAATCAAAAACGATAAGTTTCTTTCAGGAAATGAGCTTTGCACGATCCGCCGTTCGGGCCTATTGATTTCAAAACGTGAAAAAAAAGATGCAGCCATCTCTGACTGCATCCGCATATATCTTCCAACCCTTAGCGGATTGTAACCTCTGTATCGAGATCGAAGAATTTTGCTTTTTCCATGTTAACAACAAGTGCAACTGGCTCATCCGGTGTAGGAATGACGGTA
>CASDZV010000012.1 GCA_949285905.1 uncultured Spirochaetales bacterium | reverse complement strand
CGAAGGGACCATTTTTACTCCTGGGATGGAGGGACTCGAACCCCCAAAGGCAGAACCAGAATCTGCAGTGTTACCGTTACACCACATCCCAATTTTCCGAATCCTTCGACATACTAAAGGAACTCGGAGATAGTGTCAATAAGAAACGGAAAAAATTATCTGATTTTTTCTTCCTAATTCTTCTTGAATGCGTTAACTCTTGCTGACGCAGAGAGATGCGAATCACTTATAATTCCATCTTTAAGATATCTGTACCCCAGGCCTGCAACCATTGCACCATTGTCAGTACAGAGCTTGAGAGAAGGGAAAGTCACAGTATACCCGGATTTCTCCAGCGCTTTCAGCTCCGAACGCAGCAGAGAATTGGCTGCGACACCACCACCTGCAGAGACTCTCTTAAGACCGGTGTCGTGAAGTGCGAGCCTGACACGTTTCATAAGAATACCGACAGCCTGCCTCTGGAATGATGCTGCAATATTCTCAGGCGTGTCATCTGCCCCTTTTTTCCTGAACTGCTCTTTCTGGTTGATGACTGCTGTCTTCAGACCTGAGTAGCTCATATCATAGCGATGTTCATCTCCATCAAGCGAAGGCCCAGGGAAAAGAAATGCAGTGGGATCGCCTTTCTGTGAAAGGCGGTCAATGACAACACCTCCAGGAAATCCAAGATCATAGAATTTAGCAACCTTGTCGAAAGCCTCGCCTATTGCGTCATCAATTGTCGTACCAAGCACTTCCACTTTATCATAGTCATCAACACGGCAGATGACTGTATGGCCTCCAGATACAAGCACTCCGAGATATGGATACTCAAGAGGAGTTTCAATCTGCGAAGCGTACAAATGTGCTCTTATGTGATCGATACCGATAAAAGGTATGGAAAGTGCAGAAGCATAGCACTTGGCAAAACTCACACCGACAAGCAGAGAGCCAAGAAGTCCTGGACGGGATGTAACAGCTACAGCATCCAGATCCTTATTTGTAATACCTGCCTGATGGAGAGAAGCTTCAACAACCTGCTGTATCCATTCGGTGTGAAGTCGTGAAGCAAGCTCAGGAACTACCCCCTGATAAGGTTTATGAAGCTCAATCTGGGTAGCAATCACATTGGACATGATTTCATGTCCATCACGTACAACTGCAGCGCTGCATTCATCGCAGCTTGTCTCAATTCCAAGAACAATCATCAGGGTGTATCCAAATCATGATAAGGAGAATCAGCAACCATCCCGAATATAGCTTCAAGATCTGATTCCTGTGAAGTTTCGAAAAGATAGTCATAGACTTCTTTTGACCAGGGCACACCAATCTGCACCCCCTCTTTTCTGGCTTTATCGGTTATAGCATTGAGAATCGCCACCCCAATATCCTCATAGCCAAATGCATCCTCCAGCTGGATTTCCTCCATGGATTCCTCCTGTTTGGAAAAGTTAATACCGATTAGGCTTTAAGACAATATAGAGCAATGGATACATGAATGCAATACAAAATCCTTTCTCTCATCATGCGGTACAAATATAATCAAAGACATGGATGAGAAGAAAATCAGAATAGAAGTCTGTGCAGGAAGCGCTGAATCAGTATTGATTGCAGAGGAATCTGGTGCTGACAGAGTCGAACTCTGCAGCGATTTATTTGAGGGAGGCCTCACACCTACAGTTGGTACATTCCTTTTCCTGAAAGAGCATACCTCAATACCAATGAATGTGATGATACGTCCCCGCGGAGGAGATTTCTGCTACAGCGGCACAGAATTCGAAATAATGAAAAGAGAAGTGAAATTCTTCAGGGAAAACGGAGCCTCCGGAATCGTATTCGGAATTCTCAGGCCAGATGGAGAGATTGATACTGAGCGTTCTGCAGAACTTATTGATCTAGCAAGACCTCTTCCTGTTACATTCCACCGTGCATTCGATATGACGAGGGATGCGTTCTCGTCACTTGAGACCCTGATCAGGCTATCTGTCGACAGAGTGCTTTCAAGTGGACTTGAATCAAGCGTTCTCGAAGGTGCTTATACCTTAAAAGAACTTGTCCAGCAAGCCGGTGAGAGAATCATCGTAATGCCGGGGTGCGGCATAAACGAAAGGAATTTTGAGAGAATCAAAAGGATTATCGGAGCGAAGGAATATCATGTATCGATGTCCACTGTCCGACCTTCAAAGATGGAATACAGAGGCAGGGTAAGCATGGGAGGCTTACTCAGACAAGATGAATTCTCAATCGGAACAACAAGCAGGGAACGACTCGAATCAGTTGTAAAGCAGACATCTTCTCTCTCATGACATCTTTCTCTGGAAGATTGTACGATACGCTGAAGACGGAATATTAAGTTGCATACTAATGAGAAAAACCTCATTTCAATGCTTGAAACAAGGTTTTCGATTCCAGTGTTATTTAATTCCGGATGTTACTTAAAGCCAAAGATGGGAATTGAACCCGCGACCTGCTCATTACGAGTGAGCTGCTCTACCACTGAGCTACTTTGGCATTAGCTTGGCTAGTTTACAACTCTCACTGTTTTTTGGCAACTAGCTCAGTTCAGAACTCACAACCAAGACTAATGCCGAAACCCGGTCTGTCAATTCGTGTGGATAGTTCTGCACGGAATGAGGAGACAGAACAGCCAAGATGCACAGTCCTGTCATCGTAACCAGTGTCTAGTGTCAGATTATCTGTGATGGACCATGCAAAGAGTAAATCAGGAACTGAGAGAAGATCAAACGAATATGATGTGAATGCAGACATAAGAAGGAATTGTTTTGCGATTCTGCTGAGTCCTGCCTCAATCCTGACACTCCCCTTCTCCCAGATCATTCCAAGAGCCACGTCCGGTACAGAATAGTAGATAGTCTCATCCTCATGAAAGCGGAAATCATCCATAACATCGGAAGCGCTGAAATACCAGAACATCTGCATTGATGGAAGAGAACGGAAATCAAGATGAATCACAGCATTCTCCCCCGCATCGAGCATCAAGGAGAAGTTGATATCAAGAAGAACTCCGAAATCGAACCTGTTTGAAGCAAGAAACTCAAGTGCGTTGCCGCTGATTCTTGCAGATAAGAGCGATGTATTCACTGTTGTGGTGCGGAATATGAAGGAAGGTGATACCGACAACCCTGCAGCAAGGTTATCAGTGATGTATGTCCCGTATCCAAGGCTTGCACCAAGAAGGAAATAGAGGTTGCTTCCATATCTGTAGTCATTATAGGAAAACGAATCCAATAACGAAGAAGCTCCATCATATATGACGTCCATTCCAGCCTTCCAGCCAAAGCCGCTATCGATGCCGCTTCCATGGACAGAGAGCGTGAAATCCAAGTCTCCGCCAACAAGGGCTGATGTGTCATCTGGAAATATTCCAAGCTGAGAACTCAGGGCATTCGACACTGCCTTTACACGGTTCCCGGCTCCCATCTCCTCATAGCGTGTATTCAGATAATTCCTGATATAATATGCATTTTCAGCAACATCAGAATGCTTGTTCGGAAAACGTGGATCAAAGCGGAATATTTCCTTGATGCTATCGTAATTATCAGAGAAATAGGCATCTTCTTCTGCTAAAAGCTCATCACGCAGGAATGCAGCTGCGCCGGAAAGCGTATATCCTGGATCACTGATGAAATTCAGGGCATCAATATCTGCATATGAGGAGATTTCAAAACCGAATCCCCCGCTTTTCTCCTCCCGGGCAAGAAGCGCAGGAGAGAGAAAGACATCATCAGGAACAACAGATTTCACGGGTACGAATGAAGAAGCACCAAGAGAAGTGCATATTAGTACTGATACAACAGCAAGTACTGCTTTCCTCAAATCATATCTCCTGAAGCAAGAGCGCATAGTGGTATCCGCTCTCCTCAAAGTTCTCGCTCTTTGGCGCTGTATTCTTCAGCAGTGCCTTATTGCCCATGCTGACAGCGATAGAACTTCCATCCGTCATCTCATTATAAAAGACCATCAGACAAGTTCCATCGTCTTTTTCAATAAACTCTGTCGATGATGTCGTGACAACTGAGAATCCCATTGCCTTTGATCCGACATCAGCGCTTACATGATCTTTTGAGATTATCGTGGTACTGATTGAAGTGAGCTTATCTGGTTTATTGTCAGAGCTGTTCCATTTCTCATTGTTCCAGCGGTACGCTTCAGGAGCATTGCCATAAGAGACTCCGCCAGAGGGAAGATCGCTGTCATTCTCATAAAGAGGATTGATTCTCAGCTTCTTATACACATCGTTCTCAAAAGCGATATCCGAAGGAGATGTGAAGACATAGTAATTACATCTAGCTGTTGCAGGAGCTTCCTCTAC
Organism: uncultured Spirochaetales bacterium; assembly: GCA_949285905.1. GTDB lineage: Bacteria > Spirochaetota > Spirochaetia > Sphaerochaetales > Sphaerochaetaceae > Ornithospirochaeta. Next base: position 16,476 of record CASDZV010000012.1, on the reverse strand, counting down.
AAGCACAGCAAACTGCCTTGCTCCACCACTGCCACTTGCTGTCCAGATATACTCACCTTTGAAACTGTCTGTCCTGAACTCGATCTTCTTAACAACTTTCCCATATGACGGGACACTGAGCGTAAGCGTGATTGTATAATCTGTACGGCTGACAAGCGAACGCGGAGAGGATGTAATCTCAATGCCTTCTTCTGTCATCAAGAATGATGAAGATGCGCCACTGACACTGATATTCTCTTCTGTCAACCCAAGTAGCGGAGAGAGCGGAATCAGTACGCTGTAGCTCTGCCTCCCGATTCTCTCGCTGCGGCGCTCGATATCGCGTTCATAGGAAACAACCTCACTCAGAAGAGCATCCTCGTCATTGACTGTGTCCTTGTATACTGCAGCGCGGATGTCAGCGATGAAGTACCCGTCTCCGAATACAGATGAAGGGAAAACACGCTCACCACCAGTTCCATCATAAGCGATTCTGCTGATTTCATTCATAGTCCCGTCAGCAAGAACGCTGTAAAGTCCGATAGCACTATACTCCCCTTCAGGAAGATTCGAGACTGTAATGGTATTATCAGAACCAGCTGCGATGAGGATATCAGACTGTCTCATGTCATACTCAGGAATATCTAATGTCTGAAGAGCTTCTGCATAGGACTCTGTACCTGTATACTTGTGCGCAATCGTGAGTGATATAGCCTCCGGTCCCAGATTATCAAGTGTGAAAGGAAGCTTGTCAGATGTGAACTCTGCAAGGACTCTTCCATCAGCAGACACTGAATATGTGATCCCTGAAACAGCACCCTCTCTGTTCTCAAGTACTATGCTGTTCTCTGTTCTGGCACTGTATGAGAGAGACGGCGCTGTCTTTAGCTGCAGTTCTACATCTGCGCTTTTGACGATCACCCAGTCATTATCAGGAGATGTTTTCACAGAGGCGAATATGATAATCGAAACGCGTCCTGCGCTTGTCTTTCTGAGCGCAGAAGAAGCTGGCGTGAAAATGGATGATGATTTTGAAATAGAAGCTGTGTAGTAACCATCACTGAACTTGAGCTCATCTTCAGTGAATTTCAGTATGTCCCCACTCTCAAGGCCATAGCCATATGAAGCTGCGTACGGGATTGCCTCAAACCTTATTTCAATCTCCTCGCCATTGTCTTCTGCTTCCAGAACATACTCATCCCTGTCAAATGACAGCGACGGCGACATTTCTGTTCCGAGATCCTTATATTCCATCGGAGCGCAGCTGACGGGAAGAATGGTAAGAAGCAGTAAGAGTAAATAATGCAGCATTTCCAACCTCAGAGAATCTCAGTAATGGACGAGGAATCAGTTACACTGATGTTTGATCCACCATGGAAAGCTTCTTCCTTGAACCCGACAGTATCTGTAAACGTGAGTGAATATGATCCACCGCGGTTTATGACATTGACGCTGTTGTATTTGACATCCACACTGCCCTGGCAGGATGGAAGCGTTACAGTGAGCGTGTTGCTGTCACTGCCGTAGCCAATGGTTTGAAGAGGATCCTCACCAAGATTACCTGTTCCTCCTATTCCGCCAGGATTATAAGCATAAATTGCAAGTTTCCCATTAATCTCAATTGATCCTATAGCAGTCTCTGCTTTGTACTCTTTAAATTGAATATATCCAGCACTCTGAGAACCACCAGAGCTACTTTCAATGTACACATTATCCGAGACCTTATATTCCTTGGGGTTTATAGCTGTTGGCCACCAGTCCCCTTCAAACTGCGTGTTTGCAGCTGACACATGCTTGTTGAGTTCTTTATTCACTGCATTCACAACTTCTTCTGCAGTGCTGAATGTAGCTTCGTAGATATCGAATTCAACTACAGAGGATTTTCCGTAGCTTGGAGAGACTGTGATCTTCACCTTGCCTGTTCCATTGAATGTGACATTGCCGGCTGCATCGACGGAGGCGATTGCTTCATTATCTGTTTCGTATGACACACTCTTCATTGTCGCCTCTGACGGGAAGACCTCTGCTTTGAGCTGAAGAGTACGGCTCTCACCGTTCTGAAGCTTTGACGAAAGACGAGTCTGATTGTCCGGAACAGTTACTGTGACACCTTCGTCAAGAACACTTACAACTGAGAACTTTGTCTCGGCGCTGAATGTGCCCTTTGCTGTCCTGACAGCAAGTGTCAGCGTATTCAGACCATTCTCAAGATCCTTTCTGATACCTTCTGTATCAGTGTTTATCGCAATGAATGTTCCACCCTCTTCAGCCGTTTTGCTCTTTGCTTCAACTCCGTTGATATACCATGTATAGAGCGATACATTCTCAATCGGCTCGACAGAAACCGTGATGCCGTCTGTGTCAGGAAGGATTGCCATTGTCTCTGCATCTTTTATTGAGATAGCAAAGTTCTTGTCTGGCATTGTCGTTGTTATCGTGATGACACTCTCAGAGATTGAGAGAGGTGCGGTCGCTTCACTTATGTCTCCCTCTACCCCCTCTCTCATGCCTTGAACTTTATATGAATACTCCTTTCCTGCGAAAAGAGCCTCATCTCTATATTCAGTGCCATCCGTTTCTCCGAGCTTCTCAAATTCTTCCCCGTCCACGCTTCTGTAGATAATGTATCGCTCAGCGCCCGTTGAAGCATCCCATGTGAGGAGAAATGCATTATCGCTTCTCTCAACAGTAATATTCTCTGGTATCTTTATGAGAATTTCTGCAGATATTGTCTCTGGATAGGTATATACAGAAGAGACAAGCCCTGATTTATGATGAGCTTGGAATGTAAGCGTGTACTTATCTCCCATCGCCATATTGCGGATTGTCATACTGGATGAAGAGGAGGATGCATCAACCTGCTCTTCTCCGCTGACACCTGAAGAGGATGTGTACTTCACTGTGACGTAATCAAAAAGGCTTTCTGAATCAAACATCTGATTCTTCCACCCAACAATGACAGATGTGCCCTCATCCGGACCATATGTCCATGTAATATCTTTGACATTCGTGGCTGCAGAGATCTCATTGGCGCTGATACGATAAATCTTCTCGCCATTTATATCCTGCTTCGATGTGAGATTCGCATAGACCTGTGCGATAGGTGTCGTGAGAATCGGATTGATCATAACACCTGCAGAATCTGCAAGCGCATATTTCAGTCTGAGCCCAGTGGAAACAGGAAGACCATCTACAACGAACTCAAAGCGTGTGGCCTCTGTACCAGTTGCTTCGCTTCTGCCAGCCTCTACCCAGGCCGATGAACTCTCATCATAGCGATAGAGAATGAATACAAGTCCTCCGTTTTCCATTGAGTGCTGCACAGTCTCATTTGAGAGTGCAAGGTCTGCCCAGTCGAAAGTCATCGACACAGATCCTGTATATGTATTGTCAGAGATAGGTGCGAGATCGACTGTAACGGCATTTGTCCCTGAAGCTGATACTGCAAGATTCTCTATTCCTGAACCATTCAGTACTGGTCTGGCATCCCGTCCGAGTCCCTGAATAGAGACTGTGTATGTGCCAAGCCTGACATTCTCAAATACAAACTCACTAGAGGAACCGGGGAAGCTCTCTGTGCGTTTAGCACTATTATCCTTAAGCTGCCAGCTGCCATCTTTGTTTACAACCTCAGCAATGCTGACTGTGTATGTGCTGATTTCCGGAATCTCATCCGGCAGAAGCGTGCTTTCAGCCACGCTGTTAAGAGACACAACAACATTTCCTGTAGGAACATCCGGAGAGGATGTACATGCAATGAGCATGATTGCTGCGAGAAGAAAGAAAGCTATATATCCAAACGATTTCATAATCAAAACCTGTCAATCAGTAAGTAATTATCCATACGGATACAAAACGCGGTCATGATTACATATTTGGAAATTAATTACAAGGAGTAATCGAACAGTTTTAGCAAAAAGTGTTAGATAACAAAGGGCGCATCGCTGCGCCCCTTGCTATGAGATTCAAATCTCTCAATTCTTTGCTGCACCCTGTGCAATAGCAGCCTGAGCAGCTGCAAGTCTTGCGATAGGCACTCTGAAAGGAGAGCATGAAACATAGTTCAGTCCAACTGACTGGCAGAATGCGATTGACTTCGGATCTCCTCCGTGCTCACCGCAGATTCCCATCTTCATACCAGGTCTTACACTGCGTCCAAGTCCGACAGCTGTCTTGATCAGCTTGCCAACACCATCAAAATCGATGGTCTGGAACGGATCATAAGGATAGAACTGCTTGTCAGGATCATTGACATAGTGAGAGAGGAATGAAGCGGCGTCATCACGGGAGAAACCGCATGTCATCTGAGTAAGGTCGTTTGTACCGAACGAGAAAAACTCAGCGCTCTTTGCGATTTCATCAGCTGTGATTGCAGCTCTTGGAACCTCTACCATTGTACCGATCTTGTATTCAACCTTCAGACCCTGCTCATCGAAGACTTTGGAGATGACAGCCTCTGCATGGCTCTTGCAGAAATCAAATTCCTTATAGATGCCGACAAGAGGAATCATGATCTCCGGATGAACATCAACACCCTGTCTTTTTACTGTGATAGCTGCCTCGATAATCGCTCTGACCTGCATCTCGAGGATTTCCGGATAGACGATTGCAAGGCGGCATCCACGGAAACCAAGCATCGGGTTGAATTCCTGAAGCGCATTGATTTTCTTGGAAATAGCCTCGACAGTCGTTCCAAGCTGAAGAGCCATCTCATGGCGTGATGTATGGTCATTCGGGAGGAACTCATGAAGAGGTGGATCGAGAAGACGGATAGTCACAGGAAGACCATTGAGTTCACGGAAAATACCGATGAAGTCCTCTCTCTGCATTGGCAGAAGCTCTGAAAGAGCAATCTGGCGCTCGCCATATGTATCTGCAAGAATCATCTTCCTCATGGAAATGATTCTCTTGCCACCGAAGAACATATGCTCTGTGCGGCACAGTCCTACACCTTCTGCTCCAAGCTGTACAGCATGGTGTGCATCGGACGGGGTATCGGCATTTGTGCGGACAGACATTGTCTTGAGCTCACTTACGTAGCCCATGAATGCCTTATAGTTCTGATAGAGCTTTGACTCGCTCTCCTTCATTGTTCCATCAAGAACCTGCATGATCTCAGAAGGCTTTACAGGAATCTTCTGTGCATATACTGCACCTGTGAATCCATCGATGGACATATAGTCACCTTCATTGAGAAGCTTGCCATTGATTTCAAGCGTCTTCTTGATTTCATCAACGTGGATCTCACCGCAGCCGGAGACACATGGGCATCCCATACCGCGGGCAACAACAGCTGCATGGCTTGTCATACCGCCACGGCATGTGACAATACCCTTGGATACAGCCATTCCTCCGATATCCTCAGGAGATGTCTCTGTGCGGACAAGAAGAACATCCTTGCCCATTGCTGCAGCCTCTTCAGCCTCTGAAGCTGTGAAGTAGATCTGACCGCAAGCTCCGCCAGGGGAAGCATTGAGGCCATGTGTGTCCTCCTTGAGACCGAGATCACGGATGTATGTGTTGTCAAGGATAGGAGCAAAGAGCTTGTTGAACTCAGATGCAGGAACACGGAAAACAGCTGTCTTCTTGTCGATCAGCCCCTCTTCCACCATCTCGACCTGGCTTCTGAGCCAAGCGAAGATTGTTCTCTTTCCATTCCTTGTCTGGAGCATGTAAAGCTTGCCTTCCTGGATTGTGAACTCAATATCCTGCATATCGTGATAATGATTCTCAAGAATCTCACGGATCTTGCAGAGCTGGTCATAGACACCAGGATTTGCCTTCTGGAGTGTATCTATCTTCTGTGGTGTGCGGATACCTGCAACAACATCCTCTCCCTGTGCGTTCATCAGATACTCACCGAAGAACTTGTTCTCACCGGAGGAAGGATCGCGTGTGAATGCAACACCAGTACCTGATGTCTCACCCATGTTTCCGAATACCATGCACTGTACGTTTACAGCTGTACCAAGAAGACCGCGGATATCATTCATGAGTCTGTACTTGATAGCTCTGTCGTTGTTCCATGAGCGGAAAACTGCATCAATTGTCTTGAAAAGCTGGTATTCCGGATCTGTCGGGAAATCCTCACCTGTTGCTTTCTTATAAATAATATTATAGCGCTTGATGACTTCCTTGAGGTTCTCAACATCAAGCTCTGTATCGAAATGCTTGCCATTCTCGTCCTTCACAGACTGAAGTGCATACTCGAAGCTTGAATGAGGAACGCCCATTACAACGTCACCGAACATCTGAATAAAGCGTCTGTAGCTGTCCCATGCAAAACGCTCGTTGCCCGTCTTCTTTATAAGAGCCTGGAGCGAGTCAGGGTTGAGACCGAGGTTGAGAACTGTGTCCATCATGCCTGGCATGGACTGCGCCGCACCGGAGCGGACAGATACGAGAAGCGGATTCTCCTTGTCGCCGAGCTTTGCACCCATCATCTCCTCAAGTCTCTTGAGGTTTGCAAGGACTTCTTCCCTCATTCCCTCGGGATATGCCTTGTGCTGATCCCAATAAGCACATGCTTCTGTAGTAATCGTGAATCCTGGAGGTACCGGAAGACCGATACTTGTCATATCTGCAAGGTTTGCACCTTTGCCTCCGAGAAGATCCTTCATATCGGCTCTTCCCTCAGCCTTTCCATCTCCAAAGAAATAAACATACTTTTTAGTTTCTGACATGTTTTTCTTCCTAATACTATAATTTCGGCTAAGATGTTAGCGTTTACGCCTTTGATGGTCAATCACAATGATAGATGTAAATTCTAATATAATAGAAAAATAATCCCACCAAAAATGAAACTTTGTTCCAAAAATCAATAAACATCTCCCGGTTTTACCCGGGAGAATAATCAGATATCGTCACAATTTCTTGTTTTTAAGCAAATTATGATTCACCGCTGGATGATTGAAAGCACTGAATATCCTGCGCTTTCAATCTTGTTTTTCAGTTCAATATCATCAATAGTGCGATCCTCTTTCACTGTTGCAGCACCTCTTTTGAAATCAACAGATGCCGACACTCCGTCAATTGAGTCCAGCGCGCGTTTCACAGTCTCTGCGCAGTTCTGGCAATGCATGCCGCTGATTCTCACCTCCCTGACAGCCACAACAGGTCCATCGAGACGCTTTTCATCAGTCTTCAGGAGTGCTGAACCTCCTGAGCAGCAGGACCCTTCCCCCCTGAAGTGTTTAGCACTGCCTTTAAGAGCGAAGAAAAGAAGGACAAGAACAATCAGAACAATCAGTGCGTCAACCATTTCCCTTCCTCCTTCTGTCCTTCTTGATCTTCTCAGCCAGAAGATATAACGACATTCCTATTGCATAAAGAACGAAGAAAATAATCACAAGATAGAACATCGAAGACCCACCTGAGCCTACCATCATTTCCCTTCCTTCCCGGCTTTACGGATCAATGCATCAATATTAGCAGCAGAACAGCCACTGCACCCTGTGCAGCAACCGGAACATTTACAGCTCCTATCCTTCCTCAGCATCCGTCTGATGACGAATGCTGAGTATAAGGCGATGAGAAGAAATATCAGGATATCTGCCATATTCCCTCCATCAGACAGCTGCCTCCAGCGAACGCTTCGAATATACCTTAAGGTCCTTATACGGATCTGGGCGGAATAGCATATACAGAAGAGCTGCCAGAAGAACAAATGCAACAGCTGTCCCAGCTCCGAATTCGCCACCAGCGAAGAATGTACCAACCTGATAGACAATAAGCGTGATAATGTACGCAAATACATTCTGGAATACGATCGCGAACCAGAACCACTTCCTGGACTGAAGCTGCTGCGCCATTGTTGCGATAGCTGCAAGGCAAGGTGAGTCAAGAAGATTGAACAGAAGGAATGAGAAAGCTGCTATCGCGCTCGGGAACCAGAGAGCAATTGCCGGAGCTACATTAGCGGCATCTTCAACATCCCCTGCAACATTGGCAAGAACCCCCATCGTGGAGACAATCGCCTCTTTTGCAGTGAAGCCGGAAAGTGATGCTGCAACGGGCTGCCAGGAGCCGAAGCCAAGAGGAGCGAAGATAGGAGCAATCACATTACCTATTGCCGCAAGAAGCGAATCATCCGGGTTCTCAACCATTCCAAACCCTTCCGGACCGAAACCGAAACCTGAGAGGAACCACATCACAACACATGCAAGGAAGAGAATTGTACCAGCTTTGATTATGAATCCCTTGAGGCGATCCCAGACATGCAGCAGTACAGTGCGTGCAGACGGGATATGATAAGAAGGAAGCTCCATTACAAATGGTGCAGGTTTTCCGCTGAATGGCTTTGTCTTCTTGAGAATGATCGCAGAGATGAGAACAGCAGCAATACCGATGAAATACATTGCGGGAGCAACCCATGCAGCCTCGCTGTATCCCATTGCAGATCCTGCAATGACTCCAGCCATCAGAGCGATAACAGGAAGCTTCGCGCCACACGGGATGAAAGTCGCTGTCATGATAGTGAGCCTTCTGTCGTTATCCTGCTCGATTGTCCTGGAAGCCATGATTCCGGGAATACCGCAGCCTGATGAGATCAGGAGAGGAATGAAGCTCTTTCCGGAAAGTCCGAAATGTCTGAAGACCCTGTCCATGACAAATGCGATTCTTACCATATAACCGCAGTCTTCAAGTATTGACAGGAAGAGGAACAGAATAGCCATCTGAGGCACGAAGCCAAGAACTGCGACAAGACCGCCGATGATTCCATCAACAACAAGACTTGTGACCATCTCTCCAGCACCAATGGCGGAAAGTCCGCTTGTGAAGAGATCAGACACCCAGCCACCGAACGTGTCATTTGTCCAGTCTGTCACCCAGGTACCGACTGTCGTTACTGAGATATAGTAAACAACGAACATGACAAGAACAAAGATAGGAATACCAAGAATCCTGTTTGTCACAATCCTGTCGATCTTATCAGAGACAGTGAGCTTCTCACCTTTCTTCTGCACTGTCGTCTTCACTATCTTCTGGATATATTTGTAGCGCTCATCAGTGATGATGGATTCCATTGAATCATCATGGCTCTTCTCTATATTCTCTCTCAGAGACTTTGCACAGGAGGAAACTGCCAGCTCATTTACAATCTTCTCATCATTCTCGAGAATCTTCACAGCATACCATCTCTGCTTTGCTTCCGAAACAGATGGAATGTCCTTCATAATCTCCGAAATGGCGCTTTCAATACTGGAAGAGAAAATTTCAGAAGGCTTTCTGATTTCCTTTCTGCCAGCTGTCTTCAGAGCCGTTTCAATAAGATCATCAAGACCTGTTCTCTTGAGAGCGCTTGTCTCTACAACAGGACAGCCGAGAAGCATCGACAGACGCTTTGCATCAATTTTGAGGCCTCTCTTCTCGAGAAGGTCTGACATATTCAGCGCGATGACCACAGGGGTGCCAGTCTCAATAAGCTGGGTGGTCAGATAAAGATTCCTCTCAATATTCGTAGCATCGACAAGGTCGATTATCACATCGGGATTCTCTTTAAGGATGTAATCACGGCTGACAACTTCCTCAAGCGTATATGGCGAAAGGGAATAAATGCCAGGCAGGTCTGTTACGATGATATCCTCGCCTTTTCTGCCTCTGACTTTTCCCTCTTTTTTCTCAACAGTAACGCCAGGCCAGTTTCCCACATACTGATTAGCACCTGTGAGTGCATTGAACATCGTCGTCTTGCCACAGTTAGGATTGCCGGCAAGTGCCATCTTTATGCTCATTTCATTCCTCCCTTACTCAACAATGACGCACGCTGCGTCATTTTTCCTCACACTGAGCTCATAGCCACGGACCGTTATCTCAACAGGATCACCAAGCGGTGCCACCTTGCGGATAAAGAGTTCTGTTCCCTTTGTTATTCCCATGTCCATGATGCGACGCTTGTACGCACCATCCCCTTCAATTCTCAGGACGGTCACAGTGCTCCCGACCTGGGCTTCTCCTAAATTCATAACTCCTCCCTCAGGGCGGCTCTCACACATAGATGTGCCTCGCCATATCCCTGTTAATCGCAATGCGTGAATCGAGGATGCCTACAATGACATCCCCTCCGAGATCGGAAAGCACTGTCACTTCCCTCCCCTCTACAAATCCGAGATTCGAAAGGAATCTTCTGACATCCCCCGAACCGGAAATCCTCTGGATTTTCCCGCTCTTTCCAAGTCCAATCATCGATAGCGGCATCATTTTCCCTCCGCAGGATTAGTTCCTGCTAACCGGAGTTAGTTTAAGCTAATTGAAGTTAGCAGTCAATAACTCTGGTTGTCTTATGCTAATTAATATTCATATATTCCTGGACAGTGGAATTAATATATAATGAAGAAATGAACATACATGAATCAGGGGAGATGTACCTGGAGACAATTCTCCGTTTATCTGAGAAAAACGAAATTGTACGATCGATAGATGTTGCTGCTGCGCTGGGATACTCAAAGCCTTCAATCAGCAGGGCTATGAAGAATCTGAGGGAAAACGGCTATATTTCCATTAATCCAGATACAGGCAGCATAACGCTTCTTGATAAAGGCAGGGATGTAGCAGAGAAAATCTACGAACGGCATCTGGTGCTTTCTGCAATGCTTGAAAAGCTTGGCGTTAACGCTTGTACAGCACAGGAAGATGCATGCCGCATAGAACATGTCATCTCCGACGAGACATTCAATGCTATAAAAGAGCACATGACGAAATACAGAAAGTGAGAAAGGCCAGAGCTACAGCCCTGGCCAAAGCAAAGAACAGGAGGTCATTGCTCATTCACTTTTCGATGTGACTGGTTTGTCCAGGAACGAATCGAAACGATCCCTGAAATGATAAAGTCCAGCTTTCCCCGCGCTCCCTGAAAGCTTTATCCAGTGGCATACTGCCGAAGCGACTGCTTTTTCCATTCCGTTCATCAGATCCATATAGCCAACTGATGGATTCGAGGCTGTTGTATCCCTGATATAATTCCTTCCAGCATTCAGGAAGTCTGTGACTACATTGATTTTCGAGATACCTGACTCAACGGCTTTTCTTATATTATCATCCCCGCTTCCAGAACCTCCATGCAGGACAAGAGGAGTATCAGGAATTGCGCTGTGAATCCGTTCAATGATATCGAAAGCGATATGGGGAACGACTCCTTTGGGGTAATCACCATGAGCAGTTCCCACAGAGACTGCCAAAGCATCGACTGCTGTCTCTGAGACAAACCGGCAGGCCTCGTCGGGATCTGTGTAATATGAGAGATTTGTGTTGTCGCCATCAGCTGCAACTCCTACATGCCCGATCTCCCCTTCCACAGCCATACCGAGAGAATGGCAGATGCGCACGATATCCCGTGTTTTACTGATGTTCTCATCCAGATCATAGAGCGACCCGTCGAACATAATCGATGAAAAGCCATTCCGGATGCTGTACAGGATGCGCTCCTCATCATTTCCATGATCAAGACTTGTAGCAATCGGTATATGCACAGCTTCTGCCATTGTCCTGATCATCGGGATCACAAGCTCTGCAGTGGCAATGCGCCTCATCATATTCTGTCCAAGAAGAAAAATTATAGGAGCATTCATCTCCTCAGCTGCCCTGATCATCGCCCGTGCCATCTCCATATCCACGGGACTGCATGCAATGACAGCAAAACCATTCCGGTTTGCCACTGAAAGAATATCTTTAATATTAACGTACATCTGATTCATCTCCTTTTCTGATAATCCTCATCACGTCGGAATAATGAGGAATGAGACTCGTCGCATCCTGAGACTCCAGGCTGATGCCAGCAAGCGCTGTAGAGAAATCCATTGCCTCATCAGCACAGAGAGGATCATCAAAGAGAATGGAAGCGAGAAAGCCAGCAACTGCAATATCTCCCGCACCTGTTGTCGAGACGATATCAGAAACATCTGCGGCATCCTTCCATATTGATTTCCCAGCCCAGCCTTCCACGTCTTTACTACTGCGGAAAATCCTTTTCATCCGGGAAATTCTCTCGCTGGATGAAGTCCTGAGATACATTCCATTCTTCCCGTCCTTGATAAGTACAATTGCAGGGCCGGATGATATGAAATGATCAGCAACCTGAACAAGTTCCTCACGGCTGAGAGGCTTGCCGGAGTAGAGAGGAGAGATGTCCTCCATAGACGGGAGAAAGATATCACAGCAGGAAAGAACATTCTCAAGCGCTTCTCTCTGCTTTTCAATTCCATAGTCCTTTTCAATTTTCAGTGAGCACATATCGATACTTGTGACTATGCCCCGTTTTCTTACCTCTTTAAGCAGCTGGACCAGCTCCCCTGCCCCATCAAGCCACAGATTCGGAAGATTCGGAGGATAGCCCAGATGAAGAATAGACGTATCTGGTGAGAGGAAAGAAAGAATCTCTTCTCTCCGTATCATATGTGAGGCTCCCCGCTTGTGAAGGATTACCCTGTTGCTATCCTTCGGGAGCAGTATAATCGAGCATGATGTCGCTTCATTGCGGTCTGTGATAAGGGAATTAGGACATCCGAGACGTCCGATTACCCTGCCTGCTATCATACCGAAATCATCATCTCCGACTTTGCTTATCAGATGGACGGGGAAACCAAGCTTATGCAGAGCTATTCCCGTATTTCCTACGCATCCACCTGGATTAACTGCAATTCTATCAAGATAAGTCTGCCTGCCTCCGGAGAAATCGAGGCATGATCCTTCTTCAGCTACTGGTGTGATATCCAGGACAAGAGAACCTGCTACAGTGATTTTCTTCATACCTTCACCCCTTTACTCCACCGGAGGAAAGACCTTCGATAAACTGTCTTTGATTAAAAAGGAATATGATGACCAGAGGCACAAGCGCCAGAACTGAACCAGGGATAAGCAATTCATAGTTGTCACCATATGTGCTGAGAAGCGACGAAAGCCCTACAGGAAGAGTGAAAGACTTTTCCGAATTAAAGACAATCAGAGGCCAGAGGAACGCATTCCAGTTCCTGAGCGCAAGGAGTATCGTCATAGCACCTATAGCTGGAGAGAGCTGCGGAACGATTATCTTTGCGAATATCCCGATTTCAGTGCATCCATCAACTCTTCCGGCATCAATGAAATCACTGCTTATACCGCTGATATACTGTCTGAAGAAGAATATGGCAGTCGGTGCCATTAAAAATGGCAGAACACTTCCAAGCTTTGTATTCATCAGTCCCATCTGGATAATCATCTTGTAAAGAGGCAGGAGCATGATCTCAAGAGGGAACACCATCACAACCATCACAAGCATAAACAGGGGCTTTTTGAGTTTGAAGTCATAAGCTGCAAGTCCATATCCGCCGATTGCTGAGAAAATCAGGGAGACAGTTGTGGATAAAAGCATGATGACAAGACTGTTCCAGTACCAGTGGAGATATACATAATCTTCTCCGGTAAGGGTATAGATATAATTCTCGCCGGTAAGGTTGCTGAAATCAAAGACCATCTTAAGTCCATCTTTGAAGAGATTTGAAGGGTCTTTAAGAGATGCGATAATCATGAAGTATATCGGGAACATCACAATCACAGACACAACAACAAGAAATGCTGTAAGTATAATCCTCGTGGCTTTCCTCTGTTTTACATTCTCGACAATCATCTCAGTCCTCCTTCGACAGCCCCAGTGCTTTCATCTGGATGGCATTGACAGCCAGGATTATCACGAGAAGGGCAAAGCCGATTGCGGAGCCATAACCCATGTCTCCATATGTGAAGCCCTCCTGATAGAGATAGCGGACAATTGTCATACCAATGTCTCCCGGCATGAATTCCTTCCAGAACACATAACTTTCCCCGAACGTCCTGTAACCTTCGAAGATCAAAAGCGTGATGATATATACTGAAATCGGCTTCATATATGGAATCGTCACATATCTGAGCTTATTCCATTCATTGCAGCCGTCTATGGTTGCGGCTTCATAGATTTCCGATGGAATAGTCTGCAGACCTGACAGATAGTAAATCATATACAAGCCTGTATTTCTCCAGAGAGAGACGATGAGCATGAGGAAGATACTCCAGCCATAGCTCATCATGAACCGCTGCGGTTCGATTGAGAATACACCAAGTATTGAGTTCGCTATTCCTGTAGGCATATCAGAGAACATGACACGGAAAACAATACCGGCAATGACGTTGGAAGCGAGCGTCGGTATGAAGAATACCGAGCGGAACACATTCTTCGCTACAGCAATCCTGCTATTGAGGCAGAGTGCGATGAATAAAGGGATTACAACAAGGATTATCTCATTGAGAAGTGTGATGATTGTCGTTGTCTTTATCGCATTGAAGAAAGACGGGTTCAGGAGCCTTTTGTAATTATCCAATCCGATCCAGCTTGCCTGATTGAATCCGTAGAGCTTCTGAAAACTCATGATAAAAGAGCTCGCAATCGGGTAAAGATTGAAGATAAGAAAAGAAATCACAAATGGCAGAAGAAACAGATATGGTGCTATTTTCTTACTGTATAGAAGCTTCTTTACATTCATTTTTAATCCTTTTGGCAATATCATCCCAAAGGCCTCAGAAAAGGCCTCTGGGTGAAAACATCATTATTTCTGTTCTGTTTACTGAAGTGACCTCAGCTCATCTGCAGCAGCTTTGAGCGCGGATGCAGGTTCGTCACTATGTGTGAGGAATACATTGTACATGACACGGGATCCTACAAGCTCGAATGTGCGTGGGACAAGACCGTTGTTATTCAGAGATGCAGCACCAGGAATCGAATCCTTCACGATCTCGAAGACATTCTCATTGGAGAAGAACTCAATCGGATGGCTCAGTGCAGGATCATCCATGACATCGGACCTGTATGGATCCATTCCCATCATCTCATATGCTTCAATCTGTCCGTCATAGCTCATCTTTGCAAAATAGAGGAACTCCTTTGCAAGCTCTGGATACTTCGTTGTCTTAAGCACGACAGATCCTGTACCACCTGTACATGCGCTTCTGATATCGCTGTCCTCCCACATCGGAAGCGGACGGATCTTGATGTGCCCGGAAAGGTCTGTCATGTAGTTGTTGAAGTTGGAGATGTACCAGAGAGGCATGACAAGAGCTGCCATTCCATCGCCATTCATGAACTGATAGAACGCTTCTGCTGTATTGTTTCCGCCTGGCATCGGGACGAGAACACCTTCATTCTCATACTTCTGGAGCATTTCAAGAATTTCGATATTCGTTTCGTTGTCGAGAATTACATTCCCTTCCTCATCAAAGAAGTCAGAACCTCTCTGCAGCAGCATCGGCTGGAATGGATAGACATCCATTGTCTCTACAGCACTCCATGGCTTACCCGTCTTTTCCAGCACTACCCTGCCTGCCTCGAAATAATCATCCCATGTTTTGATTGCATCGATATCAATACCTGCAGCGTCAGTGATGTTTGTGTTATAATACACAACGTTAGCACCTGCGTGGGTTGGGGCACCATAATACTGGCCATCGCGTGAATAAAGCTCAAGACGGCTTTTCACAAATACGTCAAGTTCCGGCTCTACTAGGTCATTGAGCGGAAGGAATGGGACTTCAGGCATTTCAAGGTAAGTGCCGAAGTGGATGATATTCACGTCGCAGAAATCGGGAGCGCCAACACCGGACTGTACTGCAACGAGAAGCTTACTCTGCCTTTCCGTCGATGGATAAGAAACAACATTCAGATCAATCTGGCGATCCGGATGGAGCTCATTCCACGCAGCTGCTCTTTCTTTATAGAAATCTGCATGAGCGGAAATTGCCCAGAAAGTAAGAGGAGTCGGTTCACCCTCTTTCGGGGCTGCAGCTTCTCCCTGTCCTGCAGCAAAAACGAGGCCGGATATCATCAGCAGCACTGATAATACGACACAGAATCTCTTCATAGCGTTCCTCCTTTTATTAGAATGCTATTTTTTATTCGTCAGGGTTTTCAGTACCTGGTACGATTTCTCATAATCGGAATTGTTCTCATAAATCCTTGAGAAACTTTCCTCTGCGAGATATATATGCTCCCGCATTGCCTCCATGGCAGCGTCCTTATCCTTATTCACAAGACAGTCGATAATATGATTGTGCTCACCTGCTGTTACAGAGAGATTGGAGGTAAGAAGAGATAGCCAGCGGATTCTGGAAATAAGCATCCTCACCTTCTCTGTGAAGAATTCAAGATTGCTGTTACCTGCCAGCCTTACAATCTCTGCATGGAATGCATCGTCAATCACAAGCGCGTCTTTGTATCTGAATTCCCTGATTGCCTGGTCCATCAGCTCATTGACGCTGCGGATTTCCTTCTCCTCTTCTGCATTGAGGCCACCGCGTGCGATTATCAGCTCACAGGCTTTGCACTCCAGCGCTTCCCTCAGCTCTGAAAGCTCGTGGATATCCTTCATGGAAATCGGACTGACAGAATAACGGCCCTTGTTCTTCTGGACAAGCATTTCGGATTCAAGCCTTGCCATAGCCTCTGCTATCACAGGCCGTCCCACCTCATACTCTCTTTCCAGCTCGCTTACTGATAGT
>CASDZV010000011.1 GCA_949285905.1 uncultured Spirochaetales bacterium | reverse complement strand
CTTGCATACTGCTTCCTCGTCTCCATGATTGCAGAGACCTCCTTGTCAGTGAGCTTCGGGAAAACAGTGATTGACCTTCTCATACATCAATCATATCCTATTTTATAATAGGAGGCAACATGAAAAGTAACAACGATTCAGTCTCTTCATTGCAATACCACATCGTCTGGTGCACAAAGTACAGGCATCCCATACTCACAGGTGCTGTCGAGGTGGAGACAAAGACGGTACTGGCACAGACCTGCACAGAGTACGGCTGGACGTTGAAAGCCATAGAGGTCATGCCTGACCACGTCCATCTTTTTCTCGAGGCCTCTCCTGATGATGCACCCTCTTCAATAGCACGTACGCTGAAGTCCATTTCAGCTGTACACATCTTCACGGCTTTCCCGAAGCTTAAGGAACGCAAGTTCTGGGGATCTGGGCTATGGTCCCGTGGCTGCTACTACGGAAGCGTCGGTGCCATTACAGAAGACAGTGTTAAAAAGTACATCGAAAACCAGAAGTCGAACATCGGGGGTACCGAATGATGAAATGCCCGACATGTGGCAGGGATATGGTCAAAGGAGCTGTCATATCTTCAAGCAGCATGCCCTTCAGCACAAATGTCATGTTCAAACCTGACAGGAATGATGGATCTTGCACTCTTGCTCTTGAAAACAAGGCGGAGGCATATGTCTGCCAATCCTGTGGACATGTATTTGCCGATTATAAGATCAGATGATCATTGCCGCCTTCATCCGGCAGGACAAGCCTTGTCGGTTTTCTGGCGGCTAACTTTATAAAGGATATGAAATACTATGGCACGGACTGCGGATTCAGGATCAAGTCTGCACGTTCCAGAAAGGGATATATCAGAAATGTAAGTGTCTCGGATCTTGAGATGACTGATGTCAGGTATCCGATCCATATATGTCTCGACTGGAATCCGCTTTATTCCTATTGCACGCTTCCAGAAGACTATTCTGGCCCTGTTCCTGATCATTGGGAAACACTTCTCAGGAAGATTCCTGATAACGTACCGGATACGATCCTTGAGGATATAAATATCAGGGGGATCAGGGCATCAATCGATGACAACATGAGTGTATCAGGCAGGGCATTCAATATAGAAGGTTATGCGGACCAGCCGATCAGTAGGCTTTGATTTCAGATTCCAAGATCGAGGCAGATGAGTTCGGCATCATAAGCTGTGTGGAGAATCTTATGTTCGATAACGTTTCTGTCACAGCAAAAGGAAGCTACAGAAAAGAGAATGATGGCTATGATAACCGTTGATAATCCATTCGACAGGTTGTGACTTCTTCAGTATAATGTATTTAGGATTTTTGCATTAGATGCAGAAATCCTAAATGGAGATGGTGATGTATATAGAGCGCAATGACTATCTTGATGCAATCAGAAAGCGGCAATGGAATGGCCGGATTAAAGTAATTACCGGTCTTCGGCGTTCTGGCAAATCATTCCTCCTTTTCCAGATGTTCAGGGATTTCCTGATTGGTCAGGGAGTGAGTGAAAGGAATATAATCGCCATAGCTCTGGACAGAGAGGAAAACCGCGAGCTGACAGATCCTGGAAGGCTTTATCATTATCTGGATACCGAGACCAAGGATTCTAGACGTAAGTTCTATATACTGCTTGATGAGGTCCAGTATGCAATCTCCAAGGAGGAACTGAAGAACAAGGATGTACCTCCCAGGCTTTATGGAGTCCTCAACAGCCTTCTTGCAAAGCAGAATGTAGATGTATATGTCACTGGAAGCAATTCCAAGATGCTTTCATCTGATGTGATGACTGAATTCCGTGGACGTGGAGATGAGATAGAGATATATCCGCTTTCATTCAGGGAATTCCTCCCTGCATCCGGCAAGGATAAGGAAGAAGCATTGAATGACTATCTCCTGTATGGCGGAATGCCGCTTGTCCTGCAATATGAGACGATGGAAGAGAAGGCTGGGTATTTATCCGGACTTTTTAATGAGATTTACTTCAAGGATATCCAGGAACGCTACAATCTGCAGAAAGGCAATCTGCTGGAAGACCTTACTGATGTGCTCTGCTCATCTGCCGGGTCCATTATGAATTTCGAGAAGCTTGCGAATACAGTAAACAGCATCAGGAAGAATAAGAGAAACGATAGTATTTCCTCTCAGACAGTTAAGACATACGCGGGGTATCTTGAGGATTCATTCCTTTTCTCAAGTGCAAGACGTTATGATATAAGGGGTAAATCGTATTTTGCCTCACAGGAGAAGATATACCCTTCGGATCTGGGACTCAGGAATGCAAGGCTAAACTTCCGGCAGATAGAGCTTCCTCGGCTTATGGAGAATGCCGTATATTGCTATCTCAAGCAAAATGGTTTCCTTGTTGATGTAGGCACGATAGAGAAAAGCATACCTGATGAATCAGGCAAATACAGAAGAGTCCAGTATGAAATAGATTTCATCGTGAACAAGGGAATGTACCAGTATTATATACAGTCTGCTTATTCAGTTGATGATGAGGAAAAGCTTAGAAGGGAAGTCTATCCTTTCAGCATAGTCGGGAATTCATTCAGGAAGATCCTTGTTACGCGGTATTCTCTTCATCCTTACTATGACGAAGAGGGGATACTCCATCTTGGGCTTGCGGACCTTCTTCTTGGTGATTATCTTTCATCATGATTTTATCGGCTTTTATGTCTCCTGCAATAATTAACAGAACCAGTACTTACTCATTCCAGGAGACTTCAGAGGATTGAAAGCTTTCAGCGATGAATCAGTAGCAAAGAAGTACATTGTTGTCTGTAGAGAGGAAAAGGCTTGTTGATGATACATTTCTGGAATGAATTTCTGGAGGATCTCTTGAATAATATGATTATATAAAACAATTTAAAAGCTTCTTGCTTTCGGTGATATTCCGAATACTTCTCCTTTTAGACTTCTTTGCTATGCATTTTTGGGGAGACGTTATTTCTTTTCAGTCTCAATGTATGAGCTGAATTTATCAACCAGTTTTGAAAATAGTTTTTTCTCATTTTTATTGGATTCTTTTGTTATAACGAAATTTTATGCTTTTCATTATATGCGTTCCTCTGATGTTCATGCTCCTTGGTTCATATTTAGGATGATTTTGCAGTACTTTCTCTACTTTTGATTGATGGTTGGAAAAGATAGTAATCAAAATCACTGGTATAGTCTTTTCGGATCATTTTCATTAGAAGTTCTGCAGCTTTCTCTCCAATTTCCACATTCATGAATGAGACTGAAGAGAGTTGTGGGGTAAGGGCTTCACAGATACTTGTGTTGTTGTAGCCGATTATTCCGATATCTTCTGGAATCGAGAGTCCAGCATCATGGCAGGCGGAGTAGCATTCTTCTGCAAGTGAGTCATCAAAACAGAAGATGGAATCTATCTTTTCATCAGTCAATAACTTCGATATTTTTCCTTT
>CASDZV010000010.1 GCA_949285905.1 uncultured Spirochaetales bacterium | reverse complement strand
TCATAAAGGCGGATTTCAGGGCCGGGACTACCACATCACCTAATGGCCCTTCCATCCACGTTTATTTAGGTGCTCTCAATGTACCTGTTTTTGGCTTTTTTGTTCAAGATTTCATATCCACGGTGCAAAAGAGGATTTTTTGCTTTTTATCGGGACACCAGCAAGAATACACCATCTTCCAAGCAGGGCGAAAGATGGTGATGAGTTGAAGTATCTGCTTTACCTGCTTTGTTCTCTGTAGCGTTTTGCAATGATTGCAATGCCCTCAGCTATGAGCTCGTCATCGCCTGAGTAATTAAGACGAAGGCACTTGTCATAATGCGGATGGGGATAACAGCCACCAGTCTTCTGCTCTTCACTTCCAAAGAAGAAATACTCACCGGGAACTGTCACTACACCATCCTTCATAAGCTCTGCATAGAATTCAAGCGTGGAGATTTTCAGACCTGGAAGGTAGATCCAGCAGAAAATGGAGCCTTCAATACGGTGCAGGTAATACTCAGTTCCTTCAAAATGCTCTCTGATAAGACTCTCCATACGTTCTGCCTTGGCTTTGTAGAATGGACGCACAACTTCAGATGCAAGGCGGGTAAGCTCTCCGGTCCGGAGGAGATTCTCTGCAAGCACTGGTCCCATAGAGCCTGTTGCAAGAGCTGCAATTGCATTCATGTTCCCAACAGCTTTTATAATCTCCTCGCTGGCAATGACAATGCCTGTGCGTATCGATGGCAGACCGATTTTGGAAAGACTCATCGAGAGCACGATGTCTTCGTTCCACAGAGGCTTGGCATCATCTGCGAATACGATATCGGGGAAAGGAAGTCCATAAGCATTATCTACTATAAGCGGTATGGAGTATTTGCGGGCAAGAGAGGCAAGATGTTTTATCTCGCTGTCCCTCAGAACATTGCCACTGGGATTTGTCGGACGGGAAACAGCTATTGCGCCGACTTCAGGATGCTCTTCAAGATATGCCTCAACAGCATCTGCATCGAGAGTATATTTGAATGTCCTGTCGCTGTAATACTCACACTTTGAGGGCACACTCACGAACGTCCCAGTCTCGATGCCCTGATCCGCATACCCTATATACTCAGGCATCAATGGAAAAAGAAGTGTCTTTTCCCTCTCTCCCGCTTTCCCGGAAAAGAGATTGAAAAGATAGAACATAGCACTCTGGCTTCCATTAGTAACAGCAACATTATCTGCAGTGATGTTCCAGCCATAGTTTTCCCGGAAAAAGGCGGCAACAGTTTCAAGAAACCCCACTCTCCCCTGTGGTGAATCATAATGACAGATCACATCCTCGAACTTATCACCATCGGAGAGAAGTGCTTCCAGCTCTGCTCTATAGGCTTTCTCCACAGCCTCAATACGGGCAGGATTACCACCACCAAGCGGCTTCGGCTTGACACCATCTGGGAGTGGTTTTGCTATATCGTCCATCAGCTGGAGGATACCCGAATGAGATGAGAGCTTATTGCCGAAATCTGTGAATTCCATAGCGTGATATTAATCCAACTATCAATGATGGAAAAGACGATTGGACGTGAAGAACATCACTATTTTCCTCTCATCTGCGGCTTTTATCACACTGTCATCGCGAACACTTCCACCCGGCTGGGATATATAGCTGACGCCAGACCTATATGCCCGTTCAATGTTATCTGAAAATGGGAAGAAAGCATCGGAAGCAAGAGAAACACCATGGATGTGCGAAAGATATTCACGCTTCTCGCCTGTCGTCATCACATCAGGCTTTACAGTGAAGTACTCTCTCCAGGAAGAGATGACATCAATCTCTGGGTTTTCTGTAAGATACTGCTCTATTACATTATCCTTCTCATTTCTTGAAAGGCCTTTACGGAACGGCAGCGAGAGGACCTTGCCGCATTGTCTTAAGTGCCAGAGATCGGCCTTGTTTCCTGCAAGCCGCGTACAATGAAGCCTTGACTGCTGGCCAGCTCCAACACCTATAGTCTGGCCTCTCTCAGAGAATACTACAGAGTTGGATTGTGTATATTTCAGAGCGACAAGAGCAACAGAGAGATCAAGCCTTGCAGAGTCAGGGATTGTCTTCAGCTCTGTCACAGGGTTGCCAAAATCATGAGCAGAGGGAATGTAAGTATTATGAGGCTGATGGAATGAAATTCCGAACACTGTCCGCATCTCGTCCTCTTCCGGATAATAATCCTCATCGATTCTTATAATTGTGTAAGCACCCTTCTTTTTGCCTCTGAGCATCTCAAGCGCTTTGCCACTGTATCCGGGAGCAATGATTCCATCTGAGACTTCCTTTGAGATGACGGATGCCGTGGATTCATCACAGACATCAGAAAGTGCTATGAAATCTCCGAATGAACTCATCCTATCAGCACCGCGTGCCCTGACATATGCTGTAGCTAATGGGGAAAGAGACAATGGAGCAAAGTACATCTCCCTTTCTTTCTCATCAAGAGGAATGGCAACTGCGGCACCTGCAGGAGACACGTGCTTAAATGATGCAGCTGCCGGCAATCCTGTGCATGCTCTCAAGTCTCTGACAAGCTGCCAGCCATTAAGTGCATCAAGGAGATTGATATATCCTGCCCTTCCGTTGAGAACTTCAAGCGGAAGTCCGCCATTGCGGAAAACATAAGCACCTTTCTGATTCGGATTGCAGCCATATTTGAGATCAAGCCGTTCCATCATTTCCTCCCAGTCTGTTGATGAGCCTGATCTCATTTCCCCGTACGGCATATGCAGAGACTCTGTATTCAGGACTCAGCGCATCCCATAACTCATCAAGAAGCAGGAACGCGTCGCTTGATGTAAGACGCAGAGGATTTCCGGTATATGCCCCAGGCTCATCTGCGCTGCCGCAATATGTGCTTATCAAATGGCAGATACCATTCTCTTTCCCATAGTGCCACAAGAGGCGTTCAGGCTTTCCATCATCCTTTCTCCTGATCATGGCTATGGCTGTAGATGAATCCGGTTTGATAACAGCAGCGATGCGGGGTGTGTATATCGGCCCATCTGGCTCATAAGTGCGGCAAACAAGGGCATCGTCTATCCCTTTTCCCTCCCGCAGAGCAGAAGCTATCGTATCTGAGTGATCCCCATTCGCTGCTATCAGATAATCTCCAGCTTTTCTTAGCGCTGTGTAGATAATAAGGGACGGATCCTCCACAAGAGTCTCGTCATATGCTTTTGTCCTGATAAAACCGCATTCCTCCGTCATGATGCGGTTGCGGCTGTTATTGCTTCGTCCCGTAATCGCATAAGCAAGGAACGGTTTTCCGCTCTCCTCCGTGCCTGCCACAATAAGCCGCCCCGGATACTCCATAGCGCTCAGATACTCACCAGCTCTCATCTCATACCCCTGAAAGAATATTAACGGGAATCGTGAGTGCTTTCTATACCGAGGGTCTGGGCTCACATAGCTTTCTTCAGCTTCCGTATTGTGTACATATACACCGGAATGACTATTGCGTCGGCTCCAATCCAGGCCAGAGGCGAAGAGAAGATAATTCCAGCATACCCGAAATAGTGTCCAAGTATTATGGAGGCAGAGCATCTAGCGACAAGCTCTACAATGCAAGCCGTAAACGGCGCCCATGTATTTCCAAGAGACTGGACACTTGTCCTGTATACGCAAAGAAGACCCAAGACAGGATAGAACGGCAATGTAATGACAAAGAACTTTAGCGCGTATGCATATGTTTCAGGAGATGGTGAGGAGACAAAAACCGGCACGATATATGGCTGGACAATCATGATGATGAGAATCATCAGCAGATCTGTAAGCTCTGTAATCATCAGTGAAGCCCAGACACCGAGGCTTATGCGCCTGACATTCCCCGCTCCATAATTCTGCGCGACATATGCAGCAGTTGCCGTAATGAAGGAATTATTCACAAGCACTGATAGCTGATCTGCTTTAGTGGCTGCTGTATACCCTGCTATCGCAACAGTACCAAGACTATTCACAGAAGACTGCATGACAAGCTGACCGATGCACATTACAGACATCTGGAACCCCATTACCGAGCCAATATGCAGATTCGCCTTCAGGTGCTTCATGCCATTTTTCCAGTCTTCCCTGCAAAGACGGAGCATCTCATACTTCCTGACACCTGCGATAATTGACATGAAAGCAGCAAGCAACTGCGAAAGAACTGTTGCAAAAGCTGCTCCACCAACACCCATCCCAAATGGAACAATGAAGAGGATATCAAGGAAAATATTCAGAAGCGATGAGAATATCAGGAAGAGAAGTGGCAACCGGCTGTCTCCAAAGGCTCTCAATATATTCGAAATGAGATTGTAGAGAATTGTCGCTCCAGTCCCAGCGAGCATGACAAGAAGGTAAACAGAAGCATCTTCGCTTATTACAGCAGGCACATCCATCATGCGGATAATCAATGGAACCAGAATACATGCTGGAATTGTTATGATTACTGCGAAGAACGCTGAAATGTAAAATGATGCCGCAATGTTCGCTTTTGCTTCTTTCTCATTGCGTGCGCCCACGCATTTAGCCAGCACTATCGAGAATCCATTTGTCAGCCCCTGGATGAAACAGAGGATGAAATACACGAAGACTGTCGTCGCTCCTACTGCTGACAGAGCATTCTCACCTATCGTCTGTCCGACAATAATCGTATCCGCAAGGGTGTAAAACAGCTGAAAAAGGTTGCCTCCTATCACAGGAAGAGCAAACCGGAGTATTACAGGGAAAGGCTTCCCTTGTGTAAGATCAATAGCCATGCTGTTCTCCTAAGAAAACAGAAATGCTTTCTATCACTTTCATTTAAAATCGTCTAGAAAGACAGGCCATATCCTCTTTCCTTATAGCAACTTTTCCACGACGGACAGAACTCTTATTGACAGATGTGCATTGTTTAGGTATGTTAGCCAGTGCAATGCCCTTGTAGCTCAGTCGGTAGAGCGCAACCATGGTAAGGTTGAGGTCCGCGGTTCAAATCCGCGCGGGGGCTCTTTTTTTCTGTAGATGCATCTTGTGCATGAGAATGATACCATTCTATCAGGAGGCATCATGAAAAGAATACTTACAATTGCAGTTGCTGCTTTGTTCCTCATTCTGCCTGTGTGCGCAGATTCAGATTTCGGGATGTTCGGAGTCACTGGTGGATATACATCAAAAGACAATACAGCGCTGATGGGATTCAACGGTACCTATCAGTACACTGCAGATATCAGCAACAGCATTGGCATCGGTGTCGGATCGCATGCTGATTTCTCTTTCGGCCTCAATCACAGCGATGAGCTTACTCTGTTCTCCGGTGTTCTTTGCGGTCTTGGAATAGATGTTTCATTCACAGACTCTGCATCACTTAATCTGACAGTCGGACCTGTTCTGGCTGTCGAAGCAGGAGTAAAGACAGCCTCTGTTGGTATCGGGGTTGGCGCGGATGCTGCATTCTCATACTACTTCGACAATGAGAAGACAGTTGGAATCACTGCAGGAGCAACTATATATCCCCAGTTCCTGGTACTCGATGATGGAAGAAGCGACAACTTCAGCATAGCTGCAGTAGGATATATCGGCATGTCATTCCGCTATCCATCTCCTCTTGCTATCCTGGCTGTCCCCGTATTCGATTACCTTCTCTACTGATTCTCCTCTGAGAAAAGCTTTTCTGTAAGAGCCTTGAGCGCCTTGAATTTGTGATCTGCAGGAAGCATTGCCCAGCTCTTGGTACGCTTGAAGACAATGCCATCTTCAGTAAGGTCAACAGAGAAGAACCCAAGCCCTATCCTGGGATTGTCGTAGCTGATGAAACCATTGCCGACGTAGATTGTCTTCGTCTCTCCTGGCTCCAGAGAGAGGTTTCTGGTTCCTTTAGGCCCATTATTGAAACCGATTGTCACTGCCCTTATCTCTGGAGTTGCGCCATCAAACAGTGCCCACGGCGCATCCATTCTGCCAAGGTAATTCTCTGCGATATCCACATTAGGAAAAGAATACGAATCTTCATCTCCATGAAGCGTGAACATGAAATAGAGAAGCTGGCACTTCGGATTATTAATAGCCACCCACCCAAGCGGCCCTTTTTCCGGAAGCTTACCGATAAGATAGTCATATGTTCCCGTAGGAGGTGGCACAAACCCGGCATCGGCGGAGCCTCCCCTCACAAGCGGCGCGTGCTTCAGCTCATCAAAAATTGTTCCCGGAAGGAATCTGTTCACACCAGATTCACGGCGGGAAAGGGCATATGCGGTCCAGTACTTTGCGTTGGAAGATATAAGCGAGCCCGTCTCCAAGAGAGGAGAGCCTATCATGCTGTGCCATGAAGCAGATCCCATGAGCGTATCAGAACCTGTATTCGTCATCCTGACTGCAGTATACAAGACAGGTTGGCCGGGAAGGATAAGATCTATTTTCTCAAGTTTATAGCGGTTTCCTTCTGCCCTGCTCTTCATCTCAGAAAGTCTCCAGACCCCGCCATACTCCTCCTCTGTACCATAGCGCCGGAGTGTCCAGTATGTGTTTGTCGCGTTAATCTCCTCATCAGAAGAGGAAGGGAATGTGAAGTATCCTCCTCCAGCCTGATACAGAGACTCACTGCCCTGCCACCATTCGCCATTAACATCTGAAAGAACCCCAGATCCAGTTCCGCGGAAATACGGCAAAGCAAGAGCATTGATTCTCGCGCCCGAAAGCGTACGCGATGTAAGCTCAAGAAGAACCTCACCCTGATCCTCAATCAGTGCTGAGAAAATATCATTAGACATATATGTCGCATACCGGCCTTCCCAGAGCGGAAGCCTTCTTATATCCACTATATCCCCCTTTTTGCCCTGCCTATGATCTCATCGATGATCTGCAGCTCCTCTGCGGTGAATGGTGCTATAGAGAGTGCACCTATATTCTCTCTTATCTGCTCTGGACTCCTAGCGCCTATGACTACACTGGCAATCTGCTTCTGGGAAAGCACCCACATTAAAGCAATCTGAGCAAGCGAATTGCCACGTTGTGAGGCGAAAGCTGCAAGCTTTCCAGTTGTTTCCATGATATCTGGAGTAAGAGACTCAGGTTTCAGAAAACGGCTGTTTCCATCAGCCCTTGAACCTGCAGGAATACCGGCAAGATATTTTCCAGTCAGAATCCCCTGTCTGAGTGGCGAGAATGCAATACCGCCGACTCCTTCCTCTTCCAGTGTATCCAGCAGAGGAAGATTACCTGTATCAAGAAGAGACAGCTTCATTTGATGGATAAGGCAATGGATACCGTTTTTCTGAAGCAGTGAGCACATCTTCTTCGTCGCTTCCGGGCCATAATTGCTGATTCCAGCATACAATGCTTTTCCTGAACGCACGATATCCACAAGAGCGGAAGCAGTCTCTTCAAGAGGTGTTTCCGGATCTGGTCTATGATGGTAGAAGATGTCTACATAATCCAGTCCCATGCGCTCCAGGCTCTGATCAAGACTTGCGATAAGATACTTGCGGCTTCCCCAGTTGCCATATGGACCAGGCCACATGTCATATCCGGCTTTCGTAGAAATCACTATCTCATCACGATATGCTTTCAGGTCATCCTTGAGGATTCTTCCGAGTGTACGCTCAGCACATCCCGGAGGCGGTCCATAATTGTTTGCAGCATCGAAGTGTGTGATACCACTGTCAAAAGCGGACAGAACCATATTCCTGCAATTGCTATAATCAGCCGCTTCTCCGAAGTTATGCCATAGTCCAAGACTCAGTGCAGGAAGCCTGAGACCGCTTTCACCACACCTTCTGTACTCCATCAAATCATACCGTTTCTCTGCTGCTGAATATGACATAGCCTTGTAACGACAAATCCACCTTTTCTGATATACTATCTTATTGTAAAGCATAATCCAGAGGTTATCCATGATTGAAGCATTGTCGAAAAGCATATTTCATCTCTCAACAGACAACACAAGCTACATCATCCGCATCCTGGAAACAGGGCACGCAGAACATATTTACTATGGCAAGAGGCTAAGAGACGTGCTCTCTTCCGTCTCTGCCATGGGCGAGAAACGCTATGTGCGTCCTGGTATGGGAACATACACAGACAGGACATTCACGACTCTTGTACTCGATGATACACTTCTGGAGTTCTCCACCGAAGGACGTGGCGACTACAAGACACCTTTTGCTGCAATCTCTGCGGGGAAAGACGGCGAGAGGACATTGAATCTGAAATATGCTGGATCAGAAATCGCAGAAGGCATCAGAGCAATCAGAGGATTGCCAATGCCGCAGGCTGCAGATCCATACAATGAAGCACAGACGCTCTCCCTTGTCTTCCTTGACAGTGAAAGACATGTGGAACTGACTCTTGTTTACACAGTATTCCCTTCATCAGATACTATCACAAGGAGGGGTATCATCAGGAATACAGGCGAGGACAGACTGACAATCCGTGCGCTTGCATCTGCACAGCTTGATTTCCGCGAAACCGGGATGGAAGCCATTACTCTATCTGGCACATGGGGACGGGAATTCGAGAGACATACCACTCCCATCAAAACAGGCACATTCATCTCTGAAAGCAGAAAACTGGGCTCCTCCGCCGAAGCAAACCCGGGAGTCATGCTCACAAGAAAAGACGGCAGCGCACTTGCACTCAATCTCATCTACTCCGGGCCACACAGGCTCTCTGCCTCTGTTACTGAGCATGGAATGACGCATATCGTCTGGGGCATTAATCCTGATATGTTCTCATGGATCCTGGAAAGCGGCGAAAGCTTTGAAAGCCCGGAAGCTGTAATCACATTCAGCGAGAACGGGATTGAGACTGCGGGGGATAGAATCAAGCACTTCATCACAGCTTCTGTCCTTAGATCGCACTGGAAAGACAGGATGAGGCCTCTGATGCTCGATACTTGGGAAGCGCTGAGGTACAGCACAACAGAGAACAGAATCGAGGCACTTGCAAAAGGTGCAGAGGAAATGGGATGTGAAGGTGTACTGATCAATGATGGCTGGTTCGGTGCCCGCTCAAGCGACCGAACAAGTCTGGGGGACTGGCATGTCAACACGCAGAAGATGCCATCTGGCCTCACAGAACTGGCAGACTCCATACACAGAAGGGGGCTTCTCTTCGGTCTCTGGTTCGAACCGGAAGCTGTCAGCGTCAAATCGATGCTGTATAAAGCCCATCCGGAGTGGATAATAGGGCGTAGCGGCGAAGATAATGCAGAAGGAAGGCACGAGGAACTTCTGGACATAACACGCTATGACGTACAGGACTGGATAGTCACTACTATTGTGAAACTTGCAAACCTTGTCCGTCTCGACTACCTCAGATGGGATATGAACAGGCATTACTCGGATCTCTACACGCTCACAGGTATCAGGGACTATGGCATGTACGCACATGAGTATGCCTCATCGCTATACAGGATACTGAGTCAAATCGGGGAAAGATGTCCTGAAATGTATATAGAGACATCCGCAAGCGGTGGATCGCGCTTCGACCTTGGCATGCTCAGTGTCTCTGCATCCATCACGCCAAGCTGCATCTCTGATCCAATCGAACGGGCACGTATGCTTGCGAATGCTACACTTATGTATCCGCAGTCTGTAATCGGAACTGTCGTCTCCCCTTCCCCGAACGCAGCTACAAGACGCATCGTGGACAGGGAGACAAGATTCAATATCGCGGCATTCGGAGTCCTCTCGTACTCTCTTGATCCGTCCTCATTCTCCAGAAGCGAACTGAAAGCGTTCAAGGAGCAGATAGAATTCTACAAAGCATTCAGACTTCTCTTCGAAACAGGGCGATTCAGAGTCATTGAAAACAGCAACAGAATCATATGGTCTGTCTCCAACGAGGACAGATCGACTATCATGGTACTGTATCTGCAGAAGATGATACGGCCAAATACGACAGCAGAACGTATTATCATACCGGATGCGAATGAGAGCTATGATTACCGCATTTTCTCCCGCTCTCACACTATTCCTGAACGGGAGGTATATGCATATCCAGAAGAAACAGAATGCTACGAGATGCCAGGAGATGCTCTTAAATGGGCAGGAATCTCAATGGTTGAGCAGATATCAGGAATCGGACACCATGAAGGCATGAGGATGCTCGGAGATTTCTCATCTCGTCTTTACATCATCAGGAGGAAAGAAAAATGAACAACATCGTAATCGCAGGAGCAGGAACATTCGGAACAGCAGTTGCAGAGCGTCTTGCCTGGAATGTGCAGAACAGGGTTGTCATACATACCATAGAGAAGGATGTAGAGAAGGAAATCAATGAGAAACACACGAACAGGAAGTACTTCCCTACGCGATTTCTCAACAGATATCTCTCTGCCACATCAAGCTTCTCCGTCTTCAGCGAGGCAGATGTGATTATGCTTGTCATCCCTTCAAAAGCCATCGTCTCCTTCTCTGAGGAGATAAGGAAGAATACGAAAAAAGAGCCTCTGATCATCAATCTGGCAAAGGGCATGAGCGACAGCGGGGCATTCATCACTGAGAATATACCGTTCAAGCGCACCGCAAGCATGAAAGGACCGTCATTTGCAATTGAGACAATCAATGGTTTCCCGACTTCATTCACATTCGGAGGCAAAAAGGAAGATTATGATTTCTTCCGCACTGAGGTTCTTCCCGACACGCAGTTCTCACTGGACTACTCCAGCGACATCAGGGCTGTGGAGCTCATGAGTATACTGAAGAATATGTATGCCATTGCTATCGGTATTGTCTCAGGCAAGTTCAACAGTCCGAACGTCGACTTCCTCGTATATACAAAAGCTGTGAATGAGATGAGAGAACTGCTGAAGATCTTCTCCTGTGATGAGGATACAATCTTCCGCTACTGCGGCATTGGTGACCTGGGGCTCACAGCACTCAATGATCTTTCAAGGAACAGGACGCTGGGAATGCTCATCGGCAAAGGCTTCGGATATGATCCCGATTCCAAATCCTCGACAGTCGTCGAAGGGCTGAGGACAGTGAAGCTCATAGGGGAAATAACCCGCGAGAAAGGTGTTGCTGACAGCTTCCCTCTCGTGCAATCGCTCTACAAGCTTCTCTATGAGAACGACACACTCAACAACTATACTCTTGCAGTTCTCGGCTAAAGGAAAATCCGCCGCATGTAGAGGATGTCATCAGCTATTGACAATGGCTCATTGCTTGCCCGTATCAGTGGCATGCTGTGGGAAATAAGCGCAGCAATCCGCGGGTATGTCTTTGCCATGATACCTTTCCCGAGATTCACTTCGTGCCCATCAAGGCTATCGCTGAGAAGCAGTGATACAACACGTTCGCCAAGAAGTGAGAAGACCTCTTCAAAGAATGAGAATGTGTTCTCCCTCTCATCATGAAGAAGCAGAAGCGGATTGAGAACGAAGAGGACATCGCTGTTCAGCTTCACCAGTTCAGCAGCACCATCCAATCCATCAACAGCCGATCCTACAGCAGGAATCACAGCAAGAGATACACCGCTTTCCGCAGCACTGCCATCCAATGTGGAAATCAAAGAGCAGAAAGAAGAGAGACTATCAGCAGTGGGAAGAACAGCAACAAAAGGAACTTTCAGAATCGCGGCTGCCCGTATTGCCGCGAGGCATTCCCTCTCATCGGGTTTAACAAAGATTATTGAGATATCAAGATTAGCAGCGGCAAGCTCGGAAAGCTTCTTGTCACTAAGTTCTGTATAGCTTTTCACGGACGAAAAGCATCGCGGGATATCAAGAGCCAGTGTCTCTACGCCAAGCAGCACCGTGCGCTGTCCAAGTTCATCTGCGCTTGAAGCAGCAAGGGCTTCTGCCAGCACCCCAAGCTTTATACCATCAAAACCTCTGCGTTTCCGCGGCACTGTCTTGAACCGCGGAGGGAATGCGGCGGGAACAACCTCTGAGCGTTCTGGATCGAGAGAGCTGATGACGATATCGCGGTCATTGCTGCTCATCCGTCTGAAATCAGAAGGGCTCATGTGGCAGAATGCAGTGAATGTCCTGTTAAACTGGGACGAGGAGGCAAAACCGCAATCTGCGATGATGTCATGTATACGTGCACCAGTATAGGAGAGCATCTGAAGCGCGTATCGGATTCTCACCTTCTGGACATAATTAACGAAAGACATCCCCACAAGCTTTGTGAACTGATGGGAAAGATAAAACGGGGACATTGCGAAACGCTCAGCAATCTCCCTCAGCGAGAGCGTCTCCATGTAATGCGTATCAATGTATTCGGTAATGGCATAGATCTTCAGATCTGGAAGTCCTGGATGCTGCTCCTCTTTATAGATGTTATGGCGGCTGTTTCTGACAATCTCCAGAAGAAAGAGTATGAAGCGGGAAAGCACCTCAAGCTGCCATCCTGATTCCTTTGCCTTACCAGCCATGAAGAGGTCATTGAGCTTATTTACAACAAGCGCAAGATACTTAGGAGGAAGACGGAGAATAGGAATCTCCTGCTCGAAGAGTGCTTTTATCTTGCCACTCTGATACTCCATACCCGGAAATGATTCCGACTGGTTGTAATTTATGATGATTCTCCTCTGGGCAGCAGAACGCTTGGGATAGATGGACATATGCAGCATCTGAGGACGCAGGAAGACAATATCTCCTTTATGAAGCTGGAGATAACGGCCATTTACCAGATGCGCGGCATCATCTTCAAGCGTGATGAAAATCTCATAGAAATCATGGTAATGCTGGTTAGCCATGTTCATCGGATATGTGCGGGTGCTGTAATCAACGAGCAGAAACAAGGGTGCAGAATCATTATTGAGCCTTATTGAGAAACCTTCCTCGAAATAAAGTGAATCCATCAAATCTGCCATACTTCACTTTATCGCAAATTTGGATAGAGAGTGAAGAGAAGAGAGCAACAAGCGTGCACTAATTAACATTTTCTACGTTATACTGTCATCGGAGGATTAAATGAACTGGCATATTTCAGAGCTGGAACATGGTTATATTACCCGTTACCTCATGACAGGGCACCGGACAGAAGATGTGAAAGGCACGCCGGTTGCCATCACAGAGGAGTCAAATGTATGGATTGGCTCAACAGCAGCTTCCACACATGAGAATCCTATCAGAGTCAGTTTTCTTAAGAATATTGTCGACAAAGGTGTCGCTGCACCCCGTTTCATCGATGCGGAGCCTGAGGGAAAGGCTTTTCTGATAGACAGAGAAGTTCCAGTACTCTACAGAGCTCCATTCGGCGACCCTGTCATAGGAGCATCAATCTTCTCTCCCACTCCGAAGTGGCTTAATATAGCTGCGTATATCGTGCTCAATGCTTCAGAAGCCGGAGATTACACATTCCACCTCTCTGTAACGGGTGGTATGTCCATATACAGTGACAGCAATGAAATATTCACATTCCGCCCATATAGACGCAACGAAGCACATGAGACAGAATGCACACTGCACCTTGATGAAGGGGACAACACATTTGTTGTTGAAGCAGATGAGTTTGCAGAGCGTGATACAGAAATTGCTGTATCATTCCTTCTCGTGAAGGGACCAGGGCATCTTATGCAGAAAGTGCCGATGGGGAATCGGGATACAGAACGCATCATGAAAGCCGAGAAAGCAATGGAGACACTTGCCTTCGACAGAAGCACATTCACTTCAGGTCATATAACAATGACTATGGAGAATCCATTCCCCGGTGAGACAATGACTGTGCATATGGAAGGCGCGACAGAGGAGAATGCGGCCCTGAATCTTTTGAAGAAAGCGGATGCGGTCTTTGCTGACGGGTCTTCCAAAGCGGATCTGGGTCCGGTCGAGGATTTTCCTGTCGGATTTTTAAGGATGCTCGTCTCTACAGAGATTGAAGGAGTTACAATCCGCACAATCCGCACATTCGAGAACTTCCCGCTCTCCTTTGAGGGAAAGACCAGCGATGATATCGAAGAGAGAAGAAAAGAAGCATGGCGCTATCTTTCACTCTATGGCGAAGGCAATTCAAACAGAGCCATGGCACTCTTATTCACAAATGGCGACAAAGACGAGATTGAACGGATTCTCCGTGCCCAGCTTGATTTCATCAACAAGCGCAGCGACTGCTCTGACTTCTACATCTCATATTTCCCGTTCATGATCCGCCATTTCGGTTCATCAGGCCTCATCCGCAGAGAAACGCTTGATGATATGGAGAAATGCCTGCTCTCCTTCCGTTACTGGCATGATGAGCCTGGCGATGACGCGATGTGGTTCTGGAGCGAGAATCATGCGCTGATGTTCCACGTCTCAGAGCTTATCGCGGGCGAAATGTTCCCCGACAGAGTCTTCTCAAACAGCGGCATGACAGGAAAGGAGAAGCAGGAGAAAGCAATATCGATGCTGCGCCCGTGGTTTGATACATTCTTCCGTGAAGGCTTCACAGAGTGGAACAGCCCACCATATCTCCCGATTGACATACTCGGCTTTGCATCGCTTTATGCACAGACAGAGAATGAAGAGATGAGGGAGAATGCGAGGAAGGCTCTTGAATACGTCTTCAGACTTCTTGCCATTACATCGTACGAAGGCATCTTCAGCACAACAAGCGGAAGAACGTACCTTAAAGAGCTCATGGGAAACTATTCCAACTGTCCTTCATTCATCAACTGGATTGGCTATGGCATTGGCAATGAATCCCATGCCGGAAAGGGTTCTGTCCCCGTATTGATGAGTGGCTACACGCCGGATGCTGAGAATATGAAATACCACAGGATTGCTCCGGGGAATGCGCTCTCATGGAAATCCACGCATGGCTACAAAGGATATGCTGATGTGACTGTCTACAAGACATCGGGCTATCTTCTCTCAGCAGCTAATGACTTCAATCCTGGCCGCAGAGGATTCCAGGAGGATGTCATCCATGCAGTACTGGGAGCCGAGGCGCATGTCTGGATCACACACCCAGGAGAATTCGCGCTCTTCGGGCAGGCACGTCCATCATACTGGGCTGGCTCAGGCACACTGCCGAGAGCAAACCAGTACAAAGGTTTTGCCTCAAGTGTATGGAAGGTTAGTGATGAGCATCCTGTGGATTTCACACATGCATATTTCCCTGTATTCGCTTTCAGCAGGACACTGATGAAAGACGGCTGGGCATTTGCAGAGAACGATAAGGGCGGCCTTATTGCAATAACGGCTTCCAATGGCCTCACACTCACCCTTTCAGGCCCGAATGCAGACAGAGAACTCACCAGCCCTGGCAAGGAGAACATCTGGATCATCAGATGCTCCGACACATGGAAAGAAGGGTCACTCGAAGCATTTGCAGATCGCATGCTGAAAGCACGCTGTCTGTTCAGCATGGATACACTGAGCTACACCTTCAACGACCCCGATTACGGTACTATTGAGGCAGGATGGGACAAGAGCCTCTCTGTGAACGGCAAAGAGGAACAGTACAAAGGCTTTACACCATCCGGTGAGATAGCACTCGGGAGAGCGTGAAGCAAATTATAGCGGATTTTACACTCCATTCAGCAAATTAACCATTGAATGGAGTGCAAATGGCTGTGACAATCAGGAAAAAGAGAGAATTATATGGCTGCTATCAATGAAAAACTTGAAACACTGATCAAAGGATTTCTCCCTGTTCTATATCAGGAAGATGACCCTGACTATGTCTCCGGCAAATTCGGGCAGGGAGTTGAGGACAGAGAGAAATACAGATACTGGGAATGGACTCAGGGCGTTGGCCTCTTCGGCCTCTGGAAGCTGTTTGAGAAGACAAAGGATGAGCGCTATCTGAAGATGCTCACATCATATTACGATGAGAGAATCAAGCAGGGTCTCCCGGGAAAGAACGTCAATACAATGGCCCCGATCATCGCACTGGAGTATCTTGGGGAGTACCTGAAAAATGACAAGTACCTTGCCGTATCACGCGAATGGACTGAATGGCTCTTCAAAGGAGGCCTTCCACGTACTCCGGAAGGTGGTTTCCAGCATCGCACAACTGATGACTACAACGAAGGAGAGCTCTGGGATGATACACTGATGATGAGCGTCATTCCGCTTGCGAACATGGGACGCATCGATGGACGCGATGACTATCTGGAGGAGTCTGAGTATCAGCTGCTGCTTCACATCAACCAGCTTGCTGATCCTGCAACAGGACTCTGGTACCATGGCTATTCATACCTCAGGAACGACCATTTCGCAGGTGCGTTCTGGGGCAGAGGAAACAGCTGGGCTACAATCGCTCTCCCGCTCTTTGACGAGATCATGGATCTCAAGCCATCAATCAGGCGTTATGTATCTACAATCCTCACCCGTCAGGTGGAGACAATCGGGAAACTGCAGGACAAGTCAGGGCTATGGCATACACTGCTTGACCATGAGGACTCATACCTCGAGTCATCATGTACCGCAGGATTCGGCTACGGTATACTTCTCGGTATCAGACGCGGCATGCTTGACCCGGAATATAAGGAAATTGCAGCGAAGGCCCTTCCGGCAATTTTAGATACAATCGATGAGAACGGAGTGCTGCAGCTCTGTTCATACGGCACAGCAATGGGACGCGAAAACCTCGACTGGTACAGAGAGATACCAATCCATCCGATGCCCTATGGACAGGCAATGGCAATGCTCTTCCTGATTGAAGCAATGGACGCTGACTTATGAGAAACAAAGGTCTGTACATCGTCTCAGCAGCATTGATGGTCATACTTGGTGTCAGCGATGCGCTCCGTGGAATCTTCACGCCGCTTTTCACATCAGTGTTCGGCTTCTCGATGTCACAAGTCGGTGTAATCGTATCTGCAAGCTATCTCGGAAATCTCATCTGCCTCCTCTTCGGAGGCATGATTCTCGACAAAATCGGAAGAAAGAAGGCAATGGCACTTTTCATCATCGCGCTGGCGCTTTCCGAACTTCTTCTGCTTTTCGGGCATCAATATGCAATCCTTCTGCTGGGATTCTTCCTTGCTCTTGGCATTTCCACTCTGCTCAATACGACAATCAATCTGATCTCTGATTCATTCTCTGCCACGAAAAGCCTGATGCTGCTGAATGCGCTCTTTTTCCTGCAGGGAATCGGAACATCCGGCTCACAGCTCATACTGTCAGCCTACTCCTCATCAGTTTCTGTGTGGAATGGCGTGCTTATTGCAATGGCTCTTCTGCTTGTGCCTCTTGCTATTGCCGTGCTGCGGATGAAGGAAAGCGACAGCATACAAAGCGGGAAAGAGGAAGCTGCTGCTGGAAGTACGCACAAGATTGAGATTGGGATGATCGGACTCATTGCGCTTACACTTGGCCTCTACTTAATTGCAGAGCATGGCATTACAAACTACATCATCATGTATGGAACAGAGTATATAGGCGTCAGTGCGGCAAGCGCAGGGCTCTCCCTCTCGCTTTACTCTGCAGGTATCATGATAGGACGCCTTGTGCTTGGTACTGTAGTGGACAGGATAGGAGCTGAGAAGATGCTCTTCATCTCGCTGGTTGTAGCAACAGCTGCCTCTGTCTTTACATTCGCACTGGGAATACTGCCACTGCTGCTCTTTGTCGGGCTCGCGATATCGCTGGTGTATCCGACAACTGTATCACTTGTAAGAAAACATGCACCTGCAGCACTCGGCGCAAGGGCAACAACGATAGCTGTGAGCGCTGCTAGTATTCTCGATGTCATCTTCAACGCGCTTTTCGGCACAGCAATAGATCATTTCGGCTATGGCCCATCGATGCCTGTGCTTGTATTTGCACTCGGCATTTCAGCTGTTCTTATGCTCTTCGTCATTCCACGAGGGAAAAGACAGCATTGACTTCATCGCGTATTTCAATCGTTCCGGCATAGTACTCAACACCTGACGAAGCAGAGGTCATATAGACCTTTGCTGGTACTATGCCTGCATCATCGGAGCTTGAGATGGAAATAAGATCACCCAGTGCATAGCCAATGGCGTTCGCATAGACAGCTGCCCTCTCATATGCATCATGCACAGCAAGAGTACGTGCTTTGATCTGCTCATCTGTCTTGTCGCTCTTGTCTCCTCTGAGACCTGAAACTTCAATGCCGTCAATCTCTGAAAGCTCCTTTACAAGCTCACCCGCTCTTGTGATGTCCCTGAGCGTAACTGAAAGACGCTCCTCTGCGCACTGTCCGACAAGCGTCTCCACGCCCTCTGAATATGAATATGAAGGAGAGACTGAGAAGTATTCTGTACGGATATCCTCTGCAGAAACCTCATACGAGGCAGTAAGAAGCGACACAGCATAATCCACCATAGCGGAAGCAACAGACAGCGCCTCGTCAGTTGTCGGAGCTGTATAACGCGCGGCGACAGTGAACATAAGCGTATCAGGCTGCGTCTCTATGACAGCGCTTCCTGTCACAGCGACTGTAGGTGATTCCATGCTCTGGCATGAAAAAATCAGAAGCGAAAGTGCAATGACAGCCAGAACTCTCATCACTGTCTCCTGAGCTCAGGATGAGACTCTGCATAACGCATGAAAAAGCCTATAGCCATCATCATGATGCCGTTGTCATAAAGTCCTGTCCCCATATCGCGGATTACACTCTCTACAGGAACTTCAATCACATCAATCGTCTCATTCGGATCAAGGGACTGCCCTGCAATCTTCTCCAGATCTGTGACGAGGAAGAAGGACTGTCTGTTGGACATGAACGCATTGTTCGGGCAGACATTTCCAAGCTCTGTGAAAGTGCCGACCATACCAGTCTCTTCCATCAGCTCACGCCTTGCGGCAGCAACCGCCTGCTCCCCCTCCTCTACAAGCCCTGCAGGGAACTCGCGCGTGACAGACTCAGATCCATGCCTGAACTGCTCTTCCATGATGAAATAAGGTTCTCCATCCTTAAGAAACCAGGGAATTGCTACAATCCAGTCGGGCGATTCGATCTCCACGAACGTACCCGTCCTTCCGTCAGCTGCCTGACGCTCTGCAGAGAGCACATTGAAGATATGGCAGTCAAGCACTTTCTTCTTCCCTGTTGTTTTCCAGATCAGTTCTTCTCTCATTTATTCTTCCTCGACGGACAGTTTGATGTGCAGGATGCACATGCAGACGGCTTGCATGAAGGTGTTCCCAGGAATGATGTGTCGCGGCTTGTTGAGCAAGCTGTACCATTATTTATTTCATTGGCTATCGCTCTTAAAGCCTCAGCAGACGGATGTACACCAGGTTCTGCGACCCATTCCTTTCCAGCGTCTTCCGCATCAGGAAGTCCGGCCTCCATAGGAATAGCGCCAAGGAATGGAACGTGCATATCCTGGCACATCTTCTTGCCGCCCCCCTTGCCGAAGATAGGAATCTCATGCTTGCACGATGGGCAGATAAGTCCTGACATATTCTCGACCACTCCGATTATGGCAACACCAAGCTTCCTGGAGAAGTTGACAGAGCGGCGGGCATCGAGGACTGCGACTTCCTGTGGTGTTGTCACAATGATGGATCCCGTAAGCTCTGGAATCGACTGGCAGACTGTAAGCTGCTCGTCACCCGTTCCAGGAGGTGTATCGATAAGGAGATAGTCCAGATCCCCCCACTCCACATCCGACAGGAACTGCCTGATCGCGCTGTTCTTGAGACTTCCCCGCCAGATCACAGGCGCATCCGGATCCTCCAGTGCGAATGCAAGTGACATGACTTTCAGCCCTTCTCTCGGTTCGACTGGAATGAAAGTATGCCCATCCTCGCTTGTCAGCTCTGCATCCTTACAACCAAACATCACAGCAACATTTGGACCATGAAGGTCTGTATCAAGCACGCCGACACGGCATCCCATATCCACAAGGGCATTGGCAAGATTGACAGTGACAGTAGTCTTGCCTACTCCTCCCTTACCGCTCATTATCATGATCTTACGCCCGATCCTGTCCATCCGCGAACGGATGCGAAGGGTCTGGGCCTCATACTCATCCATCTGATTATCAGCCATAATTCTCTCCTCCATGAATATAACACAGTAACGGCAAAATGGCTTCTCCAATCAAACAAGGAGAAGTGTTTTTATCTCATACGGCCTGAAACAAAGGGCAACACTATCCCCATTTCCAAGATTTCTTTCCACGCGCTCCAGAAGATCAGTTTCCGAGATGTCATATCGCTTTTCAAATGACAGGCAGGCTTCAGTCCTCATCCCGTACGCCTCATAGACTCTCAGCACAATACCATTTCCGCTTTCAGCCCGCTTCACTGTATCAATGACAATGTTATCTTTGCCGGAAGATACAAACGAAGGAAGAGATGGACACTCTGCAGCTACCAGATACATACTGTGATTCAAGTCCTCCGCTTCCATGACAGTGCCACCTTCACGCCATGTTCCACAGTGAGGGAAAAGCGAGTAGACGAATTCATGCTTTCCATGGTCGGCATTCTCTGCAGGATCCGTCCCCGACTTGAGAAGCGAGAGTGTCATCACACCCTCCTTGATGCTGTAACCATAACGGCTGTCTGTAATGAGAGACACACCATATCCTGGTTCTGAAAGGTCACTCCAGCGCAGAGCAGGAACCTCGAATGCTGCTCTGTCCCAGTCTGTGTTCATGACAGCAGAGCGCGTTATAGCACCAAACTGTATCTCATAGTCTGCACTGTAGGAATGCACAGCTACAGGGAATTCAGCCTTCACAAGAAGGTGATCCCCATCCCAGTCAAGAGAGGAGATGAAATCTATACGCTTTGTATGACGGTAGAAAACAATATGCTGCACAAGAGTTGATGAGAGCGATGAGCGCACAACTCTGACTACACCACGTAGCGCATTGTTCTCGACAATCTCGCATTCTCCACTGCATTCCCATGGATATGGCTTCTCGCGGTAATACTCTTCAAGGTTCCAGTTGTCAAATCGGAGAGGCCGGTCTTCATAGGAAATGATTCTGTTTCCACCTTCTCCTGCTGTGATGACCTCACGGCCCGCTTCTTTATCAAAAACTGAAGCAAAACAGCCATTTCCGTCCATCGTTATGCGGTAAAACGGAGTTTCAAATGATGTTGCAGAACCATCAATGACGTTCGCACCAGCCACGCTGTGGCAGATTTCAGCTGCACCGTACGGGGGAACATCCTCTGCAAGATAAAGATGACGCCCATCATATGAAAGCGCCCCTTCATAGCCGTCAGCAGCCTTTGTAAGCGACACTACCGATGTGCGCTTATGTCCTGTTGTGTTAACAGCTGTTATTCTCTTTCCAGACTGGAAGAGAGCGGAAAGAGAGCGCTCTATCACAGCTCTGTCCTTCTCTGCGGCTTCTGAATATTCCCTGAAGGCTTCTTCATACACCTCGTCAATAGCAGAACCTGGGAGGATATCATGGAACTGATTGAGCAGAATCGTCTTCCATACACTCACAAGGTCAGGAGCATCAATACCAGCGATGACAGAGAGGGCCTCAGCATCGTGCGTAAGGCACTCTATGCGTCTGTTCCACTTCTTCTCCTCTGCAATGCTTGTCATCACTCCGCGGTGATACTCAAAATAGAGCTCACCTGTCCAGCAGGGAAGAGTGCCAGCACACTGGGAAAGCCGGGAAAAGAAGTCATGAGCCGTTGTATGGACTGTTTTCGGACAGCGGGCTATTGAATGCGAGAGTCTCTTTGTGTTCTCCAGCATTTCGTACGTCGGTCCGCCCCCGCCGTCTCCGTAACCGAAACATGTCAGTACATTATTTGTGACATCCTTATCCTGGAAGCGCTTCCACGTACCTGTTATCTGGGAAGCATTCTGCAGTCCGTTGTAAGTTGTGTGGTAATCTGGATGACGACCATCGCTCACAGCATCCCGGGTTGAAATGAAATAGGAGAGCACTTCAGAGCCATCGATGCCTTTCCAGGAGAAAATATCATAAGGGAAGATGTGCGTATCGCTCCAGCTTATCTTCGTTGTCATGAAATACCGGATACCGGCTCTTTTCATAATCTGGGGAAGGTTGCCATTGAATCCGAAAGCATCCGGAAGCCAGAGAATCTCTGACTCAGGTGCCCCCAGGACTTCTGAAAAATAGCGCTTTCCATAGAGAAGCTGGCGCACAAGAGATTCCCCGGAGGCGAGGTTGCAGTCGCTCTCAAGCCACATACCGCCTTCCGCTTCCCATCGGCCTTCCCTGATACGTTCCAAGATACGTGAAAAGACATCTGGACGCTCTTCTCTGATGAACTCATAGACCTGGGGCTGAGTCAGCAGGAAACGGAAATCAGGATAGTGCTCCATTAAATTGAGAGCTGTCAGCGCACTTCTGACAGCTTTCTGCCTTGTCTGCCTGAGCGGCCATTTCCATGCCACGTCAATATGCGTGCTTCCCACAGAGGAGACTGTCACAGATGATTCTGTGCGCGCAGCAAAGTATGATGCGATGATTCTCTCCGCTTCAGGCACAGAAGCAGAGAGCAGATCCGGGCGCCGGGTATCAAGGACATTGACAGCATCTTCCAGCACAGCAAACGCTGCAAAGCGCTCCTCATCTCCTTCATCAAGAAGAACCGCCGCCTCATAAATATTCTTCATGTCAAAATAAAGCGACATAACAGCAAGGGAAGGCACAGCAGAATAAAGGCGGAAGAAGCTTGAACGATCCCGGCTATTCACATATGCATAGAACCCAAGCGAAAACGTCTCGTCTTTTCTGCACTTCTCCGAGAGAACCAGCATGCGATGATTCATATCCATTGTTCCCCGTAGAGAACCGTTGAGATAGACAAGAATCTGGGGATTATCAGTACTCCAGCGGACTTTTGAGT
This sequence comes from uncultured Spirochaetales bacterium, assembly GCA_949285905.1. Lineage (GTDB taxonomy): Bacteria > Spirochaetota > Spirochaetia > Sphaerochaetales > Sphaerochaetaceae > Ornithospirochaeta. The sequence continues at coordinate 18,732 of CASDZV010000010.1, read as the reverse complement.
CCGTGTCGAGGACAATCGCAAGAGGCTCTCCTTCCCTACCATCAAGAACTGCACGGAACACCTGATGCATATCAGGGCCTCCCCAGGTCTCGTCACTGCCGAAATGCCTCCAGCATTCTGCTTCCGGGAAAGAGAGGGGAATATCATATCCGGAAGCTGCAGTTTCAATGTTATCAACAGGCTGCAGTTCCCCCAGCTGAAGATTTTCCAGATAGCGGAGAATTGCAAGAATGCGCTTGGATCTGTCAATCATCAGTCAATTCCCTCCGAACGGAAATTCCTGTTCTCTGTATACCTTGAATCCGAGATATCAAGAGCACTGACAAATGCGCCATCTGCTTTATCAAGGAAAACTGCAGAGCAATCCTCCATGACAAGACCATCCACACCTGTGATGAAAAATGCTGAACTGCCACGCTTCACGACCTCTGTTCCTTCGCCCGGCCGATAGTCATAGAGCCCCTTCTCCCATTTTGAAGTACTCTTCATCTCGATACGCACGTTGCGCATCCTTATATTCTTAACTTTGTGGTTGCCGGCAATGAACACACCATTCTCACCTGAGGCGGTTATGTTCTCAAATGTGACATTCTCAATCGTTCCGGATTCCTTTCCTTCAACTCTGTTTATTGATGTGATGGCAATGGCCTCCGCAGTTCCCCACCAGCATGGAGCGAAACGCCGCGTCTCGATTGTGATATCAGAGAAAACAGCATTGCTGACACAGCCGCCATCCCTTATCTGGATAGAGATTGCCCTGTTTGTCCCGCTTATAGTCACTCCATGCACGACGATGTTTCTGAAGTTACCTGTTCCTTCTGTTCCTATCTTGAGAGCCGCAGATGTTGATTTGAGCGTACAGTCAGCAATCACGATATTCTCAGTCGGTCCGTATTCCATATTCCCGGCAGAGCTCTTCAGACAGATACAATCATCAGCCGCCTCGACATGGCAACCGAGAATACGCACATTCGACGAATGATCCGGATCTATTCCATCCGAATTCGCAACATCAAGAGGATTAAGTATCCTGATATTCTGAATCAGCACATCATCACATCCCGCAGGATGAAGCGTCCAGAAGGGAGCATTTGTAAGCGTTATGTCTTTCACTGTAACGTGGTTGCAATGCTCGATATAAATCATTGTCGGCCTTGGATAGAAATCCCCAGTTACATAGTACTGGGACACACGCTTCACAAATGCATAGCAATTACCATCAATGACACCATCGCCCGTGATTGCGATATCATCGGCATCGAGCGCGTATATAAAAGCATAGGATGGCTTGAGAGTCACTGGTGTGCCGGCAATAGACACACCATTATCCTTTTTCCCATCGTTCGGGTGGACATAGTTCTCAAGGACAGGAGTCGCCAGCAGCCTGGATCCTCTCACTACGCAAAGATTCACACCCTTTCTGAGCACCAGGGAAGAGCTCAGATACACCTTGTTGCCATCGAGGACAACACGGCCGCCGCCCGATGCGGAGGCCTCATCTATTGCTTTCTGGATGAATACGGAATCATCGGTTTTCCCATCACCTATTGCGCCGTAGCAAAGTACATCATAATCCATTGTTTCCCTCCTGTTTTCACATATTTTCAATCTTCTATGCGACGCCCTCTTTTTGCAAGCGATGAAAAGAGTTTTTGTATGCATTTGCATATATTGAGAGGAATGTAATTCTTTGATATATTCTGAACTTGAAACCTAATATAGGTGCAGGAGTGTTATATGTTGCCAATGTTGACAAATATGCCAAAAGATGTGCTTGTCGCACAGATTAAAGATGGCCTCGTACTCCTGGTGCTCGGCATGGGCACGGTTTTCATCTTCCTTGTTATACTGATCTTCGCTACAAAGCTGATGAGCAAGGTTATAAAAGGTCTTGAGGGAAACCACCAGAGCGCGGCACCAGCGGCTGCCCCAGTTCAGGCAGCAACAGTGCAGGTTCAGCCGAAAGCTGCCACAGCTCCAGCAGGAGATGACGCAGCAGTCGCTGCAGCAATCGTAGCTGCTTACGACAAATCCAGAAACTAAAAGGGGTTCAGAAAAATGAGCAAGAAGAAAGTAGACTTCATGTGCACTGCGTTCCGTGACGGCTTCCAGTCAGTTTATGGCGCACGTGTGTTCACAAAGGACTTCATGCCAGCAGTTGCAGCTGCCAAAGAAGCAGGCATTACTCATTTCGAGGCAGGTGGCGGAGCAAGATTCCAGTCACTCTATTTCTACACAAACGAAGACGCATTCGAGATGATGGATGAATTCAGACGTGTAGCGGGTCCGGATGCAAATCTCCAGACACTTGCCCGCGGCGTCAATGTTGTAGGTCTCGACTCACAGCCAAGAGACGTCATCAAGCTCCATGCACAGCTTTTCAAGAAGCATGGCATGACAACTATCAGAAACTTCGATGCACTCAATGACGTGAACAACCTCATCGACAGCGGCCGTGCTATCCACGAAGCAGGACTCAAGCACGAAGTCACAGTCACAATGATGAGCCTCCCTGAAGGAGTCACAGGCGCACACACACCTGAGTTCTATGAGAGAATCCTCCGCGAGATCCTCGATGCAGGAATCCCATTCGATTCAGTCTGCTTCAAGGATGCTTCAGGCACATCAACTCCGCACAATGTATATGAGACAGTAAAGAGAGCAAGAAAGCTCCTCGGTCCAAATGTGAAGATTGTCTTCCATTCACACGAGACAGCAGGTGTTTCAATTGCACAGTACATGTCAGCTCTCGACGCAGGCGCAGACAGCATTGACCTCTCGATGTCTCCATGCTCCGGCGGCACATGCCAGCCAGACATCCTTACAATGTGGCACGCATTCAGAGGAACAGACTACACTCTCGATATCGATATCAACAAAGTCCGCGAGGCAGAGAAGATTTTCGAGGAGTGCATGTCAGACTACTTCCTCCCTCCAGAGGCAACAGCAGTCAACCCTGAAATCCCGTTCTTCCCACTCCCGGGCGGAGCTCTTACAGCAAACACACAGATGCTCAGAGACAATGGACTGATGGACAAGTATCCTCAGATTGTAGAAGCTATGGGCGAGACTGTTGCAAAGGGTGGTTTCGGAACATCTGTAACACCTGTTTCCCAGTTCTATTTCCAGCAGGCATTCAACAATGTCATGTTCGGACCATGGAAGAAGTTCGCTGAAGGATATGGCAAGATGGTTCTCGGATACTTCGGAAAGACACCATGCCCACCAGATCCGGAAGTTGTAAAGCTCGCTTCAGAGCAGCTGCATCTCGAGCCAACAACCGAAAAGTGTGTAGACATCAATGACAAGGACCCGAACAAGGGTGTTGCAGCAGCAAAGAAGATGCTCGAAGATGCAAATCTTCCTATCACAGATGAGAATATCTTCATCGCAGCAGCTTGCAAGGAGAAGGGAATCCTCTACCTCACAGGCAAGGCAAAGGTCAATGGTGTAAGACTCAAGAGCGAGATGAAGAAGGCAGAAGAGGCAAAGAAGGCAGCTGAAGCTCCGAAGACAAGCGGTGGCAACGGCAGCTATACAGTCTCTGTCAATGGCCGCACATATGGCGTACAGCTCCAGAACGGAACAGCTACTGTCAATGGTGTTGCCTATCCATATACAATCGCTGACGGCATTCAGGCAGCTCCTGCAGCAGCACCAGCACAGCCAGCTCCGGCTGCAGCTCCTGTACAGCAGACAGTTGTCACAGGATCTGAGGAGATCAAGGCACCAATGCCGGGCCTCGTGCTCCGCATCAATGTAAAAGTCGGTGACACTGTAAAGAAAGATGACATCATCATGGTCATGGAAGCTATGAAGATGGAGAACGAGATTTACGCACCATGTGATGGTGTAATCTCATCCATCCCTGTCTCACAGGGCCAGCAGCTTCAGTCAGGAGATCTCCTGATGACTATCGGAGGAGTCGCTGTAGCCGCAGCACCAGCTCCGCAGCCCGCACCTGTACAGGCAGCTCCTGCACCGGCTCCGGAACCAGCTCCTGCTGTACAGCCGGCACCAGTACAGCCAGCTCCTGCAGCGCCAAGCGCAGGGACAGAGATCAATGCCCCGATGCCGGGTCTCGTGCTCCGCTTCAACGTGAAAGTCGGCGACGCTGTAAAGAAAGATCAGGTCCTCATGGTCATGGAAGCTATGAAGATGGAGAATGAAATCTACTCACCTTGCGATGGCACTGTGCAGCAGATTCTCGTCAACCAGGGTGACCAGCTTCAGTCTGGCACAAAGCTGATGATCATCGGTTAAGAGGTAAGTAAATGGACGCAATTCTAAATGGCTTCCAGCAGCTTCTGCTTACGACAGGTATCTACGGTTTCCTCCAGCCAGGCGGCTGGGGAAACGGCCTGATGATCCTCGTGGGCTTCGTACTGCTGTATCTTGGAATCAAGAAGGGGTTTGAACCACTCCTGCTTGTACCTATCGCAATGGGATGTATTCTTTCCAACATTCCTTTCGCATACATCGCTTCTGTTGATCCTACATCCGGAGACGCAGGATTCATCAAAGTGCTCTTCGAAGCTGGTATCGACTCAGGTCTCTTCCCTGTGCTCATCTTCATGGGTGTTGGTGCGATGACAGATTTCGGACCGCTTATCGCGAACCCGAAGACTCTGCTTATGGGAGCAGCCGCTCAGCTCGGTATATTCACCGCGCTCATCGGAGCTCTTCTCCTGTCATTCATTCCTGGTATCAACTTCGACCTCAATGTCGCATCATCAATTGGTATCATCGGTGGTGCAGATGGCCCTACATCAATCTATGTAACAAGCCGTCTTGCTCCTGAATACCTTGGATCGATTGCTGTTGCCGCATACTCATACATGGCACTGGTACCAATCATCCAGCCGCCTATCATGAGAGCTCTGACAACAAAGAAGGAAAGACTTATCAGGATGGAGCAGCTGAGACCGGTATCTAAGACAGAGAAGATTGTATTCCCGATCATGGTTATCACAGTATGTGCAATCCTCCTGCCTTCTGCATGTTCACTCATCGGTGCCCTCATGTTCGGAAACCTCGCAACAGAGTGTGGTGTCATGAAGAGACTGTCAGATACAATGCAGAATGCCCTGATGAACACAGTAACAATCTTCCTCGGCCTTGCAGTCGGCTCGAAGATGGCAGCTGATGTCTTCCTCAATCTTGAAACACTCGGTATCCTCGTGCTGGGCATGGTTGCTTTCGGCTTCGGCACAGCTGGCGGTGTTCTCATTGCAAAGCTGATGAACAAGGTCGACCCCAAGCATCCTGTCAATCCTCTCATCGGTTCTGCTGGTGTCTCCGCAGTTCCAATGGCTGCACGTGTATCAAGCAAGGAAGGACAGAAAGAAGACTCACAGAACTTCCTTCTCATGCATGCTATGGGACCGAACGTATCTGGAGTTATCGGTTCTGCAGTCGCAGCCGGTGTGCTTATCTCCGTTGTTCCTACAATGATGGCAGCACTCTGATTGCAATATGCACCATGAAGCGGATCAGAAATGGTCCGCTTTTTTCATCTCCTGTGCTAAGATGGCTCTATGATCTGGTGCGTTCTTCTCATACTGATTGCTTTCATCTACATCTGGTCATCGTGCCTTCTTTTCTACCATGAGAAACCGGAGAAGCTTCAGAGCTGCGAGGACAGATGCTTCTCTCCTGATTGCAGGTCTATCATAATCCGGCAGGGCTCTGACAAAGCCGTGCTGATGATACATGGATACCCTACAACACCGGCGATGTACCGTTATGCAGCAGAGCGTATGAAAGCAGAAGGCTATGATGTCTATGCACCTCTTATCCCCACATTCGGTACTGACTGGCATGCGTTTGTCAAAACGAATTTCTCTTCATGGTACATGTGGATAGAAGAGTATTATCTGAATCTCACCCAGTCATACGGCAAAGTATATGTAATCGGCACATCAATGGGAGGGGCAATGGCGCTGAAGATAGCAGAGCATCACATGCCTGCTGCCACAGTGACTGTTGGCGCCCCAGTTGTCTACAACTCCTTTTTCAGGGACAGGACAGTGACCTCATGGTCTTCCTATCTGGCACGTATCATCGGAGTATTCACCCCGGCTCTCAATGCAGGCATAGTCACGTCAAAACCATCTTCAAACGATGGCAATGAGGAGTGGAAAGGCTACAAGGGACTCTTTCCTAAACAGGGCGCATCTCTTGTATGGAATCTGAAGAGCATAAGGAAAGACCTGGGGAGAATACATACCCCGCTTCTGTCAATTCACGACAGAGGCGACAGAACCGTGCCGTTTTCAAATCAGAAAATAATCAGAAAAGAAACAGACACAGAATCTGCATTCATTGAGACTGAGATGGGAAGTGAATGCAACCACACACACCACGCTCTTCTGATGTACAGGTCCATACAGAGCGAACTGATGGACAAAATCATCGCATTCTTCAGGAAATACTGATAATCTCTTATATAATCACAGAGGGAACGGAGGATATATGTCAGGAAAAAGAGAAAACCATATTTCATGGGATGAATACTTCATGGGGATTGCGGTGCTGTCGTCCATGAGATCAAAGGATCCGAACACACAGGTTGGTGCTTGCATCGTCTCCCCGGAAAAGAAGATTGTAGGTGTAGGGTACAACGGATTTCCTACAGGATGCTCTGATGATGACCTGCCATGGGAAAGAGAGGGTGAATGGCTTGAGACGAAGTATCCGTATGTATGCCATGCAGAGCTGAATGCCATTCTCAATTCAACAATAGCAAACCTTAAGGGCGCGACACTCTATGTAGCGCTTTTCCCATGCAATGAATGTGCAAAAGCCATCATCCAGTCAGGAATCAGGAAGGTGGTATACCTGTCTGACAAATATGAGACATCGGACTCGACACTTGCAAGCAAGAAGATGCTCAGTGAAGCAGGTGTTGCATTCGAACCGCTGAAAACAGAGAGAGCGGAGCTTGTACTGTCATTAAAAGCTTGACTGCAACGTAAAGCAACAGGAGAATAATAAAGGATTGGTATCACGGCCAGTGGCTTAGCGGCCAAACCGAAAAAAGCGCGGGGAGATGCCATGACAATTATTATCAACAACAAGCAATATACTACAGAGGAGGACACTACCCTCCTCAGATACTTACGCGATACATTGCATTTGACAGGCGTGAAGGATGGCTGCTCAGAAGGAGCATGCGGAGCTTGCTCTGTTATTATCAATGGGAAGCTGCGGAAAGCATGCACACAGAAACTCTCAAAGCTGGATGGAGCTGAAGTCATCACTATTGAAGGGCTGTCCGAGAGGGAGAAAGCTGTCTACAGTTATGCCTTCACAGAAGCTGGTGCAGTGCAGTGCGGTTTCTGCACTCCTGGTATGATTATGGCCGCAAAAGCTCTCATCGACTCCAACTCCTCGCCATCCAGAGACGATGTGAAGAAGGCACTGAGGGGGAATATCTGCAGGTGTACAGGATATGTGAAAATCGAGAACGCAGTTCTTCTTGCCGCCGGAATAATCCGTGATAATACTCCAATACCAGAAGAGGACATGAATCCGGAGCTTTCCGGGAACATGGCTCGTATCGACGCCCATGAGAAGGCACTCGGAACAGGTGTTTATACCGATGATATCCACATTGACGGGATGCTTTATGCCTCCGCGCTCAGAGCTCCAAAGCCACGTATCAGACTTCTCGGAATAGATACAGCAGAAGCTGAGAACGAGGAAGGCTTTGTCAGCGTCATAACGGCAGAGGATGTACCGAACAATATCCATGGTCATCTTATTGCGGACTGGCCTGTGCTCATTGCAAAAGGGAAGACGACACAGTATATAGGAGATGCTCTTTGCATAGTTGTCGCAGAATCTGAAGAAGCACTGCACCGCATCAAGAGCAAGATCCACATTGACTATGAAGAGCTTGAGGGAGTGTTCTCACCAGAAGAAGCGCTCACAGAGAGCATACAGGTCCATGAAGGCCGATCCAATGTGATGGATCATGAACATATATCACGTGGCGATGCGGATAAGGCCCTCAGTGAAAGCGAGCTCATTATCGATGAGACCTATACGACACCATTTACGGAGCACGCATTCATGGAACCGGAATGTGCAGTCGCAAAGCCTTACCGCGACGGTGTATTTGTCTATGCATCAGACCAGTCTGTATACGATGACCAGAGAGAGATTGCAAGAATGCTTGCTCTGCCCGAGGAGAAAGTACGGGTACAGGCTACACTGGTCGGAGGAGGCTTCGGAGGCAAGGAAGACATGTCAGTCCAGCATCACGCGGCTCTTGCAGCTTTCTTACTGAAGCGGCCTGTGAAAGTGAAGCTCTCAAGACAGGAGAGTCTGGAAGTTCATCCCAAGCGCCATCCTATGAAAATACATATCCATCTCGGCGCAGACAGAAGCGGGAGAATCAAGGGCATGAAAGCTGAGATCATCGCGGATACAGGCGCATACGCCTCCCTTGGCGGACCAGTTCTGCAGAGAGCATGCACACATGCATCCGGTCCTTATAATTTCCAGAACTTCGAAGTCGACGGAAAAGCGCTCTACACAAATAATGTTCCTGCCGGGGCATTCAGGGGATTCGGGGTAACGCAGTCCTGCTTTGCCATGGAATGCGCCATGGACAGACTCGCCCGCCTTGCTGGCCTTTCTCCATATGAAATAAGGTTCAGGAATGTCTTGAGGCCCGGAGATGTGATGCCAAATGGCCAGATAGCATCTCCCGATACGGGAATTGCAGAATGTCTGGAAGCTGTGAAAGAGGCTTACTTCTCATCAAGCCGTACAGGTATTGCACTTGCAATGAAGAACAGCGGTGTGGGTGTAGGTGTTCCTGATGCAGGACGCTGCATCCTCTCCGTAGAGAACGGGAAGATACATATCAGATCCTCCGCAGCGTGCATGGGGCAGGGCATTGGAACAGTCATGCTCCAGATTGCAGCAGAGACTCTGAAGCTCGGCAGCGAGAACTTCATAGTGGAACCACCAGACACAGAACGCACACCGGACAGCGGCACATCGACAGCCTCACGGCAGACTGCGTTCACAGGGGAAGCTGTACGCCTTGCGGCACTGAAACTGCAGAAAGCACTGGATGGGAAAACACTCGATGAGGCTGACGGCACTGAGGTTGAAGCAGAGTTCGACTACCCGACCGATCCGATAACCAGCACTAAGCCTAACCCCGTCTCGCATCTGGCTTATTCATACTCTGCCCAGGTCGCAGAGCTTGATGAGAATGGAAGAGTGAAGAGAATCACAGCCGCGTGCGATGCCGGCACCGTGATCAACAGAAAAGCAATAGAGGGGCAGATAGAAGGTGGTGTCCTGATGGGGATGGGATATGCTCTCACAGAAAACTTCATCACCGATGGCGGTATTGTTAAGTCGAAATATGGCACACTGGGACTTCTGAGAACCACAGACAGGCCTGAAATCGAAACAATACTGGTACAAGCTGAGGGAATGCTTCCTTCCTCATATGGCGCAAAGGGCGTCGGGGAACTATGCACAATCCCGACAGCCCCGGCCATTGCGAATGCTTATATGCGCATAGACGGCATAGAGCGGCATGAACTGCCGCTCAGGAGCACACCATACTCAAAGGTCATCAACAAGAGCTGAGGCTTTTGCATAGGCAGTACTCCGCGCTTCGAAGAAATCAGTCTTGACCATGTTTGCATTGGAGTACTGCGACACCCATGACATATTCTCCGGCTCTTCACTGAATCCTGGATAGAGCTCGCCAAGCCCCAGACTCTGAGAGCGGAGATTGCCAAGATAATGGATGTAATCAGAGACCATTGTACGTGTAAGGCCAGGAATATCATCGCCAATGACATACTCTCCCCACGCGGCTTCCTGTCTGACGCCTTCTCTCATCATTTCCTTGTACTCCTCGACAAGCTCATCGGTGAACATCCCGCTCTCTTCCTTCTTCAGTTCGAGAATGATGTTCCTGAAAAGCCAGAGATGAGTGTTCTCATCCCTGTTGATATACCTGATTTCCTGTGCGGATCCAGGCATCTTGCCGTTTCTGGAAAGGTTGTAGAAGAACATGAAGCCTGAGTAGAAGTAAATTCCCTCCAGGATGTAATTGGCAAACAGCACTTTCACAAGGTGCTTCAGATCCCTGTGACCGACAAAATCATTGTAGCAGTTTCCAATGAATGTATTCCGCCTCAGAAGGTGCTCATCCGTCCTCCACTGAAAAAGAATTCCGTCACGCTCCTCCGGAGAGCAGATTGTATCGAGCATATAGGAGTATGCCTGGCTGTGGATACATTCCTGGAATGTCTGGATATGAAGGCAGAGCCCGACTTCGTTTGCAGTGATATAATCCGTGACATTAGGCAGATTCGCTGTCTGAAGGCTATCCAGGAAGACAAGAAACGAGAGAATCTTGTCATAGGCCTTTCTCTCCGCTGGCAGAAGATTGTGATAATCCTTCAGGTCCTGCGAGAGATTGATCTCCTCCGGAATCCAGAAGTTGTTCATCGCTTGTCTGTACCAGTCAGATACCCAGCCATACTTCATGTTATTGAAATCATTGAGATTGGTCGTATTACCGCCAATCATACGTCTTTTTTCAACTTCAATGTCACCATCTGGGTTGAAAAGCGGTTTTCTCTTCAGTTCCTGCATATTTTCTCCTAGCTTGAACAGCTCTCGCACTCCTCGACTTCCAGACTTTTGGAGCGCACGTAGTACAGTGTCTTCACATGGCTCTTCCATGCGAGGATGAGAAGGTTCAGGACCTCTCTCATCGTATAGTCATTTGTAATGTACAAGTTCATACTCTGTGCCTGATCGATATGGCGCTGCCTCACCCCGCATGCCCTCACAGACCAGCTCTGGTCAATCTCATGAGCTGCTTTATAATACCACCATGTCTTTCCTGAGAGCTCGGGAGCGGTGCGTGGAAGCATACTGCCTTTCTTCTCTTCGTAGAAGAAGCGCTTCATCACAGGATCCACACCTGCACTCGTGCCGGAGAGAATGCTTGTCGAGGATGTCGGCGCGATGGCCAGGAGATATGCATTCCTCATGCCGTTCTCATGGACTTTGGCACGGAGCATGTTCCATTCAGGAGAAGTATATCCACGGCGCTCGAAGAAGAGCCCTGTATCCCACTCGCTCCCTTTGAAATGCTTATACACGCCTTTCTCCTTCCCCAGCTCCATAGAAGCCTCAATAGCTGCATAGCTTATTGTCTCGAAGACGCTGTCGACAAACGAGAGATGCTCCTCGCTTTCCCATCTTATGCCGTTCTTCGCCAGCATATGATGATAACCGGAAACACCGAGCCCAATTGAACGGTACTCATCATTTGTAAGCCTTGCATAAGGCACTGGATAGAAATTGAGGGAAATGACATTGTCCAGTGCCCGCACGACAGTCTTCACAAGCGCAGAAAGCTTATCCTTGTCCTTCACATCAATATTACCAAGGCAGAGGGAGGCGAGATTGCATACAACAAAGCTGCCGGGCTTCGTCTTCGTGACAACAACAGTATCGCCATCTTCTGTTGATGTTGTGATGGAAACATCTTCAATCTCAGACATGTTCTGCGCGATCTCTGTGCAGAGATTGGATGAGTAGATCATGCCACAATGCTTGTTAGGATTCATTCTGTTCACTTCATCGCGGTTGAAGACAAATGGCGTACCAGTCTCCACTGCGCTTTTGAGAATCAGGCGCACAAGGTCTTTCAGGAGGATGGAGCGTTTCCTGATGCGGTTGTCACGCACACAGTCGAGATAGCGCTCAGTCCATTCATCGCCATAGAAATCCTCAAGATGATAGCCTTTGATAGTCCATACTTCATGAGGACACATCATATACCACATCTGATCCAGGCTTTCTGAACAGAGCTGCCAGAAGTAATCTGGATATGAGATGGCTGGAAAGACGTCATGAGCTTTCATTCTGTCATCGCCATTGTTGGTACGGAGGTTCAAAAACTCCGGAAGGTCGCGATGCCAGACATCGAGATAGACTGCAACAGCCCCTGCCCTGACACCAAGCTGATCAACAGCAACAGCTGTGTCATTGACAAGTCTGATCCAGCGGATAATCCCGCCTGCAGCGCCTTCGAACCCTCTGATAGCCGATCCGTTTGCCCTGACTTTACCGAAATACATACCCATCCCGCCTCCGAACTTGGAGACTTTTGCGAAGTTGTCGAGGGAGCGGTAAATGCCGCTGAGCGAGTCCGGGACTGTATCAATGAAGCAGGAAGAGAGCTGATGAATAGGCTTACGTGCATTTGCAAGTGTTGGCGTAGCCATCGTTACTTCCATGCGTGAGAGCATGTCATAAAATGCCAGAACCCATTTCATGCGCTCCTTCTTCTCTGGCATTGCAAGATGAAGTGCAATACCTAGGAACATCTCCTGCGGAGTCTCCATTGCTTCATGGCTATGGGTATGGATGACATACCGTTTCAGAAGGAGATCAAGCCCGGAATATGTGAAGAGCTTATCGCGGCTGTCATCGATGAAAGAGGCTGCTTCATCCAGCTCTTCAGCGCTGTAGTTCTCTGCGATATATGAGCCATAAAGCCCTTCTTCTGTGAGATAACGGACTTTGTCAGAGAAGCTGCGTATGCCCTGCTTCTGAAGCAGCGTACCAAGACGTGTGCGGAAGGAAAAAAGCAGGAAGCGCGCTGCAATGAATTCCCATGACGGCGACTGCGGGCCAGTGAGCTCGACTGCGGCTCTCACAAGAGCATTCTCCTCCTCTTCCTCGCCCATGCCGGACTTTGAGAATGAGATGAATTTATCTGCAAGAATTGACAGAGAATACTTCTCGCTGGGGAAGTCGCGCTGGATTTCTGCCAGCACAGAGTCAAGCGAACGGTCGGGATAGTGCGAAAGGATACGTTCCCTTTCATTCCTCAGCTCGGTGCGTCTGCTGCGGAAGAGGATATAGTTCTTCGCGGCTTCGAACTCTCCGGCAGCCATCAGTGTCTTCTCTGCAGCATCCTGTATTTCCTCGACACTCCATACACGGTCAGGAGAAAGCGAGGCTGCCACAGTCTCTGCAAGCGCAGGTGCAAGAGTTGATGGAAACTCCTTTCCGGTGCTCTCCAGCGATTTCCTGATAGCATTCTCAATCTTGGAAATATCAAAATCTTCCTGTCTTCCGTCCCGTTTTGTAATGTACATGGCTTCTCCTGACACTAAATATGCTGTATGTGAAGTTTATTAACACAATATACGGGTTAATGATATTCATTATCAATAGTATGTCAATCAGAAAAACATCTTTCCTCATTCCTTCTTTGCTTTATAATCTGTCCAGATGACCGACAGAGATGAATTAAGACGTACCCTGATAGAGAGAATCAGGCGATATGACAGGAAAAGCGAGGAATCTGAGATTATTGTCACGATGATTGCGAATTCTCCAGAGTGGCAGAACGCTTCAACGATTCTTGCATTCTTTCCTTTATCAACTGAACCTGATATATCAAGACTTCTGAGAGATGAGCGTGTGTTGCTGCCATATATAGAGAATGACACTATGAAATTCTCAAGATCCAGGAACTTTTCCCGCTCAAGACTCGGATTCATGGAACCGGAGCATATTGAAGAAGAATATGAAGACGCGATGATGCTTGTTCCTCTTCTTGGCTTTAACGGGAATTATCGTCTTGGGCGGGGAGGTGGCTACTATGACAGGTATATCTGCGAGAACAGAAGCAGACTTTACACTGCAGGAGCTGCCTTCTCAGTATCCTTTGCCCCTGAGTTCATTCCCATTGAGCACGATGAGAGACTGGACAGGATCTTCACTCCTCTGCCCTGAACTCCTGGCTTTCAAGCATCGCAAAGAACCGTCTGGCTTCATCTCTTTCCCATTCGTGATTGACAAGGATGGAACGGAAGGCAGAATCATGAACCCATGTGAGTATTGAGGACACAGCCTTCAGATAGGCTGTATCCCCTTGTGTAGATGAAGCAATGACGAAAACAAGCTTGACAGGATCCGGGTATCTGTCATCAAAGACAATACCGCGCTCGGAGAAGCCAAGAGCGATGGAAGGCTCTCGGATTGTATCAAGCTTGCCATGTGCAATAGCAACGCCGTGTCCGATACCTGTCGACTGCTGTTCTTCCCTTTTGTGAACTGCCTCGATAAAACCGGGTTTATCGGGCAGCTCTGAGAAAATAGAACACTTGCTGATGATTTCGTCTATCGCATCAAACTTATCCTCGGAGGATATAGTACAGAATACTCTGGAGAGTCTGTCTGTCACGCTTTCTCCCTCAGATATGAGTTGATGGAAGCCGCTGCTTTGCGTCCCTGTCCCATTGCAAGGATTACAGTAGCAGCCCCAAGAACGATATCTCCGCCAGCGTAGACACCTTTCATAGATGTCTCACATGTCTCTTCATTGACAATGAAGTTGCCTCTCCTATTCGTCTCAATCTCAGGCGTCGTTTTCTTGATGAGAGGATTGGAAGCATTGCCGATTGAGACAATGACAGTGTCATAAGGCACAGTGTAATCAGAACCGGGGATCTCAACAGGTGAACGGCGTCCGGATGCATCAGGCTCTCCCAGCTCGCACTTTCTGATCACAACACCTGTGACAAGTCCATTCTCATCGCCGAGAATCTCAACAGGCTGCGAGAGAAGACGGAGATTGCACCCTTCTTCCACGGCATGCTCTATCTCTTCCTTCCGCGCTGGCATCTCCTCTCTTGAGCGTCTGTAGATGATATCGACAACCTCTGCTCCGAGCCTCAGTGCAGTACGTGCAGCATCCATTGCTACATTGCCACCACCGAAGACAGCAACGCGATGTGAATGGAAGAACGGAGTCATGGAGTTGTTCTCATCATATGCCTTCATGAGATTGGAGCGCGTGAGGTATTCGTTTGCGGAGAATACAGAGACATAATCTTCTCCAGGAATGCCCATGAATTTCGGAAGTCCTGCACCAGTACCGACAAAGACAGCGTCAAAACCATCTTCCGTCATGAGCTCTTCAATTGTGCGCGTGCGTCCGATAAGCACATTCTTCTCGAATGTGATACCCATTGCCTCAAGCTTTGAGATCTCTTTCTCAACAAGACGCTTCGGAAGTCTGAATTCCGGAATGCCATAACTGAGGACTCCGCCCATCTTATGCAGTGCCTCAAAGACAGTCACGCTATGACCTGCACGACGCACATCAGCTGCACAGGCAATAGAAGCTGGACCGGAACCGACAACAGCGACCTTCTTTCCCGTCTCTGGCGCTACAGCTGGAACAGATGCATGTTCTGCCTCATGGTCTGCGACAAAACGTTCAAGACGCCCAATGCCGACAGCCTTATCAACATCGCCAAGCATTTTCCCGACGGTGCAGTATTTCTGACACTGATTCTCCTGCGGACAGACTCTGCCGCAGATTGCAGGCAGAAGGCTCGACTCCTGAATAACTGAAAGCGCTCCGCTGTAATCTTTTTCTGTGATCTTATGCACGAATGCAGGGATATCAATGCCGACAGGACAGCCTTTCACGCAAGGCTTGTTCTTGCACCCAAGACACCTGGAAGCCTCCACAAGAGCCTCAGTCTCGGTATAGCCAAGAGCAACTTCAGACATATTGTGAATACGCTCTTCCGGATCCTGCTGCGGCATATCCATATGCGGGATAGACGCCCTTTCCTTCGGTGTCAGAGTCTCGGGAAGCGACTGGAGCACTTCCCTTGCTTCGTTTTCAATCATCTCAGGTGTTTTCATTTCAGCCCCAGCTTTCCGCAGATTCCACCGCGGCATTTATCGTTATCTTCCTTCTCCTGTGCCTTGTATGTACGCTGTCTCATCATAAGGTTGTCCCAGTTAACGAGATGCCCGTCAAACTCTGGGCCATCAACACAGACGAACTTCCTTTCCCCTCCAATCTCCACACGGCAGCCACCGCACATGCCAGTTCCATCAATCATGATGGAATTGAGGGATACTGTAATTGGCACATTGTAACTCTCAGCAGTCTTCGTGCAGAACTTCATCATGATAGCAGGTCCGATAGACACTACATGCTGCACATTGCCTTCCTTAAGCATCCTTTCAAGAGGAACAGTCACAACACCTTTCTCACCATACGAGCCATCATCTGTGACAATTGTGAGATCAGGATCAATTGAGCGCATCTTGTCTTCTTCAATGATAAGTTCCTTATTGCGTGCCCCGATTATGATCTTCACATCATTGCCTGCTTTCTTCATGGCTTCAGCAATCGGATAGAGCGGAGCGACACCAATGCCGCCGCCTACACAGACCACACGTCCGAAATTCTCAATATGGGTTGGTGTGCCAAGCGGTCCCAGGACATTCTCAATTGCATCACCTTCATTAAGTTCTGCCAGAAGGAAAGTTGATGCGCCGACACGCTGGAAGACTATTGTGATAGTGCCCTTCTCAGGATCCGCATCCGCAATAGTAAGAGGAATGCGCTCATTGTAATCCCCGCCTTTCTGGACAATGACGAACTGTCCTGCTTTGCGCTCCTTTGCAATCATGGGAGCTTCAATCTCCATCAGGAATACTTCCTGTGAAAGCTGCTCTTTCCTGACTATTCTGTACATAACTACCTCTCGATGAGAGTATAGCGAAAAGCGGGGAAGTTGAGAAAGTGCAAAAAGAGCCGGACGCGCCAGCTCTTTCATAATGCTTATTTTTTGATTTTTATTTCGATTCTGCCAGGCTCTGCTTTGCGGAGACGAGGAATAGTGATGGAAAGAATACCATCATGGCTTTCAGCTCCGACTCGCTCTGTATCGGCATCCTCTGGAAGCTTAAACGAGCGGGAGAATTCAGGCAGGACGATCTCGGAAGCAATCATATTGCGCTCTTCCCTCTCCCTTGCCCTTCTCTCTTTCCATGTCTCCTCAGAAGATATGGTGATAACACCATCCTTCAGTACTACTTCAATGTCTTTCTCACTGTATCCGGCGATCTCGGCTTCAATCACATATGCTGTATCTGTCTCATAGATATCCACAGGGGGAATCTTACGGGTAGCTGTATCGCCGAAGAAATCACTGAAGAATGTATCGAATCCCGAAATCCTGGGTGCTGCTGTTCTTGTTATCACGTATCTCATCTTTCTTCTCTCCTGTTCATGGCAAGGGCAGGGTCCTCTGCAGGCTCTGCCCATAATGAGGTTACTTACCGATCTTAACCTCTATCTTCCTTGGCTGCTCTTCCGGAGTCTTCGGAAGTGTTACAGTAAGGATACCGTTCTCAAATGCTGCAGAAATCTGTGATTCATCCAGACCATCAGGAAGGCTGAATGATCTCTCGAATGAAGAATGGCGGCGTTCCTTTATAAGGTACTTCCTTCCATCCTTGTTCTTCTCCGTCTCATCAACTTCGCCAGCGATATGAAGAACATGCTTATCAACAGTGATCTTCACATTGTTCTCGTTGAATCCAGGCATCTCAGCCTTGATGATGAAGTTCTCCGGTGTCTCCTCAACGTCTACAGCAGGTACTCTCGATGAGTAGTTATCCCATGCTCCAAGCATCGAATCGAAGAAATCATCGAACAGGGACATATCCCTTCTTCCACTTCTGTTATTGTATCTAGTTACATCGTTTGCCATCTTAAGGCCTCCTTGTATTTCTTTCTTTTTCTATTCCTTGCGGAACACAAACACTATTGCAAAGAGCGTGCCAACTTTTTTAAGTTTTTATAATATAATAAATTAAATAAACCAACATATAGATTCCTATTTTAAAGAAACGGGCTATTTGACCACTCATCCTCATCGGGCTATCAAACATGGGTCATTTTGACCCACAAGCTAGGAAAACTGGAAAAAACAGGGACAAAGCGGTAGACTCTGGCCATGTCACTTGAACGCGTAAGGGAATATCTGAAGAAATATGGCAAGGATGAGAGCATCATTCTTTTCGATCAGTCCAGTGCAACAGTAAAGGAAGCTGCTGCAGATCTGAATACTGAAGAAGGCAGAATTGCCAAGACAATGTCATTCATTCTCTCTTCCGGCCCGATAGTCATCGTAGCAGCAGGAGATGGGAAGATTGACAACAGGAAGTTCAAGGATACATTCCACGAAAAAGCCAGGATGATAGGACACGAAGAAGTGGAAACTCTCACAGGGCATCCTGTTGGAGGTGTATGCCCTTTTGCCCTTAATGAAGGTGTGAAAGTATTTCTGGATGAATCACTGAAGCGCTTTGACTTCGTCTACCCCGCTGCAGGAACACCAAACAGTGCAATTAAGCTGACAATCCCAGAACTGGAAGAGACATCAGAATGCACAGGATGGATTGATGTGACTAAGGTACTTTGAGAAACAACAAACTCACAAGCAGAAGCAGGATATCCCAACCTTGAGTACTCTAAGAAATAACATAACTCCCAAGCAGGATCCGATTTCGTCCGTGCAGTAGTCGTAGCTTGAGTACTCTAAGAAATAACATAACTCCCAAGCACGCTCGCTACAGCGCAACCTTCAAACAGCGCTTGAGTACTCTAAGAAATAACATAACTCCCAAGCAAAGTCGTCACATTCACTGTACGTGACAGAGCTTGAGTACTCTAAGAAATAACATAACTCCCAAGCACGCTTGTGCAGTATCAGGCAGGAGCAAAAGCTTGAGTACTCTAAGAAATAACATAACTCCCAAGCGGAAAGGCAAACCTCCGTGTCGTCACATCGGCTTGAGTACTCTAAGAAATAACATAACTCCCAAGCCCTTTTATACCCTTCT
>CASDZV010000009.1 GCA_949285905.1 uncultured Spirochaetales bacterium | reverse complement strand
GGGGTTGCATTCATCAGTTCATAAAACTGCTTTTGAGGCACCTCTCAGGACTTCATATGCTTTTTTCGGACCAACTTCTTTTTCCACCCTCATTTTCTGCCCAAAATTCGCCTTCTGTCAAACTTGAACTTCAATGATGATCTGCGCCCTAAAAAGGTAACACATTTGCAGCTCCTTCCAAGAGGGTCACAGGAAGGAGCAGAATATGAAGCATCACACAAAAGAAGAGAAGAAGGAAATTCTAGACACGTTACGGGAAGGGAGATCAATACGGGAAGTCACAAAAGCATATGATGTGAGCTATGCCTCAATACACAGGTGGCGGTTAACGGAGGGAGAATTGGACATTCCCCGGCAGTCATACACTCTTAAGGAAAAAGCAGAGATCCTTATAGAGATGGAGGAAGAAGGTCTCAGCGATGCAGAAGCGGCAGCGACAGCGGACGTGAATATCAGCACAATCAGGACGTGGAAGAAAGCAAGACCAAGGATCCTCGCAGCTTATCATGCCCAGGGCAGTGAGAAATCAGCCATGACGATGCAGGCAAAGGTTATGCAGTCTGCCTATGGTGTTGAACATAAGAAGTCTGAATGTGAGAATACATTTATGGACAGGAATGAGGAACGCGCCTTAAAGAGGGAAAATGAATACCTCAAAGCAAAGAACGCCTACCTTGAGAGCCTGCTGGAAAGCCTTGGCTATGAGCCAGGGAAGCTGAAAAAAAAAGGAAATACGAGGCAATTTCAAGAGCAAGAGAAAAAGGAATAGGCAATATCCGCCTTCTCTGTTCAATCGCGGATGTGTCAAGGAAGAGCTATTATGCTTATCTGAAACGTGTGGAGCAGAAGACAGAGAACGATGCCATTGCTGACATAATACGTGAAGAGCAGGAATCCCATGCCACCAGTATAGGCTATCGGCCGATGACAAGAATCGTATCAGACAGACTTGGCAAACATATAAACAGCAAAAGGATACGAGGCATCATGAAGGATAATGAACTTCAGTCACAGGTTCGGAGGATGAAGTTCAGTAAGGAAGCCTATGCCGCAAGGCGGGCCATGAAGGGGAATGTACCTGCGGACCTTGTGAAGCGGAGATTCTTCGCAATGGCACCATTACAGAAGCTGGCGGAGGATATAACGTATCTCACGGGCTGTGATGGCACTCTATACATGAATACGATCGAGGATATGTACAACGGTGAGATTCTTGCCTATGCAATATCATCATCCCCGGATGCGGCTCTGTGCATAGAGACCGTGAATAACCTGCATGAAAGATTCCAGAACCTTGATGGCGTCATACTGCATACGGATCTCGGATCTTCCTATATGTCTGCGGAATACAGGAGCATTGCAGAAGGATTCGGCCTCAGGCTCAGCACAGGACGTACCGCAATCTGCTACGACAATGCAGCCATGGAATCGCTGAACGGAATCATAAAGACAGAGGCACTCTACTGCAGATTCGGCAAGACAAGAGTCAAGGATCGTCGAATCCCTGTTGCTCAGCTTAAATCTGCGGTCATTGAATTCATCGATTATTACAATACCAGAAGACCCAAGAGAAAGCTTGGATTCCTCTCTCCTGTGGAGTTCAGGAAGCAGAATCCAGAAGGCACCTATCTGATGGTATTGACACAGAAACAGAACGGATAGAAATTATACATTGTACTGTTACCTTCTATGGAGGCAGTTGTTTGGAGTGTTACCTTATATGGTTTCAGCTCTATAATGTGTTACCCTATATGGGCGCATATCATGATGATTGCATTTGCCTTTTCAAACTTGCATTTACTCGGTTAGGGTTGCTCTTAACTTTTCAATCGACCAATTAGCCTGAGAGGTCAAGATATTTCTCGGGTTATGCAGTTATTTTTGATACCTAATTCTTAAAAGTTACAGCTTACTGCGGAAGACCGTCCGATCTGGAAGTCGATGCATATGTAACCAGTTTATTGGATGAATAGATTTGTTACTAGAGATAGGAATGGCAGAGGACGGGGTGATGCGTATATCAAAGAGAATGGGACAGTTGATGTGGGCATGGATATCTGTGAGATTGATTTTTGTTTGCTGTCTGATAACAAGATGGCTGCTGAGGAAGCAGGATATGTTAATTGAAGTTATTCGTGCTTCTTTTGCGTGATAGGAGAGAGTGATGCAACAGAAGCATATTGACGATGTAGGCAAACATATTCGATTAGAAAGAAAGTGTGGGTTTTACGAATTGCATATTAAGCGACTGATGGATATTGTCTGCTCATTGGCCGCAATCGTAGTGTTTAGCTGGCTTTACATCATTGTTGCAGTTATGGTTCAAGTGAAACTTGGTTCGCCTGTTCTATTCAAACAGCCTCGTCCTGGTAAAATTGATTCCAAAACTGGACGGGAAAAAATCTTTTATATGTATAAGTTCCGTTCCATGTCTGATGAACGGGATGAAAATGGAAATCTTTTGCCGGATGATGTTCGATTGGGCAAGTTCGGAAAGGCACTCAGAGCAACCTCTTTGGACGAATTGCCCGAAGCTTTTAATATTCTGAAGGGGGATATGAGTATAATCGGTCCTAGACCTCAGCTTGTACGGGATATGGTTTTTATGACGGATGAACAGAGAATGCGCCATACTGTGAAACCTGGATTGACTGGTCTGGCTCAGACTAGAGGCAGAAACGCACTATCTTGGGACGCAAAATTGGCTACTGATCTTGAGTATATAGAGAACATAACTTTCCTGGGTGATGTAAAGATAATCATCAACACTGTCAAGCAGGTTTTCTTCAAAGAGAAGGGAATCGAGGGTGGAACAGTTGATGAGGTAGATATCACTGACGATTTTGGCGATTACCTTCTGAAAGCTGGTAGGGTGAG
>CASDZV010000008.1 GCA_949285905.1 uncultured Spirochaetales bacterium | reverse complement strand
TTCTCTTTCTCATATATGCTCTTTTCCCAGTCCAGGAGTCTGTTGTACAGGAAGCGGCATGCACCGCCGGAGCGCCTTATGAGGCCCTCCTGTTCCTCTGTCGGGTATATCCTGACAACGTATCCTGTGAGCATGATTTATCATACCATGGGAGGATGCCGATTCATCTCCACCTTAATCTGCGATTTGAATGTGGAGTCCTCTCGGCTGATTGTGATAGAGCTAGTCTGGAATTTTCTCCTACTCTAATCTGGAACTTTTTCCAGACTAAATACAAGGCAAATACTTATATGCTTCAGTAATATCTGAAAGATTCTGCAGCTTCATTGATTCTTTCTCAATCGGAAAAATACTGATTTCATATGGAGTCTTGTATGAAGAAGATAATGCATCTAGTTGTTCTCATCATAATAATACTCACTTCAGTATCATGCAGTGTCTCTGCCGCAGGAGAAGGATCAGAGAAGGCAAAGGATCGGGAGAAGTCAAATACAAGGACTTTGTATCGACTATCATCATTACAGGGAGTAATGACGCAGAGGCATATACATCACGGAAAATCAACGGATCATATTAGATTCTGACATCGTGAATGGCAGTATCAGAATCGGGAATCATACATACAGCGGACAATCATATAAGGGTCTTGTCAGCCTCTATGCACTGGATATGACAATCACGCAATTCTGGCGCTTATCTGTCATTAGTGATGATGGCTCCTATCTCAACACTCTTGGTGGCACCGATGCCTCACCTATCATCGTTAAAGGTCAATATAATGAGAAAGAAGGAACGCTCTCTGGAGAAATCAGCGTGTATGGAACAGATTATCCGTTCACAGACAAAGTCAAAAAGCCAGTTTTTCTACTACATTCAGAAAAGGCAGCCTTAGATTCTTTCGGTCTCCTTTCACTCAAGATATGACAGTAGTTCTATAACCAATTCATGGAATCTGGTTGCTGGGCACATTGAAGATGGAGCACAGCCAGCGGGAAACGCATCATACAACTTCTGTGCACGCTTTATTGCAGTAGCGGTTTTATCTTTGAATTTTGAGTACACATCTTCATCTGTCTTACTGTAAGAACAGTATTTTTCAAGTCTTTTCAAGTATTCTGATCTGCCTATATTGACCTGTACATCCTGAAAATGAAGAAGAAACCAAAGTTCAATGCACTCATTTGACCATGCAACCTTATATTTACGGTCCTTTCTCTTTTCTGCACTAAACTGAGTATTGTCAAAATCATCTTTTGGAAAGTCATCTTTGTCATAGACAAGCCATACGGCATTAGTGTTCTGGTACTTCTTACTGACTTTATTTGCAACCTCGTCAAGCAATTTAAGGCAACTTTGACCATACCCTTCAAGCACCACCCTGTTGTGCCGCGAAAACATACCGAATTTCTTATTTATGTTTTCAACTATTCTTTCAAGATATTTCGTTTCTGTTATCGTACCTTCAGTTGCAATATACATAAATGGAGGCAGAAAGGATATTTCCTTCTTCTTCCTTCTTGCCATTTTCATTCTGAGTTCTTCCTGCTGTTTCCGATCCCCAGCCTTCATCGGTTTATTGCTCATTGCCCACCATCCAGTCAAAACCTTTCGTAATATAAGGATCTGCACCATAGAGTCCTTCCAGATACTGTTTGCTGTATGATGCATCCTTTCTAACCTTACACCCATTCGGCGTCACAAAAGAAACAAGAGAATAAAGATTTGAGGAATTGTCGCAGCCAAGAGTACAGAACCAGATTTCATCTCTTCTGAACACAGAGGAATCCATATTGACCATATCATGTGAAGTAAGGATAAGCTGTGCACCCTTTTTGTTTATTTCCTTGTCTTTATAAAGTTCAATTATATAACGCAGGAGTTTTGGGTGAAGTTTTGCATCAAGTTCATCAGCAACAACAAAAAATCCTTCGTGCAAAGCTGTAATAATCTGAGCGAGACAAGTAAACAGCTTTCGTGTTCCGCTTGATTCTTCCATAAGATTCAATTCATATTTATTTCCATCAATCTCATGCTCTGTGAATATATTGGTGATTTCCCCTTTCCCATCTTCGACCACACGGATTCCAGTAATATTGATATCCATATGCTGAAGAATACCAATCATAACATCCTGTTCAGACTTTTTCTTTGGGATTGCAATGTTCCAGTCCGATGCCGGCTCATCATAATCAAGAACAAATGTCTTAATAAACCACTTGAAAGCATCATCAACATCCTCTAAATCATAAAGGATTCCAAGATAGGAAAGCAGAGGCATGGTAACGCTTACCTTATCAAGAGGAAATCCAGAAATTTCATCACAGGTCAATATTTCTGAATCACTTCTTTCGAAAATCATTTTCACATTTTCAGTGCACAGTGGTCTGCAATACAAATTCTCAACCGAAATCTGTCCATCCATCAGAGCAATTTCATATTTGAATTCGTTTTTTTCTGTCTGGAAAAGGATATTGAATTCCGTAGGTCTATTTGAACTATCAGCATCAAACTTATAAAAAATGTCTTTACTGATATTTTTAATATTAAGAGCAAGAAGACCAGCCTTACCGATTGAGGATGGATTAAAAGCTCTAAGATTATATAAAACAAAATTTCTCAGATATGCCAATGCTTCCAGCACTGTTGATTTTCCACCTCCGTTAGGTCCATACAGCGAGACTACAGGCAGAAATTCATCATTATTTTTACCTTTTATAAGAGTTTCCTTCATTTCGCTGATATTTTCAGCATAGAAATCAAGAAAAGCTTCATTCTTAAAAGATTTAAAATTCTTGAATGCAAACTGACATAACATAAAACGTCGCCTCCGCGTGTGAAAAAATCTCAAAACCCATATTTCTAAAATTGATTATAACCTAATTATGGTTATTTGTGAATTTCTTTGTGAGAAAATTTCTCACCAAGTAACTTGCTATAGAAATATTGCGAAAAACCCTATCAGCTTTCAAAGGAATTGAAAGCAACAAGGATCGAGAAAGAGATTCTGTCCAGAATAATAGCACTGTTATCCGCTATTTCACACGAGTCATACGCCGGAAATTACCACATATGATGAAAAATCCTATCAGAATAATTCGACATAACTACGCTGCAGCAGCTTGTCGCCGGTCTCTCCTATTAGGACAATAGTATACATATGACATTGGACAGTAGCAGCAAAATGCATGGTTTGAGGAGGTCCTTTATCGATAAAGTTGCAAGAAGACACCATCTTCTAAGCGTAGCGAAAGATGGTGATGAATTGCCGCATCTGCTTGGTTTGTAAGCATATATATGGTAAAATAAGGCATGGACGACGAGGCCAGAAGAGCAAAGAACAAGACCATCAAGGAGAAAGGAAAGGAGACGCGTCTCCGTCATGCATCCATGCGCCCCGTCGCCATCGAGCTCAAGCTCGATCTGAAGTGCCTGAACAACGCAGAACGCGATAAGATTTTCCTGTATTTCGCTGAATGCAGGTGGCTCTGCAATTACCTCATCGGACTTGAGGCTGACAAGTTCAAGAACTTCAGCATGGAGACGCGAGGCATCACATCCCTTGATAAAGATGGCAATCCTGTCGCACGACAGCTCACGATGCCTGCGAAGTTTATACAGACCGTATATTCCTCCCTGAAGCAAGATATGAAGGCACTTGCAGAGAAGAGAAGGAAGACGGGCAAGAGAAATGGGAAGCTGAAGTTCCGCTCATCATACGACTCGATAGAGCTCAACCAGTATGGCAATACGCACTGGATCTGCTATGGCTCTGAAGGCAATAATAAAGGCAGGTATAAGAATACCGTGCATATAGCGGGGATAAAGAGGCCGATACGCGTGTTCGGGATGGATTAGGTCCCAGCCGGAGCTGAATACGCGAATGCAAAGCTCGTGAAGAAGCCTTCGGGCATATACCTCATGCTGGCATGCTACATCCCGAAGCATGAGGGGACCGCTGAGACGGAGAAGAAGCCGGACATCGGCCTTGATTTCGGGATAAAGACGACGATAACGACCTCGGAAGGAGAGAAGTTCGACATAACGGTCCAAGAACAGAAGCGCCTCAAAGGCCTACAGCGGAAGCTGGCACGGCAGGTGAAGGGCTCCGGGGACTGGCGTGACACGAAGCATCGGATCCAGAGGGAGTATGAGAGGCTCGCCAACAGGCGGCGGGCAAAGGCCAATCAGGTATACCACGATATCGTCACGGGAAGAAGTCTAGTGGTCATGCAGGACGAGAACATCAAGGGCTGGCATAAGGGGCTATTCGGGAAGCATGTGCAGAACTCCGCGCTCGGCACTCTGAAGAGCAAGCTCACCTCCTGCCTGAGCGTCCTCGTGATAGACCGCTTCTTCCCTTCGACGAGGATGTGTCCCCTATGCGGGCATATCCATGAAAGCATCACGCTCTCTGACAGGACGTTCGCATGCCCGGCATGCGGATATACAGAGGATCGTGATGTGAAGGCCGCGAAAACGCTGCTTCTTGCAGGCAAGCATGAGATAGCCTGCACGCTTCCGGAACAGAAGCGTACTCCGGTGGAGCGGATGTCAGACTTCGATTCCTCATATGAGGCATGGAAGCGTTCTGTGTTGAAGCCGGAAGCTCCATCTTCTAGCCCTGGCTAAGATGGGGTAGTTCACGGTATCATCAATGTCATTGTGGAGGATCTGATGGATAGAGAGAATCTAAACAATACATCATCAAGCATTACAGACAATTTAAAAGCAATCGAAAAAAACTTATATGACCTTGCATTGGAATTCAAGTCAGCTTTGGAACACTGCGAATATATCCGGATGTATCATTTGCACGCTGATATCATCAGGATAACAAACAAAACAGGTGTAAAGCCTCCACGAAATATATCTGACTACCTCGATATCAGGTTTCTCCATAACTTAGAAAACCTCGAAGCAGAGATTCTTTCTCACGGCAATGACAAGAGGAGGATGATACCTTCACTCTCAGCTGAGGAGAAGGAAAGGATCGCAGAAGATCTCTATGATCTGAGAGATATAGTAAGAAAGGAAGCGTCGGAAGAGCATTCACGTTTCCTTTCCGTGTTTCTCTCATCAGACGGGAAGAAGCATTTCTGGGAATTCATCAAATGGTGGGATCTCTCCACTCTGAGAAAAGAGGATTACATAACCATTCAAGGCAGGAACAGATCGCTTGCAGAGAGAGTATATGGCAAAATGATTGGAGTGGCAGCGGCATCAGATGACACCGCCCTGATGCTCAAGATGGAAGCCACAGCAAAGAGAATCCTTTCCGAGCACCCAGAATTCAGCAAGCTAAAGCAACCGCTCTTCACGCTTGAATGCAGTATAGGGAACTGCACTCCGGGAACACTTGGCTATATCTACCCAGCCAATCCTGAGAGCCAGACATTCTGGCGCAACATGGTGAAGTACTACCTGAAGAAGGATATCGAGCTGTGTGGATTCTGCCTGATGATGGTCATAAGCAAATACTCAAAGCCGGCAACTGCAATCTTGAGCTACAGATCTCTCTGCCGCAGCTTCATCAATGAGTATGATGCTCAGATGGGAGAGACAGAAGATAACAGCTTCATTGAGTACATCAGGATGATAGCCACTTCAGATGAGCCTCGACCGAATCATCAATATACTAATATGAGCCTTATCAGGATGTTTGATGAAACATTCCCTGAAAAGGAGCGGTATGCTTCATATATTTCCGACAACCTTCTCGCTGATGAAGCACTCTCTGTTGTCGTTTCCGTCGATAATACCACAGCTACACTTCTAGTGGAGAACGGTGAGAGGACATATTATTGCTATGCTGACACATTCTCTCACCTGCCGCCAGGAACAATCCTTCGCGTCAAGCTGAATTCTGGAAATGAAATCCTCAGTGCGCTAGGCATTGCGCGTCTTGGAAAGAGGATGGCTGAGAGGTGCAGAAAAAGCACCCCTTCGCTCATTATTTCCTGACGTATCGGAAACTGACAGCGTGGCGTACCCCATGCTCCTTGAGCCACTCCTCGCCATCGCTCAATGGAGAGGAGGATTCTCTAGCATCATCATACTCAGATACATCCTCTTCAACTGTATAGGGATGTATTTCCTCTGCCACCATCGTGTCAGGAACATATGTCTCCGCTTCAGCGTCAGAGCTGTAGACAACATCTGGGAATGCATTGTCCTCCATGCCCTTGATGTGATTAATCAGTTTCCCGATAAATGAACCGGATGATAGGAGATTTTCATCCAGCGATGTGATGAGAACGAACGCGTTTCTTGCCCGGGAAACAGCGACATTGATCAGGTTTACCTTATCATCGACAAAGCTGAGACTATCCTTGTCATCATTGCCGTAAACTGAGGAGAATATGATAATGTCCTTCTCCCCGCCCTGGAAGGAATGAACGGTTCCAATCGTGACATGACGGCTGACAAAGGTCGCGAAGTCCTCATCGGGAGTGATCATTGTCGAGGAACGAGTCCTGTCCTCAAGCAACTCCTTCAGGAGCTTTCTCTGTCCCCTGAATGGTGTGATGATCCCGATCACGGAATCATAGATTTCGTTCTCTGGAAGGTTTTCCCCTTTCCTTGAAGCTTCCGACAGTGCGTTATCGACAATTGTCTTGAGGTTTTGTCTCATCCAGCTGTCTATCAGCTCAGCCTCTGCTCGGTTGGCACGGCTCCCAAGCTCAAGGCCCTGAATGGATGCGCCATCCTCAAGCTGTCTCATGGAAACCATAGGCAAAAGCCACTTTGAGGAAGAATCGCCTCGCTTAGGGGCAAGATCATGGTACACTTCTTCCTTACAGAACATGATGATACTATCGTAGCATCGCCAGTGCTCAGTGAGCATGATACCGCGATCACCTTTCTTAGAACCATGCACATAGATTTCAACAGGACATGCTTTTTCCGCAATTGCCATCAAGTTGGAACTGCTGCAGTTCATTTCTTCGCTGAGACCTGTTGTGGTTCTTCCTTCTGGCAGGTTTTTGGCTTTGTAGAGCATCGCGTCGATTTCCACCGGAATTTCCCACACAGGCTCTATCTGTTTTGTATCCCCTATCACGACAGCTTTCTTCGCAAGAGCAAAAGATGGCACTGCTATCTCAGGAAGGACCTGTCCCGCTTCATCGACAATAAGGTACTGAGCTTGCTTCATGAGCGTCTCACGCCACCCCTTCTGCCATACATTGAAAAAGCCCGGTAGCGAATAGAAGGTGGAGCATATGCAAGGAGTGATGCAAGCTATGAGATCATATGCCCTTTGCATGATGACGGCATCATTATTGCAGAATACGCTTTCATACAGACTCGTCGTATCTGCCTTCATCAGTTTTGTGTACTTAAGAATATACTCCGTGAAGCGATACTCATTGATATGCACAGCAAGCCAGAAAGCGCGTTTCCTTGCGCTATTAAGCTCTTTCGATTCCCCCTTCTCTGCCAGGGTGGCAATCAGCTTCTTCTCCACATCCAGCCTCTTATAAAGCTCGTCGATGACAGCCTTGCTGGATTTGTCAACAGAGAGAGCCTTCGCAGCTTTCCCGATGAATGCATCACAGTATTCCTGTGCCCTATCCGAAGCGGTAACAGGCTCTAAGCCATAAGGGACAGTCTTCGGGTCATCGGAGCATATTGCTCTCGCAATTCTCTCAACCCATCCTTGCCAGACAGTGATGTAGTGATCGCCTCTTGGGATGACTTTTCTGTATAGGTGCTGATACTTCCTCGCATTCTCCGTGCCGGAATAATATGCAGCTACAGAACTCACACCGTCAATCCACCGGCACATCATCGGGTCGTCAGAATCAGTGGCCATGTCCTTCTGCATTCGTTCAAGTGCATTGGCAACTGCCCTGTTGTTAGTGGATGAGAGAAGGATGAACTCCGGCCTTGACGCTCTCAGTCTGCTCTTGCTCGGAATTGAAGAGACAATCGCATCTGCGACAATGGATTCAATCAAGGTGGTCTTTCCTGTTCCGGGAGGTCCCTGGATAGCTATCACATCCCCCTCCGCTGCAGACTTCACAGTAAAGAGCGCTGCCATCTGGCTTGTATTGAGTCCATGGTCCCCGATATGCCCGAGAAAGGACTGCCTGTTGCAGGGATTCTCCGCCACATCGCTCTGCTTAGCATGATAAGGCTCAGATGTATCAGGATTAAGAAGATTCATGATCGGCCAGGTTGAATCAATCTTGTCTTTTCCCTTGATTTCATCATAAAGAGACATGATGGTATTCGTGAAGAACATTGAGATATCGATATCATCGGTTATGAAGACGCGCTCATCATAATCGAGAACCCTCTGCACTTCACCGAATCCCTTACATTCAACAGAGTTGTCATAGAAGGAATTCTCCGTGATTGTCTCAAAGCTCTTTACAAGGAGATCATAATACGTCTTCCACCTGGTACCATCATCAGCTTTCTTGGTAGCCTCCCAGCTTGCCATGATTCTGTCCATATCGCGGACAGCATCAGCCCATGGTCTCCTTGACAAGTTCATAGATCCATCACGATATTGGAAAAAGAAATATGGAACCCAGCATGGAAGACTTGTCTTCCCATGTGGAGGATTGATTATTCTGCCATCATCCTTGATCTTCACAAACGTGAAATAAACATCCGGTTTCTCGATATACAGGTCTTTCCTGTCAACAAGATACTGCTTGGGGATAGTAAGACGCTTCAAAGAGACAAGATAAACATTCTCAAGGTTACTACCTTCATCTGGAATGCCCTCCTGAAACAAGTCTGGGGTATCATCTTTCTTTCTGCCCCTCCTGCCAAATTCAGCTTTCCTTTCAGGCCAGTTCTCTATATAACCATTTCTGAATTCATCGCGAGAGATGGAAATAGACCTCTTATTATTGAACTCTGCACAATCATAGCGCGAGTAAATCACAGCTTCATGAAAATAGCTCAGGTAATCATTGAAAATGCTCACGGAAAGCCCCTCCACTTCAGTGATGATACCATACTGAATGAATACTTTCGACAGCAATACAGGTCTGTAATATCTGCAAAGATAAGCAAGCAGGGATTGCACCAACAAATCGAATCCGGCATATACTTCAATCATGGAGATTCATATGAGAAAGACAGCATTAGTTACCATTTCCATTCTTATTGCATTCATGTTTTCATCCTGTAGCGACTCGACTGAGGATCTTACGGAAGCCAATACTTTAGCAGCGTTTGACGTGACTGAGTTTGCATCCAAAGGTATCAACGAGTATTTTGAGAATCCTCAGATAACAGGTGAAGCGGAATTCTCCGCATCGTTTTCATCATCAAGAAGCGTAAATGATAACGGCTCTGCAACCATACTCGCTTCGTTCAGAGATTATCCATATAACGATTACACAGTGACCGGCGATTTCATATACACTCTTCCTGTTGAGTCCGGAAGGATTCTTGGCTACAGGATGGAAACCGCATCCGGCAGTTCCCCTACCTTCAAAGATAAGAAAGACCAGGAAACTCAATTCAGCATCACAATGGATGAGACAGCGCTGGCTCCCGCAGGCGGTGACTACAACACTGTCACAAATACAGTATCAAACGGAATTGCCATGCCAATGCTTGAAGGAACGGAAGCGACATTCACTGTCGGAACTTCATCAATCTCTCTCGATGATATCCCTAAAGAGGAAGAACCATACAACAGATCAATGATAGCAGAGGACCTCTACAGCCTCATGATGGCAAACGGGCCACTATCAGGCTATGCGATTAAACTTCTCAAGGAACAATTGCCGTCCACTGGCATGTCTGGAGGGACATATACTGCAAACCTTGGAAATGGGAATACTTACACTATTACGTATGACGCAGAGAATATGAGTTCACACGCTGAGCTGAAGATTATCAATCCGATGGATTTCATTGTCACTGACAGCACTGGCAGATCCTACTCCGTCCATACCAATGGCAAGGTCAGTGTCACGGGTGGAGGATCAGCAGAAGGCAAAGGATCAGGAGAAGTCGAATACAAGGACTTTGTCTCAACAATCATAGTAACAGGAGACACAGATCCGGTTACATATACATCACGGAAAATCAACGGATCATATTCAATGGACCTTTCAGATCCGGACATCGTGAATGGCAGTATCAGAATCGGGAATCATACATACAGCGGACAATCATATAAGGGTCTTGTCAGCCTCTATGCACTGGATATGACAATCACGCAATTCTGGCGCTTCTCGGTCATTAGTGAAGATGGCTCATATATCAACACTCTTGGTGGTACCGATGCCTCCCCTATCATCGTTAAAGGTCAATATAATGAGAAAGAAGGAACGCTCTCTGGAGAAATCAGCGTGTATGGAACAGATTATCCGTTCACAGCAAAAATAAAACTCACGGGAACTACAGGCACATTCCTCTCTCTTTCTTACAACGGCATAGATTTCACTGATGATGATATCAATTACCTGAATGCAATCTATGAGCTGAACTATGCATTTACATCGATGATTATGTGAACTATACAAAGGAAACAGAGCATTGGATACTTATCCATAGCCATTGGAATCATGGCATACACAACCTTGGATTGGATCTGTCTCAAAGGTTGGAAGGCATATCAATAATATTGACACTGATATCAATAACAGAGAATTCAAGTGCTAACAAATGTGCAGGGATTTACTCCGTCTAGCAGCATGAGCTAGAGACGCAAGTCATCAATGTCATAGTCGATGTAACGCTTACGAAGCTCCCTGAAACAAGATTGCAAAGAGGAAGGGATGCAAGTTCTCCATTTCTATCGTTGACCTTTGCCTCTTTCTGGTACAGATATTCCATAGCTTCTTTGTCGACGCCCTACTTCATTGGCAATCTTAGTTTCAGCAAGAGCGGTCATAGGGAACTTGAACCCATATTTCTCAGGAAGAAGATGCGCAATGCCTTTTATGACAACTAAATGCCTTCAGCATTCGTATTTCTTCTCATGAATCACTCCCTTCTCACTACTAACGAGTATATTAACATCACGAAAGAAGTTCACTGGAAAAAAGCATAAGAACCAGAGCAATAATCAGAATGCCAGTATCAATTTCCAGCTCTCGAAGGCATAGAAACCTCACAATAATCGTCAAAGGTTAATACGATAAAAATAGAAGGTATGCTCTCTGAAGAAATCAGTATGTATGGAACAAATTATCCGTTCATAGCCAAACAAGGACGCAGAAAACAATCCATATGTAAGTGAGGCTGTCACAAGTCTTGACCTTGTAACAGCCTCGCCTCTTAGTATTACAACTACATTATTTTAAAGTACACAGCCGCACAACTTACTGTTGAAGAAACGTTGAGGAGTTCATCAACAACAGGCACTCCCACACACTTTTCTGGAGAATAATCATCTACATGTGTAACTGTTTCATACATAAAATCTGAAGGGAACTTTTTATGTATTCTTATTGATTCCTGCATCTCATCCAAAAGTACAAAATTATGCCACACATATTGTCCATTTTCCTGTCTCAAATCAGGATCGAACATATTTGTATCAACATTAATTACGCGATACTGACCATTATTAAGATCAATCCACGCTGCAACTGTTGTAGGAGAAGATATCGTATTGGGCTCGTGCATTTTCCAATATTTCATCCACGCAGAAAAATATTTTCTTTGCTCATCGCTTAATTTTCCTTCAGATGTTAATAGTGTCTCAGCTATACTATTATCCAATTTCTTGAAATCAGTATTATAGGAAGCAGCCATACCATTATATTCCGACCAAGTGGCATATCCTTTTGCCATATAGAAGACATACTGATCCCCTCCTATATTCAAATAGAGATAATTGGGGTTCGCTATATCAATACCTGTTTCGATAGGTGTTGAACTGGCACTTGAAACATCAAGAGGCTCAGTAATAGAGCTTTGACTGTAATTCCAACCATCAAATTGCGTTCCAATACCACCCTGATATTTGACAACTGGTGATTCTTTAATAGCATCGACAGATGTTTCATAATCAACCCAAATAGAAGTACTACTTACGGTACTTGGATTTGAATTTCCTATCTGATCATATGGAATCAAAGTTGTTCCACTTGGTGCCTTATATGTGACTTTCAGCTTCTTATCAATTGTTACTGTAGTGGTCCCAAGATTTCCAACAACATCATTGGCAGTCAGCTTAGTACCATTCAACCAGTATTCAACATCACTTGATGAGATATCAGTCATATATTTAGACCAGCTTTCACCTTCGACTACAGTCACAACCCCTTTACCATCAATCTGAACGGTATATGTATTCTTAGTTTCAATTGAAGCTGATACACCTTTCTGGATATCATAAACAGATACACTATCGCCCGGCTCTTTCAATTCACCATTCACAAGCCAACCTTTGAACTCCTTGCCAACTGGGAGATCTGGAGCCTCTGGCAACTGGATTGTTCCATCAGCCTTATACCAACCAGCACTTGCGATAGTAATATCGTCAAAACCATCACCTGTTACTTTGATATCATTTGGTATCTTAGTTACAGATGTAAGTGCAATGGTATCACCATTGTTAGTTTGTGCCGCTACTGTAGTATTGCTTCCGGAGCCAATAACCTGCTCATCAGCGAAAGGACCATTTCCTGAAACAGAAGACGATAACATATACCCATTGTTTCCAGATGGAGCATATCCATATTCACTCCACGGCTTTCCGAATGTTACTGTATTGCCCTGTTCAACATTGTCCACAGTTACCTTATACTCATGAGCTTTCTTGGAAACTGTTACACTTCCACTGCCAACAATCTTGTTGTCAGCAGAGATTACTGATGTGTCAGCAGATACAGCCCAGTCATAACCAGCACCAGCAGACTCATTTGGTGTGAATACGTCTGCAGAAGAACCTACTTTGTAATATACATCACCAGGTGTTACACCCTCTCCCGAAAGAGCAACTTTGGCATAATTGTAGTATGGAGGTGCTCCAGCAGGGACAGTAACAGCAGAATCAACAGCAATAAGGCTTGATGTATCTCCATTGAACTTACCGCTATTCTGATCCGGCGCTATTGTTGAAACAAATGTTCCCTCAGAAATACCAGCCTCAGCAATCTGAGTCCATGTTGTTCCTTTGGTTACTGTTGTCTGAAGAGTCGTTCCATCAGTTTTTACAATGGTGATTGGATAGTTAAAATCCTGAGCAGAAGATTCTGGAATTGTCAGTGTTATATTCTTATCATCTGACAAGTCTTTAATCAGATTTCCAGAAGCATCTGCAACTCCATCAGGGAACTGAAGTTTCGATGGGTCAACATACTTTCCTGTTTCATTGTTAATTATAACACCACCATCGCCCACTGCATTCTTGATGGCTGAAGCTATTGCATCAGCAATTGACTCTCCAAATGTAAGATCAACTGTCAATGTATCCTGTTTAACAGTACCTGTTTTATCAGCAAAGCCATAACCCTCTGGAAGTTTGATTGTAACACCTGTGTAGGTATCAGCATTCCATGTTACAGCAGGCCCCTTACCATTGTTGATAAGCTCATCCACTGTGATTGCAGCATTCTCATCAACAGCAACAGTGCCAACCTTCCAGTCAGCTGTATAGCCGAACTTCTGAGGCTCAGAAACTGTGCTATCTCCAATAGTTGCTGAGATACCAGTAATCTTTCCACTCTCGCCGAATGTTCCAGTGAATGTCACCTCAGCGTCCTCTGTCGGATATACTCCACCCTCAGGATACTCAGTAACATTCATGAAGCCATCCACAGGAACAGTGACTGTATAGGTTACATCGTTTCCTGCAGCATTGCTGAAGGCATCATTAGCAACACTGTTAATGTCACCAGGAAGAGTTACAGCAGTGAATCCTGTACCAGCAAACACACCACTCTCAAAATCAGTGATTGTCTTCTCTGGAATAACAGCTGTTCCTTCGTCGCCCTTCTCATACTTATTGCCTTCAATTGTGGAAATATACTTCAGGCTGCTACAACCACTGAATGCGTTCTCAGCAATTTCAATTGGTGTTTCCCTCGGTCCTTCGAAGATAATCTCTTCAAGATTTGTACAACCTGCGAATGCATTTTCACCAATGGATACACATTCCTTTGGAATTGTGATTCTCTTCACATTCTCATTGTTCTGGAATGCTCCGGAACCAATTTCCTTGACATTGACAATCTCATCAGTATTTACACTCGCTCCATCAGATGGATCACCACTCCAGAACGGATCACCCACATCGTTTGCAGGATAAGACGAACCAGACTGTCCAGCATCCTGACTGAACGCGTTCTCAGCGATGGTAATACCGTTTTCTGTTGATGGAAGAGTACCATCTTCTCTGAAGTAAATCTCTCCGATTTCATAACCAGTACCCGTTCCGACAGCAACCTTTGGCCCATTGCCAAGACCTGTTCCGATAGTGACATTATCAACATTATCAGGAATAGTCACATAGAGTCTGTCATCCTCATCATCCCTTACGCCGACATTCTCAAAGTCACTGATTGTAACATCTTTGATGCCGTCATCTACAACAATTTCATCGAGGATGATATCAACGCCAGTATCTCTACTGTCATCTTTTCCTGTAAGGTTTGATGTATCGAATGAAGAATCATTATTCTTTCCAGGTGTGACAGTTACTGTACCAAAGTGTGCAGGCCTCCTTTCTCCACTTGGAAGGAAGATGTTATCGAGTCCTACATCCTTATTAATTGCAGTGTTTGGAAGAACAACGTCGATACCAGGCTCGTTAGAAACGATGTAATCACCATTGTTATCAACAACAGCAAATGCACCTTCTCCAACGTCAGTTACAGAACCAGGTATTGTAATTGTCGTTCTTGGATCATCTGCAATATCTCCAACATTAACACCAACGAATGCTTCATCACCAATAGCAACTCCGCTTTCAGATGCAAGATCACTGATGAAATCAGAGATATCAATTGGTGAACCATCGTCAGAAGCAAGTCCGGAATTCTCGAAAGCTCCTGCGCCAATTACACCCACACTTGACGGAAGTTTATCACCATCAATTGTGATAACAGGCTTCTCAACACCAGTAGAATCGATATCCAGAATAGTACCGCTGTTATCTACTGTAAGAAGTGCACCATTCTTGTCATCGCTGCCGAATGCATGCTCGCCAATAGTCTTAAGATCTTCAGGAAGTGTTACATCAAGGCTCTCGCCTTCTTCAACACCAACACCGACAAAGGCGTTATCACCGATGCCAGTTACACCTGTTCCAATGACTACTTTATTAAGGACGAGATCAGCCGGGTCACCTGCTTCAGTATTTGGTTCCTGAGCACTGTCTCCTGCAATTCCAGCAAGCTGTCCGACAACATTGTTATTACCACTTGTAATCGTCAGCTCACCAATGAACACAGGAACTTCATGATTCTCTGTCGTGGTGAAGTAATCATCAATATTCTCAAGAAGGTTCTTATCACCTTCAGCATTCGCTGGAAGAGTTACTTTCAGCGCATCTGACGAGGATGTACCACCATTGATGCCTGCGAACGCACCTGAACCAATAGAAGTCACTGTATTCGGTATGACAAGCTCTGGTCCGATAGCAGCACCAGCAAATGCTCCATCTCCGATTGTCTCAAGCTTACCAAATGAATCTTCAAAGACATCGTTTGTGATCAAGCTACCGACACCGCTGAATGCGTCCTTCCCAACGCTCGTGATAGTACCACCATCTGTAGAAGGAAGTTTGAGTTCAAATCCATCAGCAACATCGGAAAATGCCTCATCAGCAATCACCACAACACCGCTCTCTGAAAGATCGACAGAAACAAGACCACTCCATGCGCCATCATCTGTAGCTGCAACTGAACCCATTGTCTTCTCACCAGTTGTTGGAGTGACAATAAGCTCCTTCACATTCGGGAATGTGGACTTAAGCTCATCAATATAATCCGGCGAAACAAGATCAAGAGGTACTGTAAGTTTCTCTACACTCTCAATAACATCTCCGTAGATCTTCTGAATATCTTCAACAGAATCAATATTATCGCTGATAGTGAACTCACTTCCGATATTGATTCCAGCAAATGCATCCTCGCCAGGCACAACTCCAGATGGCACAAACTCAGAGATATTGATTGGATTCTCCTTATCTTCTTTCAGAATACCGGAGTTCTGGAAAGCACCTGCGCCAATTTCATCCACACTTGATGGAAGTTTATCACCATCAATCGTGAGAACAGGCTTCTCAACACCAGTAGAATCAGATATTTCCAGAATAGTACCGCTGTTATCTACTGTAAGAAGTGCACCATTCTTGTCATCGCTGCCGAATGCATGGTCGCCAATAGTCTCAAGATCTTCAGGGAGTGTTACATCAAGGCTCTCGCCTTCTTCAACACCAACACCGACGAACGCATTAACACCGATTCCTGTAACACCATCTTTAATAACGACATTATCAAGAACAAGTTCAGCCTGATTCTTAGGAGCTGCAGCAGAATGGTCCATATTTGGATTCTCTCCAGCAAGCTGACCTACCGTAGTTTCTCCAGATTCTGTGTTTCCAGTGATGATAAGGTTATCAATGAAGACAGACTCATCGTGACCTTCAGGACCTGTGAACACGTCATCAATATTGCCTGTGACTGCTGCAGGAAGCTGGACATCGAGGTCTCCATTTGCTTCTCCATTCACAATGTCCTTGAATGCACCTTCTCCAATAGATGTTGTGCCAGCAGGAATATTGAGAACAGGTCCAATAGAAGTTCCTTCAAATGCACCTGCTCCGATTGTAAGCTCTCCTTCAATCTCGCTCAGAAGGCCACCATCGATGTATGCATCAGCCTTTCCATCATTATGGAGCGTTCCGCCATAGTTATCCTGTCCCTTACCAAGAGATGAATCCTTGAATGCATTCTCACCAATATTGGTAATTGATGGAGGAAGCTTATCTTCAACGACCGTGCCACCGTCTTTATAGGAAATGGACTCAAGGGAAGTACAACCTTCAAATACACTATCACCAATAGACTCAAGTGTATCTGGAAGCACAACAGTGCTGAGATTTGAGAGTTTCTCTTCTCCTGTTGTCCCTACAATCTGAATACCTGTTGCACCACTCTCGGAGAGATCCACTGATTCAAGCTTTTCACCCCACTGGTTGAGACCATATATATCACCAGTAGAATTCGTAGAACCTGTGATTGTAAGGTCCTTGAGGTTAGGGAATGTATCGAAGAGCTCTTTAGCTTCATCTGCAGTATCGATTAAATCAATAGGAACAGTGAGCGATGTCACACCCTCAATAGAACCATAAATGTCGCTTATTGTTTCAAGGCTGTCGATATTATCGCTGATAGTGAACTCTTCCCCGATATCAATACCTTCAAGGGCGCTATTGCCGACAGCATCGACATTCTCTATAAATTCACCTGGATTGATTGTCGTTCCATCGGAAGAGATAAGACCAGAATCCTTGAATGCGTTGTCACCAAGGCTCTCAACTGACTCAGGAAGCTTGTCATTTACTCCGTTTCCATTGATGATCAAGCCTCCTGTGACTGAGTCCTTTCCACCATCTTCTGCCGCTTCATATCCTGCAAGCGGAGCATTCTGGAATGCGCCTGTTCCGATTTCTTCAAGATCATCAGGCAGTGATACTGTAAGATTATCGTCCTTTGATCCGACTCCGACATTAGCAAGAGCACCAGGTCCGAGGACAGTAATGCCATCATCAATTGTGATGTCACCTGTGATGACAATCTCTGGTTCCGGATTTACAACATACTGCTTCTCTTCATCAACATAGACAAGGCTGTCACCATACTCTTTCTTGAGATCTTCAGTCACTGGGATAATGCTGTTGACTGCACCAAGAGTTGTATTAGCATCGCCATCAGTTACTCCAGGAACCGTTCCATGACCCTCCCCATCACCTAGAACAATAGTGAGATTACCAATTGTTACAGTATCATCATTATCGCTGGGTTCAGAGATGAAGATTGATGAAATACCCTTTGTAGGATAGCTTCCATCTGTATTTGGTCTCGAGTTGTAATCTGAGTCATTCTTGCCATTCTCATCTCTCTGGTTAGCAAGATGAGCAGGAATTACAGCTTCTTCAATTGTACCATTTACATCGAATGCACCACTGCCGACACTGTCAATTCCCGGAGGAAGGATTACTTTATCAAAAGCTGTATCCTTGAATGCATTCTCTCCGATTTCCTCAATACCTTCAGGTACTGTGTAATCAGGAGTAGGAATAAGATTCCCATTTTCATCAGTCTGCTTAAGCTCCTCAAGTTTTCCGCAGCCTTCGAATGTACCATCACCGATTTTATCGAGTGTGGATGGTACTGTGACAGATGTGAGGTTGTCACAACCTGCGAATGCGCCACTCTCGGATGTTGTAGAACCACTCTTTCTCGGTGTTGAACCAATTGCAGTAATACCATCGTCCACAGTGACAGTTGTAAGGCTGTCAAGGCCATTGAATGCACCTTCTGGAATTATAGTTGCAGCGTCTCCATTGCTTTCATCACCAGGTGTGACAGTAATATTCTTGACAGAATCACTTCCGGAAAGAATACCCTCTTCCCTACCTGCAAGAAGATCAGAAGGAAGCGTAACAGACTCAAGCTTATCAAAACCTGCAAGGTTTCCAGCAGGATCGTCAGAGACGTTTGCAGAAGGTGTTACAATAAGTTCCTTGAGATTCGGGAAAGCCTCTTTAAGCGCATTGACTTCATCTTCAGTATCAATAAGATCTGCAGGAATTGTCAGTGACTCAACATTCCTGTTGTTGTCACCGAAAGCTTCTGCAATTTCTGTACCTGTAAGATCTGTGGAAGGACCTTCAACAACAACCTTCTTGAGAGAATCAGAAGGACCGAATGCACCAGGATTATAATTTCTATCCCCATTGCCTTCCTTCTCAGCAGGAATTGTGATCTTCTCGGCACCAGTGTCCTTGAAAGCATCCTTTCCGACAGTCGTAGCATTCTCCGGGATTGTTATGTTCTTAAGTCCGTCTTCCTGACCTTCAGATGTTGCGATGCCAGTTGCTCCCTGGAATGCACCTTCTCCGATGTCAGTCACACCCTTATTGGTACTTCCTTCTGAATCTGTATATCCACCAGAGAGATTAGCAAAATCCTCAGGGTCTAGGCGTGTATTGTTCTGGAATGCGTTATCACCGACTTTGTTGATGTTCGTGTCCTCTGGAATATTTACATCAACGTTACCCTTGAAACCGCCGTCAGCAATCTCTGTAACAGGTTTTCCTCTGTATTCAGTCGGAATGTCTACAGTCTCATTTGTAGTACCGACCATACCAGCTACAAAGTGATCACCAGCCTCATTGCCTTTTTCGAATCCAAGATATCTGTTGATAAGGTCAACATCTACAAGACCATTGATAGTAAACTGATTTTCCGAGCCTTCCTCATTCTTAATCGCATCAGAACCAGGAAGAACTGCATTGATTGTCAGATCCTCAAGCTCACGATAGATATCATTATGGTACTCTGTTGTATTCCCATCCTTGCCGGGAGCTGTGATTGAATCGACATACTTATCTCCTGAGATGAGATTTTTAATCTGATCACGGATTATCGTTGCAACATTGTCCTCTGTATTAGGTTTTCCATCTGCAGTGATTGGTACTGTGAAATCAAGAGTTGAGTCATAGTTGCCACTGAGGCTTATCTCGAATTTGAGCTCAAGATCATCATCCTCATCGAATGCACCCACAGCATCGTTGACTGTCGCAGGAATCACATACTTTGTATTCTCAGTTCCAGCGTCTTTGAATGCATCCTTTCCAATTGTCTCAAGTCCTCTTCCAAGGTTCACATCTGTAAGTGCTGTGTTGCCCTGGAATGCTCCTTCTGCAATCGTCTCAACCCCATTCACGCTCACATATGTGAGGTTCGGAAGGTTTGAAAGGGAGTCTTTAGCTACTGTGTCTCCTCTTGAGCCGCCTCCTGTGACTGTTACCCTTTCAAGAGCATCCTTGAATATATCCTTGGCATCCGGTGTCATCACCGCCGGGATGCTTATCGCTGTCACTGTGTTCCCGTTGAATGCTCCTGTGGAGATCGTTGTGTTGCCGCCGTTGACTGTGACGCTTGTTATGTTCGAGTTGCTGAACGCGCCGCTCATCACCCTGTCAACGCTGCTGGGGATGTATACAGATCCAAGATCCGACCCGCTGAATGCGTTCGTCCCTATCTCCTCCACCTTGCCAAGGTCAAGGTCTGTAAGGCTGCTGTTGCCCATGAAGGCTCCGCTCCCTACTTCCTTCGCGCCTCCGAGGTCCACCTTCTCAAGCGATGCGTTGTCCCTGAAGGCATCCTTGCCGATTGTCACATTGCAGTCTTCCGGGAACACGACCTCCTTAAGCCCTGTTCCCCTGAATGCCTCATCGCCGATCTCCGTGACTGATGAGAAATCAGCATTCGTCAGGTTCGCATTCCCGCTGAATGCACCGTCCCCGATCACTGTCGTTCCGCCGAAGTCAACGCTCTCAAGCTTCTCATTGCCCTGGAATGCGTTCTCTCCGATGATCACCGGGTGCTCTGGAAGCACCACCTCTGTAAGCCCTGCTCCTGTGAATGCCCCATCCCCGATTGACGAGACTGAGCCGAA
Source organism: uncultured Spirochaetales bacterium (assembly GCA_949285905.1). GTDB lineage: Bacteria > Spirochaetota > Spirochaetia > Sphaerochaetales > Sphaerochaetaceae > Ornithospirochaeta. The sequence goes on along the minus strand of CASDZV010000008.1, from coordinate 4,278 downwards.
GTCAACTGATGCAAGCCCGGTGTTCCCGCTGAATGCATTCTCCCCGATGCTTGCGCTTCCTCCAAGGTCAACCTTCTCAAGAGACGCATTGTCTGCGAATGCGCTCTCTCCTATCGCTACCGGTGTCTCTGGAAGCGTTATCGATGTAAGCCCTGTGTTCTGGAATGCTGATGCACCGATCGATGTGAGCTTCGAATCATCCCCGAAAGAGACATTGCTAAGAGATCCGGCATCCTTGAATGCCCCGTCGCTGATCTCCGTTATCCCGCTTCCTATCGTCACGCTCTCAAGCGCTGCCTTGTCTGCCGGATCCTGGTAGCCCATGAACACCGTCGCCTTCTTCTTCCCGTCGATGTACACATCATCAGGGATGTAGAGCTCCGACAGCGCCGCTCCCTTCGCTACCCTTATCTCTCCCGCTGTATTCACCACCAGATACGGATACAGCTGCTGGTTGACTGTCTTCACCGGATTGGCTGAGCAGCCGATCGCTATCAGTATTATCACTATTGCGCTTATTATCAGTCCTGTTCTCTTCCTCATCGCTGTACCCCCTTCAGATGTGGTATGTCACTCCCAGCTTTGCCGGGTGCACTATGTATGTGTTGCTGTCGAGTATCTCCATCTCAGGGTGCGGCTGCAGCGTCATGCTGTTGCTCACCCTCCAGAATACCGACACGTCCTCTGTCACATGGAAGTCGAAGCCGAAGTCTATGCCGAACATGAAATACATCCCCATGTCCTCATTCAGCTTCGCTATCTCCGCTCCCGCATGCACTCCCACGCGGAAGTCGATGTCCTCATTGCCTATCAGCAATGCCGCCCTCGCCAGCACTGGCACGCTCCAGTAATAGCTGTCCTCTGGCAGGATGCTCCTCTTGGGGAAATAGCCGTAGTATCCTGTCTCGGCTCCTACTGCGAGGAAATCAAGCACCCTCGCCTCATACCCCAGCATCAGGCCGAAGCCTGTGTATGTCCTGAACTCGTCATTGTCCGTATCCGGCGCATTGTAGAAGTCATAGTACTCGTAGCCCCATGGGGAGAAGCCTATCGATACTGAGTGGATGCCCTTCTCTTCCGTCCCTTCTTCCTCTGTTGCAGCTGCAGCAGGCTTTTCCGCCTCTTCAGCAATAATAGGGACAATCGCTGGTGCTATCGGCTCAACGTATCCGGGGATATCATTTACAAGTGTTTCTGCAGCATCCTTCCTGACCTCATAGCTCAGCCCTTCCGGATACGTAAGATATGCTCTTCCGCCACCGATGCTGTATGCAGCTCCTGTTACGCCGTACTTCTCTGCCTCTGCTTCAAGGAACGCTGCTGCCTCTTCATCGCTCACGCCATTGAACACTATCGTGCCATAGCCATCTGCTGCCTCTATCGAGCCGCTCACTCCGTTCCTGTCATAGACCATGAATACTGCTGGTAGCGGTTCCGGTTCAACAACCGCCACTGGCTCTGGCTCTTCGATGACCACATCAGACTCTGCATCTTCTTCTGCCTCAATGACTTCTGCCTCTTCAGGTGCTGGTTCTTCAATAACCTCTGGTTCTGGCTCTTCGATGATTACCGCTTCTGGCTCTTCGATGATCTCCGGCTCAGCTTCCTCTTCGATTACGACTGGAACTGCTACCGGTGTTATTGATTCGATGTATTCCGGGATATCATTGATCAGCGTCTCCGCTGCGGCTTCTCGCTCTTCATAGCTGATGCCTTCCCTGTAGCTCAGGCTCACTATGCCAGCTTCTGCGCTGTAGCTGATATTCTCAAGGCCGTACTTCTCTGCCTCATATGCAAGGAAGCCCTCTGCTTCCTCATCTGTTATCCCGCTGTAGCGGATCTCACCTTCTCCATCGCCTGCCTCAACAGAGCCTTCTACTCCGCTCTTGTTGAACGCGATGAATACTGATGGAAGCGGTGCAGGTTCTTCGATAACCACAGGTTCTTCGATAACCACAGGTTCTTCGATAACTGTAGGCTCTTCAATAATTGCAGGTGCTGGCTCTTCTGCCGGTGCCGCTTCCTGTACCTCTATCTCCTCCGGTTCAGATACCGGGGGGGGGTACCGTTTCAGCTATGGAATTATTCCATGCCTCTTCTGTGGAAGCCTCCTGTACTGCTGCCTCTCCTGTGCCTTTGCCTGCCATTGCGAATGCTATGCCGCAGAGCAGCAGCAGAAGCAGTATTAGAAGCGGTATCAGAACCTTCTTCATGCTTCCCTTCCTCGGTTCCTCTGCACCTGCTGTGTATGCCTCAGATGCCACGTTCTCTGAGCGGTTTCTTCTCACGCTCTTTTTTGCTCTCGTCCTTGTGACAGAGCGAAGCTTCGGTTTTCTATTATATTTCCCCATAATGCTATGCAACGCTGACTGCTTGAGTCAGACCGCATAGAATATTACTGGATTAGTTTACTAATTACAACAGTGTGTAGTCTGAGTGAAGTAACTGACAAAATAAGTGAACTATATGTCTGATATCGACCAGAAAGCCTTGCTATTGACTATTTGAGTTTATTACTTTTCTGCAATAAAAATGCAGGTCAGATCTGAAAATCAATCCGGCCTGCATCGCTTAATCAGTTTACTGATCCTCAGTCGTTGATGATATGCACATCCATCTGGTTGAATGGCATGTCGATTCCGTTTGCTCTCAGCGCGTTGAGTATCTCGCTGTTGAATTTCCAGTATACCGGCCAGTAATCAGCGGGCTTCACCCATGGGCGTACATAAATCGAGATTGATGAATCATTGTATGAACCGACCTCTACAAGCGGTGCTGGATCTGTAAGCACTTCTGAATAACCTGAGATGACACCCCTTATTGTCTCCTTAGCCTTCTCAAGGTCATCTGAATAACGGACGCTGACGGACATATCGAGTCTTCTTCTCTCGATGTATGAGTAGTTGACGATTGTATTGCCCCAGACGTTCTTATTGTTCATCGTGATCTTCTTATTGTCTCCAGAAGCAAGAGTGACGCACATAAGGTCCATTGCCATGACTGTTCCTGATATATCCCCGATATCAACCCAGTCACCGACACGGAACGGATTATTGATTGCAATCATAACTCCGCAGAAGAGCGAGCTGATGGATTCCTGAAGCGCGAAGCCTAAGACGACACCAGTAATTCCAAGACCAGCAAGTACTGGGGTAAGATCAATACCGAAGATTCCAAGCACTGATATGATTGCGATAATCCATATAATCACAGCGCAGAGCTTCCAGACAAGCTGAGCCATGATGAGCGTGAATTTCCTGCTTCTTCCTGAAACTTTCTTCAGACCATGCTTTATGACCTTGCATATGATCTTAGCGACGATGAGTATCAGAATAGAGCAGATAATCATTGTTACGATTTTCGGAATATGAAAACCGTTTTCCAGACCGTTGGAGAGTCCTTCTACAACGTCAACAATATCGGGATCTTCTGCGACAGCAGTTGCCACAGCAGTGTCAAGTGAGAACATATTGCTACTCCTATTTTGTGATTGAACGGCAAACAATATACTCTTGACTTAAGCTGAATTTCCAGAGGCCCGCAGAAATTTTTCTGCTGTTTTCAAAAATAAAACAGTCTGATGAAGCTTATTCATGGTAAAACAGGTTCTATGTAGTCACAATATTATCAAACTATGAGAATTTTCCTTATCTCACTTTCAGAGAACTTTGTAACATCAGAAATCTGTGAAATGGTGTAATTCAGAGAGTGCATAGTCCTGACAATGGTTATCTTTTCCTCCATCTTGCCTTCCGCTTTAGCTTCAGCAAATCCTTCAGCAAATCCTTCAGCAAATCCTTCAGCAAATCCTTCAGTAAATCCTTCAGCAAATCCTTCAGCTTTAGCTTCGGCAAGGCCCTCAGCCCTGCCACCTTCCCATATGTATTCAATCAGGCTGGAAGAGTTTTTCCGGTAGTCATCCATTGCCAGCATTCATTTTCTCCTTAGAATCTCCCGGCAGAGAAATGCCGGGATGAACAAGTATATCAGAGAGCTACGATTTTTCTTATCTCACTTTCCGAGAGCTTTGTCACATCAGAAATCTGAGGAATAGTGTAATTCAGAGAGTGCATGGTCCTTACAATGGTTGTCTTTTCCTCCAGCTTACCCTCAGCCTTGCCTTCTTTTGCACCCTGCAGTCTGCCGCCTTCCCAGAGTCCCTCTATGATGCTCTGCGAATTCCTTCTCGCTGTCTCGTTTCCTTTCACCTTTCTCAATGCCTCCCTCAGTACAGGTACCTTCATCTTCCCAAGGTCCTTCTCGTAGATATCGCGGTAC
>CASDZV010000007.1 GCA_949285905.1 uncultured Spirochaetales bacterium | reverse complement strand
TCCCTTGTCTTGAACTCCTTTTCATGTCCGTAATACATCTCCTTCTTCAGTGTCGAGAAGAACGTCTCCATCTTGCTGTTGTCTAGGCAGTTGCCCTTTCTTGACATGCTCTGGATGATGCCTTCCTTCTTCAGACGATTGACGAACATTGTATGCTGGTACTGGAATCCCTGGTCGGAATGAATCATAAGTCCCTTGTGATCTGGATGGTTCTGGAGAGCCGTATCAAGCATCTTCATTACCATTGGCATGTTCGGAGACGTGGAGATGTCGTAGCTTATTATCTCTCTTGTGCAGAGGTCCTTTATCGGAGACAGATAGAGCTTGCCTTCATCTGTCTGGAACTCTGTAACATCGGTTGCCCACACCTTATCGGGAGAATCGACATCAAATTGTCTGTTCAGTATATTCGGGGCAGTTTTCCCGATCTCGCCTTTATAAGAGGAATAACGTGCACTTTTATATGTGGCAGGGAACAGCCCTAGCTCATTCATCAGACGCTTTACCTTCTTGTGGTTCACAATAAGCCCTTCCTGATGCAGCGTGGCTGTTATCCTCCTGTATCCGTATCTCTTTTTATGGTATTCGAATATCTCTTCTATACGCTTCTTTATTCCCGCATCCTCATCTTCCTTATGATGCGCTTTCCAGCTCAGATATGAGCTCTTTGGAACTTTGAAGAATGATGTCAGCTCATACAGATGGAAGCTGCCGCTTAGTTCTCTGATGAGCTGGTACCGCTCTTTGCGCGTGAGCGACTCCTTATCTTTTCCCGAACTAAGGGCAGAGCTTTTTTATGAGACTTTGTCCTGAGTTTCAACACTAAGGACATGAATATACAGCGGCACAAAGGTCGATAGTATCAAACTGGACAGCAGGAAATCATCCGCGGAGATGTCCTGCTGTTTCTTTTTCTAAGCAAGAGCAGGTGCTGCTTCTATGTTGACGGTCACACCAAGATTCTGCAGTTTCTTGATGTACATGTTTATCTTGCTTTCAGTATTGAACTTGTTATAGTAATCCTCTCCGAGATCCTTGAATGGGACATGGTCTCTTACGATGTAGTAGATTGCGATGAGCAATGAATGTGCAACTGCCATCTTCGCCCTGTTCTTCCCTCGGCGTATCATCAGCCTTGAGTATTGGGCAGCAAAGAAGGATCCCTTCGCCCTTGAAGCGCCCTGTGCGCACAGTACGAGCGTTGTCCGCAGCAGGGAGTTTCCTCTGCGTGTCTTTCCGCTTCTCCTTTTTCCTGCGCTTTCATTGTTTCCAGGGCATACCCCAGCCCATGATGCGAGATGAGATGCAGTCGGGAATCTGGACATGTCGGTGCCGATGACAGAGAGGATTGTCTTCGCAGAGCTCTCGCCGACGCCAGGGATCTCCATCAGCATCTCGACAAGCTCCTGCTGGTCTGGAGAGAGATTGTCATCTATGACGGAATCTATCTCATCTATCCGCTTGTTCAGGTAGATGATGTGCTCAAGGCATATGCTGATCATCTTCCTCTGGACAGGCGTGAGCACGCCGTTGAGGTCGTCCGCAATCTCCTCCGGCGTCGCCTTGAGGCGAGAGGAGATGAGGCCATCGGCTATCATTCTCCTGATGTCATCAGCTGTGATGGCTTCTCCCTCGATGATGCAGGAGAGGAGATGCAGTCCGGACTTGCCGATGATTGAGGATATCGTGCCCGAGATCTTTATGTTCCCGCCTTCGAGCATCTTCTGTATCCTGTTCTGCTCGCTTGCGGCATCCACGGTGAGGCTCTTGCGGTAGGACAGGAGCTCCCTCAGCTCCCGTTGAGGCTTCGATGGTATGTAGCTCGCCCTGAGAAGCCCATGCCTCAGGAGATCTGCTATCCATTCGGCGTCGAGGGTGTCGGTCTTCCTTCCAGGCAGCGCCTTTATGTGCTGCGCATTGACCACCATGGCAGGTATCCCCTCTGCCTCCAGAATGTTGTACAGCGGCTTCCAGTATGAGGCGGTGCTTTCCATCGCAATCATCTCGCAGCCGCTTTCCTGAAGCCATGATGAAAGCTCTATCAGGTCCTTCGTCGATGCACCGAATTCCCTTATCTCTTTCCTGCGTCCGCGCAGCAGGCAGCAGACAATGACCTTCTTGTGCACATCCGCGCCACAGCATACGGAGTACATTGCTTCCATACGGGCCTCCTTCTTCAAGATTGCGGCAGACCTCCCTTTGCTTGCTCAATTTTTTATACGTCCTCATTCCCGCAGGATTGTGACAATGCGTGGTCCGGAAGGAAGGCCTGTGTCAGTTTTTTTAGCGGACTCTACCGTTCCAAAAAGCGCACGACCTTGTGCCGCATCTAAATTATAAAGCATGAAAACTCAGGACAGTGTCTCATTCACTGTGGTGAGGCCGGGGAATCATATATGTTTTTTTA
>CASDZV010000006.1 GCA_949285905.1 uncultured Spirochaetales bacterium | reverse complement strand
TGACTTCATGTGTCCCGATCCGGGGAAGATGTATTATACTGATCTCAGGGGAAAGGCGGCAGAGGCCAAAGAAGACAAGGAGGAGAGAGAAGCAATGGGACCAATAATGCGTGAGATTTACAACAAGGGCATTGAGACCGGCCGTAAGGAAGGTGCTGAAACCGGGCGCAGGGAGACTGCGCACACGATGCTTGCAGATGGGCAGCTTCCGCTTTCCAAGATTGCTGAGTATTCAGGTCTTTCGCTAGGAGAGGTCCAGAGCATCCGGAACGGCATGAATCTCTGAGTGAGGTTGGAGATTTTTAAGAATTCTGTGTGATTGAATAGTTTCGGGCAGGGGATGACCCTGCTCGACTCTTTGCTGTGTTCTCTTGCAAGGAATTAAGGTATCGCAGAACCGACGCTCAGAGAAATAGACATTCTGACAATCTTTTTGCAGTATTGGGTCATTCCGACATCTTCACAACACTGTGTTGGTTTTGGCCAGAACAAAGCCGTTTTGTTGTTAATTTCCAGTAAGCTAATAATGAGAATTTCAACAGGAACGGTATATGGACAGGAACAAGCGCAATTCTCTGATTCGATATTCAATACTCATCATCATCTTTGTTATAGTGGCTTTGTCTCTGTATTTCTTTTTCAACAGAGATAAAGATGTTGTGTACACTCCGCCTCTTTCTCCAGTGGAAGTCGTAAAACCTGAGTACAGGACAATAGCTGAAGGCATAAGCACGACAGGGTATATCGAGGCCGAGGCGATGATTCCTGTAGTTCCGTTCGTGAGCGGCACTGTAGAAGAGTACCCGATAAAACCTGGTGACAAAGTCAATGAAGGCGATACGATTGCCGTAATAGACAAGCGTCCATTCCAGCTTCAGCTCAGACAGGCAGAGGCACAGGTTGCAGGACTGGAAAGTGCTTTCAGAAGGGTTGACGCCCTCAGGGAAAGCGGTGGTGTAAGCGCACAGGAATATGATTCGCTCTCAGCACAGCTGGAAGCTGCCAGTGCAAGTCTTGAGCTTGCCGAGTTGCAGCTGTCATATGCAACTGTCACAGCTCCCTCTTCTGGAACTGTCATACAAGCACCATCATCTGTAGGCTCTGTAGGATCAGATGAAATGCCTTTAGCTGTCATTGCCGATCTGGACAATCTCATTGTCAATCTCAAAGTTGGTGAGAAGTATTTCCAGAGTGTCACAGGAAACATTGAGAAGCTGAAGATAACAGTCTCTTCTCCGTCAGGACCTTCTTCAGATGCCGAGGTTGTATCCATTGCTCCTTACATCGATCCATTATCGAAGACATTCACAGTAAAGGTAAGGCTGATGTCGCCGGAAGGCTTTGTACCCGGTATGTTCATAAGAGCGGAAGTTCTCTGGTCAGAGGCTGAGTATCTCACGCTTCCTCTTGCTGTAAGAAAGCTTGATGGTTCTGTTTATGCTCTATCTTCCGATAATAGTGCAGAGTATATCGCTGTTGAAAGCATAGCAGAAGACGGGGAGTACTTTGCTATTGATCCATCATATGAGAACACTCGTTTCATTATCCGTGGGCAGAACAGTCTTCTTTCAGGAGAACGCGTCAGGGTGATAGAGGAGAATCTATGAAGATCGCATCGCTTTCAGTCAGACACTCGGTTGTCCTTTCAATGATTCTCATAGCTCTGGCTGTTTTCGGGTTCTTCTCTATCGCGACAACGAACCTCGAATTCATCCCTGATATCAGCATGCCTCAGATATTTGTCATCGCAATCTATCCTGGCGCTTCCGCGGAGGATGTCGAGGAGGATGTTGTCAGCGTGCTGGAGGAGGATTTTGTCACACTTCCGGACTTCAAGAGCATGGACAGCCAGTCGATGAACAGCGCAGCGATGATTACCATAACATTCCGCGATGGAGTGAATCCTGAAGATCAGCTCAATGAAGTCAGAAACAGGATATCGCTATTGATGCCGGATCTTCCCTCTGGTCTTCAGGGGGAGCCTGAAGCGCTTATCGGAGGCGCTACAATGCTTCCTGTCGTCTCCTTCTCTGTTAAATCAGAAGGGGATATTGCCGCGCTGTCAGAGTACATAGACTCGACACTCCGCCCGCGTCTTACACGTATTCCAGGTGTTTCATCCATCTCTGTCAGTGGCTCAGTTGAGCCAGAGGTCTCTATAAAGCTGAGGATGGATGACATGAATGCCCGCGGTATTTCTCCGCTGACTGTTTACCAGATACTCTCGTATTCGAATATATCGATGCCTCTGGATACAGCTGTTTCCTCTGGACGCCAGATTGACCTGCGGTTTGACGGACGCTTTGACAGCCTTGATGATATCGCATCGCTTGCTGTCGGTGCGACTGATTCGGGAGATATCATCAGGCTCTCGGATGTTGCAGATATCTCACTTTCATATCAGGGAGAGGATTATTACGTGACATCTGGAGGCGAGGATATTATTGTCGTTGAGGTATCCAAGAGAACGGACGGCAACACTGTGCAGATAACAAATGCAGTCATGGACATACTGAGAGAATCAGAGGCAGAGACTAATGGCGCGCTTGAGTATCAGATGATCAAGGATGACAGCTCTCTTGTCATGTCATCACTGAGAAATGTCATCGAGTCGGGCGTGCTTGGTATCCTCATCGCTGTTCTCGTCATCTTCCTCTTTCTCAATGATGCCAAGGCGACACTTGCAATCGGTCTTTCAATTCCGCTTTCATGTTTCTTCACATTCATTGTGATGAAGATAGCTGGTATTACAGTAAACATTCTCTCAATCTCTGGTATTGTCGTATCTCTGGGCTCTATTGTCGATGCATCAATTGTTGTCCTCGATCAGATCTACAGATACTATCAGGAGGCTGATGAGAACGGAAAAGGACGCTACAGCGTTGTTGAATCTATCTATCATGGAACCAGTATCGTAGATAAATCCGTTATCGGTTCAAACCTGACAACAGTAGTCGTATTCATTCCTGTTGTCCTTCTCTCCGGGCTTGTCGGTGACATTCTTCATGATATTTCGCTCACATTCATGTTCGCAATCGGTTCATCGCTTTTAGTCGCGATGGTTTATATGCCGTATCTTCTCAAACACTTCCTGAGAGACAGTGACGTGAGGCAGAAGAAAAAGGACAGCTTTGTCGTCAAAGGCCTAATCAAGGTCGAGAAGGGGTATGGAAGCGCGCTTGGGTTCTGCATGGAGCATACGCCGTTCATCATTGTTATTGCTGTTCTTGTCTTTGCGATCACTGTCTATTCGCTGACGAGTCTCAATATCTCATTCATACCATCTACAGACAACAATGACTTCTATGTCTCGGTTTCCCTGCCGACAGGATATACGCTTGATGAGACAAAGGAAGCAATGGACAAAGCTGAAGCCATTCTCCGGGAAAAAGTTCCAGAAACTGAAGCTGTCGTTGTTTATTCGGGGCGTTCTGTGGATGCCCTGACTGTTGCAAGTTCCCCAAACCAGGGAGGTATGCATGTTGTGCTTGTACCTGTGAACGAAAGGGAAAGGGATATCCATGAAATCATCCGTGAAATGCAGTATGAGATAACCGCAGCGATACCTGATGCCGATGTAGAGGTGAAAAACGGCGGTTTTGATTACCTTGTCGGTTATATGTCAGGAGGAGGTGGATACGGTCTGACGCTCATAGGAGAGGATGAGAATGTGCTTTACGAATATGCAGAAGGACTTCATAGCTTCCTCCTCGATGATCCTGAAGTGCTTTCTGCTTCAATCTCCAGCAATTTCGATTCTTCAGCAGCTGTAATGGATGCTAGCTATGAATACCTCTCGTCGCTTGGGCTGACAGCTTATGAAGCAGCCATGACAACTGCTATTGTATTCAATGGTATGGATACCGGTATCTATCATGACGCTGCTACGGATGGAAGGTACAACATCCATATCTCTTCAGATGCAGCGGATGGAGGTGTCTCACAGCGCATGCTTGACAGCCTTGTTCTCTATACGCAAGCAGGTTCCGCTGTTTCCATGGATGCTGTATCTGATCTTGTGATGGAAACTGAGCTTTCCTCGATTGACCATACGGACAGGGCTGTCGCCATGACAGTCAGCGCCCAGCTGACGGGAGAATCCACAACAGCTATCAGCCGCCGTGTGGAATCGTACATAGCCTCGCATCCGCTTCCGGATGGAGTCACGACTTCCGTCGGTGGTATTGACGAGCTTATCGGAGACTCGATGGGACCGCTCCTTCAGGTTCTTCTGATCTCGCTCTTTCTTGTTTATATGGTCATTGTCCTCATCTATGAGCGCTTTGACCAGCCGCTTCTTATCATGCTCACAGTGCCATTCTGTGTAATAGGAGTCGTGCTGTCACTTGCTCTTTTCGGATCATCTCTGAGCATGGTTTCGCTTCTTGGTGTTGTCACTCTGGGCGGTATGCTTGTAAACAACGGCATCATCCTTGTCGATTACATCAACCAGCTTGAGGATGAAAGCAGGAAAAACGAGGCCGATCGCATCGGTGTCGCTGTACAGGAAGGGGAGAAGCTCATCGGTCATCTTTCCTATGAAAGCGAGATGTCAATGCTCTTTGACAATATCAAGCGCGGTACAGCAACGCGACTGAGGCCGATTCTCATGAGCTCCCTCACTACAATCCTCGGAGTCATTCCTATGGCGTTCGCAACAGGGGAGGGTGCAGAAATCTATGCGCCTCTGGGACAGGTCATCATGGGCGGTCTTACGACAAGTACGTTCATCACGCTTTTCCTGATGCCGACATTCTATTTCATCCTTGAGCGGCATAAGATCAGGAAAGCATATAACTGGAAGAAGGGAGGTGCTGTATGAGAGTCCTGGCTGTTATTATTGCTGTTCTTGCTCTTGCTTCCCCTCTCTCTGCTTCGAGCGTGTACACGCTAGAGGGGCTTATCAGCGCGATGAGAAGCTCAAATAGCGAATTAAGGAAAGCTGATGAGGAAATCTACCAGGCTTCGCTTGATACAAAAGATGCAAAGGGCCAGTATACGCCGACAGTGGATCTGCTGGTATCCGGCACATACATGGTAAATCCTGTGCTGGGAACAATCTCGATAGATCCTGGCGATATAAAAATCGGAGACAGCGGCATTGCTGGATTAATACCTCCTGAATACAGCGGTATTATCTCTTCACTAGGTGACATTACTGTCCCGATGGACATGGGCAGCAACCGCATCCAGGGACAGCTTACGCTCACGCAGCCAATATACACCTGGGGAAAGATTTCCAATGCTGTTAAGCTCTACGAGACCGTTGAGAACATAAGGCGGATAGAGAAGAGCGACAGGGAAAAGCAGCTTACGGCTGAGCTTCTCTCACGCCTCGATGCTCTTTACTACATGGACAGGATTTTCCCTCTTCTCGATGAGCTTGATGCGAAAGCCGATGAGCTTATCTCAATTGCAGAAAGCGCTGAGAGTGAAGGTGTGATGATTTCTGATGATGTTCTTGATGCACGCCTCCAGAAACAGCAGATTGCGATATCCCGGAGAGAGCTTGAAGCAGAATATGTCACTGTCCTTGAAGGGCTTAGAACGCTCACAGGCATCAGTGCCATTGTGATGGATGATATCTCATACACCCCTGATGATTCGTTTGCTTCTTACATTCTTTCCTGCAGCGCAGAGGATTTAACCGAGATGGCGACATCGTCCGAGCGCAATACTATGAAGATGCTTTCCCTTTCAGAGAGTATCAGTGAGTACAGGGAGAAGATTGCACGTGGTAGCATGTATGGCAAACCAGATATCGCACTGCAGGTTGCAGCTTCGTATGGCGGAACTATCAAGGACTCTTCATGGGATGATCAGTGGGGTGTTAATGTCACGCTTGCACTCTCAACAACGCTCTGGGATGGCGGCAAGAAGCTGAATGATAAAAACAGAGCTGAGAGTGAGACGGCTGTGTCTTCAATCGAGAAGGATCGTGCAATACGGGCCATTGAGGAGAATGTATCAGTCTCTTATGCAGAAGCCATGCTGTCGAAAGAGAAGCTGGAGTATCTTGAGCTTTCTCTCGATTCAGACAACCGCAAGCTTGAAAGAGAAAAGACTGCGTTCGCCCTAGGATCTTCCTCTAAAAGCGATGTGCTTGAGAAGGAGATAAAAGTGATACAGGATGAGATTGAGATAGCAACTGAGCATATCACTCTTTCCAGCACTGTTTATTCTCTTGCATACATGGCGTCCCTCGATCCAGTTCGTCTTCCCATTATCACCGATGGCATGAAATGAAAATCATCCCTTGCAGAAAACGCAGGGGATGATTATATTGAATATACACCCCACGGGGGTGTGGTATGGAGATGATATGAAAGAATGCTTTGATGTCACGGGAATGAGTTGTGCGGCGTGCCAGGTCAGAGTAGAGAAGAGTGTTGCCAGGCTTGAAGGCGTCCGGAACGTCAGTGTCAATCTTCTCAAGAACAATATGGAAGTTGAATATGACGAGAATGCTCTGACAGAGAACACTATCGTCTCTGCTGTTGAGAAAGCAGGTTATGGGGCAATTCCCGTAAAAGAGGCAGCAAAGGCTGCAAAAGCAGAGCCCCGACGCGATATAGCCAGAGAAGAGTATCTGAAAATGAAGAAGCGTCTTCTGCTGTCCATCATCTTCACGCTTCCGCTCTTTTACATATCGATGGGACACATGATGGGCTGGCCTCTGCCTTCTGTTCTTCTTGGCACAGAGAATGCGATGGTTTTCGCTCTGACTCTCTTCATACTTGTAATACCGATTGCTGTAATCAACAGAAAATTCTTCACAGGGGGCTTTAAGAGTCTCTTCCATCTTGCACCGAACATGGATTCCCTCATAGCAATGGGATCTGGAGCCGCTATTGTCTATGGCGTCTATGCCCTCTATAAGATAGCGTATGCACTTGGCCATGGGGATATGGTGACAGCACATGCATTTGCCATGGATCTCTACTTTGAGTCTGCGGGTATGATTCTCACTCTCATAACACTTGGTAAGACACTGGAAGCGAGAGCAAAAGGAAAGACCTCTGCCGCAATAGAGAAGCTTATGAACCTCGCTCCAAAGACAGCTGTCGTCATACGCGATGGCAGGGAAGTGGAGATACCCTCTGAAGAGCTTCAGGTCGGGGATATAGCTATAGTCAAAGCAGGTTCTTCCATCCCTTCCGATGGTGTTGTGATAGATGGTTTTGGTGCCGTGGATGAGGCAGCAATTACAGGTGAGTCGATTCCTGTTGACAAAGCCTCTGGTGACAAGCTTACAGGCGCGACAGTCCTCAGTTCTGGATATATCAGGATGCGCGTTGAGAAGATCGGGGAAGAGACTGCGCTGCAGAGAATCATCAAGCTTGTAGATGAAGCGACATCTTCAAAAGCGCCTATTGCAAAGATGGCTGATAAAGTCAGTGGTGTCTTTGTCCCGATAGTCATAGCAATCGCTGTTCTTTCAGCAGTGGTCTGGCTGATAGCGGGAGAGAGTTTTGAGTTCGCGCTTTCGATTGCTATCTCGGTTCTGGTGATATCCTGCCCATGTGCCCTTGGCCTGGCAACACCTACTGCTATCATGGTCGGGACGGGCAGAGGAGCTGTTTCCGGAATCCTCATCAAGAGCGCGGAGGCGCTTGAGACGCTTCATTCAATAAATACTGTTGTTCTTGACAAGACAGGAACAATCACAAAAGGCCAGCCTTCTGTCACTGATATCATAACGGGCGGCAGAATAAGCGCAGAAGAGCTTCTGGTTCTTGCCGCTTCCTTGGAAAAACTATCAGGTCATCCGCTGGGAGAAGCCATTGTGCATGAAGCGGAGAAGCGGCATCTTGCCCTAAAAGAAGCTTCGTCATTCACTGCAGAGAGTGGTAAAGGTGTGCGTGCTGTTGTTGATGGCCTTGTTGTTGAAGGCGGAAACAGAAGAATCCTTCCATACTTTTCTGAAGAGCTTGCAAGAGAGGAGGAAAGACTTGCAGATGAGGGCAAGACGCCCCTTTATTTCATGCAGGATGGCACTCTTATCGGTATCATAGCGCTATCTGATACAATAAAGCCGACGTCGCGGCATGCAGTTGAGACGCTGAGAAGCATGGGCATCCGGACTGTCATGCTAACCGGGGATAATAAGCGTACAGCTGCGGCTATAAAGACAGAAGCCGGTGTCGATGATTTCATTGCAGAGGTTCTTCCTGAGGACAAGGAGAGTGTTGTAAAGGATCTGCAGAACAGAGGCATGAAAGTCGCAATGGTAGGGGATGGTATCAACGATGCCCCAGCCCTTGCCCGCTCGGACGCTGGTATTGCTATCGGAGCCGGTACGGATGTCGCAATCGAGAGCGCTGATGTCGTTCTGATGAAAAGTGACCTTGAGGACGTGCCAAGAGCTATTGAACTTGGCAAAGCCACGATGAGGAACATAAAGGAAAACCTCTTCTGGGCGCTGTTTTATAATGCAATCTGCATTCCTGTCGCGGCAGGTGTGCTGTACCCGTCATTCGGAATGAAACTAAGTCCGATGATAGGAGCGGCTGCAATGAGTTTCAGCTCAATATTCGTTGTCTCGAATGCTCTCCGCCTGCGTTTCTTCCGTTTCCACGGCAATACAGGAACAGAAGCACAGGAGAGCGCAGATACAACATGCAACATCAGGAACATTGAGCTTCCTGAATACAATAGAATTTCAGAAGGAGATAGGAAAATGTCAAAGAAAACAATCGGCGTGGAAGGAATGATGTGCCAGCACTGTGTGAAGCATGTGCATGAGGCTCTTGCTTCAGTCAAAGGTGTTGAGAGCGTTAACGTCTCTCTTGAGGAGAAGAATGCAGTTGTTGAATGCTCTGAGAATGTTTCTGATGAAACGCTCACCGCTGCCATCAAGGAAGCTGGATACGAGGTGACAGGCATTGAAGGCTGATAAGGATAGCGTAACAAGGAAGATCCGGATTGCGAAGGGGCAGCTTGATGGTATTCTGAAGATGATTGATGATGACCGCTACTGTATAGATATCGTGACACAGCTGATGGCTACAGAGTCAATACTCAAGAAGACAATCCATGAAGTCCTGCAGGCTCATATCAGAAGCTGTGTAAGCGAGTCGCTTCATACAGACAATCCCGATGAGAAGATTGAGGAGGCTCTGTCTGTGCTGGAGAAGATGGTTGATTTGACTTAAAACCATGGCTGCCGCTTAAAGCGGTGGCTTTGTTGTGTTAGACTGCAAGCGGAGAGAAAAATGGACGAAAAACCAATAGATATGACGAAAACAGCTCCTACGCTATATGTATGCAAGACAGATCAGAATCATTATAACGTTTCTTTCATGAACAGTGTTATGCCGGAAGATGTGGTGCGCATGGCTGTGTCTGCAATTCTCGGTGCTGCGAATCCTAATGCCCAGCCTGCTGTAAGACAGCGCATCGCTGTTGAATTCGCCAAGGCCCTCCCGTCGCTTCTTTCAAAGCTCGGTGTACACAGCAAGGCTGATGAAGAGCTGAGAAAACAGAAGAAAGCTGTCGAGGCGCTTACGGAAGCTGTGCGCTCCTATGGTGGCAATCCTGAGAAGATACTTAGAAACGCTGGTATAGAGAACTGAGGTATTCCAATATGCGGAGGCTTGGAAATCACAACAGGACCGCGCAGGAATATTCATCAGAATAATTTTCAAAAAGGTATTGCACACCAATGTGAAAACATGCTAAATTCACCGTGCTGTTGATTCAGCATGGGCCGCTAGCTCAGCTGGTAGAGCAACGCCCTTTTAAGGCGTGGGTCACAGGTCCGAATCCTGTGCGGCTCACTCCGTTATGTCTCCCTCGTCTAGTGGTTAGGACATCGGGTTTTCATCCCGACAACGCGGGTTCGATCCCCGCGGGAGATGTTAAGAAGCTCCCTCGATGCAGGGAGCTTTATTATTGTCTTTGGATAAGCACAGATCTCGTATCGCAGCTTCTTACACTGTTTTCAGCCTGCCTCTTTCTATATTCCTCATTCTGTAGAGATAACAGAACGGGATCAGGAATCCTGCACCGCACCATGCAACAGGGGATGCAAAGCAGATTCCGGTGTAGCCAAGGAGGGCAGGAAGTGTGAATGCTGCAATCGCTCTCATCACAAGCTCTGCTATAGAGCTGATTAGAGGTATAGTTCCGGATCCAAGGCCCTGGCTGCCTGTGCGGAATATGAAAATCATGCCAAGAGGGATGTAGAACCATGCCACAGTTCTGGCATACTGTACTGCCATGCTGATGATGTCCGGTGATGTTGTTTCCTTGTCCATGAAGACCAGGGAGAGCGGTGCGGCGAAATTATATGCGATGAGGAATGTCACTGCAGCTCCAACTACCATTATAGCCATTGATATCCTGACACCTTTGCGTATTCTCTGCAGATTCCCGGCACCGAGATTCTGGCTTGCAAACGTGGAGATACCCATTCCGAGAGCAGGGAAGAACTGAGTGGTCAGACTTTCGATTTTGTTTCCTACTGAATAGGCTGCTACAGTATCTGACCCAAAGCCGTTGATTGCAGCCTGGACAATGATGACACCTATTGCACAGACAGAGAACTGAATGGCGCTTGGTATGCCGATTTTCGTAAGTCTCATACACAGATGCAGATCGAATTTCCAGTCATCCTTCTCGAAATGGAATATTGGAAAACGCAGACGGATATATACAAGAGCTGCGAGTGCGCTGACACCCTGGGCGATTACTGTTGCAATAGCAACGCCCGAGCATCCAAGAGGGATTATGATGACAAAGAAGAGATCCAGCACAATATTCAGGACAGATGAGATCAGCAGAAAATACAGAGGACTTCTGCCATCGCCTACAGCGCGCAGGATGGAGGAGAAGAGGTTGTAGAATATGGCGGTTCCTATTCCTGCATATATTATGATGATGTAGGAGTTAGCATCATGGATAATATTCTCAGGTGTGTCTATAAGCCGAAGAAGAGGCATTGAGAGGAGTGAGAAGATAAGAGCAATCACAATTGACCAGAAAACTGAGCAGAGAAGGCTCATTGCATAGGCTTTTCTCATCATCTTCATGTCTTTGGCGCCGTACCGCTGGCTGACAATGACAGCAAAACCTGCTGTCAGCCCCTGTGCAAATCCTACAACCATGAAGCTGAAACCAGATGTGGATCCGACAGCTGCAAGCGCATCTACACCGACGAATCGTCCGACAACGATGGTATCGACCATGCTGTAGAGCTGCTGGAAGATATTCCCGAAGAAAAGCGGCAGTGTGAATACCAGCAGAAGGCGGAGGGCGGAGCCCTTAGTCATATCACATTCCATAGCACGAGCATGATATTTTTCCCTTCTTTTTTGTCAACTACTTTGCAGCGTTTTGGCAATAAATCAGTTGACTTTCTTACTGTATGATGTGAGAGAATGCTGGAGGCTATTCTCCGTTTACGGAATGTATAGTCCAAGGAGTCTGTGTTATGAAGAAAGCTGCTGTTTCAATCAGTTTCAGAAATGAGATTTCGGAGATAGATAAGAGAATCTATGGTTCATTCATCGAGCATCTCGGAAGGGCTGTCTATGGCGGTATTTACCAGCCTGGAAATGCTTCTGCAGATGAAGATGGATTCAGAAAAGATGTGATTGAACTTGTAAAGAAGCTCAATGTCCCAATTGTCCGTTATCCGGGTGGGAATTTCGTCTCCGGATATAACTGGGAAGATGGTGTCGGCCCGAAGGAAGAGAGGCCTGTACGTCTTGATCTTGCATGGTTCACAACTGAAACAAATGAAGTGGGGATGCAGGAGTTCGCGAAGTGGCTTGAGAAGGCTGGCTCGGAGATGATGATGGCTGTCAATCTCGGGACGAGGGGACCTGACGAGGCAAGGGCCCTGCTTGAGTATGCTAACTTCCCCGGCGGAACATACTGGAGCGACCTGAGAAAGGCCCATGGAAAAGAGAAGCCTTATAATATCCGCACATGGTGTCTTGGCAATGAGATGGATGGGCCGTGGCAGATGGGACATAAGACTGCATATGAGTATGCGAGGACGGCTACTGAGACTGCTAAGCTGCTGAAATGGATTGATCCATCTGTAGAGCTTGTCGCATGTGGCAGCTCAAACTTCAAGATGCCTACATTCGGGGAGTGGGAGCATACTGTTCTCAGGGAAGCTTATGAGCATATCGACTATATCTCGATGCATGAATACTACAGTAATGGTGCAGATGATACTCCGTCATTCCTTGCAGAGAACATCGGAATGGACCGCTTCATTAAAGCAGTTGTCGCTATCTGTGATATGGTGAAAGCAGAGAAAAAGACAGATAAGACAATCAATATCTCATTTGATGAATGGAATGTCTGGTATCACTCTAAGGATCATGACGAGGCACTTGAACACTGGGGCAGGGCTCCCCACAGGCTGGAGGATGTCTATAATTTCGAGGATGCGCTTCTTGTTGGAGGGCTTTTGATCACGCTGCTGAAGAATTCCGACAGAGTTAAAATCGCATGTCTTGCGCAGCTTGTTAATGTCATTGCTCCGATAATGACAGATGATGAGAAAGCATGGGCACAGACAATATTCTATCCATTCTATCACTGCTCGACATACGGAAGAGGCACTGCACTTCGTGTGGATGTCATCTGTGATACATATGATTCGAGGAAGTACAAGAATGTTCCGCTCCTTGATGCGGTAGCTGTCAGGAATGAGGAGAAGAGGGAACTTGCAGTCTTCGTGCTCAACAGAAGTCTTGATGATGATGTGGAGACATCACTTGATTTCTCTGAGAATGTGAAACCTGTTGAGCATATCTATATGTCAGGTTTCGGACTCAAAGACGTGAATACTGCTTCAGAAGAGAAGGTTGTACCTGCTTCAAAAGAGCTGAAGGAAGGCCCTGTTAAGTTTGATAAGGCGTCATGGAACGTTCTCAGGTATAAGTTCTGACTCCAGGAGATGAAGTGATTTATCAGAGGCCGGAAATCCTTCCGGCCTCTTCCCGTCAGATTGATTTAAGATATAGAGGGGAGAGTTAAACAGTAATTGCCCTGTCTTTTTCCCTTGCTACTTCCTCCGGAGTCTTTTCCCTGAGCCTCGCAGCTCCATGGTAGTCCTTTGCTGCAATGAGATTGCCTTGTGCAAAACGCTCCTTTGCTTCTTCGATGGCCTTCCTGTACTGAGGAAGCCATTCTTCCTCGGCGATGAGCATTTCATCAACCATCTGCCAGACCTCTGGAGGATTGCAGACTGCACCTGTGAGTGGATCCAGCAGGGCAGCCTGCTTTAAGAGTGATACATCCCCATGAACTGCAGCTTCGACAGCAAGTTTCTGTACCCAGATGGACTGTGAGCAGATAGCTGCGCATCCAAGAGGAAGATCTCCGACCTTAGGGACGCTTATTCCATTGCCATCGACGTAGCATGGGACTTCGACTACAGATTCCGATGGCAGGTTAGTAATACAGCCTTCGTTCATCACATTGAAGTGTCCTCTATAACTTTTTCCGGTCTCCAGTGATTCAATGATGTAAGAACAGTGCTCCTTTCCTCTCTCAGATCCATCCAGTTTCCTCGGTGGTTCTGCGAGAATTCTGGGATAATCTGTCTCGAACCAGTTGCGTTCTTCTCGTGTGATTCTCAGATATCCTCCTGTTTCCCCATGGATCCATTTACTGAGATCTATCCATTTGCTAATCTCCTCCGGGCGTTTCCTGTACCAGGCTAGATACTCAGAGAGGTGTCCATTGGATTCCGTGGAGTAGTAACCGAACCTGCGGAGTATATCGATTCTGACCTTTTCCTCTTTGCTGAATCTCTCATGCTTCTCAAAAGCCTCCAGGAGGTACGGAATCATATCTTTTCCGTGGTGTTTGACGGAGATGTACCATGTCTGATGGTTGATGCCAGCACATATGATATCCAGTTCCTCTCGAGGGATGCCGAGAACTTCCGCAATCTGCAGTTCCCCGTGAATTTCTCCATGACAGAGCCCGATGGTCCTGACACCGCCGTATTTATTGCATGCCCAGGTTGCCATGGCGTTCGGATTGGAATAGTTGAGCATTATTGCGCCATTTTCTGCCACATCCCTGATGTCTTTGCAGAATTCAAGCATCTCTGCAATCACCCTCTGTCCATACATGATACCTCCAATGCAGAGAGTGTCTCCGACACATTGATCAACTCCGTATCTGAGAGGAATCTCTATGTCTTTCTCAAAGCCTTCAAGTCCTCCGATACGCACACAGTTCACGATATACCTTGCTCCTTTGAAAGCTTTGCGGCGATCAGTTGTGGCCTCAATCCTGATTGGTATGCCGTTGGCATCAAGATCCCTCTGGCAGAGTGCTCTTGTCTTCTCAAGATTGTCTTCATTGATGTCAGTGAATGATACTTCCACGTCATGGAAAGCCGGAACAGACATTATGTCCGTGAAAAGCTTGCGGGCAAAGACAAGACTGCCTGCACCTATAATAGAAATTTTGAAACTCACGGAATCCTCCTTGTAAAGGTGTGTACAGTCTAGGACTTCTTCCTGTGCCTGGTGCAATCTGATGTCTTCCTGATTTCAGGAAATGCAATATATTGTCTGATTATCTAAGATGATTCATAGTTAATGCGGACGGTCTGAATTGGAAAGGAATACTATCAATGGGAGACTCACGGCATTCTATGCACTCACTCTTTCTGAGTTCCATATGAATTTTCATTCCCATGAAAGCTGTGAGATTATGTATGTTGCGAACGGCAGCTGTGCTGTCTATTGCTGCGATAAGACATATGAAATCGGGGCAAACGAGTTCATATTCATCCGTTCTCGTATACCGCATCGTCTGGAGATTTCTTCCAGCAAGCCTTGTGCCATTCTCAATCTGGAATTTGATCTCTCTGTGGCAGAAGGAGGCTTCCCTCTTAATGGATTGTTTGAGGGGAGCGCTGAATTCCGGAAATTTCTCGAGATTCTGCCTCGTTGTTTCTGCGGCAATGATCTCCGCGATCTGGGCTACTCCCTCAAGGATCTTATTTCCAATTTACAGAGATATTCCGATTCCGAGGATTATCTGCTTTCTCTCATTTTCTCAAGGATAATGGCTGAGCTTGCGCACTCAGTTGTTTCTGGCAGAAAAGAATACGGAATCATCTATCTGCGTAAAGCTTGCCAGTATATTGACAGAAATTTCCATTCGGCAATCACCGTGCCGCAGCTTGCAGAGTATCTTGGAATCAGTAAATCGTATCTTCAGGCTCTGTTTTCTGAGATCATGGGCTGCAGTATCATCGCTTATGTGACAAAAAAGCGCATGGAAGAAGCGGTGTTCCTCCTGGAGAACAGCACGCTGAGGATTATAGATATAGCTTTCACTGTCGGTTACAACAGCAGACAGCATTTTGCACACACATTCGAGAATTACTTTGGCATGAGTCCTCTGTCATACAGGCAGACACATATGAGAGTGCAGATGCCTGATACGAAGCAGAAACAATATAAAATGAATGGGGGAAGAATAAGAGCGCAGGATATATAAGAATTTTTTTTCAGTAATAATTGTTTTTATTGAAAACAGTTGTGACAGAAGAAGAAAAAATATCCGTAAAAAAGTGCTGAAAGTGCTTTACAAGGATGTGGAAAGTGTGCAGAATACAGCCTCGGTGCTCGGAAGGGCGCCGGGAGGCCTGAGGCTGTTGACAGGCGCCTGAAAGGGTGCTAGATTGGATGGACAGCCGGGAACGGCC
>CASDZV010000005.1 GCA_949285905.1 uncultured Spirochaetales bacterium | reverse complement strand
TATGGCTGATGATGATTTTCCTGGTGACCATAGAGAAGCGGAAACACCCGTTCCCATCCCGAACACGACCGTGAAACGCTTCTTCGCCAATGGTACTGCAGTTTGTCTGTGGGAGAGTAGGTCGTCGCCAGGTCTTTTTTTATCTTCTCTCCTTCCTCCTTTTTTCTCCTTGCCTCTTTAATTTATTTGGATGAGCAGGTAGGATTGTCAGAAGAGGAAGTAAATGGCAAAACTTACAAATTCCAAAGATACCGCATCTCTTATTTTTGAGGATATGGCTGCTAAAATACTCCGGCTCGACCTTGAACCGGGCAGTCCTGTCTCTGAATCTGATATATGTTCTACGTACAATACATCGCGTACGCCTGCAAAGACAGTCCTCAACCGTCTCTCTGACGGCGGTTATATAGATCTTCTGCCTTATCAGCAGTCAAGGGTCAGATATATCAATGCTGATGAGACACTGCAGTATCTGTACGGCAGAGTTGCGATAGAAAGCAGGGTGATAAGGGATTTCATAAGCCTGAAGGATCCTCTGCTGCTTGAAGATGTGAATCATGTGATAAGAAAGCAGGAGATTCTTGCATCTCAGGATACTGTTGATCTTCTTGCATTCAATGACCTTGATGTCCAGCTGCATGAGATATGGTTCAGGACGCTTGATAAAATGGAGATCTGGTATTATTTCAGGAACTCGATTGATTATACCCGCATGAAGATACTCGATTATAAAAGAGAGCAGGACTATGATGTGATAATAAGCGAGCATAAGGCACTTGCCGCAGCCATTGCCGCTTCTGATATAGAAAAGGTGAACAGTGTTCTTGAACAGCACGTCTATACGCATGTCGCAAAGCTTATAGACAAGTGCATGAAGGACAACAGGGAATATTTCATCTGATAATTAAATTTCTGAGGTATGGATGATTAATGTGCTTTTTGTCTGCCACGGCAATATATGCCGTTCGCCGATGGCAGAGTTCATGTTCAAGAGTCTTGTAAAGGAAAAGGGAAAGGAAGAATTCTTCAATATAGAATCTGCTGCAGTGAGCAGTGAGGAAACAGGTAATCCTGTTTATCCTCCCGCGCGTCAGATTCTCTCTCTTCACGGGATATCATGCAGTGGTAAGAGGGCAAGACGCATAAGAGAGGATGATTACATGCACTCTGATTACATAATTGCCATGGACCGGTCTAATATGCGTTATCTTGAAAGGATGCTTCCTTCCATGGATAAGACATATCTTCTCATGAGTTTCACAGGAGAGGACCGTGATGTTGCCGATCCCTGGTATACCGGTGATTTTGAAACCTGTTTTGAAGATATCGATGCAGGATGCCGGGCTTTCTATTCTTTTCTCCTGAAAACACACAAGGAGCTTACCGATGTTTGAGGACAGGATAAGAATCATCACCACTGGCGGCACTTTCGACAAGCTGTATGATGCTGTGAAAGGCGAGCTGACATTCTCCGAATCCCAGCTTCCGCGTATTCTCAATCAGGCAAGAGTTACACTTCCGGTCCATCTCGATACCCTGCTTGCCGTTGACAGCCTCGTCATGACGGAAGAACAGAGAAAAGCTGTTGTTGAGGATGCTCTTTCCTGTATTGAGAAGCGGGTTGTCATCATACATGGCACCGACACGATGACCAGAACGGCCCAGATGCTCAAGGACAGCCTGAATGACAGTGATGAGCATGTGTTCGTTTTCACAGGCGCCATGATACCGTATGCGCTGGAGAATTCTGATGCTGTTTTCAATCTGGGCTGTGCCGTTTCTGCTGTCCAGCTGCTTGAAAAAGGTGTGTATATTGTCATGGGCGGCAGGATATTCGAAGCGGGAAAGGTCCAGAAGAACAGGGAAAAAGGGATTTTCGAGAAGCTGGATTGATTGTATTTTTTTTCCATAATTGCTATAAGAAAGCATTACTAAACACAGGAAATAAAAGCAGATGCATATAAAACTGAAAAACCTCAAGAGGGATTACGGCACTCTTCATGCCGTACAGGATGTCACGCTGGATATCCCCTCAAACACCATTTACGGCATCATCGGCAGATCAGGAGCCGGGAAATCCACACTGGTCAGGCTTGTGAGCATGCTGGAGAGGCCGGATTCCGGTGAAGTGTATTACGATGATGAAAGAGTCGACAACCTGGAAGGAAAGGCTCTTATCCAGAGAAGGAGAAGGATCGGAATGATCTTTCAGAACTTCAATCTCTTCTCATCACGCAATGCGGCAGGCAATATTGCATATCCGATGGAAATCTGCGGTATGGACAGGGCAAATATATCGAAGAGAGTCGAGGAACTTCTCTCTCTTGTAGGACTTCAGGGAAGGGGAAGTGCCCCTATATCGACACTCTCCGGTGGTCAGAAGCAGAGAGTCGCAATAGCACGTGCCCTTGCATGCAATCCTGACATCCTCTTCTGCGACGAGGCGACAAGCGCCCTGGATCCCCAGACCACAAGATCCATTCTCGCTCTCATAAAGGAACTGCAGGCGAAAATGAACCTGACTGTCGTTATGATCACACATCAGATGGAAGTGGTGCGTGATGCCTGTGAAAGAGTCGCTGTCATTGACAGCGGCCGCATAGTCGAGGAAGGCACTGTCTCCGATATCTTTGCAAATCCGAAAAGCGAAGTCACAAAGGATTTCATCTCCAATCTCACCAACGTCAAGGATTCCATTGTACGCTGGTCGGATGAGGAGGGGCGTTTCACACTCCGCTTCAGGGGAAACACCACGGATTCTCCTATCATCAGCAATGTATCAATTGAAACAGGTGCCACATTCAATATCAGGGCAGCAGGTGTTCAGGAAGTCTCAGGGGAAGATATCGGTGTCATGGTTGTCGATATCGGACCGGATGAGAAAAGCGTCAGGGCTGCAGTTGAGATGCTCAGAAAATACGGCGTAAGCGTGGAGGGTGAAGTCTGATGGATGCACAGTTGATTAGTCAGGTTATGGAAGCAACGGGAGAAACACTGATCATGGTTCTCTTCTCAACGGTTTTCTCGCTGGTGCTGGGACTTCCCATAGGCGTTCTCCTTCACATCACGGGAAAAGAGGAGTCAGGAGGAATCATTCCTTCTCCTGTTTTCAATAATGTACTTTCCAGAATAGTGAACGTTCTCAGATCTTTCCCGTTCATCATTCTCCTGATCGTTCTCATTCCGCTTTCAAGGGTGATTGTGGGTACAAGCATAGGTACAAAGGCTGCTATAGTTCCCCTTTCAATTGCGGCGGCTCCCTTCGTTGCAAGAATCATAGAATCAGCACTGAAAGAAGTGGATCCAGGGGTCCTGCAGGCTGCCAAGGCCATGGGCTCAACGAACTGGCAGCTGGTATACAAAGTGCTCCTTCCCGAAGCCATGCCGGCTCTTATCAGCGGCCTTACGCTTACCATAATAAATCTGATAGGTTATTCGGCAATGGCAGGTACGATCGGCGGCGGAGGTCTGGGAGATCTTGCGATCAGATACGGCTACCAGCGTTTCCGCCCGAGCTATCTTGTCGCCGCTGTTATAATCATCCTGATAATGGTTGAGATCATACAGGTCGCAGGCGATATGATAGTCAAGAAAATGATGTCAAAACGCTGAAGAACAATAAAAACTTCGCTTTCGGGCGAAGTTTTTTATTTGCCCTAATTCTTTTCAAGCTAAGTTAATATTCATTAAACATGTATAAAAATCAAAAATTTTGCATAAAACCTCTTGAAAAATAATATCATCCTCGTGTATGCTCTAACCATCAAAAGGGAACAAGGAGGACATCAGTAATGACATACAATGTTGATTATCGTCGCT
>CASDZV010000004.1 GCA_949285905.1 uncultured Spirochaetales bacterium | reverse complement strand
GGCCTTGTCAAAATCGCTTGCCAATGGCTTCTCGATACCTGAACATGATACGGCTGCGGCCAACATTGCAAGGCTCTTCAGAGAGGCTGTCTGCATGGTCACAAGACCCGACCGGAAAGGCAGTCCGGACATTGTGGCCATACACATCTACCAGGTTAGGATCCAGTTCAAAGAAAAGGCTGGAATCGCAGAGATCCTTCTGAAGGAAAGCAGGCAGGACGGCCATCTCATCTACACTGTGGAACTGATGAAAATCAAGGAGAAGACATATGAAAAAGATAAGAGTCCAACGGCATCTGTTGAGGGATCGGAAAGCCAACCCGCTCGCCCTGAGGACTCTTCTATAATCATGTTACCAGTGTCATGAGATTGTGTCAAATTCACTCTGCTGTTTTCACAGCTTTTATCGTTCCCCAGATATTCTCTCCGGCAATATAGCTGCTGCCAGATTTGCTGAGGAATTCCAGCAATGCGGCTTTCGCCTTGTCTCTGTTCTGAGCCATCTTCTCACGTTCTTCAGCTGACAGATTCTCCGGCGTCGTCCTGCCCAGGATCACCGCCAGCGCATCCATCAGGAATCCCTGCTGGATTGTCATCATGGCTTCGATCTGTAGGCACTCTGTCATGATGTTCTCCGCTATCAGATCAACTCGTTTCTGGCCGGAAAGATGATCCGCAATCACCTTTCCAACATATTCGGAAACGCTCTTCTTTTCATTCCTGGCTCTGACCTTGATCTCTTCAAGTATGCTTTCATCCACCTTTGTTGACAGGACTTTCAGCATCAGGATACCTCCTTACTTTCTGGTAAACCGCCCAGAAAGTAACAAAGAATCGGTCTACCATATAATACACAGTATTATAATAAAATGTAATTCAAAGGTCTACCATCTCTTTTATCTTGCCCAGTGTAGACCGATAACCGAAGTTTCATAGAAATAGCTGAAATAGGGAGTGGACTTGAAAATAATAAGGCTGAAACAAATTCTAATTGAGTCAAAAGCAAAATAAATGAAAAACAAAGCTCGATGGCCAGAAAGATACGGCCTCATTATGTCATGCTGAGGCAGACACCAGCGGCCCTTGATAATGGACCGCCGATGGATTTTTGGTTTATTCCCTGAAAGTTCCTTCTTCAAGGACAAGATTGAAAACGTCATCGTCGTCTGAACCATCATACCTGTACCATTCGTGAAGGTAGCAGGAGTGGAAATCATTTCTCAGTTTCTCATCATTCCAGATGTCCGAATGATGCATTCTCAGCATACCGTCCACAAACTCATGCAAGTCGTTTTCATGTACAATTACATACGCCTTGGCCATCTCAATTGCTGTCAGTTCAATCTCAACATTCTTTCCTTCAATTTCTCTGATAATAGTCATACAGCTACCTCCTCACTTAAAACATCAATCGGTGTGAAATCATCAAAAACAAGGTCATCTATCGGCTCCCAGTAAAGGCCATCAACCAGTTCACATTCAGCATAGAACAAGAACACTTCATAGCCTCCTTCAAGGTAGCCTTCAGAATAGAAATCCATCCTTCTGTTCCAGATATCATTCATGAAAATCCTTGCATCATCCTGACTGTCAAAACAGAAGAAAGCCTCATCCATTTCATAGTCCTGATATTCGATTACCACGTACTTCATCTCCGTCATAAAAAGACCTCCCAAAATTGATTTACCTTTCCGGCGATTACAATTCCCGGAAAGGACAATCAAAGAGAGATCCAAGTGAGCGAAGCAGAAGCGATGTCACAGGGCACTCTGAAGGAGTCTCGTCTCGGCCCTTTACAGAGCGAG
>CASDZV010000003.1 GCA_949285905.1 uncultured Spirochaetales bacterium | reverse complement strand
TAAGCATGCTGAATGTGCGGCTATTGCTTCATGGCTGCATAATCTTCCCCTTGTTAGAGTCGAAGATAGGTATATTGTTGTTCATGGTGGTATTCCCTACAGATTCGATATTGACGATCTCGTCAGCTACCAGGAAATGGAGCGGCCTGTATATGGTATGTCGTTCAGCAGTGAGGCACTTGTATGGGACAGGGATTACATGCTTTCAGCTTACGTTTGCGTCAATCCTGAAATGAGGGATGAAATCGACATAGACAGAGATCCGTTCGATACTGATAAGACGATCTTTGTCGGACATACGCCAATACCGGAAGGGAAGCCATTCATCTCTGAAGAATATCATCTGGTCGCTCTCGACACCGGTGCAGGACGCGATGGTCCATTAACTTTAATGGATATGGATACGCTTGAATACTGGCAAGCTTAAATATGTGTACTGTTGTGATGGAGCTTATCTGTTTGGTTATGCTTAATATTGCGAGTAATAATTAATCCAAAAACGGATTAATTATAATTTAGTAATTATTTGAATTTAAATCCTTATCATCAGCACTAGGACATTTTGAAGTAAGCAAAAAGATTCTTTTGCGATAAAAATTCTTTTAAGTGCACATTACGTATTGGTGAGAATATGAGTATGCGAATACCCTTGTCACCAGTGAGGCAATGGAGTATATACCACCCCAGCTTAACAGGGCTCATAAGAGTATATAAGCGTATCGATTTCCGTCTGATACTCTCAGATATGTTCGCTAAGATCAGATTATTCAATCCTGTTGGATGGAAATAGGGAAAGGGCTGTCTTAGGGCAGCCAAACAAATCACTAGACTTGTCTGGATTGTCTTGTCATATTTGACATGATGACATTGTGATAAGAAGCAAGAAACGGCCCGTAAAAGGCCGTTTCTCATATACTTCAGGAATTCTTGTTGTCTTGTTAAATCAGATTATTCCAAAACACCATAAGTTGGATTGAATTCCTGCGGTTCTCGATAATAGCCGATATATCCGTCTGTTGTGATGGGGTTGTCATTCGAGAGCAGAGTTCCGTCTATATAACAACTTGTGAGACCGATATTCACTGTACCAACAATAGAGCCAATGAAAGAACCATGATTTGTCCCTTCTGTCTTCCCGGATGCTGATTCTACTGCAATGAAGTTGCAGTTTACTTGTCTAAGGCCTCCAAGAATTCCGCCTGCATAACTTCCAGATACCGTGCCGGTATTTTCGGAGTCTCTGATTTCACCTTCTGCTCCTGCAACAAATCCTACGACGCCTCCGGCATAATCATCAGCAGTTATTGCGCCTGTATTAGTGCTATCTGAAAGTGTAGCGCCCATTTGGTAGCCAATGATGCCTCCGGCCCTATCATTTGTCGCAGTTCCTGTTGCTGTTATGGATCCTGTATTTGAAGTGTCACTGATTGTGCATCCTGATTGAGCATATCCAACGATTCCGCCTGTGTTGCCGTTACCGTTCACTTCTCCAGAATTTGTTATTTTCTTCGAAGTCTCTACCGCTTCAATTGAACTATTACCGCTCATGCTTCCGACTATACCGCCAACATTGGAAGCAGATCCTGTAATAATTGCATTGTTTGAAGCAGAAGCTGTGAAATCTTCTGTAATTTGATATGTGCTACTACTACTCAGTTCGCCTGCAATTCCGCC
Organism: uncultured Spirochaetales bacterium; assembly: GCA_949285905.1. Lineage (GTDB taxonomy): Bacteria > Spirochaetota > Spirochaetia > Sphaerochaetales > Sphaerochaetaceae > Ornithospirochaeta. The sequence goes on along the minus strand of CASDZV010000003.1, from coordinate 7,429 downwards.
AACACTGGAGGCACCTGTTATATTTCCTTCATTGTATGAGTCGACAATATTGCCGGTATTGGCCTTGCCTGCAATACCTCCAAGTAATGTTGCGGCAGGAATGTTTATTGTCGCGTAATTAGCAGAATCCGTTATAACTGCTTTAGCGCCAAGACCGCCAGTGATGCCACCTATAGAGCTAGGATTCGTAATTCCTTCAGTTGTAACGATTGTTCCCCGGTTTTCGCAGTATTCAATAATTGAGCCGCTTGTTGTCTGCCCGGATATTCCTCCCAGCTCATAAGAACCTGTTATGGTTGCCTCCTCTTCGTTATAACAGTGTGAAAGTTTTGCATTTGTTGCTTCTCCAGCTATACCTCCTGTTCTTCTGGTGCCAGATGATGACGTGGAAGAAACGTTTCCATAGTTATGACAATTGGAAATTACAGGAATTTCAGCCTCTTCGCCAGGCTCTTTGGAATTGCCATTGATTGCACCTGTTATACCTCCTGCGTGCTGGATTCCTGTTACATCTGCATAATTTGCCGAGTCTTTGATAATACCGCCAGCATTCACTTTTCCGACAAGACCACCAGCCATCGTCGCTTCAACAGAGCCAGAAACTGAACAATGCTCAATGATGGCATTGTTTCCAAGTATGCCTGCAATCATTCCAGCTCGGCCGTCTGGTGTGTCATTTTCTACGGAACCAGAAATATTTATGTACCTGACTTCAGCATTGTTCCCAAGGCCTCCAAACAGTCCAACGTATTCCTGGTTCGTTTCATTCACTGCAAGCTGGATTTCAGCTCTGTCTTCATTGGATGGTCCTTCGAATATGCCGTTGAATGGAAGCTCGCCTGTGCCGATAGGAGTAAAATTATCTGTCAGATCAAGATCTGTTGCCTTGAAATATATGCCTTTGAAATCTGTACTGCCACTGGCAATCAATTCTCTCATCGATGTTATGGCATCAATATCCGAGATAACATATGCTGTTTCTGCAGATAATCCATCGCCTTCTTCAAAATATGCATCCCATTCTCCTTTGTTACCTGTGCTGGGTTGCCCTGAAGGAATATTGGGTAAGGGGAAGTATTCTGGCTGACATGCCGTTAGAATAGAAATAACAGCAAATATAATGGATATTAATTTGAGTTTTCTCATAAAACCTCCAGCTATTATCGCAATAAGCATACCCCCCCCTGGTAGGCTGTCAATGGTTTTTCCTCCGTGCTAGATTCTTTTGTAAGAAATGTTCTTTCCGAAAGCACTCTGGCGAGACATGGGTGCTTGGTGATTCTCCTGCTGTCGGACTTGTTCTCTATGAGCCAGATGGGAATATGAGTATGTGAATGTCCCTGTCATCAGCGAGATGATGGAGTACATGCCATCCCAGCTTAACAGAGCTCATAAGAGTATATAAGCGTATCGATTTCCGTCTGATACTCTCAAATATGTTCGCTAAGATCAGATTATTCAATCTATTATTACTGGAGGATGATAGTCTGGAACTACATACTGTATGAATGCTTCACCAATATAAGAGGTTTTGTACATCTCAAGAACATCGATACTGTAAAGATTGTTTTCTGTATCCCCGAGGCTGAATTTCGCAGGGATGTACCCCTCTGGATAGATACTGGTTTTTTCCAGCACAGCTTCGAAGAACATCTTCTCATCCCCGATTATGAAAGAGCCACCAGTGAGCGTGTATGTATCTTTTGCGGCATTGTAGCTTACATCTGCGATAATGAACTTCTCACCATATTGATCTTCGTAGGGAATTGTTACATTCTCGCCATCGAGAGCCTCATTCCAGCTGTAAGCGCCGATTGCTGTAACAATATATGGCAGCATGAAGAGAGTGTTCATTTCTTTAGCAGAGACTGGTAATCCACCTGCCGTGAATGATTCTGTATAGATGCCGCCATATTCACTGGAATTGTTGTTGCCGACAATGCCAGAAAGCGGTTTGCATACATATGGGGATCCAATCTCTTCGATTCCGTATACAGAGATCCGGAGATTGTCGAATTCCCATCTTGTGTATGCTTCTCCCAATTCTGCTTCAAGTGACCCTGTCCACGTGAGATAAGCACCACTCTGATATTCATAGTCATTACGCGAATCACCTCCGGAATAGAGGATAATCCTATCTGTACCATCATCTTCTTTCCAAAGAAGGCCATCATTCTTGCCAAGCGTCGCCTGCTCCCCTGGTTCCAGGCTTCTCGGTGCGAATACATTTATGATGTTCTCTCCCACATAGAGAGAGATGAATGAGTCTGCAAGCGCTGTGTAGTCAGTGCCTTCTGTTGATACACCTGGATCTGATGGTTTGTCTTCTTCCTCTGTTCCGGGATTTTCAGGGGTGTCTTCACCTGGGGTAGAAGAGCCACCATTTCCTTCTTCCGGGTTGGTGGAAGGAGTGTTCTCCTCATTCCCTCCAGGAGTTTCAGTAGTCCCTTGGTTTATATTGTCTGAATGGGCGGTGTTTGCACTGCACGAGGTTGTCACAAGAAATATGGATAATAATATTGCTATCAGAAATCTTTTCATCAGCTTACTTTCTCATTTGGAGGCACGGTCGTCAATCACCGATGATGAGTTCTGGGTACTTGCAGAAGCTTTCGGTGTGACACTGGTCCCAGAGTTCCTCTGATTCTTCTTCCTCTCCAGGCCTGTTACTTTCATTCCGGAAACAACAAATATTGCAGATGATTGTGCGTTAAGCATGATGTGCTTTTGCCAGTGGTAATCAGAGATGGATAGATTGTGGATGGCGCGGAGCAATGCTATGGAGCCGTTGGCCTTCCCGTTACTGCGAGAGGCTGTCTATCTCATCGCTATCAAATATATTTTGGCTCTTCATGCTTGTTTCAGCTCGTGCGGCATCGTATATTCTAAAGCGGAGGACAAAATGTCTGAAATACAGAATGCTTTCTATAACAGCGATTCTCCTGCGCTTCCGGCAGGGGAGGGTGTAACGAGAAAAATCCTTGCACACTCTGAGAACCTTATGGTCTGTGAGATGCACTTTGCAACCGGTGCAGTAGGTGCTCCTCATAGCCATCCGCATGAGCAGATTTCCTATATCATCTCAGGTAAGTTCGAATTCACAATCGGCGGAAAGAAGATTGTTGTCGGACCTGGTGACACGACATATAAGGAACCGAATGTCGTGCATGGCGCTGTGTGCCTTGAAGAGGGTGTGATGCTCGATATCTTCACTCCCGAGCGTAAAGATTTCCTGAAATGATGAAGTGGCCACGGTCTGACTGTGGCCATATTCTTTCAGAAAGCGCATAATCCCTTCATGGAAAGACAATTTGGTTCATTTGTTTTCTTGTCTCAGTCTCCGCTTCTTCTGCCTCCTTCTCCAGAGAATATTGGAAGGCTTGAGAGGCTTTTATTGCATGTCTTCTTTCCCATCAGTGCAGTAGATGCTGAAGCAGCAGCAACAGAAGCCGGAAGTATCATGCTGCGTTCAGTTGCATCCGCTTTGCATTTTGAGAATCCAGAGAGAAGCGAAGAGGATTGCAGCAGGGAAGCAAGACGGGTTATGGATATATTCCTTGCAAGTATACCGCGCCTGAAGGAACTTCTTTCCCTTGATGCCCAAGCTGGATTTGAAGGTGATCCTGCCGCACGTAGCGTGCGTGAGGTAGTCCTGTGCTATCCTGCACTAAGGACGCTTGTGATGCACCGCACCGCACACCTTCTGTTCCAGGAGAATATTCCTCTAGTGCCCAGAATGATGAATGAAGTGATGCATTCCCGTACCGGTATTGATATCCATCCGGGTGCGAAGATTGGTGAGAGCTTTTTCATAGATCATGGCACAGGTGTTGTCATCGGCGAGACATCTGTCATAGGAAACCATGTTAAACTCTATCAGGGTGTTACTCTCGGAGCGCTTTCAATTCCAAAGAAAGGCTGCGGAGTACTTCTTGAAGGAGCGAAGCGTCATCCTACGCTTGAAGATAATGTCACAGTCTATGCCAATGCCACGATTCTCGGGGACATCACTGTGGGCCATGATTCGATCATAGCATCCAGCGCATGGATCAAGGATGATATCCCTCCATGCTCGATGGTCATAATGCAGCGGCCTGATGTCAAAGTGAGACCGCTCAGAATGTCATAGGAGGTGGTATGGGTATTTACAGAAGTGCAACTGATCTGATTGGCAGAACCCCTCTTCTTGAGCTAGTGCATATCGAGAAGTCTTTTTCCTTGAAAGCAAGGATACTTGCCAAACTTGAGTATCTTAACCCGACAGGTTCTGCAAAAGACAGGGCCGCGAGGTATATGATTGAAGATGCTGAGAGACGGGGAAAGCTGAAAGAGGGCGGTGTTATCATAGAGCCGACATCTGGCAATACAGGTATCGCTCTTTCTTCCATTGCAGCACAGCGAGGCTATCGTACTATAATCGTGATGCCAGAAAGCATGTCTGAGGAAAGACGGCGCCTGATGCTCGGCTATGGAGCAGAGCTTGTTCTCACTCCTGCCTCTGAGGGCATGGGAGGGTCAATCAGGAAGGCGAGCGAACTTGCTTCTGAAATACCCGGATCATTTATTCCTGATCAGTTCTCAAACCATGCAAATGCCAGAGCGCATGAAGAAACCACCGGTCCTGAAATCTTTGCAGACACAGAGGGACATGTGGATTTTCTGGTTGCCGGTGTAGGGACTGGAGGAACGATTACAGGTACCGGGAGGTATCTGAAATCCCATATTCCTTCTCTTTCAGTTGTCGCTGTGGAGCCTTTGTCATCTCCTGTTCTTTCTTCTGGCAGGAGCGGACGGCATGGTATTCAGGGAATAGGGGCGGGGTTTGTGCCCGGTGTCCTTGACTCATCCATTCTTGATGAAATAATTGCAGTCAGCGATAACGACAGCTACAATATGGGACGTCTGCTCTGCAGGAAAGAAGGTATCTCTGTAGGAATCTCTTCCGGAGCTGCGCTCTCAGCTGCGGTCGAAGTTGCCAGAAGAAGCGAGAATGAAGGCAAGACAATTGTCGCTATCTTCCCTGACAGCGGTGACAGGTATCTTTCAACACCTCTTTTCCCGCGTTCAGAAGAGCAGCAGGGTGATGACAGCAGTGACGATGCCTGAGAATGTCAGGGCAATGCTGCTGATAGCACCTATGTCTTCTCCCATCTCCATTGCTTTCGATGTGCCGACAACATGACTTGCGGTCCCTATGGCCACGCCTTGTGCAATCCTGTTCCGTACGCGGAAGATGCGTATCATGAAGGGTGCCAGAATGTTGCCAGCGACACCTGTTATAAGAAGCGTGATGACAGTAAGGGACCTTATTCCTCCCAGTGACTCGGAAATCGCAACAGCAATAGGTGCCGTCACGCTCTTTGGGAGAAGCGAATAGGAGAGTGTCTCATCCAGCCCCATGAATTTCGCCATCAGCACAATTGTGATTATCGATGTGATGCTTCCTGCTACGGTTCCTGCGATAATCGATGCAAAATGCTCTCCGACAAGTTTGCGCTTTCTGTAGATTGAATATGCAAGAAGCGCTGTGATCGGTCCCAGAAACATGTTTATGAAGCTGCCTCCGCTGTTGTATGCGGAGAACGGAATACGGAAAACAAGCAGGGTTGCGATGATTATTACTTCTGCAATGAGAAGCGGATTGAATATGGCTTTTCCCATCTTCCTGTTTATTCTCATTCCAATGTAATAGCTGAGGATCGTGATTGTGATGCCGAACATCGGACTTTCAGTTATAAGGCTTTTCATGATGCGCTCTCCTTCTTCCCGCTGATGATGAACTCCGTGAGTTCCACAGCCTTCGCAGCAGCCAGAAACGTTGTAAAAAGTGAGACAAGCGCAATGATGACCACCGGCAGCCATGCAGTCTTCATGAGTTCAAGATTCTCTATAATCTCTACTCCGGCAGGGGCAAAGAACATAGCCATATAACGCGTGAAGAAATCTGCAGTCTCCGTTATCTGATTCTCTTTCACTATTCCCGTTCCCAGAAGAAGGAGCATCAGGAACATTGCAATCAATGTGCCTGGAAACGGAAATGGAAGAAGTGCGGAGATTGAATTTCCGGTAATTGTCAGGATAAACAGCAATGATAGCTGCAACAGGATTTTCATAACGCAGGTGATGATATCCCCTGCAGCATATCATTGTCTATGTGCAATCACATTCCCATGCTGCACATGAATCTGAGAATGTTGTCCATAGTCAGGCGCATATCGCTTTCAGCTCTTGTCCTTGCTTCCTTGTAGGGGACAGCGACTCTGTTTGTGCTGAATATGCCAGTAACGCCTTCGCTGTATGCCTCTTCGATGTCGTCCCCGATATCACCGACAACAGCAATGACTGGGATTCCCATCTTCTTTGCCTTTCTTGCGACGCCGATGACGACTTTTCCTCTCAGCGACTGGGTATCAATCTTACCCTCTCCGGTGAAGATCATGTCCGCATTCTCTGCCAGAGTCTCGAAGCCTGTTATTTCCAGAACAGCATCGATTCCCATCTGCATCTTTGCGTTGAAGAAAGCTTTCATGCCTCCTCCCATTCCTCCAGCAGCTCCGCTTCCCGGAACTTCCTGCAGCTTGATGCCGAGGTTTGCTTCTATCACGGAAGCCAGACTCTTCATCTTGTCGTCGAGCATTTCCACCATCGCTTCGTCGGCACCCTTCTGCGGGCCGAATACATGCGCAGCTCCGGTAGGACCGTAGAATGGATTGTCGATATCACACATAGCTGTTATAGGGAGAGTTTTCACCGATTCATCGAGAGTTGATGTATCGATACGTGCAATTCTGTCCAGTGTTTCACCTACAGGAGTGAATGTATTCCCGTCCTTGTCATAAAACGAGACACCGCATGCAGCAGCAGCTCCGCATCCTGCATCATTGGTTGCGCTTCCTCCAAGCCCTATGACAAGCCTCTTTGCGCCATCTTTCGCAGCCTGAAGAATAAGCTCGCCAACACCATATGTCGTCGTTTTCGATGGATCTTTCCTGTCACCGACCTGCGGCAGTCCTGCAGAGGCCGCCATTTCAATGACTGCGGTCCTGTCAGGCAGCATGCCATAGAAGCTATCAATATCCTCTCCCCATGGTCCCTTTGTCCTGACATGTACCTTCTCTCCGCCGAGTGCTGTGAGGAATGCATCTACAGAGCCTTCCCCGCCATCTGCGACAGGAATGGATACAATCTGGGCATCCGGATGATACGAAAGTATACGTTCTTCCATGATTGAGATGATTTTCCCGCTCGACATCGTTCCCTTGAATGAATCAGGTATCAGAACTACTTTTTTCATAAAATTCTCTTTGAGGAAACTTACAGGCTGGTCCTGTAAGATGAATCAAAGACTGGCAAGGGGCGAATGCCCCAGACCAGGTGTGCAGATAATCTTCGGTAAGGCTCCTCTGCACTGGAGTAGCGAGGAATCTCT
>CASDZV010000002.1 GCA_949285905.1 uncultured Spirochaetales bacterium | reverse complement strand
GTTTTCTTCATATCAATCCTCTCCTCCAAATTTTCTAATACAAAGCCTACCCCCCCCGGTATTGATTTGTCAAGGTTAATTTTCAAGAATTTCGTGAATTTATGATTTTATTTGCACAAAATTTCAAATGTTCAATGAATATAAAAATTATTTAGTTTAATATAGTTTATATATGTTTAGTTGTTATTAATATATAATATTAATCAGTTAAACCATGAAATTAATTTGTTTGTATTTGAAGATATCAAATATATGTATTGATCTAAAATGTGAATAGGTAAAATCATCCGCTTAAATAACATTAAATCATATTATTATAATCTACATTGATATCATCCAAGTATTGCATTGACTAATATCATGGACTGTAAGAGTATTTTCATATGTTCTCGCTTAAACGCTGTCAGAATCCAGGATGCACCGCATACACCTTTAATGGGGGTGATTTCTGCTATCATCATTCACCTGACAAAGATGAGAAGAAGGCAGTTGTCGATAACGCATTGATATATGATCATGCAATCAGGGACTTATCCATAACCGCAGCAGATTTCCGTTCTGTGGATACTCGTGATGGACTCCGCATTACAGGTATGAACTTCTCGTTCTGCGTTTTCGACAGCTGTACATTCACTAACACTATTCTTCTTTCAAGCTTCTTCGACTTCTGCCTCTTTCTTCATTGCACATTCAGAGGAATCGAAGGGAGATACAATGTTTTCTCTGGATCAAAGTTCATTGATACCACAATAAATGATTCTGTCATCATTCACTCCAATTTCATGGGAATCGAGACAGAGGGCTGCAACTTCTCATCGAATGACTTCTACTATAGCAACTTCTCGCTTTCGCACCTGGTGAATACGTCCTTAGAGGATTGCAATCTGAAGCGCACAAGCTTCCGCTCTGTTTCCACAAAAGGTGTTTCCATGAAGTATTCGAATCCTGAAGCAGCATATCTAGGGAAGGAGGGAAGATGAGAATAATGCCGCACTTCTCAGCAGAAGGACTTTCGAATGTTTATCTGATCATCGATGATGACAGGAACGGGATAATTGTCGATCCTGCTCATGTTGATAAAGAACTTCTGGAGATGATTGAGAACTTCTCAGTCAATCTTACAGCTGTTCTCATCACGCATCGTCATTCATCTCACACAGCCGGACTTGGAACATTAATGAAGATTTATAATCCTAAAGTTTATGCATATGAAGCTGTAATCAATGGATTCATGACAGAGCAGTTCAAAGACGGCGAGACAAAGAATATAGGAACACTTCCTGTAAAAGCACTTCACGTACCAGGACATTCATATGATTCACTTGTGTATCTTGTTGACAACTCTGCAATATTCACAGGAGACACGCTACTCTCAGGATCCATTGCATCAACACACAGCTTTGTAGAACGCGCGCTTCTGATAAGGTCTCTTGAAATGAAGGTCCTGCCACTTGATGAGACAGCACTTGTCTACCCCGGCCATGGTGCACTGACAAAACTGAGAATAGAGAAAATGCTCAATCAGGACCTACTGCAGTATGAATCAGAGCTCGGACTGTTTGATAAGCCTAAGCTCTGAGTTTTTGCATTATTTCTTCAAAACGGCGAGGAAGCGGGGATGAGAAGCTCATGCGCACCCCTGTCAGAGGGTGAGTAATACTGAGAGAATGAGCATGAAGCATGAGTGTCGCTTCAGGGTATCTGGGGTCATGTACGCCATAGAGGGGATCGCCAAGGATTGGATGGCCAATAGAGCTGAGATGCACTCTGATCTGATGCGTTCTGCCTGTATGTATCTCAACATCAAGAAGAGTATATCCGTTGAGGACTTCATTTACTCTGTATTCAGTAAGCGCTCGCTTACCTTTCTCTATGCAGTCAGTTGCTCTGAACTTCTTCCTGTCTCTTGGATCACGCTCTATATTGCTCTCGATCATCCCATGCTCTGGTGCGAAGCAGCCCTTCGCGATTGCAAGGTAATGTTTCTCAGTAGTGTGCTCAGCAAACTGTGACTGCAATGCAGAGAGAGCATCCGGCGTCTTTGCGATAATCATCACGCCTGATGTGTCTTTATCAAGGCGGTGCACAATACCGGGTCTCTCATCATCGGAAGAAGCGAAATCATCGCCATAGCGAGATATGAGAGCATTTACGACTGTGCCATGACTGACACCTGAACCGGGGTGTACGACCATACCCTGTTCTTTGTCAATCACGAGAATACAGTCATCTTCATACAGAACGCATAGAGGCAAATCCTCACCTTCAAGACCTGTAAAAACATCCTCATCATACTCGATATGAACATTGTCCCCCTCTTTCACCTTAGCGCTCTTCTTAACACACTTCCCATTGAGCAGTATCACTGCAGAAGAAAGTGAAAAAACAGAACGAGGTATTGAGAGACCTGCAGAGACGACTGCATCAAGCCGGCCTGCTTCCGTTACTGTATGATCGTATACGTGATGTCTAATCACCGCTGACCTTTCCTATGATCCAGTCCGTTCCCGCGATAACCAGTGAAAGACCACCCGCGATAAGCGCCTGCTGCAGCACCCTCTGATAGTCCTCGCTTGGTGTAGGCATGCCCAGATTCGATGCCAGTGAGTATATTCCCATAGCAAGAGGGAATGTAAGAACGAGGGAACCGAAGAATATTGTCTCGGCACGTCTGAGCTCCAGTGACCAGATCGGGAACTCCTCCCTTTCATATGGTTCATACTCATACTCAATCGGATCCGAGTATGCGGGTCCAAGAAGTGTAAGGAATATAAGAATGCATGCAATGATTTTCTTCATCTGTAAATCCGTTCCCCGAATATAGCTGTTCCTATCCTGACCTCATCAGAGCCGCACTCAAGTGCTGTCTTCCAATCAGCAGACATACCCATTGAAAGCACAGCAGCTTCAGGATGCGTTTTCCTCACATCATCGTAAAGAGCCTTTGTCCGTTTGAATGCCAGCAGGTTTCTCTCCTCATCACCACCAAGCGGCCCTATAGTCATTATACCTTTAAGTATTATATGAGGACAGTCACTGAGATGGTCCACAGCTGCAAGAAGCTCTTCTTCGCTCCTGAATCCGGATTTCTGCTCCTCTCCAGAGCTGTTGAACTCAAAAAGTATCTCTATATCAGTATTAAGTGCCGTGCACTCGGCTTCGATCTTATCGAGAAGAGGTATACTGTCAACGCTCTCGATTCTATCCGCCCATTCAATTGCTTTCTTCACTTTATTGCGCTGAAGCTGACCGATGAGGTAAACCTTCATGCCATCCGGTCTTTCTCCTTTTGGCGGAAACTTCTCCCTCATCTCCTGTACTCTGTTCTCACCGAAGATGCGTGCACCCTGGCTGTAAGCTTCCATTACAGCTTCATATGGATGGAACTTGGATACAGCTACAAGCGTAACACCGCTTTTTTTCTGCTGAACAGCATTGTTAACACTAGTGAAATCAGTCATGACGGATTTCTTTTATCTTATCAAGAGCTGCTTTGTCCATAGCTTCCCTGTCCTTATGATACTGCGCTCTGAGAGCTTTTCTCTCACGCGCCCACTGACTGATGATATCGAGCTGCTTCTGCACTTCAGCACTACGTGCAGAAATTGAAGGGTTGGCTCTGATGATTCTGACAGCAGATGGCCTGACGCTCTTGCGATAACGCTCGATAGACGCTTCAAAGCGTGCTCTGAGCTCTGCAGCAAGTTCTGCCTTCCCCTCTCCCTGAAGTGTCCTGAGACGCTCTTCGGCTTCGCTTCTGAGCGCTCTGATTTCCCTGAGAGCATCCTTGAATGCCTTCATCTTCATTACAGACAATGCGGTGTCAGCAGACACAACTGCGACAATGAGTGTAGCTGCATAATGCAGATAAAGAGGCGGAATGGAGGAAAGAATATCCTCAGCAAATGGCTGTACCAGATACTCTGCTACAAGACCGAGAAGACCAAAGAGCGTTGAGTTCAGAAGACATACCCTGCCATTGATGTTCACTTTATGCTTAGAGTAATCCCAGAGTTTGACAGAGAAGAGTTTTTCAAGAAGCCATGACGTGAAGTACTCAAGTGCTGATGTCAGAACAAATGCAAAAAGAAATACAGCAGCAGGATAACGCTTCAGCGGATCAAGGAAGACAGTGACTATCAGCGATCCGAAACCGTATATAGGAAGATAAGGACCATACAGGAATCCCCTGTTCACAAATCTCTTCTGCGGCACTGAACAGTAAACGACTTCACAGAGATAGCCGAGAAATGAATAAATGAAGAATGATATGATGATTGTGTCAGCCACGTTTCCTCCAGTCAAAGATTAACGCAGAAAACGGTAATTTGCTACAGAAGAAAGTCAGACAAGCAGCAAGACAACAGTCTTTACTGTCTTCTGAGGGTGTTTCTCATCAATGCAGTGAATCAGCATAGCGAAATATGAAATTCCTGCAGAACGCTTGCATCAAGATCCAATCTATGGTAATGTAGCTTCCGTTCGGAGGATTAGCTCAGCGGGAGAGCGCTTGCCTTACAAGCAAGATGTCACAAGTTCAATCCTTGTATCCTCCATTAAGCCGGTCTTGTACCGGCTATTATTATTTATATTGGCGGTTCATATGAACAGAAAAGCTAGCCTCACTGATCTGCCGGTTGTATTCTTCCTTGCAATGCTCTGCTGCTTTTTGTGGGGAAGCGCAACTCCTGCAATCAAGGTCGGTTATGAGATTTTCGGAATTGACAGTGCAGACACACTTTCAATCATCCTCTTTGCTGGAATAAGGTTCTTCCTTGCAGGGATACTAATTATAATATTCCAGTCTCTGATGGCAGGACAGTTCATAAAGCCAGAGAAAGGCTCTTTCCCTTCAATTATCATCCTCTCTCTTGCGCAGACAATGATCCAGTATTTCTGCTTCTATGTGGGACTGGCACATACAAGCGGAGTAACAGGAACAATTCTTTCCGGGACTTCAGGATTCTTCTCCATTCTTTTAGCAAGTCTGCTCTTCAGATACGAGAAGCTCACACTTCCTAAAATCATAGGCTGCATAATGGGACTTCTGGGCGTCATTGTCATGAATGTCTCGTTCAGAGGTGGCACATCTTTCCATTTCGCGCTCAACGGCGAATTCCTTGTCCTTATGTCAGCTGTATCCCTTGCAGTCTCCGGAATTCTTGTGAAGAAGTTCTCAGCACGTTTCAGCGTTGTAATGCTCTCTGGATATCAGTTTATCATCGGGGGCCTTGTGATGATGATTGCAGGCTTTGCTCTTGGAGGAAGAATCAATCTTGTCTCCAGCGTCCCTGCTTATATTCTCCTGCTGTATATGGCAATGATTTCCGCTGTCGCATACACAGTATGGGGTATCCTCATGAAGAATAACCCCGTAAGCCGTGTTTCGATATTCAATTTCATGACGCCGCTCTTTGGTGTTCTTCTATCCGCAATCTTCCTGGGAGAGGTCGAACAGGCACTGCAGATCAACAAGCTTCTTGCACTTCTCCTTGTCTGTGCCGGTATCTACGTTGTCAACAGGAAGTACAAGAGCCCAAAGCTCAACTGAGTCATTTGACAGAGAACTGATCACGCTCTTTCAGTATCACATCATGAGCGCCACCTTCTTTGATGGAGGTCGCGCTCACAACTGTAAGCCTTGCCTTCTCTCTCAGTTCAGACAGGCTCAAAGCACCGCAGTTGCACATCGTTGATTTGATTTTGGAAATTGTAAGCGAGACATTATCCTTCAAAGAGCCTGCATACGGAACGTATGAATCCACACCTTCAGGGAATGAAAGCTTCCGGTCTCCACCAAGGTCATAGCGCTGCCAGTTCCTTGCCCTCTGAGAACCCTCTCCCCAGTACTCCTTCAGATAATTCCCATTGATGTTCACAAGATGAGAAGGTGATTCATCGAAACGTGCGAAATAACGGCCGAGCATCACGAAATCCGCACCCATCGCAAGAGCGAGAGTGATGTGATAATCAAAGACAATGCCACCATCTGAGCAGACAGGAATATAGATACCAGTCTCCTTAAAGTACTCATCCCTTGCTTCTGCCACCTCGATAAGCGCACTTGCCTGCCCTCTGCCGATGCCTTTTGTCTCGCGTGTAATACAGATGGATCCGCCGCCGATACCGACTTTAACGAAGTCTGCACCGCACTCAGCAAGGAATCTGAATCCATCACGGTCAACGACATTGCCCGCTCCTACCATCACAGAGTCGCCATACTCTGCCCTTATCCATTCGAGAGTACGCTTCTGCCACTCCGAAAAACCTTCAGAAGAATCGATACAGAGTACGTCGGCCCCGGCATCCACAAGCTTAGGAACGCGCTCAGAATAGTCTCTTGTATTTATTCCAGCACCAACGATATAGCGCTTTGCAGAATCAAGAAGCTCGTTCGGATTCTCTTTGTGGAGAGAATAGTCTTTTCTGAATACGAAGGAAGTAAGACGGCCGGAATCATCAACTATCGGCAGCTGATTGAGCTTATGTTCCCAGATGATGTCATTAGCCTCTGAAAGGGTAATGCCCTCCTTTCCTTTGATAAGCTTCTCATACGGTGTCATGAACGTGCTTACAACTGTATCCGGACTCATTCTGGAAACACGGTAATCACGGGATGTGACAACACCTTCAAGTTTTCCAGATGGCGTGCCATCTGATGTGACTGCGATTGTTGAATGCCCTGTGCGCTTTGTCAGATCAAGAACATCCTGAAGCGTATCTGTAGGTTTCAGATTGCTGTCCGAGGCAACAAAGCCGGCCTTGAATGATTTGACCTTCCTCACCATCGCAGCCTCATCATCAGCACTCTGTGAGCCGTAGATGAACGCAACACCACCCTCTCTTGCAAGTGCTTCTCCCATCTTCTCGCCAGAGACAGCCTGCATGATGGCACTGACCATCGGAATATTGAGATGAAGTCTCGGCTCCTCACCTTTCCTGAATTTCACAAGAGGTGTTCTCAATGAGACATTTGAGGGAATGCATTCTGATGAAGAATATCCGGGGACGAGAAGATACTCGCTGAATGTGCGGGAAAGATCCTTGTAAAAATAGGCCATGAATTGCTCCTTGGCCTATTATTCTGGAAATAGCGAAAATGTATCAAGAGTATTTTTCAAGCCCGTGATCGGTAAGGAGGCACACAATGCTCGATTCTTTATCAAGTTCTGCTACAAGACTTCCATTCTCGATATGCGCCCTTCCATTCCCGTAATAAACTGATACATCGCCGTCAGGAAGAGCGAAAAGACTCATCGTGACTGTCCGCTCTCTAGCGCATTTGTTTATGATAGCAACAGCTGCGACAGATTGAGAGACTCTCTTGATAGCAAACGCATCCTCATCCAGCGCTTCAATGCTGAATGCTGAATATGGAAAGAAATTCATCTTTCTCAGCTGGGACATTTTCTGATACGCTTCATGCGCAGCCATATCCCAATGATCCTCATTCCAGTCCATAGGATAACGCGATGCTTCAACAGACCCCATCTCACCTGACAGCAGATTCTCATCTCCGTAATAGACTGAAGGCATTCCAGGGAGTGAGAAATAAGCCAGAACAACTCCGATGTAGATATTCCTGCTGAATAATGCCTTATTGTTGTGAAGACGCGGCGTATCGTGGCTGTCGATAAGATTCATCTGGAAAAATGCGCTCTGATCAGGAACAGAAGCTATGGCATCTGAGATCGCTTTTACTGTCTCTTCAGCGCTCCATCCAGCCTCCCTGGCAGGATCATGTCCCCAGCCTGGGGTCAGGAAGCGGTCCCGCTCCCCCATCCAGGAACGTAGCGGACGTGAAACACCATAGTAGTTCATCGTGGCATCCCACATGTCTCCTGTCATATATTCTCTGCTGTCATCCCAGTCCTCACCGACAAGATAAAGCTCATTGCTGACAGATTTAAGACACTTCCTCACCTCTTTCCAGACTTCCTTTGTAAGCTGATCGCGTCCTGACCTGCCGACTTCCGGAGAGACATCGAGGCGCCATCCATCCTGCGAGAACGGAGGCTTGATATACTTCTGCATGACTGAATCCGGATTACGGTACATCGCCTCCCTGAGCTGCGCTGAATTATAATTGAGCTGCGGCAGTGTCTTCACTCCCTGCCAGTACCTCACGTTTCCTTCATCGAAGTAATAATAGGCACGCTCTTCTGAATCAGGATCCTCGATGGCTTTCCTGAACCACAAAGCTTCCGTTCCTGTATGGTTGATTGAGATATCCAGGATAATACGGATACCCATCTCATGGGCCTTTGAGATAAGCGCGATATACGCTTCATCCCCACCGAGTTTTCTATCGACAGAGAAGAAATCGACTGTGTCATATCTATGGACAGTGCGCGAGGTGAATATCGGATTGATATAAAGCGCAGTGACGCCAAGCTCTTTAAGATATGGCAGTTTGCTGATTATCCCAGGAATGTCTCCATTGTAGAAATCGAGACACCTTGCCTCAGAAAAAGGCTTAGGAATGCTATCAAAATCAGGTGTAGTAACACGGCCGCCATCAAACTCGTACTCGCCTTCCCTTGCTCCCAGATTCTCGTCACCTCTTGCGAAGCGGTCGGGGAATATCTGATAGCAAGTTGACCTTCCGACCCATTCCGGAGCATCCAGAGATGGGATAATCTCGAACCTGTCTGAAAGCTTAGGAGTGTTCCGGCTAATGCCAGATTTTGAATAATACCAGCTTTTGCCGCCGCAGATGAATGCAAAGAAGAAATGAACATTATCGCCAGTTTCAGCAACTGGAGCGGAAACGGAGAAGAGAGAGGCCCTGTTAAAAAATCCGCTGCTTCTCATTTCATAAGTCGACAGGAGTCCATTATCTCCATCTATACGTAACAAGACACACTCCGGGGTGCGTGAAAAAGCTATAGAGAAAAGAACACTTTCGCCTTTTTTCGGGAAAAGCGGTTTTACAAATGGTTCTGAATAGAAAAAGAATGCTTTCATTGCTTTGCCTCTGTACTATTTTACAACAGCCAGAGGCAAATTTGATTCAAATCAAGCCTTAATTGATGCAATTACCGACCTGAGGACTTCCTCAGGAGACGGAGATGCATCGATATCAATGATATTGCCCTTAGCTCTGTAATAATCGATGAGCGGTGCTGTCTCATTCCTGTAGACTTCCAGACGATGCATGATAGCTTCTGGCTTGTCATCATCGCGCTGTATAAGCTTCTCTCCAGTCTCGTCATCATAGCCTTCGCGCTTTGGAGGATTTGTTATGATGTGATAAATCTTCCCTGTCGATGGAGCAAGGCGCCGTCCGGAAAGTCTTTTGACGACTTCCTCATCTGAGAGCACAAAATTGATGACAGCATCGAGCGTGTCCATCTCATCAAGGGCCTCCGCCTGCTTGATAGTACGCGGGAAACCATCGAGAATATAGCCGGATGCTGTGTCATCATGTCCGAGCCTGTCGCGCACCATCTCGATAGTGACCTCATCAGGAACAAGACCGCCGGATGCAAGAATGCCCTGGACTTTCTTTCCAAGCTCAGTCCCATTCTTGATATTCGAGCGGAAGATATCTCCTGTGGAAATATGCGGTACATTCAGTTCAGTCTTCAGCAATGCTGCAAGAGTGCCCTTGCCTGCCCCTGGAGGGCCAAGAAGTACAATATTCATTTTTCACCTCTGCCTCCCAGTATAGCAGAATACCCATGCCTTTACATCCAAAACAGGGCTTTCCGCTTAAAAGAAGCGACGAGGGGAGATGCAAAGAGAAGCAAAATATGATAAACAAGCAGGGAGGAAACAGGTAATCAAGTGAGAAGACTGCTGATAATCATCGCTACTCTGCTGCTCATTCTTTCCTGCACAACTCCCAGCGAAATCGCTGATGAGTATATCAGGGAAGGAACGCGCTATGCCGGACTGGAAGCCGCTGAGATTTATGAGAGAGGCCTGAATAAGGGAGACGCATTCTCGCTCTATTACAACCTTGCATACTCATACCTTGAAGCCGGAGACTATGAGAAGGCAATGGCAACTGCAGATGAAGCGCTGGAGCTGTATCCTGAGGCGCTGAGATTTCTTTATCTGAAAGCATATATACTCCGCGAAGAGCACAGGTATTACAGCTATGAGAACACTCTCAAGGAGATTCTTGCATTCGATGAAGGCAATGAAACTATACGCTCAACACTCCTTGCACATTACAATGCATTTGGAAGAGCCAAGGATGCGGAAGCTGTAGCCAGAGAGATTCTCCGCCATGACCCGAAGAATCAGGAAGCGCTCAGAACACTCTCCTCATCAAGTGAGTTTTTCAAGGCAATCGCACCATCAGGAAGCAGTGCTCCTGTACGCAAAGATGACGAAAAGCCATGGACAGTGCCGCCTGAACTCTACATGCCTCTTGAGATTCTGAACGAGCATTCAAAAGCAGCGTCTGCTGCTGCAGCTGATTCTACCTCTTGATTCTCTTCCATTCATTGACTGCAAGCTCATCACAGCGGTTGTTATAGGGGTTATCTGCATGACCTTTAACCCATATGAATGTAACAGAGTGTTTTCTGATGAGAATAAGAAGACGCTTCCAGAGATCTGTATTAGGAACAGGCTTCCCTTTCTTCACATAGTTCATCTTCTCCCAGGAGAAAACCCATCCTTTAGTTACTGAATCAACAAGATATTTTGAATCAGAATACAAATTGACAGCACAAGGCTCCTTGAGAAGAGAGAGCGCAGAGATTGCGGACAAGAGTTCCATACGGTTATTTGTCGTCAGTTCCTCTCCTCCTGATATCTCCTTCTCAATATCTCCATATTTAAGTATTGCACCCCATCCCCCTGGGCCGGGATTCCCTGAACATGCACCATCTGTGTAGATATCTACGGTTTTCACTTGCTCTCTCCTGAAGACTATTATCCAGATGATCCATATTTCTGACAATCCTAGTAAAAAGGATCAATGTACTCGCAGAACGATCAAAGAGCTGCAGCAATCTCTGCAACCTTTTCCACAGCAAGACCTGTGATGGAAGCAGTTTCATCAAGAGACATTTTGCGGATCAGAAGTTTTCTGGCGATTGAAAGCTTCTCATCCTATCTGCCTACTGCCAGGCCTTCTTCTCTTCCGATTTCGATTCCCTCTGCCCTACCTCTCTGCCTGATGATGCTTGTCGTCGGCTCTACCAGTCCTTCTCCTTTCACTTTTCTCAGTGCTTCCCTCAGCAGAGGGTTCTTCACTTTCATAAAATTCTCTTTGAGGAAACTTACAGGCTGGTCCTGTAAGATGAATCAAAGACTGGCAAGGGGCGAATGCCCCAGACCAGGTGTGCAGATAATCTTCGGTAAGGCTCCTCTGCACTGGAGTAGCGAGGAATCTCT
>CASDZV010000001.1 GCA_949285905.1 uncultured Spirochaetales bacterium | reverse complement strand
TCATGCAGAGGGCGAAG
The DNA here is from genome assembly GCA_949285905.1 of uncultured Spirochaetales bacterium. Classification (GTDB taxonomy): domain Bacteria; phylum Spirochaetota; class Spirochaetia; order Sphaerochaetales; family Sphaerochaetaceae; genus Ornithospirochaeta. The sequence goes on along the minus strand of CASDZV010000001.1, from coordinate 6,154 downwards.
AACTCATGGTCCTCCATCGTTATGCGTCTTATGCAGTCATTCGTCTCCGCAGCTGTCAATTCTGCCATTTCTCCTCCTCCGGAGCTCAATGGCTCCTGTAAGGTATACGCAATAAACCCTCTGTCTGGTCAAATTCTGCAGAGAAAAAGATGAAAAAATGGGAAAAATAGCAAAGATAGCGACTTGTAGAAAACCAACTAATTCTCTAAGGATGAAAAAATTAGCAAAGGGGGATTCTCAAACATTACTAAAAAGGATTATTGTTTAGTTAATATCAATCCCCCCGATGGAAAATGTCTCAGTGCCTCCTTCTCAGGAGGCTTCTGTTTGCCAGATATTGCCAGATATTATCTGTATAGAGCCAGAAAACTTTTTGTTGACAGCTGGCAAATCCGATGGTAGCGTATAGCTGTAAGGCAGGAAGGTAACTCCTGCAAGGAAAAAGTTTTAGGAGCACCCTGAAGCTCCTGGAGAGTCGCAGGAAAGCGACAAAGAACAAAGTCGGAAGAAAGATCCGATGGGGCAAGCCTACGATACCCCCGAAATGTATCCAGGCAGTCGTGGAGACGACTTAAAAGATACGTTGGCCCCATGGAAAATCAGAAATCCGGGGCATGGAAAAGGCTACCTATGGTTGGTAGCCTTTTTAAATAGAATTATTACCAGTATTTGCTCATTCTCTCTCTCAGCTGGGCTCTGTAACCATTCCAGTCAGTAATAGGCTTGGCAGCAACACCATCTTCACATGCAGCCTTTGCCACTGCAACTGCCTCATACTCAATAACCCGTGGATCAAACGGTTTCGGTACAATGTAATCTCTTCCAAATGAGAAATCCTGCCCATTGTATGCCTTCTTTACTTCTTCGCTCACAGGTTCCTTTGCAAGTGCTGCAAGTGCCTTCGCTGCGGCCATCTTCATATTCTCAGTTATACTCTTTGCTCTGACATCAAGCGCACCGCGGAAAATGAACGGGAAGCCAAGCACGTTGTTGATCTGATTAGGATAATCAGAGCGTCCTGTTGCCATAATCACATCACTTCTGGTTGCTGTAGCTTCCTCATATGTGATCTCAGGATCGGGATTTGCCATTGCAAAGACTATCGGATCATGATTCATTGTCTTCAGCATCTCGCCAGACAGACAGCCCGCAACTGAAAGTCCCATGAAAACATCAGCGCCGTCAACAGCTTCACTGAGTGTGCGCTTATCAGTCTCTGCAGCAAACCAGCTCTTCTCCTCCGACAGGCCTTCCCTGCCCTTATAGATAACACCCTTGCTGTCGAGCATCAGGATATTCTCCTTCTTCACACCAGATGCTATGAACATACGGGCACAGGAAATTCCCGCAGCACCTGCTCCGTTCACAACGACACGGAGATCACACAGATTCTTACCTATGATTTCAGCTGCATTCATCAAGCCTGCTGTCGCAATGATAGCGGTACCATGCTGATCGTCATGGAATACAGGAATACTGCAACGCTTAATAAGCTCTCGCTCGATATAGAAGCACTCGGGCCCCTTTATATCCTCCAGATTGATACCACCGAATGTTGGCTCCAGAGAGGCTATGATATCCACAAGTTTCTCGGGATTCTTCTCATCAATCTCGATATCGAAAACATCGATATCCGCGAACCTCTTGAAGAGAACACCTTTGCCTTCCATCACAGGCTTCGATGCGAGCGCGCCCCTGTTGCCAAGACCGAGAATTGCGGTACCATTTGAGATAACTGCAACAAGATTGCCTTTGGAAGTGTAGCTATATGCAGCTTCCTCATTCTCTGCAATCTTCAGAACCGGTTTCGCAACCCCTGGTGTATAAGCCAATGCCAGATCCTCTGCTGTCTTGCATGGTTTTGTCGGGACAACAGACACCTTTCCCGCTATACCATCCTTGCTATGGTACTCAAGCGCCCTTTTCTCTAAATCATCCATGACTTCCTCCCTTATGCTTTCTGTCCTATCATTGTCTTCACTTTCATCATTGAGGCTTTATCATTGATAAGCACTGCCCCTCGGACTATGCCATCCTTCACAAATATGGTACGTCGTTTATCACCATCAGTCTCTACGCGCTTGTCACCATCGACAGAACCTAGAGAAACCACATCAACACCTCCGATTTTCAAAAGCGCTGAAGGTTCTGATGGTGTGTATATGATATCTTCTCCCATCATTGACCTCGCAGCGGCCATTCCCATCTCACGCGCATGCATTGCAAGTCCGAAAGTGTGGCCATCAAGCTCTGCCGCGTCGCCTGCTGCATAGACATTTTCCATCGATGTCTCAAGATGCTGATTTATGACAATTGCCCTGTCTGTCTTGATGCCTGCATTCTCCGCAAGGGCCTTACATGGATTGACTCCCACAGAAAAACAGAGAACTGCAGAAGGGATTCTCCTTTTATCCTGGAGATAAACATATTTATCATCTGCGCTCTCCACATTGCCGGATACAATAACGGAAACTCCCTTTTCTCCCAGCTTCTTCTGCAGAATACCGGCAGACTCCTCATCTAGCTGGCGTGGCAGTATATATGGCGCTGTCTCGATGACATTGACAGGAATACTGAAATCTTCTGCAACAGAACATGCAGCTTCCAGACCAAGAAGACCTCCACCTATAACTGTGAAACTATCAGCTTTTTCAAGCGATGCTCTCAAAGCAAGCGCATCTGCGAGTGTTCTGAGCACGAAGCTCTCCTTTCTTCCACCAGGAAGAGACAAGCGTCTCGCCTGGCTTCCTGTTGCGATAAGGAGCTTATCGTAAGAGATGGTCTTTCCCGATGTCAGCGATACAGATCCCTTGCTGATAGAAGCAACACTGCCTGAGACATATTCAATACCTTGCTCCTCGTACCATGAGAGAGGATGCATATAAAGGGTCTCCGGATCTTTTCCGCCCAGTACTTCCTCAATTCTCATGCGGTAATATGGAAGAAACGGTTCATCAGAGATCAGTGTCACAGACATCCCTTTCAGTGTCACAGCTGCCTGCACACCAGCAATGCCGCCTCCGATAATAACAGCTTTTTTCTCATAACTCATATCCCAATCTTAGCATTAACAGAAGAACGTTTCATCATTCTTCATGCTCTGCCTGCCAATAGACAAGCGTGTCCATATCCATCAGAGTCAGCCGCTTTCCATGACCAGCTCCTGTATCAATAGCTGTCAGATGATAACGTTCCGAATGGAATGGTGAAAAAAGAGGTGTATGCCCGATGAAAATTTTCTTGTCAGTCTCTAACGGGGACTGCAGAACTGCCGGATCCGCACCATTTTCAAAAGCCATGGCGCTCTGCAGATATGTGCGGTTTATAAGAGGGGATTTGACTTCATACTCAATACCAGCGTATCCGATGGTGCTAGGAGGAAGAGAGGCGATTTTCTCCAGCTCCTTCATCGACCAGCCATGGGGGATTCCGCCATGCATGATGATGTATTTTTCCTCAATGCGGACATATGGCGCCTTCGAAAGCCACTCCCCCATTCTGACCCGTTCTTTCTCTGCGACGCCAGAACGGATAAAATCCTTGACGGTCCGCAATCCGCCATTCTCTTCCATCCAGTCTCTTGGGCAGAGTCCTGAGACAAGATAATCCCTGAGCCATATGTCGTGATTGCCGAATACTGGCTTATATGAAGGAAGCGATGAGAGAAACTGAATGAGACGGACAGTCTCCGGTCCCCGGTCTGCCAGGTCTCCAACACTGTAAAGTGTGTCTTCCTGAGGTGAAAAAGATGCCAAAGAAAGGACATCCATCAGAAGACCATACTGACTGTGGATGTCCCCTACGATAAGGTTTCTGCCCATCTGTTCTCCCTCCGTGATAATACCAGTATCCAAAGAGGGAGAAAAGACTCAGAAAACAGAGAATGCAACGAAGATTGCAGCGCAGAGTGAGGAAACAAGTGAGACAACTGTAATCTGTGTATTGATTGAAGGACCTGCGGTATCCTTGAACGGGTCACCGACTGTATCGCCTATGACAGCTGCCTTGTGAGCCTCACTGCCCTTTCCTCCTTCCGCACCTGCCTCTACATATTTTTTGGAGTTGTCCCAGAGACCACCTGCATTGGACATGAAGAGGGCAAGGAGAAGACCGCTCACGATATTGCCAAGCAAGAAGCCTCCTATAGCCTCCGGCCCACCGATAAAACCAACAGCCAACGTCATCAGAATAGCCATCAGCCCTGCAGGTACCAGTTCTCTGAGCGCACCGGTTGTCGCGATATCGATGCAGCGGCCATAATCAGGGCTTGCAGAACCTTCTCTGAGGCCTTTTATCTCATCAAACTGACGATGTATCTCCCGCACCATACGCTCTGCATTCCTGTCAACACCGAGGATGAGCATCGCTGAGAACACAGCAGGAACAGCCGCACCGATCAGGACTCCGAAGAAGACTGTAGGTTCCATGATATCAAAACCAGTAATGGCTTCTCTTCCCGCTGCAGCAAGAGCTGTGTTCACTTCTGACATAAATGCTCCGAGAAGCGAAATGACTGTCAGTCCGGCAGCTCCGATGGAGAAACCTTTGGTGACAGCCTTTACAGTATTACCAGCACTATCCAGCTCATCGGCTGTGCGGATTGTCTCCTCTCCAAGCCCTCCCATCTCAGCCAATCCTCTTGCGTTATCTACGATGGGACCATATGCGTCATTCGAGATAATCATACCGACAATGCTGAGCATGCCGACAGCTGCCATCGCAATGCCGAATATGGCATAACCTTCCCCTATCGGCGCGCAGAGCTTATATGCAACCAGTGCGGAAATCGCGATGCCGATCATTGCCGGAAGTGCAGATATAAAGCCATATGAGACACCGGAAAGTATCGTGAATGCAGGACCGGAAGAGGATGCATGAGCAACTTTCTGGACAATAGGCTTCGTATCATCTGTGAAGTAGTCCGTTGTTATTCCGATAATCACACCAACGAGAAGCCCGACCGATGAGGCTCCCCATATACGCCATGAAAAACCAGGGAAGACGGCAGTAGCTATTGCTGTAAGCAGCAAGAATACAGCTGTTGTGACATATGTTGAGGAATTCAGCGCATGAGTCGGATTACCATTCTTGCCGACCTTGGCTGTGGCAATACCGATGCATGATGACAAAAGCCCGAGGAATGAGTAGCAGAATACCATTGAGATATTATTCAGGGCACCGCCAGAAAGAGACCCAGCAATAACAAGCGCAGAAGCCGCCGCTGCGACATTCGAGTCAAAGAGGTCTGCACCCATGCCTGCGACATCTCCGACATTGTCGCCGACATTGTCCGCAATAACAGCTGGATTTCTCGGATCATCTTCCGGGATGCCAAGTTCGACCTTGCCAGTGAGATCTGCAGCAACATCTGCAGTCTTCGTGAATATTCCGCCACCTGCTTTAGCAAAGAGTGCCAGAGAGCTTGCTCCAAAAGAGAAGCCAAGGAGGATTGTCGGATCACCTGTCAGCATAAGCACTGCCGTGACACCGAGAAGTGAACAGCCTACGACCAGCAGCCCCATGACAGCACCACCGCGGAAACCCACGAGGAAGGCACTCTTCAAACCCTTTGTCGCGCTCTCCGCAGTTCTCGCGTTCGATAGCGTCGCTACTATGATTCCTATCTTTCCTGCTATTGCAGAAAGCACAGTTCCAGCTATATAAGCAAGAGCCATCGAGAAATTTGACAGCACATTGCCATGCCACACGGGCGTAGGAAGAATCAGAAAGACGATGAGAGCGACTACCAGAGCGAAGAGCCCCAGAATCCGGTACTCACGGCTCATAAAGGTATTCGCTCCTTCCTTGATGAGCTTTGATATCTCCTCGATACGCTTGTTCTGGACATTCATCTTCTTCACCCAAAGGTAAAGATAGAGGGCAAATGCAAAAGCTATGATGACTGTCAGGAATGACAGTCCATAGAAGAGTCCTATATTCTGCTCCATAAACACCTCCTGAAAGCGGAAAGCACTCATCAGTTCCAGTCTAAAGTCGCATCAGGACATCGTCAAACAGAAAGAATTTTTGCTTTTAATCCTTTTTTGCACCGTGGATATGAAAAACAGCGAAAAAGCGTTTTATTTGCCATATAAAGCCCTAAAACGCAGTAAAATTGGTTCGCTTAGTGCCAATTCCAGCAGAATCTTGATCT